>JAFUYM010000036.1 GCA_017470525.1 Bacteroidaceae bacterium
CATATTAGAGTTTTGCTTGTTTTCTTTTTGCAACACTAAGATAAGTGAAAATTCTGACATGGCAAAATCCTGGGCAACTTTTTGTTGCTCAGGAACTTATAAATAAAGTTAAATTATAGTGTTGCGGAATTAAGGTTTATATATTCCGTTAAATCGGCGTTTGTGCTGGCTCTGCTCTATGTGCCCTACACGCTGTTGCTCCACAGGGAGAGTTTCTTCCGTCTCAACCGCTTCACCTTGCTTGCCATCCTGCTGCTGTCGCTGCTGTTGCCCTTATGCAACTTCCACTTCTTGGCAGAAGACGGACAGCCAGTCACCCAGATGGTGCATCGGCAGGCAGAAGCCGTCGGCACACCGATTGCCCACAAGATGAAAGGCACTACGCCCGTGCCGCCTGTGGTGCGTGAGAAGGCGAACCCTGCCACTGCCCAGAGTGCGCTATGGTCGTGGCACCACATTCTGTCCCTCCTCTGTGTGGTGGGCATGCTGGCAGCCTTGCTGTTTCGTATAGGGCAGTTTGTCCACATGGGGATGCTGATGCGTCGCGGATGCGTATGGAAAGACAAGATAGACGGCTTCACCATCTATTGCCATGCAGGAGAAGTCACCCCATGCAGTTGGATGCACAATATCATCATCAGCCATAAGGACTATTGCGATCACCGCAACGAGATTCTGCTGCATGAGCAAGGGCACATCCTCCATCACCATTCAGTCGACATCCTGCTGCTTACATTGGTGCAGTTGGTGCAGTGGTGGAATCCGTTGGTGTATATGCTGGGCAATAGCATGCGCGATGTGCACGAATATGAAGCCGACCACTACGTTTTGCAGCAAGGCATCAGCCTTTCCCAATACCAAAATCTGCTCATCCGCAAAGCCATCGGTATCAGCACCTTCACCTTTGCCAACAACTTCAATCACAGCCTTGTGAAGCAGCGCATCCAGATGATGCACAAGGAGGGCTCCCAGCCTTGGATGCGGATGAAAGTGCTCTATATTCTTCCTCTGGCAATCATTGCCCTGAGTGCCTTCGCCACCCCCAGAGTAATGTCTCCTGTGGAGGATGGCATTTCCACTCTCGAATATCGCTTCATCAACATGAAAGCAATCCAATCACTTTATCAATAACAATAACCATTTATAAAAAGAACACATTTTATGAAAAGGACATACATGAAGGCAACACTCGCCTTGCTGATTGTGGCAACAGTCACCTCGTGCTACAACCTTGCGCCTGAGAATACAGGTGCGCTCACCTCTGCCGACATCTACAGAGGGGAGGGGAACATCTTGAAGATAGACAGTTTGGTCGATTATGTAAAGTCACTCGCGAAAGAGAAGGAGGACATTCTGAACGCCCATTCATCCACCTCAGAGAATTTCGTGACAACCACCTACCGTTATGACGGGAAGCACTCAAAGACAGTCACCATTTCCTGCGACCTCACCCAGACGCCTGATAGCATTAAATTGACAGGTGACCATCAGAAGGATTCCGTCACCCTCTTTTGGGCAAATAACTACAAAGAGAGAGGGCTGCTGAAACAGCGAGTGTATGATGTCGTCAAGAACACCTGCTTGTTACTCGCAAATGAGGTGAAAGAGCAGAACAAAAGCCTCTGGGAGAGTCATCATGATGGTATCGACAGCGTTCGCTATTCCATCGCCCTGAGAGAGTATCCACAGGGAGACACCCTGAGCAGATGGACCAACATCTATGGCACAGAATACAACACAGCACCCGAGTTGATAACGTTTTCATTCACTCCCTTTTCTGATGCGACGTTGCTTGCAAGCAAAGGGGCGTTGGGCGTAACCAAGGGTTTTGGGAGATTCACATACACCTATACCCCCGACAGCGTTTATGACCGCACCTACGAACTGCTTGACAAAAAGGAGTTTGAGAAATTCATCAAACCCATCTTCAAGCAGAAGGGAATAGAAAGTCGTCCCTTCTATCTCAGTCATGACAAGGATTGTCCTGATGAGGTGTCTCTTTTCAGTTTTGGACAAGAAACGACTCCGATGGAGATGATTGTGATGAAAGAGATGCACCCTTACTCACCCTCTACGGGAGAGCAGTTCCCACCGTCCTTTTCAGAGACCAAGGGCACCATCTACACCATCAAGTCCGCAAAGCAGTTGGAGAGTGTGCTTCATCAGTTGGATGAACGTATCTGGCAATATATCGATGCGCATCCACACTTATGGTACGAGTTCACCCCCGACCTGACGATTACAGATGGAAAACTTCTTGCTAAATTATCCCCGTATTTCCAGATGTCACAATGGACCCCTCTCTACGAGGATGTCTCCATCATCCTGCATCGCTACCAAGACACGTTCCATATCTTGGTGCTCAACACCACAGGCGATTTCTGGTTGCCTGCCGAATGGCCCATTGTCAAGAGTTGGGAAAATGGCAATGTCACCTACGTCAAACACCCCCAACTCACCAAGAAAGAGTTGAGGGATTACATATCAGGGACAATGCGACATCAGGGTAGTTATCAAGCATGGGAATAGTCGGTAAGCCTAAAAAGAAGCCAAGCACTAATAATTCTTTTATTGAGCAGGGATAAAAATCTGATAATCCCTGCTCAATTCTTTATTCCAAGACTTGGAAAGAAAAATTATTAGTGGCGGATGGAAGAATTGGCTGTGGCGAAAAGAAGAATTATCAGCAATGAATAAAAATTTGCAAAATAATGGCATAAGGATGTCACAAAAAGGGGTATCTTTGCGTCATGTAATCAGAAAGCCCTTCTGAGGAGGGCAGGAAGACCCAAGTCATGACGATAGAAACATTCAAGGAGAAGGCTCAGGCGATGCGCCCGATGCTGATGTCCACTGCCCTGCGGATTGTGGGTGACAGGACTGAAGCGGAGGACCTTGTGCAGGATGCGTTGCTGCGATTGTGGCAGTTGCGTGATGAGCCTATCCGGAATGTGGAAGCGATGGCGAAGGTGGTGGTGAGGCATCTGTGTTATGATCAGGTGAGACGACGACATGAGCAGATTCCTCTGGAGGAGGTTGACATGATGGATGCCATACCCTCTGAGGGATTGGACGATGAAGGGGAGCGGATGATGGCATTTGTCCGTCAGTTGCCCACCTTGCAGCAGACGGTGCTGAGGCTTCGGCACGAGGAGGAAATGGAGATGAAGGAGATTGCCGAACTCATCGGAGTGACAGAAGTGGCGGTGAGGCAGTCGCTGAGCAGGGCACGACGAAAGATTTTGGAACAATATGGTCAGTTAAGAATGAAAAGTGAACAATGATGCAAGAAGATATACATACGTTGATGGTGCGTTTCCTCGATGGGGAGACAACCTTGGAGGAGGAGAGGAGGCTCTACGCTTTCTTCCAGAGGGAGGATGTGCCTGAGGACTTGAAGGACTATCAGGAAATGTTCAGAGGATTTGCATCTATTGCCCCCAAGCAGGATTGCCAGAAACGAGAGGCGAAGCGGATTCCTCTTTGGATTCGAGTGGCAAGCATTGCTGCTGCATGTCTTTTGGCTGTTTCGCTGATTGGCTACACATTATATAATAATCACACAGCAATACCGCAGGAGAATAGGCTGAAGGTTCAGAAGCCCAATCCTCAACCCCGGGAAGAACCGAAGATGGTAGCAGAGGTGAAGGAAGAAGTGAAAGCGGAGGCGAAGATAATAGCGGAGGGGAAGAAAGAGGTTGGAAAGAAAGTGGAGGTGAAAGCGGAAGAGGAAGTGACGGCTGAAAAGAATGTGGAAAAAACCAAGGTGGTGGAAGCAGAGGAGAAAGTGATGCCCACAGCCATCTATGCCTCTAACGAGACGACGGATTCCACCTATCAAGCCCCCAGTCGAATGGATGAGTTCATCGCCAAGTTCGCCAGTTACAACGAGGTGAAGCCAGTGGCGCAGAGTTGCTTGCAGGCAAAAGACACCACCGTGGTGATTGCCGCCTATGTGTTTCCTGACACGAAGGAACTGAATGTCTTCGGACGTCTGTTGCAAGCGGCTTGCTGGTACGATGACTCCACGCCTGGCTACCATCTCAACTTCTCCCATCTGCAGTTCTTCTTCGAACTGAAGGATGAGCGGAAAGGACTGAAATATCTGTGGATAGCCGACCGCATCGATGGCAAGATTCTGCTCTACAGCACTCATTCGCCCATCGGCACCGCCGTCTCGTCGGAATGCTACCAGGGACTTCGCGACGAACTGATGCACGTCAATAGCAAAGCAACACATCAACTCTAAATCATAAACCATCATGAGAACTTACAGATTCATCATCATGAGCCTCTTGGCTCTCACATGTGCCACCATGCAGGCACAGGACACCTTGGAATATTGCTCCGTGCCGGAAGTGGATGTCAACCCCGCTTTCTACGAGGCACTCGAAAAGGCGCAGAAAAAGGGTATCGACATCTTGGCAGTAAGTCCAGGCATCTGGACCTCGACCCCAAAAGCCACAGTCGATCCGAAGACCAAAAAGGAAGTCGTCGTATGGGAGGATACGGAAAACAACTCATGGCATGAAGACATGGGCATGATTGACAATGTTCCAGTTGTTGATGACGTCAACGCACTTTTCCCCGACCTAGTTGACCTCCAGTTTGCTTTCGACGGCTCCTTCATGCCGATGCTTTGGCAACTGAATGATGAGGGCGGAGAGACCGTGCTCCATTGCTACTTCCTCATGCCTGCCGACATGGTGAAGAACCTCTGGCTATGCAGCGACGAGTGCGTCATCCTCGACAAGGAAACAGGCATCATCTACCAGTCGCGCCGCACGGTGCCCGATTGTTATGGCAAGATATTCAGCGTGAAAGGCAAGAAGGGAACCTTCCTCGACTTCCAGATATTCTTTCCCCAATTGCCAGAGACCGCCAAGGAAATCTGCATCTATGGCGTGCCCAACTGGTTCATGCGAGGCTTCGACGTGACCATCAACAGAATCTGGAAGAGACATCGTGCATTGGAATTCCGCTTCGATGACGAGCCACAGTTCCAAAAGCCCCACCTCGTTAGCGAAGCCAAGAACTATGACAAGGACAACCATCAGTCGTGGGCTGTTTACGATGCCCCGCACCTCATTAAACCCACCGAAGATGGGGCGATGGCAATCTGGCTCACACCCGATGCCACCTATCTGGCAAGAGCATACGAAATGAACTGGAACAGGGAATACTTCGGCATCAATCAGGGTAACATGCTCATCGATGGGTCGGGACATCAGTATAAACTGAAAGAAGTGTTGGGTTATCCCACTGGTCCCATCTTCTGGGTGGAAGGCAGTTCTGGCGACTACTTCACCATCGTGCAGGTGTTCGAACCCTTGCCGCTGAATCTCGACGAAATCACCTACATTGAGCCAGAGGGAGAGCCCTTCGCCATGTGGGGTGCCAGTTGGAAGGGAGAAGTCTTGCCCAACCTCCGCATTTCGACCCTCCATGCCAACCAGAAACTCTTTGAGTATCACGAAAGGGTGAAAGTGAAATGATTCGATAGAATACGATTAGAAATTGATAGAATACGATTAGAAATTTTTAGAATAGACATGATGCATCAAACTGCACGGGGTTGTGAAACTCCGTGCAGCACTCTGTTTTCACTTTCACAGGGAATTTGTCATGCTGACAGAACGTCTAATATAAATATTTCTTCTTGGTATTCTGATTTCTCTTAATGATGTTATATGCCTGATAGATGCCTAACTCTCCGGCTTTGGAGAGGTCGGGGATGGCAAGGGCGGATTCGTCGAGCAGGAGATGGAGAATGCCACGGTTGAAATAGGCCTCGGCAAAGGTGTTGTTCATCTCGATGACCTTGGTGAAGCCTGTGATGGCATCGTTGATGTTGCCTGCCTGGGCTTGCTGATAGGCTTGCTCGAAGGTGTTGATGAGGTCGGTCTGTCCTGCTGTCTTATAGATGTTGCTGGTATTGGGGTTGAGTTGCATGAGTTTGGCTTCCTGTTGGCGATTCTGCACCTTACCCCGATATTCGCTTTCATAGACAGTCTCTGGTTCTTCGGTGTCTTCTTCGACGAGTTTCTGGTAATCGTCAAGGTTGACTTGTGATTTCTTGCGGGTCTTGTTGCTCTGACGGGAAGTTGGGGTAGAGTAGCCATAGCGATGGGCGATTTGCTCTTTGAGCACATGTTCTTCGTCACGATTGGCTCCTGCTATATCACCCATTTTGCGGCGAACAACGGCACGGCGTTCATAGCCATAAAGGAACTTGGGAAACTCATTGATGACAGTGGTATAGTCACGAATGGCACCCCGATAGTCACCGATGTTTTCAAGCAGGGTGGCACGGTTGAAGGTTGCCATCATGTCGTCGGGGTCGATGGAGAGGATGAAGTCAAAGTCTTCGATGGCAAGGTTATCTTCGCCCACATTGGCACGGAGCAGTCCTCGGTTGTAGTGCCCAACGAAGTTGTTGGGCTCGAGGTCGATGGCACGGTCGTAGTCAGCCATCGCATCGCGATATTTGTCGATGTGATAGTAGCACAAAGCACGATTGATGAGGTTGCCGGCACTCTTGGCGTTAAGGCGGAGTGCTTCAGTGAAGTGGTCAATGGCTTCGCTGTATTGTTCATGGCTCATCAGAATGTTTGCCTTGACAGTGAGGGCATTGACGTTGTACTTATCCACTTCGAGAGCCTTGTCAATAATGGCTTCGGCTGCTGTGGTGTCTTTCTTCTGCAAACTGATTTGTGCCTTGATATTATAGCCATTGGCATATTTAGGCCATTTCTTGATGACAATATTGGTGATGCTGTCGGCTTGGTCGAGGCTATCAACTTCTGCATAACAAAGGGCGAGATTGTGCCAAAGGGAACGGTTTTCTGGCGACATTTCAGTGGCAGTCCGATAGTCTTCGATGGCTTCAGGGAACTGGTTGAGATTGATGTGGGCGAGTCCTCGCAGTTCGTAACTGTTAGGGAAGTAGGGGTTGCGGTGGATGGCTTGGGTGCAATCGAGGATGGCACCCGAATAGTCTTCAAGGTAGAATTTTGCCACACCACGGAAGAAGTAGGGTTCGTAGAGGTGCGGCTTGTAGTTGATGACGATGTTGAAATAACTGATGGAGAGTACGTAGTCGTCATAGGCAAGAGCATTGCGGGCAATGTTCATCATGCGGTCGGTGTTGATTTGGGCATAAGAAAAGCCCCCTCCCCCCCAAAAAAGGGGTAGGGCTAACGCAATGGCACGGAACGCAACGGATGCTATGAAACGACGGAACCTGTTCATTTATCAAATTTCAACTATCAATTGTCAACGTTCACCCTCTGTTTGGCTTACACTTGTAGTGGGCAGAGAATTTTCCTTTTGCCATGGCAAGAAGTTTGGATTTTATCATCTGCTTACGGAAGGGGGTAAGGCGGTCAACGAAGAGTTTACCATCAAGGTGGTCGTATTCATGTTGGAATACACGCGCCTCGAAACCTTCGAGCCAACGTTCCTGTTCTTCGCCATTCTCGTCAATATAGTTGACAAGCACTTTGGCTGGACGCTTGACACTCTCGTTGATGCCTGGAATAGAGAGGCAACCTTCTGACATGGTAGTGGTTTCATCGCTCTCTTCGATGATTTCGGGATTGATGAAGGTGTGGAAATAGCCTTTGTATTGTGGCTCATCTTCAGAGATGGCATCGAGGTCGATGATGAACATACGGATGGGCAGCCCCACCTGGGGAGCAGCAAGTCCTACACCTTCGGAACGGCGAAGGGTCTCGAACATGTTGTCAATTAACTCCTTGAGGTTAGGATAGGACTCAAAATCTATTTCCTCGGCAGTCTTGCGAAGCACTGGCTGACCGAAAATGTACATGGGAAGTATCATAATTCTATTTACTATTGATCATTTACAATTTACCATTTGTTTTTACTTTGGAGATAGTCTTCCAGGATGATGGTGGCACTGATTTTATCGACCAAAGCCTTGTTTTGTCTCGCTTTCTTGCTGATGCCGCTTTGCAACATGGCTTGGTGTGCCAGTACGGAGGTGAAGCGTTCATCGTAGTAGATGATTTCTTTGTCGGGAAAGAGTTTTTTCAATCGATTAAAGAAGGGCTCGATACGTTTCATGTTCTCGCTGTTCTCGCCGTTCATCTGGGTGGGTTTGCCTACAACGATAGTTGAAACTTCTTCTTTTGCCACGTAATCGGCAATGAATTTCTCCAACTCTTTGGTTTCGACAGTAGTCAATCCGTTGGCAATCATTTGCAGATTGTCAGTCACGGCTAATCCTGTGCGTTTCTGTCCGTAATCTATGGCGAGTACTCTTGACATCGGGCTATTTACGATTTTTTAATACCATTGAATGGTGCTTGAATAACTTGACTTCTTGTCATATTTCAGGGCATCGGTGAGGGTGCTGGCATTGGCACGTAGCGAAATGTGGTAACTGGTAAATGTACCAAACACCAAACCACATGAGATGTTGAAACAGTGCATATCGCGAGAAATGTTGACCGTAGTCATCGAAATGGCTTTATTGGTAAAATCCCATCCAGAGGAGAAATTGCAATTCCAGTTGCTGGCGAGTTTCAGGTTGCCTGAGAAGTTCAGGTTTTGTGTGAACGAATAGGGGTATCGCATCGTCTTGACATTGATGTCTTTCGTGCGGTCTTCTGCCATCGTAATACCATAGGAGATGGAGAATGACCACGGCATCTGGAACTTCATGTAACCGTCTTCGTCCAATCCGTCGGCAGAGTTTTCTTTCTTCTTGGCTTTCCTGTTCGGGTCATCAATGTTGGTTTCCAAGTCATCAGGGTCTTGTTCGTCATCCAATTCATCATCGAGTTCCTCGCCTGCCTCTTTGCCATGTCCGAACAACCTCATGATGCTCTGTTTGATTTTCCTGAAACTTTGGTTATTGAAAGTATAGGAGAGGTTTTTCGACATACCTTGGAAACGTCCCCAACGCCCGTAAGACCATTCTGTACGGTTGCCCACCACCACATTTCCATTCTTGTCAAACTCGTATGCGTATGTCTGGAACACGGCATTCATATTGAAAGTGGTCTTTCCCCATTTGAGTCGCAAACGTGTAGAGAGATTTGACCACGGCTGAGTCTTTGCCGCCATATTGTAGGAGAGTGAGGCACCCAGTTCGTCAATGATGCTGATTTTCTTGAGAGAATCGTTTCGGTCTAAAATTTTTGCCTCTATGTTGTTGGAAACATCGAAACCAATCGAACCAGTCTTTCCTTGCGAGGGGGTACCATAAAGGGAGCCTGCATAAGGGGAATAGGAAACAAGTGAGACATTGCCTTCGGCATCGGTTCTGGTGTAGGTTTTCCAATATCCCCATCGGCTGTCGCCAAAGTCTGGAGCATAACTGAAACTGACGGATGGGGTGAGCACATGACGCACAAACCTCAATTTCTTTCCAAACACTTTCGGATTGAGAGTGTACATACCATACAATTTGGTGTTGGCGGAAAGCGAGAGGTTATAGTCGAAGACTCGATTGAAGCCATAGATGGTATCGCGCACTATTTTTTGTCCAGCCTCATCCCAACTCTGCTCTATCTTGTTGGTGTACCAGCGTTCGGTATAATTCAGTGTTGGAGTGACATTGATGTATTTCAGGATGTTGAATGAAGCGGAAATAGGAATGCTGTGGCGCATACCATTTTTCCAATCCTTAATGAGTGACGAGTGCATCACCTGGTCTTCTTTCGTGCTGATGGAATTGGAAAGTGTTCCCGTATAGTTCATGCTGATTTTCTCATACCAACGTTCTTTGCCTGCCGCATGCTTGCGTTTGAAGGGATAGAAGCGTGACAAGGACAGGGACAAGGAGGGCATGGTGAGTGCGATGGTGGAATCGCGCATATTTTGCGAGATATTGAAGGAAGAAGACAACGAGAGACCTATCTTCTGAAAACTATGAGAATAACTGATAGAAGAGGTACGGGTGCTCTGCGAGTATGAAGTCGGATTATAAAGCGACGTAAGGTTGTTCTTTTCGTATGACTGTGTGGCAAAGTTTACGCTGGCAGAGAATGAACTATTGGGCGAAGCCTTCGGGTCGGTACGGTGGCTCCACTGCACTTTGAAGTTTTTGGTGACAGCATAATCTGGCATGTTCTTCTCACCATCTTTTGTCACCTGATAGTTGAAATAAAAGTTTCCGCTATATTTATAACGCTTCTTATAAGTGGTTTGAGTGCCAATGCCCCAAGAGCCTTTCGTGAAGATTTCTCCCGTCACCTTCAAGTCCATATAATCGCTGATGGCAAAGTAGTAACCACCATCGCGGAGATAGAAGCCACGAGTGGATTCGTCACCGTATGTCGGCATGATGAATCCACTGGAATATGTGCTGGTGATGGGGAAGTAGGCAAAGGGAAGAGCCAGAGGAAGGGGTACATCTTCAACCACAAGCCATGCAGGTCCAGAAAAGACACTCTTGCCAGGATGCACCTTCATACGAGACATGGCTATGTAAAAATGTGGATGCTCTTCATCGCAGGTGGTGTATGTACCTCGCCGCGTATAATAGGCACCATCATTTCCCTTTTTGGCTTCTTGTGAGGTGATGAATCCATCTTCCTGTGCAGTGTAGAGATTTGAGATAAAGGCTTTTTTTGTTTTGAAGTTGTAGGACAAAGTCTTCATCTGATACTCGTCGCCACCATCCTTGAAAACAGGTTCTCCGAAGGCATTTCCCAATGTGTCAAGTGCCCCGATGGCATGAACAATGGAACTGTCCATGTTCATTCTGATATTTTCTGATTTGAGGTCAATCTTCTGGTATTTTACGTTGGCATCTCCATAAAGAAAGGCATTCTTATCGCCCATAAAAAAGGTCACAGAGTCTTTTGCCTCATAGACAACTGGCGATTCCAACGCACTTTTCTTTCTCGTTTTACTGATGGAGTCCTCGACTGCCGCAATGGAGTCATTCCACTGGGTCGCTCTCGATGAATTGTTGGGAGTAATGTTGTGCTCGCGGTCAAATTGGGCTTTGAGAGAATCAAGGTTGAGAAGCAAAGAATCTGTTTCTGAAATCGTTGTAGTGTCGATAGATGAAATCATTGTGTCTGCATCCGCCAACGAGGTTCTTTCAAGCGGATGCGTTGTATCTGTTCCAACGCTATCAACAGCATAATGGCCGCCAATTCTATGATTGCCGACCAACGGATGGTTGAAAGCCATAATGGAAACTACCGTCAGGAGTACGAGAAACGATGCTATGAACCTTTGTCTTCTCATAAAACGGGGGCAAAGGTACGCATTTTTCAGGAAATATCGGGTATATTTATTTTAATAAATACTAATTACCCAAAGATTTCAGACCATTTAACGAAACGTGCGACTCCTTCCTCACCAAATTTAGACAAAGAACGAATGGCTTGTTCGAGTGTTTTCTCCGTGTGGAGTTTGGTTTTAGAAAAGAATTTATCAGCGTAGCAAATGATTTGTTCCTCTATAGTTTCAGGTAGAAGGTCGCAATGAGGGACAGGAAGATTTTGGGCGATGATTTCCTCAAGTGACAGCCCTGCACCTGTATGTCTTTCACACACTCTTGCATGATGTGGAAACCCCTCTGCACGAAGAAGTTGCGCACCGATTGTACCATGGCAAATATAAGGCTCTGTGCCAAAACATTGGATGCCAGCCGCATCACAACGGAAGATTCCTATATCGTGTAGCATGGCTGCTTCTTCTACGAACTGACGGTCAGCGTTTAGTTCGGGGTGTTTATCTACGATATCCAATGCTTTGTCTGCCACTTGACGACTGTGCTGCATGAGAATGTGTTTCAACTCATTGTCAATCGGGTAGTATTTGTCTATAATAACTTGGTAATCCATCAGGTAAAAATCTTCTGTGAGTTGGTTGTATTCAGAGGTACGGTTACCTTGTCCGTCGTAGAGCGTTAGAGAGTCGATTGCTACAGTAAAATGATAATCCTTCATAAATGCCAACAAGACTCTCTTGGAAAGTTTTTGGGGTGTTGACTGAATGTCTGTCCGATGCTCAAGGTAAAGTCCATAAGTGGCACAAATTGCAATGAAATGTGATGCTTCTCCCGAAGGAAGGATAACACTAAAAACACCCTGTTTGGTCAGCAATAAAGAGGCGTTCTCAATGAGTGTTTCAAAGGGCAAGGAGGTGGTGTGTCGAGCGGCATCCCTCGCATGATTACCACCCAAAGTATCTTCTTGATAAAAAGGTGGATTTGAAACAATTAAATCATATTTATTAGAGAAAGACTCAATGCTATTAAAATCTTTTTTCTCAATAGAGATTCGTAAGGAGAAAGGAGAAGATTTCACATTCTCTTTCGCCTGTTCAATGGAAGCATCATCAATGTCAACTCCTTCAATCACAGCCATCGGAAATCGTTGTGCCAACATCAGGGCAATCAATCCTGTTCCCGTACCAATATCGAGGATGTTCGTCTTTGATTGTGACGCTTTTTTACACAATGAAGCCCACGCCCCAAGCAAAACACCATCCGTCCCGACTTTCATGGCAGAACGGTCGTGACGGATGGTGAATTGTTTGAAACGAAAATAAGGATTAGGCATTTAGAAATTAAAATAGTTCTTCGCGTTGTTGTAAGCAATGTCCTCAATCATCTGGTTCACACGTTTTTCCTCATAACCGATGTAGGGTACTTCGCCGTTCTCGATGTCGGTGGCAACAAGATTGCAAAGAATACGACGGAAATACTCGTGGCGAGGGTAGGAGAGGAACGAGCGAGAATCCGTAAGCATACCCACAAAACGACTCAACAGACCGAGAAGAGAAAGCGCGTTCATCTGCTTGGTCATACCATCCTTCTGGTCAAGGAACCACCAGCCAGAGCCCCACTGAATCTTACCGGGGCATGAACCATCTTGGAAATTACCCAACATGGTGGCAAGCACCTCATTAGCGCATGGATTGAGGTTGTAAAGAATAGTTTTTGCCAACTTGCCTTCAGCATTGAGACGGTCAAGGAACTTTGAGCACTTCTTGGCGGTGTTGAATTCACCTATAGAATCGAATCCTGTATCTGGACCCAGTTGTTTGAACATCTTTGAGTTATTGTCACGAATGGCACCATAGTGGAACTGCTGTGCCCATCCAGCCTCGGCATCCTGTACAGCAAAGATATACATCATGGCACTCTTGAACTTCAAGATTTCTTCTTGTGTCAAAATCTTTCCGCCATACACCTTGTCAAAAATAGCATTGATTTCAGCATCCGTATAGTCTTCGGCATAAAACTCCTCTATGCCGTGGTCGCTCAACTTACAGCCCATCGAAGCGAAGAAATCGTGACGTGCCTGAATGGCATCGATATAATCATTGAAACCATTGATAGCCTTGCCGCTCACCTCTGAAAGTTTATCCACGTATGCCTTGAAATTAGCGGGCACTTCTACAGCCATTGCCTTGTCAGGACGCCATGCTGGAAGCATTTTCGTCTCCATAGTTGGGTCTGCAGCCACTTGTTTGTGGTATTCCAGCGAATCTACGGGGTCATCCGTCGTGCACACGGTCTCAACGTTGTAGTGTTTCATCAGACCTCTGGGTGTGAATTTGGGGTCATTCTTGATTTGCTCATTACACTCGTCAAAAATCTCACGTGCATTTTCAGGATTCAATGTCTTATTGATGCCAAAAGCGGTCTTCAACTCCAGATGTGTCCAGTGATAAAGGGGATTACGGAAAGTGTAAGGCACTGTTCCTGCCCATTTCTCGAACTTCTCCCAGTCGGAAGTGTCCTTACCTGTGCAGAACCGTTCATCCACACCATTTGAGCGCATGGCTCTCCACTTGTAGTGATCGCCCCCCAACCAGATCTGAGTGATAGATTCAAAACGTTTGTTCTCTGCCACCATTTGTGGCACCAAATGACAGTGATAATCGATAATCGGCATCTTAGCCGCATGCTCATGATACAACTTCTGTGCCACTTCACTCTGCAGCAAGAAGTTATCGTCCATAAAAGGTTTCATGTTGAGTATTTAATTTAAGTTGATATGAAAATGCTTTTGTGTACTTTGTTGCAAATGTATGAAACATTTTTCAAACTACAAAAGATAAAGTGAAAAATATAATGACATTCGCAAAGATATTATCTATTTTTTCATTTTTAGGGGACGAATGTTGAGAATGAGCCATAACTTATATAATAAAACATAATTGCTTTCTTAATGTTCAAAAAACGAATCAAATAGCCAAATTTTTACACACATTTTGTTATTTAATGTTAAAAAAACTTCGTACCCACGAAAAAGGACATTAAAAACACATTATTATATTTATATTTGCAAAAATATAGAAACAAGAAGTACACAAGACAGATTAAAACCCCTTTTCAATTATGAAAAAAGTTGGATTAATATTATCAGTTGGTGCAATGTTGTTGGTTGGTTGTCAAGACTATAATTATGTAGGTGAGATAACTGCTGGAGACGAGGACATCTTAAACAATGCCCAACTGAAGTTGGGTATCAAAGTCAACACAGAACAGGATTGGAGCACCACCAATAATGGAACCATTACCATCACAGCAGATGCAGACCTCGAAGACATCACCAAGGTACAGATTTTAACATGCTCGCCTTTTGGTGGTGCTAATGCTAATGGTGCAACAGTTTTGAACGAAGTGGATGCTCAGAAAGGTCAATCTGTAACATTGACATACGATGCTCCAGTATCATTGACACGTCTTTATGCAGCGTGTGTGTCGGAAGAAGGAAAATACTACATCAAAGGCTTTGATATCGGGCAGAAAACCGTGTCTTTTGAAGAAGATTTAGAAACAAGAGCATCATACCCGCACACTGTGTCAGAACTGCCACAAAGCATCATTCTGGAACGAACCGAGAAATCATACAATAACCAGCGAAATTGTGCTGGTTGGAACAATGATGTGTTGTATCAGTTAGCAGATAACAAAGAAGATGGCATGGTAATGGTTGTGCCGAACTACAGCAAGGATTACATTAGAGACCTGCGTGACATCTTGTTCAGTTATCTCCCTAATAAAATTTCTAACATTGAAAAAATCAAGGAAAGCAAATATTATAACGATAATTGTTATGCCATCACAACTGGTACTGAACCTATTATCGTAGAACCCATCTACATTTGGGATGGAGGTACCAGAGAAGCAAGTGAAGCACATCTTTATTATTACTATTTCAAGGATTCTGACATAGTAGGTATGTCAGATAGTGAACAAGTACAATTCTTTAAGAACCTCCCTAAATACAAGGCTATCCAGATGTACCGTTCTTATCGTAACAAGTACGCAAGTACGGGTATGGCTCAAGATTCCATCAAGAAGGAAACAGCCTATGCACTGATGTATTGGGGCGAAGGAAAACCAACATTGAAGCAGACTCTTGGTTCTTATCAATTCCCTAGAGGATATAAGATTGGTTTCATGCTGCGTGTAAACGTGAAAAACGGAAACACTGCACAAGACAAAACTGGTGAACTTTATTGCGACGGACGCCTGAATGCTGATGTCAATAATTATGGTGCTTTCGCATCGTCAAAATTAGGAGCCACAGATTCTCGTATGGCTTGGATTGCTGCCAACAATAAAAATTATTTGTGCTGTGAGACAGGAACCGATAGAGACTTCAATGATGCTGTCTTTGAAATTGAAGGTGGAATCGAATCATTTGACGAACAAGGCAATATGTATGGTCAAGTTTATACTTTCTGCTTTGAGGACCGCGAATTGGGTGATTATGACCTGAATGACGTGGTGATTAAAGCAGTTCGCATTGATAAAGACCATGTGGTATATAGCCTTGAAGCCTGCGGTGGTGAAGACCCTGTTTATCTGCGCAATATCAATGGCAAGGTTCTGAATGGAAACAAGGAGATACACGAGATACTCAATGTTAGTAAAGGTGCCAATGCTTCTGGCGACCAACATGTTGACCCTGTTGTAGAAACCATCACAGTTGACCCATCATTTACTTTCAAAGACCTCAGCAAGCAGGTGTATATTTACAATGCTGCCACAAATAAGGATGTCCGTCTATCAGAAAAAGGCGAAGACCCGCATGCAATCCTTGTTCCAAGTGACTTCCAATATCCTCTGGAAGGTGTTTGTATCAAAGATGCATACCCTGCATTCTTGTATTGGGCATCTGATCGAACCCAATACACAGACTGGTATCTTAGACCTGAGATTGAGACGAATGTATATACATACTCAGCATTCCAATATACAAAATAAGAAATATATTGATTATTAGTAGTTGTTGATACTTTATATCAATAAAAAGGCTGAATCCTTGCAACGGATTCAGCCTTTTTATTGATGCACACCTCTTTCGTTTGTTGAAAGAGATGAATGCTTTTTTATGCCACTTTGTTCAATTTCTTAATGATAGAGAAAATGAAGAGGGCAGCGAGGAGGCAGATGCCTGCAAGAACACCCCACACAATGTACAAATCTTTGCCCCAGAGGTAACCTGGAATCTGCACGAGGAAGTTGCCGAGGGCAGTGGAGACGAACCAGCCACCCATCATCATACCTTTATACTTGGGAGGAGCCACCTTGGTGACGAACGAGATACCGATCGGAGAGAGCAGCAGTTCGGCAAAGGTGAGCACGAGGTAGGTGGAAACGAGCAGGTTGGGGGTTACATCTGCCATGTGGAGGTTGGTGCCTTCGGCATCGTAGGCTGGCAGCGGAAGACCGATACAGGCAAGGGTCATCATGATGTAGGCTGCTGCTGCAACGAGCATGCCAAGACCAATCTTGACGGGTGCTTTGGGTTCCTTGCCTATCTTGGCAAGCCATCCGAACAGGGCGATGCTGACGGGTGTTAGAGCCACCACGAAGGCTGGGTTGAACTGCTGGAAGATGGGAGCATCGACAGCCACCACAGCGTCGGTGTTCTGATAGTAGGTGTAGCCAAGGATGGCAGCAGGGATGAAGACAAGCGCAGCCCCGATGCCCTTACCTTTCGCTGTCTTGCTCTGGAAGAGGGAGAAGAGACCGTAGATGATGAGGATGCACCACACGAGGTTCATCACATCGAACTCCATAGCCGTCACACCTGTAGCGGAGGTGGCGGTGTAGTCACGAGCGAAGAAGGTGAGGGTGAGACCGTTCTGATGGAAAGCCATCCAGAAGAAGAGCACCACGGCAAACACGAGACAGAGGCAGATGATACGTTCTGTGGTCTCGCTCTTCGAGAGTTGTTCCACATCCTCGTTGGTTGCTGCTTTTGTGTCTTTCTTCCCAGTCGTGATGACTTGGGCAAAAGTGCGTTTGCCAAGGTAATAGATAGCAATACTTGCAATGAGCGATGCACAGGCAACGGCGAAAGCAAAGTGGTAAGAGTCTGCTTCGCTCATGCCGAGACTGCTTTGTGCCCATGCCATCATCTTCACAGCAGCAGTGGGAGCGAAGAGGGCACCCACATTGATTGCCATGTAGAAGAGTTGGAAACCCGAGTCACGCTTGGTGGCAAACTGAGGGTCGTTGTAAAGGTCACCGACCATCACCTGCAGGTTTCCCTTGAAGAGTCCTGTGCCGAGGCTGACGAGCAGAAGCGCTCCTGCCATTGCGATGATGGCAAGAGAGTCCTTACCCAATGGCAGCGAGAGGAGCACATAACCGATGAACATGATAAAGATACCGATGGTGACCATCTTGCTGTAGCCGAACTTGTCGGCAAGCATTCCACCAAAAAGAGGAAGAAAATAAACCAGCATGAGGAAACTGGAGAAGATGGTACTGGTGAGTTTCTCGTCGAAGCCGAAATTGGCTTGGAGAAACAGGGTGAACACGGCAAGCATGGTGTAGTAGCCGAATCGCTCGCCTGTGTTGGCTAATGCTAAGGTCCACAGACCTTTTGGTTGTCCTTCAAACATAAATGATATGGTTTTAAATGAATAATACATACTTATAATTCATGATTAATTCATGGTTAATTCATGATAATTTATGTTTTATATTTTAACACGAATTTCCAAGAATTGACCATGAATTATTCATAAATTTATTTTTGTGATTATTGGATATTAGATTTCTGCAGACCGTAGCCTTTCTTCTTGTCCTCAGCCAAGAGCAAGAAGGAAATGATGATAGCAATGGCACCGAAGATGGCGAAGAGGGTCATCGACATGGTGTAGTCGATGTTGCCATCCGCTCCGATGTTGACTTGGTTCACCTTACCGATGAGGATGGGCACCATACCAAGACCGATGTTCTGGATGTAGAAGATGAGCGCGTATGCCGTACCGAGCAGTTGCATAGGGATGATTTTCGGAACGGAGGGCCACATGGCGGATGGAACAAGACCGAAAGCGATACCCAGGATGACCATCACCACAATAGCTACCACCCACGAGTTGATGGGCAATGCGAAGACAATGTGGACGAGGGTGAGCAGGATGCTGCCGATAATCATGAGGGTGGCACCTTTGCCGTGCTTGTCATAGACGGAACCGAAAAGCGGTGTGAGGAATATCGTGCCGAAGGGTAGCATGGCTGGGATGAGACCCGCCAGTTCTGGATCGACACCGTATTTGGTCACCATCAACTGGGTGGCAAATTTGAGGAAGGGGAACACACCTGCGTAGAACATGAGACAGAGCAGGGTGATGTACCAGAATCCCTTGTTGGTGAAGAGCAGTTTCAGGTCGGCAAACTTGAAACCTTCCTCGGGTTCTGTCTCCACAGCAGCAGCGGCAGCATCTTCTTTCTTGTCCATCACACTATAGACGATGAAAGCAATCATGCCGATGCAGAGCATGGCAGCACCGAGTCCGACACTGGCACTTGCACCACCCATCTGTTGAGCAAAGGGGAGAGAAAAGGCAAGTGCACCAGCGGTTCCAATACGTGCAAGAGCCACCTGAAGACCCATCGCAAGAGCAAGTTCATGACCGGTGAACCACTTGACAATCACCTTGCTGACGGTGATACCGGCAATTTCGCAACCTACACCGTAGATGGCGAAACCGAGGCAAGCAACAATCACCTGCATGGGGTAGCCAAACAGGTCTCCCTCAAACTCATGACCCACACCATACCACTTGATGAGCGCACCGCCAAACATCAGCACGGTGCTCATGATGCCTGTGAAGCGGATGCCGAACTTGTCGAGGATGATACCGCCGAAGAAGAGCAGCAACAGGAACACGTTGAAGAAACTGTAAGAGCCGGAGAAGAAACCGTAGTCGTCAGCACTCCAACCCAGTCCACCGTCCTCCTTGGCTGCAGTGAGCAGGGGTTCGAGAGGTGACATCACATCGGTGAAGAAATAGGCAAACATCATCGTCACCGAAACGATGATGAGCGTGGTCCAGCGCATGGCGGCTGAATCGCTCAATTTTTTCTGAATCGCTTGTGTCATATCGTCTTTTTGTTGATAGTGCATCATTTTGTGCTACAAAGGTACATAAAGTTCACAAAACTCGCAACTTTTCATCGGGTTTTAAGTCCGAAGGACACACGAAACTTGTAAAAAAATCGATTTTTCCTATTTGTAGCCATCTACCAGTTCATGCTTCTCACGGCTCGTATATAGTTGGAGATGAGTTGGCAGAGTCGTTTCATATATAGGAAAAATCGTATCGACAGTACAATGGTACAAAAAAAGAAGAAGTATCAAAATGCTCCATCAATGCATCAAAAGTGGTCTGAGTCACACCGCGCGGGGGGTGTGACTCAGACCGCCGAGGTGGTGTGACTCAGACCACTTTTATGGCATCGAGGGAACCTTTTTGACACACCCTCCATGCCCATAGTGCCTGTACACTCATGGTGGCATTGGGACGATTGCCAATATTGCTAAAATCTTCTTTATTACTTACGATGTTGTTTTGGATGTAGTTTAATGTCGAACTTGAAGCCTGTGCGGAGTTCCTTGAGCGTCGATTTCGACAGATAGGCGCGGGCCTGCCGCTTGCCTTCGGGGAAGAGGAACTGCAGGCGCTTTCCGCCGAGCGTCTTTTTCACCACCGTGCAGGTGACTGTCACGGGATCGCCGAGGCGGAAGCCGTTGGTGGCGGCGCGGCCCGCGAACTCGACCGTCGTGTCCACGTCCTTGTCATAGAGGTCGAGGATGGAGGCGATGGTGGCCAGAGCCTCGTCGGTGGTGCTACCGAGGCGGATGGTCACCTCGTGGATGTTCTGCACCTGCATACCGAGGATTTGTCAGCACCGAGGAAGTCGGTTGTACGTCCCAGGCTGAGGTAGTAGCCGAAGGTCTCGACCGAATCCGTGTCCTGATACGTGAAGATGCTGTAGTCGCCGTGGTCGGTCTCGGCCTCGGCCACTTCCACCCGCATCCCGGCGGGCTGGTTTTTCTGTGCCAGTGCGCTCATGGCAGTCATCATGGCGACTGCGGCCATTACGAAAAATTTCCTTATCATCCTTATCTTATACGTTTTTATATTATATTGTTTCATCCTTCTGAGACAGACAACCGCCGAGGCTCCCCAGGGAGTCTCGGCGGCGGATATGTTTCTTTCTTAAAGAACTGTTTAGTCAAAGAGGAATGCGATTGTTTCGTCGAACTCCTCGAAGACCAGTTGTAGTCGCGGGTTGTCTTTCCGAAGGATGATGGCCATGAAGTTCATCTGGCCGTCCATCTTTCCCTCTGCAGTTTTTATCACGTATTGGTCGCTATGTTCGTAGGTGTTGAACCATCGCACAAAGAGCCTGTTGCGCGAGGCTTGCTTGCTGTCCTTAGTCTCTGTGACGTAGAGCATCACGTCGTTGTTCTGCCTGAAGAATTCCTCGACGATGGCCATCAGCGTCTGCCTGAACTTCGGGTCGCCGGGTGAAGGCTGGTGCCAGACATTGATAATGTCCAGCGCGTAAGCTCCACTGGCAATGAATATATCGTTAGCCTTGATGACGATTTCGTATTCTACTCCGAAGTCTGTGTAGAACCAGTACACGCATGGTTTGTCCACCCGCAGCGTCACGACGTAAGGTGATATGCTGTTAATCCGTCCAAGATCTAAAGCATTCATGTTGTCTTTGATGCAAATAATCTAAGCAAATACGGCCTTACTTTCCGAGCGATATTTTTCACTTCTCATCTGTGCAGCCTTTTGTTCTTCTTCTCTCTCACGCATAAAAGCCCTGAAGGCTGCACGGACTTCCTCGCGTGTTCTTTTCTTCGTTGTCTCCATAATCTTTCCTTTCTTTAAAGGTTTGTCGCTGCAAAGATACAACAAATTCCCGAATCGCGGTGCAATTCGTGAATAATTTGTGGATTATTCGTGGAAATTCGTGTTTAAGTTCACAAAATCCCCATTATATCCGTCTGTCTCAGTATGTCAAAGAACGATATTCATGTCGTTTGCTGTTTAGGGTTTAAACTGTGGTTTCGGGTCGCTCGCGGGAGTTCCGCGAGAGTGTCGAGAGGGTTCGGGATGCTTGCGGAGGTTCCGCGAGACCGCCGGAGCGGTTTTTCGCGCTTGCGGGCGTTCCGCAGGTCTGCCGGAGCAGTTTTTCCGTCTTGCGGAGTTTCCGCAGCGTTGCCGGAGCGATTTTTCTTGCTTGCGGAGTTCCCGCGAGGCTGCCGGAGCGTTTTGGCGGCCTCGCGGGGTGTCCGCAGGCGTCACGGGGTGTGACGGTGCTTAGTCGGCGTAGTTGAAGATGAGTTCCGAGAGGCCGAGCACGGGGTCGCCGTAATTGCCGAACACCTCGAAGCGGAAGTACTGCATGTCCTTAGGCTGCTGTCGGTTGAAGCCGAAGGTCTTGCCTCCGTGGGTGGTGGGCAAATAGGCGGAGGGGTGCTCGTTGTCGAGCATCGTCCAGGCATCGGAGTTCTTCTTCTTGCCGTAGAGGGCGCAGTGGCTCGGGTTGCGTTCGCTGATGTTTCCATTGACGGCGTTCCAGAGCGTCCAACTCGTCGGAGAGACGGGATAGCGTGTCTGGAACTCGCAATACCAGACCTTGGCGTCTGTGGCTACCGACTTACCCTCAGTATGGGTGTCCCAGTCGTAGATTGAGCCATCATCTTTGCACTGTGTTCTGCTGATCCATTCGGAGTTGGTGTCGCCGTCGATGAGGTTAGGCCATCCGCCGGCGGGGTTGTCCCATTCGTAGCCTGTGGCAATGATGAACTCGGTGCCGAATCCCAGACGCTGGCCCCTGTTGGGGATGAAGGTGCGGCGGGTCCAGTTGCGTATGTCGTTGATGTGCTTGGCCTGCTGGCTGTAGATGGCAGCGTCGTACTCGGCGGGTCTGCGGCTCTCCAGGTCGCTCTTGGTGGGCAGGTTGTTGATGTTTATCTCCTTGTACTCGGGCAGGTAGTTGCGCGAGTAGATGATGGGCTTGCCGTTGTGCATCACGGTGACGGTGACGGTAATCTCGTAGGCGGGCATGCAGTCGCTGCCGGCGTTGCCGTGAATGGACTGAGGCTCGATGAGGTAGTCGCTGTCGCCGCGTCCGAAGACACCGAACTGGCGGCCCTTGTAGGTATCCACGGCGAACTTCACGCCGGTGCTGAGGCCCATCTTGTCGTCGGCTCCGCTGAGGCCGTCGAAGGGAGCCTCGCCGAAGGCACGGTTAGGATAGTCCACATTGCCGTTGATGCCGAACTCGCTGCCCCTCAGTTTCTGGGCCTGGCGATAGGCTTCGTGGCTGCCGTGGGCCATGCCCTTGCGCACGCCGCAGACGGCCGACACCTTGGCCGAGGCGATTTCCTCGGGGGTGAACAGGTTGGGATTGAGTTTAATCTTGATGCTGCTGGGGTCGAAGTAGGCTACGTGGCCGCGGAACGGCTCGTTGCTCTCGCTGCGCTCTTGCGTGTCTCTTCTGGTGATCGACTGTCCGCCGAAGGGACTCTTCTTGTCGGTGTAATAGACAAAGCCTATACCGCCTGATGATGAGCCCCACCACTTGTATTCATATCTCCAATCCACGTAGGCGTTGGTGAAATAGACCACTGGCGGGGTTTCGATGTTCCACACGCCCTCGCCGAAGGTGGGGATGTTGTCGTAGATGAAGTTGTCGCGCTTGAGCACCATGCCTGCGAATCCGCTGATGCCGCGCTCGGTGCTGAGCATGCCCTTGGTGTCCATCTTGCCCTTCATGGTCATGTTGATGGTGCCCTTCATGCCGGTCAGTTGCTTGGGGTCAACCTCTTTCTCTTCCTCCATGAGTCCGGCCATGATGGCGCCCTTCTTGCCGAGGGCCACGAGTCCCTTGAGGCTGCCGCCCACGTCGTCCTTCATGGCAGCGTCGTAGATGTCCTTCAGGCCCATGCCGATGTCCTTCACCTTGCCGACGATTTCGCCGATGCCGCCCGACTTGCCGTTCTCAGAGTTGGCGTAGGTGGCTTCGAGGTCGATGTTGCCGTCGATGGTTCCCTCGAAGAGTGACGAGAGTTGTGCCTGCATGTTCTCCTTGGCGAAGAGGTTCATCAGCAGGGCGTTGTCACGGTCGCCGATGGTGCTGATGGTGGCCTCGCTGCCGCGATAGAGCGAGAGGTCGAGGTCGTAGGCCCACCATCCGGCCTGCAGCGGCAGGCTGGCGCCGTTGAAGTTGTTGGCCACCCAGGGCGTGACGAGCTGTCCCATGAAGTCGGGCTGGTTGAGCGCGGCCTTCGAGGCGGCGTTGGTGATGTTGCGGTCGAGCGGCACGCCGTAGCGGAAGACGGAGCGCGAGGCCAGCAGGTCGTTCATCTGCAGTCCCCACCAGTGGGTCGAGCCGTTGGAGGTGATGCCCTCGTGAACATAGAAGAAGAAGCGGAGCACGCCGGTGTACTTGTTGTAGAAGGCGAGGAAGTTGCCGTTCTTGGTGGAGTTCTCACCAATCTGCATCATGGCGAGCCGCCAGGGGTTGCCCTCCTTCACGCCGTCGTTCCACACTTCCTTCCAGATGCTCTCGGGCAGGTTGGGGCTCTCGTTGGCACCGCGCGACCAGGGCAGTTTGTGGTGCTCGAATCCGAACACCTGGTTGCCGGTCTCGGCGTCGTAGATGTCCTGGTCGCCGCCGTTCTGCACGTAGATGAAGATGTCCTCGTGGTCCTGCCAGTTGTCGACGGTCAGGGCGGGGACCCGCGTGCGCTGTGCGCCGAAGAGCATGTCGCTCGTGTTGATGTTCCAGTCGGCGGCACCATATCCGAGGATTGGCATCCAATAGTCCAACTGGGCGGCCTCGTCGTCGCTGACGCGGTGGAGCGTGAACTGCGTCTCGCCGTCGTCGGCAATCAGGCTGCCGTTGTCGTAGCGGAAGCGGAACTCCTCTTTGTCCTCGAAGCCGTCGATGTCGGTCACGTTGAGAACCTTGATGCTGCCGTCGGACTGGATGGCGTAGTCGAAGTCCATGTACATCTGGAGGTAGTCGCCCTCTTTGCCAACGGGCTCGTTGTTCTGGTCAACGATGAAGAAGATGAACGAGCCTTTGCCGCTCTTCTGTAAGTTCACATAGACCACCTCGCGATGATAGTCGAAGATGCTGGGGTCGATGCCCTCAACGTCGTCGAAGTCCTCGGCCTCGAAGTAGGGTTCGTCTTCCTCGCCCCAGAAGTCGTTGATCAGAATCCACTCGCCCTGAATCTGCTCGACCAGTTGGGGATTCACAACGGGATTGTCGTCTTTGTCGCTGCAGGCCGCCAAGCCCACAGCCACGAGCACTGCGCACATCAGTGCGCGGAGGCCCGACATGCTCACAAATGAAAATCTCTTTTCGTTCATGCTGTTTACTTTTTAATGGGTTAATACTAAAAATATGTGGTTTCTCTTTGCGCACGGTCAGAACAGGGCGGCGCGGTTGATGCCCTGGGCCACGGCCTTGTCGATGAGCGACTGGTTGCGGCGCACCTCGTGGATGATGACGTCGTTCTTCTGCCTGAGGTCCTCGTCCTTGCGGTGATTCTGCCAGAGCAGAACGACGACCAGTACCGTCAGCACCGCTACGATGCCGACCAGCATGAGGATGATTGTGGATGTTTGCATAGTCTTGTCTGAATAAATAATTACGGGTGCAAGGTTAGCAGAAACCTTGCGCCCGTACAATAGTGCAGACAGATTTACGAGTGTTTTCAGACAGATTTACGAATGGCCGGACGGAATTGCGGGTCTTCGCCAGACAGATTTACGAATCGGCAAACGGTTCTGGCTGGTTGCCGGAACGATACTGCGTGGGCGAGAGACCGAAGCGGGCCTTGAACTTCCGGCCGAAATAGTTGGCGTCGGAGAAGCGGTCGATGATACGATTGGCAATGGGGATAATATCGGTATGGCCGTTGGGCGACAGGTACTCACCATCGCTTTCTTTTAATACGGTTATCTTCCGCTTGGCGGCAATCAGCCAAGCATCCAGTTCGTTGAATCGGCGCACGTTGTCGAGCCTTGTCATCACACTGTCGATCTTGGTAAGCCCTTTTTGCATCCGCCCGACATGGGTGAGGTACAATCCCATCTCCGCCTCGTTGCGCAGGGCCTCCGTCTCTTCGCCCTTCTCGCGGCACAACGCCACCAACTCGGCTGTCCACCTCAAAGCCCGCTCGTCATCATGCCGCAGTCGGCAAGCGTTCACCAACGTTTCTAAAACGTCCTCCCTATACTCCCGGTTCTCCTTTGCCACGGGCCATCCCATCAGCCGCTCGGTGATGACGATGGCCGAGTCGAGCCACACGCCCTCTAATGACGAACTATAGACCTTGGCCCTCAGCCACTCTGTCTCATGGTCGGGCAGCCCCGCCGTCCTGAACGAGTCGATGACCTCCAGCGCCCGCTCCAGCTCTTCTGCCGCATGTGTCATCACCAATTCCACGATGCGAGGAATCTCGTTCATCGTAACGCTACCTGTCGGCACACGCTTTTTGCCTCCTGTACATCCCATGATGGTCAGCACGGAGAAAGACACGCTCAAAAGAAAAGTGCGGACATCCATGAGCCTTGAGAGTTTAGGGTGGGGAAATGCGTTAGTTTTTTACATATTTATCCAACCAATTGAAGAAACGACGCTGCCAGAGAATGCCGTTCTGAGGTTTGAGCACCCAGTGGTTCTCATCGGGGAAACAAAGGAACTCGGAGGGAATACCACGGAGTTGGGCAGCATTGAAGGCAGACATGGCTTGGGAAGTGACGATGCGGTAGTCTTTCTCTCCCTGAATGCAGAGGATGGGGGTGTCCCACTGATCGACGAATCGGTGGGGTGAATTGCGGAAGGTCTTGTCGTGACCGTTCCAGAAGGCACCACCCATGTCCCAGTTGGCAAACCACATCTCTTCGGTCTCCAGATACTGCTGCTCGATGTTGAAGATACCGTCGTGAGCAATGAACGCCTTGAAACGCTTGTTGTGATGACCAGCCAACCAATACACGCTGAAACCACCGAAACTGGCTCCCACACAACCGAGACGGTCTTTGTCCACATAGGGAAGATGTTCGGCAGCATCGTCGATGGCTGAGAAATAGTCATCCATGCAGTGACCTCCGTAATCTTCGGATATCTCTTCGTTCCATGCCTTACCAAATCCGGGGAGACCCCGACGATTGGGAGCAACCACCACATAGCCGTTAGCAGCCATGATCATCATGTTCCACCGGAACGACCAGAACTGCGACACAGGGCTCTGAGGACCACCTTCGCAGAACAGCAGGGTGGGGTACTTCTTGGTCTTGTCAAAATGGGGTGGAAGCACCACCCAGGAGAGGAGGTCTTTACCATCGACGGTCTTTGTCCAGCGAGGCTCCACGGTTCCCCAGTCGATGTTGTCCCTGAAGTATTGGTTCTCGTGGGTCAACTGGGTGACGGTACCTTTGGCAGGATTGACGGTGTAGAGTTCTGTCGCCTCACACATGCTCTGACGAGCACAGAGGAGGTTCTTGCCCATGAGTTGCACGGAGGTGTAGTCATACTGTCCATCGGTCAACTGTTTCACTTGGTCTTTCAGGTCAACGGTGTAGATGTGTGTCTCTCCGTGCCAGACACCGTTGAAATAGAGACGCTTGCTGTCTGCACTCCAGCAGTAGGAATCCACATTGCTGTCAAAACCTGTTGCCAGTTGTCGGCATTCTCCTGTGGTGAGGTCTTTGATGATGAGACGGTTCACATCGCTCTCATACCCATCTTGCTTCATGCTCTGCCAAGCGAGATACTTGCCATCGGGAGAATACTGAGGGTTGATGTCGTAACCCGCAAAAGTCATTCCACCCACTACGGGGGCTTCGGTGTTGACCTTCTGGTTCTTCAACGATTCGGTGTAATCAACGGCTGGACGCACGTAACCTTCAGGCTTGCAGATGTTCCTTGTCTTACCTGTTTCTATGTCATAGATGTAGATGTCGGCATCAGTCGAACAAGCGTAGTCCTTACCTTCCAACTTTCGGCAGGTGTAGGCAATCTGCTTCCCGTCGGGAGAAAAGGTCAACTGTTCAATGCCGCCAAATGGCTTCATCGGACATTCAAACGGTTCACCCTCAAGAATATCTTTTGCACCACTGATGGCTGTACCGTCGAAATCTGCCACGTAAGGGTGGGGGATGCTCTCCACCCATTCGTCCCAATGACGATGCATCAATCCTGTGATAACGCGCCCCGATGCTTTCTCCAAATCTGAATACAGATCTTTGGTGCGTTTCCCATATTGGATAGACTTAATGAGAATAACTTTTTGCTCATTTGCAGAGAAAGTGAAATCCTCCACGTCTTCTTTTTCACACGACAACTGCACTCGTTCCGTTCCGTCAGGATTCATCTGCCACACCTGCATGGTTCCTTTGTTGTCGGCTGCAAGAAAGGCTATCTTTTTGCCATTTGCAATAAACTTAGGCGACAATTCCGATGTCTTGGCTGTTGTGAGCAGTTGCTCGCCTGTACCGTCACCATTTAAAACATATATTACAGTATGGCTTTTGTTTTCAGCCACACTGTAATATGAAACATTGTATGTGATGGACCTTGCATCCGGTGAGACCGAAGCACCACCTACTCGCCCCATTGCCCAAAGGACTTCGGGGGTGAGTGTGCGGTTTTCTATCTTGGGAGTTTGTCGTCCGATGAACGTCTGTGCATCAGCATCGATGTGTGTCATTGCTATGAGAGATGCAAGAATAAGAATTTTATTCATGGTTTTTATTTCCGGTTTTTCTGTGCTTCTTGTTGCTGTTTGAGAATCTCCAACTGCTTCTCCTGCATGGCTTGCAGACGTTCCATGATGCTGGAAGTCTTTTTCTTTTCACCCGTATTTGCCTTACGCTCAGCATGACGCTTTTCCAGTTTCTCCAACAACACATTGTCATCCGTTGTCTTGCGGAGGAACCACATCATAAGAATGCTGATAAGACCAGAAACAAAGTAATACCAGTTAAGACCTGAACTGTAACTGTTGAACGAGAAGAAGAAAATGACTGGCATCAGATAAGTCATCCACTTCATCATACTCATCTGCTGCTGTTGTTCTGCAGTCATGGCATACGACTGCTGACGCTGCGTAATAATGGAGTTAGCCACTGTCGATACGCACCACAAAATACAGAAGAGAGACAAATGGTCGCCAATGCCCCAAATGTTAAAGCCCCAGTTAATCACATCATCATAGGTGGAAAGGTCATCCGCCCAAAGGAAGGACTCACCACGCATTTCGATGTAGTTAGGAATGAAGTTGAAGAGGGCAATCCAGATAGGCATCTGTATCAACATGGGCAGACAGCCACCCATTGGACTTACTCCATATTCACTATACAGTTTCATCACTTCCTGCTGCTTCAGCATGGCATCTTCTGGCTTTGGATATTTGGCATTGATTTCGTCCATCTTCGGACGGAGCACACGCATGTTGGCTGAAGCAATATAGGATTTTTTCATCAATGGGAATACTATCACTTTCACAATAATGGTGAGCAGCAATAGCACAATACCCATGTTAAGCCCTAATCCTGTCAAGAAGTCGAATGCATAGAGGAAGAAGAAGCGGTTAATCCACTTAATGACGGGCCATCCCATATATACTAATGATTGGAGGTCAAGGTCATCACCCGACTGAAGCATCTTCTCACTCTCTTTCAAAGTAGAAAATTTGTTAGGACCAAGATACAAATGGAAACTGGTGGGTTTCACACCCTTTGTGTCAAAGTTTGCAGCAAAGGTGCTCTGATAAGTCTTCAAATAACCAGAACCATTCTCCAACTTCTCCGATGACATCGTGTTGACCTTCAGAGGCTCGTCTGCAATAAGTATCTGGCTGAAGAACTGAGTCTTATAGGCAATCCACTTCGTATCTTCTTCAAACTCATCTTCGGTCTCATCGCTACCGCTGATGGACAACTCATGGGTGTCACCATCCGTATCACGGTAGGTGATGGTAGAATAACGGTTTTCAAAGTCATATCCTTTCTCCTGCTGCAGCATTCGCTCCATCCACTCAATCTGCACTTCCTTCATTGCAGAAGGGAAAAAACCTTCAAGCCCCGTTGCCTTCACATCCATGTCAAGGATGTATGAATTCGGCTTGAGCGAATATACAATGTCAAGCGCTCCTTTGCCAACAGGTAAATGCATGGTCAAACCATCTTTTTTCAAGTCGGTAGGGGAGAAGAAGAGTTCATCCGTCACAATGTTGGCGGTCTTGCCATCCAGCATCAGACGCATGTTCTGGTCTTTACCATCAAAGAGCACCACATTTCCACCATTTCGACTCTTGTAAGTACTGTCTTTCAGTTCAACCTTCTGGAGTTGACCGCCTTTGTTAGTGATTGTCACCTTGAGCAACTCATTCTCAATGACAGTCATAAGTTCTTTGCCTTGACGTGCTTCAAAGAGCGGATTCAGCGTGTCAGCCAATTCCTCCGCCTTCTTTTCCAGTTCTTTTTGCTTTACTTTTGCTTCCTTTTGTGCTTCCACCCGTGCGATAGAGTCCAATACCATTTGCTCTTCCATCTGGGTGCGGCGCGCATAGTTCTCGTAAGTCATAAAGCCGAAAACTACCAATGCCATCAGCACAAAAGCCGTTAGCGTGTTCTTGTTCATTTTCTATTTTATATTTTCGTTTTAATCTTAAATAATATAAAAATCGTGCAAAGTTAGTGAAAATTTTGGAATTAAAACGGAGGAATTCTGAATAAATCATTAACTTTGCAGCAGAATTTAATAAAAGATAAGATTTATGAAGACAAAACTCTTGATGCTCTTTGCCGTACTAACACTTTCTATCAGTGTGCAGGCAAAGAAATATCCACAGTTGAAATTTGAGAAAACAATCATCGATTTGGGAACATTCTCAATGGACAACGCGGTACAGAAATGCACTTTCAAGTTCACCAATGTAGGCGATGCCAAATTAGTCATCACAACGGTTCAGCCATCATGTGGATGTACTGTTGCTGATTATCCAAAAGATTTTATCGCTCCAGGAGCATCTGCTGAGATCACCGTTACATACGATGGTTCCAACAAGATGCCAGGACGATTCAAAAAGAGCATTTTAGTTTCCTCTAACTGTAAAGAAAACACGACCCACATCTACATTCAAGGAGACATGACAGATGTTCCTGTCAGCAAAAAGACCAAGAAAACAAATTGATTCTTTTATGCTCTGAGTGGAGACAACACTCATTTTTACTTATTTGAACACGAATTGCACGAATCTCACGAATCTATAGTCGGGGTAGTATAAAATCCGTCTGAAAAGATTCATGAGATTCGTGCAATTTGTATTCCTTATTTCACTATTTAACATAATCGCGATTCGATGTAAAAACGCATAAAAAAGAATATTCAAAGAAATCACTATATATTTTTGTCCTACAAAAGAAATGCGATTTCGATATTATACCGAAACCGCATTCCCTATTAATGAATTGCAAAATTTATGAGTTACGATTTTGTTTATTCCTCAACTGCTGCCTGCGCGGCTGCCAAACGTGCAATTGGCACACGGAATGGAGAACAAGATACGTAGTTCATGCCAATCTTGGCACAGAACTTCACGGATGATGGTTCGCCACCATGCTCACCGCAGATACCTGTACGCATGCCCGGACGGATGGCACGACCCTTCTCAACTGCCATCTTGATGAGTTGACCGACACCGTTCTGGTCGAGCACCTGGAATGGGTCAACCTTCAGAATCTTCTTCTCCAAGTAAACTGGGAGGAACGATGCGATGTCGTCGCGAGAATAACCGAAGGTCATCTGAGTGAGGTCGTTCGTACCGAATGAGAAGTATTCAGCCTCTGTAGCGATGCGGTCAGCCGTGAGGGCTGCACGTGGAATCTCAATCATCGTACCGATTTCGAATGGAATCTCAACGCCCTCTTCTGCGAATACTTCCTTGGCAACCTTCTGGATGATTTCCTTCTGCTGCTTCAACTCGTAGAGGATACCGATGAGTGGCACCATGATTTCTGGATGTGGGTCGAAACCTTCCTTCTTCAACTGGCAAGCGGCACCGAGGATGGCACGTGTCTGCATGGCTGTGATTTCGGGGAATGTGATGCCGAGACGGCAACCACGGTGACCGAGCATTGGGTTGTTCTCTGCGAGAGAAGCCACACGCTGCTGGATAACCTTGATGTCAACGCCCATCTCGTCTGCCATCACCTGCTGACCCTTCAGGTCGTGTGGCACGAACTCGTGCAATGGTGGGTCAAGCAGACGGATGTTCACGTGGAGACCGTCCATTGCCTTGAGGATTCCGTAGAAGTCAGCCTTCTGATAAGGAAGCAACTTGGCAAGAGCCTTCTCACGACCTTCAACCGTGTCGGAGAGAATCATCTCACGCATGGCGATAATCTTCTGGTCGTCAAAGAACATGTGCTCTGTACGAGTCAGACCAATACCCTTGGCACCGAATGCACGAGCCACCTCTGCATCGTGTGGCGTGTCGGCATTGGTGCGAACCTGCAACTTGGTGTACTTGTCGCAGAGGTCCATGAGAGCCTTGAAGTCGCCAGAGAGTTCAGCAGCCTTTGTCTTGATTTCGCCAGCATAAACCTGACCAGTAGAACCATTCAGAGAGATGTAGTCACCTTCCTTGTAGGTAACGCCCTCAATCTCAACAGTCTTTGTCTTGTAGTCAACGTTGATGGCACCTGCACCAGACACGCAGCACTTACCCATACCACGAGCCACCACAGCAGCGTGAGAAGTCATACCACCACGAGCCGTGAGGATGCCTTCTGCCGATGCCATACCAGCGAGGTCTTCTGGAGAAGTCTCGATACGTACCATGATAACCTTGTGACCGTTTGAGTGCCACTCCTGAGCGTCGTCAGCGTGGAACACAATCTGACCGCAAGCAGCACCTGGAGATGCTGGAAGACCCTGAGTGATGACCTTTGCCTTCTTCAGAGCGTCCTTGTCGAATACTGGGTGCAGGAGTTCGTCGAGTTTCTGAGGCTCACAACGGAGGATTGCCGTCTTCTCGTCGATGAGACCTTCGCGAACGAGATCCATGGCAATCTTCACCATAGCGGTACCTGTACGCTTACCGTTACGAGTCTGGAGGAACCAGAGTTTGCCTTCCTGTACGGTGAACTCCATATCCTGCATGTCCTTATAGTGCTTCTCCAGTTTGTCCTGAATGTCGTTCAGTTCAGCGTAGAGAGCGGGCATTGCCTCTTCCATAGAAGGATACTTGGCAACACGCTCCTCCTCAGAGATGCCAGCACGCTCTGCCCAACGCTGAGAGCCAATCTTCGTGATTTGCTGTGGTGTGCGGATACCAGCCACCACGTCCTCACCCTGTGCGTTGATGAGGTACTCGCCGTTGAAGAGGTTTTCGCCGTTACCTGCGTCGCGAGAGAAGCAAACGCCTGTAGCAGAAGTGTCGCCCATGTTACCGAACACCATTGCCATCACAGACACAGCAGTACCCCACTCGTCTGGAATGCCTTCCATCTTGCGGTAGAGGATGGCGCGCTCGTTCATCCAACTGCGGAACACAGCGCAGATAGCGCCCCAAAGTTGAACGATTGGGTCGGTTGGGAAGTCCTGGCCTGTGCGCTCCTTGATGGCAGCCTTGAACAACTCGACGAGTTTCTTCAGAGACTCCACAGAGAGGTCTTTGTCGAGGGTCACGCCCTGCTCTTCCTTCACCTTCTCGATGATTTCCTCGAATGGGTCAATGTCTTCCTTGTTCACAGGCTTCAAGCCCAGCACCACGTCGCCGTACATCTGCACGAAACGGCGGTAAGAGTCATAAACGAAGTGTGGGTTGCCGGTCTTCTTCACCATGCCTTCTGCCACTTCGTCGTTCAGACCGAGGTTGAGGATGGTGTCCATCATGCCAGGCATGGAAGCACGGGCGCCAGAACGTACAGACACAAGCAGCGGGTTCTGCACATCGCCGAACTTGCTGTTCATCAACTTCTCAATGTGAGCCACAGCAGCGTTCACCTCGTCCTGAAGAAGTTCCTTGATTTTCTCCTCCCCTACTTCGTAGTATTCATTACAGCAATCCGTAGTGATGGTAAAGCCTGGGGGCACAGGTACACCAATCAGGTTCATTTCAGCAAGGTTAGCACCCTTGCCACCAAGTGCCTCGCGCATCTGCGCGTTACCTTCAGCCTGTCCGTTGCCGAAGGTGTAAACTCTTTTCTGAGCCATAACTTTTTCTTTTGTTTTGTTAATTATTTAAGGTCATTAAAAATATAAAATTCTCTTATCAATCAAGCAACAAGTCAATTGTTAGAAAAACTTCGTTGCATCACTCTTTTGCAAATATAAGACGTTTCGTTCAAATCAACAAAACTTTTGCCATTTTTTTTACGAAAAACGTGTTTATTTACCTGAAAACTTGCGAATGATGTCTTTATTGAGCAATGATATGCGTGGAGTTTTGCGGATGTTCTCCTGAATCAGTTCCTCTGTTTTGTTGTACATATTGCGGAAATGTTCCGTAAGGAAACTCTGCACCCTTTCCTCCACAGCGGGGACACCTTCTTTGGACGGAGACACACACATCAAACCGCTCGGCACAATCTCCACATTCACAATTTCGCCCGTCTGCATCGGGTCGCCATCGTAATGCACCACACCAGGCTTGGAACGCCGAATCACAGCCTTCTGGCACTGGAATGTCTTGATGCGGGAGTTTTGTGTTATCGTTCCTCCAAAAAGTTGGGTGGCAATCAAAGGTGCTTCAATGGCAGTGAATGGCTCGATGAGCGTTACGTCCATGATGCCATCCCTCACTGATGCAGTAGGTGCAATGTAGGCGTTATTACCGTATTGCGAAGCGTTGGCACATGAAATCAGGAAAGCCTTGTGAACCTCATGCACCTCCTCCCCCTCTTTGTTATCGATGATGTCAATCTCATAAGTTTCGGGATGATACCTCAAACTGCTGTTCAACACGTTTTCGAGATAAGAAACGGGGCCTCGCTTGCCTGATTCAGCAAAACGCTGCGAGATGAAAGCGTCGAACCCTACCCCACATGTGCAGAAAAACGGACGTTCATTCACAATGCCATAATCCATCGTCTGCACCAATCCTCTGTTGATGATTTTAATGGCACTCAAAGGATCCGTCGGAATGCGCAAATGCCTTGCAAGCCCATTACCCGACCCCGATGGGATGATGGCAAGTGCCGTTTGAGTGTGAATCAGTCCGCTTGCCACCTCATTCACCGTTCCATCCCCTCCGATGGCACACACAATGTCCACTCCATTCCTTGCTGCCGCTTCGGTCAACTCTGTCGCATGCCCCACATGTTCCGTCTTTGCCACATCATAAGTGTAAATTCCCTTATCCAGATAATCGTCGATGAGTCTTAGGATAAAGTTTTTACCCGATGTGCCCGAGATGGGATTCACTATAAATAAAATTCTTTTGTTGTCTGCCATTATATATAAATAATGTGTATGCAATATCTACCAATCAAAAAGCACTCTGTTGTTGAAATCACAATGCAAAAGTACAACTTTTTATGCCAATTTCTTAAAATAAACCCATGTTTTTTGACTTTATTCATTTTTTTTCCGAAAAGATAGGGAAGAAACGTTCTTTTTTTACTAACTTTGCAACGTTTTTGCATGAAACGGCAGAAAGAAACAGAAAATAACAATAACAAATAGCGTGTCTCTTTCAATGTTGGCTCATACAGATTTTCATGTGACATGAGTGAGGATACAGCCAGACAGAACATTGAAATGCACATTTTAACTATGGGTTTATTACAAGAAAGAATGCGTAAGTATAGAGAACCGCAGAAGTATATCAATGCGGGTGTCTATCCTTACTTCAGAGAAATTGACAGCCATCAGGACACAGAGGTGATGATGAGTGGCAAGAAAGTTCTAATGTTTGGCTCTAATTCTTACATGGGTCTTACATACGACAAGCGAATCTGTCAGGCTGCCATCAAAGCCATCGAGAAATATGGTACAGGATGTGCTGGTTCACGATTCTTGAACGGCACACTCGACCTCCACATTCAACTCGAGCATGAACTTGCAGAATTTGTAGGCAAAGACGAAGCACTCGTCTATTCAACGGGATTCACCGTCAATTCTGGTGTCGTATCGTGCCTGACAGGTCGTAGCGACTACATCATTGGTGATGACCGTGACCACGCTTCCATCGTGGATGGACGCCGCCTCTCCTTCTCTCAGTTCTTCCATTACAAGCACAACGACATGGAAGACCTTGAACATCAACTCATGCGCTGCAATCCCGAATCCCTTAAACTCATTGTCATCGACGGTCTCTTCTCGATGGAAGGTGACCTCGCAAAACTCCCCGAAATCATTGAACTGAAGAAAAAATACAATGCGACCGTAATGGTTGATGAGGCGCATGGTCTCGGTGTGTTCGGTAAGCAGGGACGTGGTGTCTGCAACCACTTCGGGGTGACGGATGATGTTGACCTTATTATGGGAACATTCTCTAAGAGCCTCGCATCCATCGGTGGTTTCATTGCATCAGACAGCGATACCATCAACTGGCTTCGCCACAACAGCCGCACCTACATTTTCAGTGCCAGCAACACGCCTGCCGCTACAGCAGCCGCTCTTGGGGCACTTCACATCTTAAAGGCAGAACCTGAACGTCAGGAGAATCTTTGGAAGATTACCAACTACGCATTGGAACAGTTCAAGCAAGCAGGATTCGAGATTGGCGACACCGAAAGCCCCATCATTCCACTTTATGTGCGCGATGCTTTCAAGACCTTCCAAGTCACCAAGATGGCATTCGACAAGGGCGTGTTTGTCAACTCTGTCGTTCCACCAGCATGCGCCCCACAAGACACACTTATCCGCGTGGCACTCATGGCAACCCACACTAAAGAACAAGTTGACCGCTGCGTAGGAATCCTTGTGGACGTATTCAAGGAACTCGGACTGCTGAAATGACATATATATTTTCAGAACAGCGAATTTAACGAATTAAACGAATTTTTAAGGTTGTGGCAATGCACCTCGGTGCCTCAAATGAAAACGAATAGCATTCGCCCAATTCGTCGCCGCTTGGCGGCATGAAAAAAATTCGTCTAATTCGTTAAATTCGTTGTTAGAAAATAAAAATCTTTGACGTTAAAATATAAAAGTACAATATGCTTACACTCAAGTTAATCACAGAAGAGACCGAAAGAGTTATCAAAGGTCTCGAAAAGAAGCACTTCCAAGGTGCACAAGAAGCCATAGAAAAAGCTATCGCTATCGACAAGCAACGCCGTGAAGCCCAAACAAAACTTGACGCCATCCTTGCCGAGAGCAAGAAATATGCCGCCCAAATCGGACAGTTGATGAAGGCTGGCAAACGCGACGAAGCCGAGGCAGCCAAGGCTGAAGTGGCAAAACTGAAAGCCGAAGCAGCCGAACTTGAAAATAAAAAATCAGAAGCAGAGAAAGAGTTGACTGCTCACCTCTGTACCATTCCCAATATCCCCTACGATGAAGTGCCAGAAGGTTCCTGTGCAGAAGACAATGTGGTAGTGAAATCTTCCCTGCGTGAATGCAAGCCAGGCGACACCGTGGGCAACTGGGACACTGTGCCACAGAACGGTGAAGCCAAACTTCCCCATTGGGAACTCGCCAAGAAATACAACCTCATCGACTTCGACCTCGGCGTGAAAATCACAGGAGCAGGATTCCCCGTCTATATCGGCAAGGGAGCACAACTGCAACGTGCCCTCATCAACTTCTTCCTCGCCGAGGCAAACAAGGCAGGATACACTGAAATTATGCCTCCAACCGTGGTGAACGCCGCCAGTGGTTACGGCACTGGTCAACTTCCCGACAAGGAAGGTCAGATGTACCACTGCGAGGTGGATGATCTCTACCTCATCCCTACAGCCGAGGTACCTGTCACCAACATCTATCGTGATGTCATTCTTGACGAAAAAGACCTCCCCATCAAGAACTGTGCCTACACCCAATGCTTCCGTCGTGAAGCAGGAAGTTATGGCAAAGACGTTCGCGGCTTGAACCGTCTGCACGAGTTCTCCAAAATCGAGATTGTGCGCATTGACACACCCGAACACTCCAAGGAGTCGCACAAAGAGATGCTCGACCACGTGGAAGGTCTTCTCAAGAAACTCGAACTCCCCTACCGCATCCTTCGTCTCTGCGGTGGCGACCAGAGTTTCACTTCCGCCATCTGCTACGACTTCGAGGTTTACAGCGAAGCCCAAGGTCGTTGGCTCGAAGTTTCTTCTGTCAGCAACTTCGACACCTACCAGGCAAACCGTCTCAAGTGCCGCTACCGCAATGCCGACAAGAAGGTGCAACTCTGCCATACCCTTAACGGTTCCGCCCTCGCCCTGCCCCGCATCGTTGCCTCCATCCTTGAAGACAACCAGACACCCGACGGCATCCGTATTCCCAAGGCACTTGTGCCCTACACGGGATTTGAGATGATTGATTGAGATAAGCAAACGAAATAAGCACAATAACAAAGAAGGGTACGATACGACATCGTGCTCTTCTTCTTTTTTCAACACATCTGTGTCCTATTCGTTTTCATCACCATTGTTCCTTTCATCACCAATCCCCTACACTTTCATTCATCAGCATTCATTTCATCCATCTCTGTTCGATACCTCTAAACACCCAATAAATAATGACGATGCCAATCAGGTAAGCAAGAAGGTCTATCCACAGGAATCCTTGTCCAAGCATCATGTGACCGATGAATGTGTTTCGGAACGACACCAACCAATGCCAACGAATCATCTGTGAAAATTCCACAAGAAAAGAATGTGCCAGGCTGATAATTGCAATCAGTTTGAGTCCTTTCCTGGCTAAGATGATACGCCAAAGGCAAAATACCATCATTGCCCATAGCGCATCGCCAGTTTCATCTGGAATCCAACTGAGACGTCTGGAATAAAGCCCAATCGGAATCAGCACAATGATGCCAATTAACGAAATCAAAATCTTCCTTTTCATGCTTCTCTTCCTACCCATTATTCATAAGCATAATCTTGCATTCCATAATTCTGAAATTCAATCGCTGTTTGCAAAGTTACAACTTATTTTTCAGAAACAAAGAATTTTGAAGAGAATTTGCGTGAGCGTGTCTTTATCGTGACTATATCTCACGGATAGCCTTAGGTGGTGCCTCTTTCATAGGTGTAGCGACAATTTTCACACAAAAAGGGGCATTCTTTGACAAAATGCGTGGTGGTTCAGAGGATTTTTCGTAACTTTGCATCGCTATTCACGCATTAATGTGGTAAAAAGATATTTACTAAAGATATTATTATGAATAAGATTGTTAAGAAAGAGCAGTTCAGCGAGAAGGTGTTCAAACTGGTGGTTGAGGCACCGCTGATTGCCAAGTCTCGCAAGGCTGGTCACTTCGTCATCGTCCGCGTGGGCGAACAGGGCGAGCGTATGCCACTCACCATTGCTGACTCCGACGTGGAGGCTGGCACTATTACCTTGGTGGTTCAAAAGGTTGGTTATTCATCTACGAAACTCTGCAACCTGAACGAGGGCGACTGCATCACGGACGTGGTGGGCCCGCTGGGTCAGGCTACGCACATTGAGAAGTTCGGCACGGTGGTTTGTGCCGGTGGCGGTGTGGGCGTGGCTCCTATGCTGCCCATCATCAAGGCGCTGAAGGAGGCTGGCAACCGGGTGATTTCTGTGCTGGCTGGTCGCACGAAGGAACTCATCATTCTGGAGGAGGAGGTGCGCAAGCACTCTGACGAGGTCATCATCATGACGGATGATGGTTCTTACGGACAGAAGGGTGTGGTGACTGTGGGCATCGAGCAGGTGATTCAGCGTGAGAAGGTGGACAAGTGCTTTGCCATTGGTCCTGCCATCATGATGAAGTTCTGCTGCCTCTTGACAAAGAAATACAATGTACCTACGGATGTGTCGCTGAACACCATCATGGTGGACGGTACGGGCATGTGTGGCGCTTGCCGCATCACGGTGGGTGGCAAGACTCGTTTCGTCTGCGTGGATGGTCCTGAGTTTGACGGACACGAGGTGGACTTCGACGAGATGTTCAAGCGCATGGGTGCGTTCAAGCCTATCGAGATAGAGGAGATGAAGAAGTTGGAGGAGCATGTGAACGGCGGTTCCGCATGCGGCGACGCTGCCGCTGCAAAGGCTGCGGAGGCTACGGTGGATGCTGCGAACATGACGACTGACACTCCCCTCTCTGAACTGACTGACCGCAACGCCGCTTGGCGCAAGGAACTGGCTGCCAGCATGAAGCCGAAGGAGCGTGGCGAGATTGAGCGCTGCGTGATGGGTGAACTTGACCCTGTGTATCGTGCCACCACTCGCACGGAGGAGGTGAACACGGGTCTCACGGTGGAGCAGGCTCTGACCGAAGCCAAGCGTTGTCTCGACTGCGCCAAGCCTTCTTGCATGGAGGGTTGCCCTGTGAGCATCAATATTCCTTCGTTTGTGAAGAACATCGAGCGTGGCCAGTTCTTGGAGGCAGCCAAGGTGATCAAGGCTACGAGTGCACTGCCAGCCGTTTGCGGTCGTGTGTGTCCGCAGGAGAAGCAATGTGAGAGCAAGTGCATCAAACTGAAGATGAATCAGAAGGCGGTGGCTATCGGCAACTTGGAGCGTTTCGCTGCCGACTTCGAGCGCAACAGCGGCAAGATGGCACTTCCTGAGTGTGCGCCTAAGAACGGCAAGAAGGTGGCTATTGTGGGCTCAGGTCCTGCAGGTCTTTCTTGTGCTGGCGACTTGGCGAAGGCAGGTTACGACGTGACCGTGTTTGAGGCGCTGCACGAGATTGGCGGTGTGCTGAAATATGGTATTCCTGAGTTCCGTCTGCCCAACGCGATTGTGGATGTGGAAATTGAGAACCTCCGCAAGATTGGCGTGAACTTCGTGAAGGACTGCATCGTCGGCAAGACCATCACCATCGACGAACTGGAGCAGGAAGGCTACAAGGCAATTTTCGTTGCCTCGGGTGCAGGTCTGCCCAACTTCATGAACATCCCCGGCGAGAACTCTGTGGGCGTGATGTCTTCTAATGAGTATCTGACCCGTGTGAACCTGATGGACGCATCGAACCCTGCCAGCGACACGCCAATCGTGAAGGCGAAGAGCGTGATGGTGGTCGGTGGTGGCAACACCGCCATGGACTCTTGCCGCACGGCAAAGCGTCTGGGTGCCGAGCATGTGTTTATCGCTTACCGCCGCAGCGAGGCAGAAATGCCCGCACGTCTCGAAGAGGTGAAGCATGCCAAGGAAGAGGGCATCGAGTTCTTGACGCTGCACAACCCGATTGAATACATCTCCGACGAGAAGGGCAATGTGACCCAAGTGAAACTCCAGGTGATGGAACTGGGCGAACCTGATGCCTCTGGCCGTCGCTCACCTGTTCCCGTGGAGGGTCAGATTGAGACACGCGACATCGACCTTGCCATCGTGGCTGTGGGCGTTAGTCCTAACCCCATCGTGCCGAAGTCGGTGGAGGGTCTCGAACTGGGCAGAAAGAACACCATTGCCGTGAACGACCAGATGCAGTCGAACATCCCGACCATCTTTGCCGGTGGCGACATCGTGCGTGGTGGTGCCACAGTCATCCTCGCCATGGGCGACGGTCGCAAGGCTGCTGCCAACATCGACGCCATGCTGAAGGCTCAGGCATAACATTTTCATACCTATCTAAAAATAAGGGGGCACATCAAATCATTTGGTGTGCCCCCTTAAAAATATGAGGTTTTCGACACCTTTACCAACAAAAATCGTGGATTTTATTGCTTGTTCAAAATAAAATCCTTACTTTTGTGGCTGAAAAGCGATTGCGAAAGTCCCTGACGGGTTCTTTCCCAAAATAGACAATCAAAAATCACAAATATTAAATCATAAAAACCATGCTTACACAAGAAGACAAGGATTTTCTCGCGAAGAAAGGCATTTCGGAAGAAAAACTGAATGCACAGTTAGAATGTTTCAAAACAGGCTTCCCCTGGCTGAAGTTGGCAGGTGCCGCATCGTCTGGCAATGGCATCACCATTCCTACAGAAAGTGAGAAGCAAGACTATCTCGCTGCTTGGGATGCCTATCTGGACGGCAGCGGGAAAGTGCTGAAGTTCGTTCCTGCATCGGGAGCCGCCAGCCGCATGTTCAAGAACCTCTTCGAGTATCTCGACAACGAGGAGAAGACCGACTTCATCGAGAAGTTCGAGCAGAATCTCGACAAGTTCGCTTTCATCGACGACTTGAAGGCAGCCATCGCAAAGAACGGTGGCGACAACAGCACCAAGACCGCCATTGCCACGTTGCTTGGCGAGGAGGGTCTTTCGTATGGTAAACTGCCCAAGGGTCTGCTGAAGTTCCACAAGTATGAAGACGGCGCACGTACCCCAGTGGAAGAGCATCTGGTGGAAGGTGCCCTGTATGCTGGTGGCAAGAACGGTCAGGTAACGGTACACTTTACCGTAAGCCCCGAACACCGCCCACTCTTCGAGGCACTGGTGGCAAAGGTGGCTCCCAAGTACGAAGAGAAGTTTGGTGTGAAATACTCCGTCAGTTTCTCCGAGCAGAAGGCAAGCACCGACACGGTGGCAGCCAACCCCGACAACACCCCATTCAGAGGCAAGGACGGCAAGATTCTTTTCCGTCCAGGTGGTCACGGTGCACTGATTGAGAACCTGAACGACCTCGATGCCGACATCATCTTCATCAAGAATATCGACAACGTGGTGCCCGACCGTCTGAAAGCCGAAACCGTGGAATACAAGAAACTCATTGCAGGTGTGCTGGTGAGCAAGCAGCAGAAAGCCTTCTCCTACCTCGAACTGCTTGACAGCGGCAAATACACCCATGCACAACTGGAGGAAATCATCCGTTTCCTGCGCGACGAACTCTCTTGCCGCAACCCCGAACTGAAAGACTTAGAAGATGCCGAACTCACCATCTATCTGAAAAAGAAACTGAACCGCCCCATGCGCGTGTGCGGTATGGTGAAGAATGTGGGCGAACCCGGTGGTGGTCCATTCTTGGCATACAATCAAGACGGCACCATCAGCCTTCAGATTCTGGAGAGCAGCCAAATTGACAAGAACAATGCCGAGTACTTGCAGATGTTCCAAAACGGCACCCACTTCAACCCCGTTGACCTCGTGTGTGCTGTGAAGGACTACAAGGGCAACAAGTTCGACCTCACAAAATACGTTGACCACCAGACAGGTTTCATCTCCAGCAAGAGCAAGGACGGCAAGGAACTCAAAGCCCTCGAACTGCCCGGTCTTTGGAACGGAGCCATGAGCGACTGGAACACGATTTTCGTGGAGGTATCACTCGGCACATTCAATCCTGTGAAGACAGTGAACGACTTGCTGCGCCCACAACACCAATAAAAATTAAAGATTGAAGTTTCGCAAGTTCCGACGCTGCTTATTTAAAACAACGAATTAAACGAATTAAACGAAAACCATTCGGACTGGAATTATATTTCTCGAAGCCGCAAGCGGCAACAAATTTCACGAATTCTTCCACCCAGATGGCAAAATTCGTGTCATTCGTTGCACAGAAGGTGCTTCGTGTCATACTTTTCTCTGAATAATTCGTTAAATTCGTGTAATTCGTTGTTAAAATAAACATATTGAATTATTTAATTCTCCATTTTATGATAATAAGCAAGTATTTTCCTCATCTCACAGAACCTCAGGTTGAGCAGTTCGCCCAACTTGAGGCACTTTATAACGACTGGAACGCAAAAATCAACGTGATTTCACGGAAGGACATCCAGAATCTGTATGAGCATCATGTGCTCCACTCGTTGGGCATCGCCAAGGTGGTCAACTTCAGGGATGGCACCACCGTGATGGACCTCGGTACGGGAGGTGGATTCCCTGGCATTCCCTTGGCAATCCTGTTCCCCAACGTGCAGTTCCATCTCGTTGACAGCGTCGGCAAGAAAGTGAAAGTGGCACAAGAAGTGGCAACGGCTATCGGACTGAAAAACGTGAAGTTCAGCCATGCCAGAGCAGAAGAAATCAAGGAGCAGTATGACTTTGTGGTGACCCGTGCCGTGATGCCGATGGTAGATTTGGTGAAGGTGGCTCGGAAGAACATCAAGAAAGAGCAACACAATGCTGTTCCCAACGGCATCATCGCCCTCAAAGGTGGTGAACTGGCTGGCGAGATAGCCTCGATGAAAAACATCGCCACCGTATGGGAACTCAGCGACTTTTTCAAGGAAGAATACTTCACGACCAAAAAAGTGGTGCATGTCACCATTAAAAAGTGAAAAATGAAAAGTGAAAAATTTGCTACAGCGGCAGTGATTCATTTCTCACTTTACACTCTCAACTTCAAACTTTGCAAAAGAACATGAACATCAAGACATTCATCGTGAATCCGTTGGGAGAGAACTGCTACGTGGTGAGTGACGACACACATGAAGCGGTCATCATCGACTGCGGCTGCTCCACCGAAAGCGAATGGGCTGACATCAAGAAATACATTGCCACCGAAGACCTGCAAGTGAAGCACCTGCTCAACACCCACCTGCACTTCGACCATGTGTGGGGCACAGCATTTGCCTATCGTGACTTGGGTCTCCGCCCCGAAGCCAACTACGAAGACCTGCGCATCTATGAAAACATGGACGAGCAAATCCGCTCCGTCGTTGGCATCAGTCTTCCCCACCCTCCCATGCCACCACTCGGCACCAGCCTGCTCGACGGCAGCGAGGTCACATTCGGCAACACCACCCTGAAAGTGATGAACACTCCCGGACACTCTCGCGGCAGCATCTGCTTCTACTCTCCACAAGAAGCCGTCCTCTTCTCAGGCGACACCCTCTTCTGTGGCAGTTGCGGACGTACAGACCTGGCAGGTGGCAGTTATCGAGACATCATGCTCAGCATCAACAAAATCGCCACCCTACCCGACGACACCAAAGTATTCTGCGGGCATGGACCTGCCACCACCATGGGCAGGGAAAAACTATACAATCCCTACTTCCGATAGCCTTAGCACTTCACCCTGAATGTCAATATCTTCCTATATGCGCACCCTGCGCCCATCATTTCACGCACCCTGCGCATAAAAATACGAGCACCCAGCGCCTATCATTTAGCGCTGGGTGCTCATTTTTTCACAACCACCTGTCATTAGAACAATTACGTTTTTTTCCGAAGAAAAGATAAAAAACGAAGCACTCCATCATCATTTCAGGAGATTTCTCGTCAAAAGGATAATTTTGTCCTATAATTGCAACATCATCTGTTCCTAATGCCCATTTCCTCTTTGATGATTATTTAACCATTTGTTGGTATGATTGCAATAACCACAAAAATTATCGGAACAAATTATTGTTAATTATCGGTAATTTTCGGTAATTTTCGGTAATTTTCGTTTTTCCAAACCGCTTTGGAGGTGAAGGAGCAAAAATCCTTCATGCTGGGATTAGCCTCTTGCGCTGCAGCGCAAGAAAAACGATAATTACCAATAATGACCGATAATTTGTTCCGATAATTGATGTTTTCTATGGAAATGGACTTATAAATCAAGATTTTTATGTAAATTTGCAAGCATAACCATCAACTTAAAGTTAAACACCTAAAAAACTCTGAAACAAGAAACAGACAGTACACAGACATGATTAGGAAGCATGCGGCACGGGTGTCGCTCTTCCGTGGGAAAACGTAACATAATTATTAACCAAAAGAGATTGTGCGTATTCCCGTTCGTTCTTAAAAATATAACTTGGGCTTTCTGCTCTTGTTCTCTCAACTTCGAATACCGGCAAATATTCAACATGAGAGCAAGCGGTTCGGAAGGTTCACGTCCAGATGGGCGTGAACTGTTCTTGCTTGTTTATGTTGTAGGTCACTTGCCGGTAACCAAGAAGTTGAGAATAAGCACTGAATGGTGAACGCCTTTTCTTATTCTCAAAACCACACATAGAAAAACATGAACAAACAATTACTCCGAATCTTGAAAGCATGGCTACTGATGGTCGTGCTGATGCCACTTGCAGCACATGCCTATGTAGAAGAAACATGGTCTCAAGGAACCATCTATTTAGATACTGAGGGTGGAAGACAAACCGTCTATGTGCCGTCTGGCGATGTTACCACATTTAATGAATATGATGGAACAGCATGGTCATGGAGCACCAACAATTCCTCTCTGCTGAATGTACAGAAATCTTATAAATTCAGCGAATGCTCCATCATGGCTCTCAACACAAATTCGTGGGGCGATAATAACGTGGAATTGTACTTTCAGTATAGATTCCGCCAAGGCAGCATTACCTATCAATACAAGTTGGTATGGACGGTTAAACTCTCTGGCATCACACTCAGTGAGACATCCGTCACACTCAAAGTGGACGACACCAAGCAACTCACCGCTACCGCTACTCCGACTTCGATAGGAAACAATGGATTCTCATGGTCATCATCTGACACCAGCGTAGCGACCGTAAGCAATACAGGTTTAGTCACGGCAGTGTCGGTTGGCATAGCAAAAATCACTTGCATGGCTAATGACGGAAGCGGGAAATCGGCAACTTGCTCTGTATTAGTCAGCGCAACAGGTACAGGTGGTGATAACACGACTGCACCTACAGAAAAGTGGTCTGACTCTGGCAATTATTCCATCCGTTGGTATAAAAGTGGTGAGAATGAATTTACAATTTCCACTTGTGAGGAATTGGCAGGTTTGGCTTATCTTGTCAACAATGGATATTCAACCTTTTCTGTTAAAACCATCAAACTTGCAGCAGACCTCGATTTGGGCGGAAAGATTTGGGTACCTATAGGTTCATCTGATGATGCATCATTCAGAGGCTCGTTTGACGGACAGAATCATACTGTCGCTAATCTTTACATAAGCAACGCGAATGATAAACAGGAATACTTTGGATTTTTTGGTGTCATAAAAGAGGTTCAATTAAAAATATAAAACTTACAGGAAGCATGAATCTTGAAAATACAAGAGGGCGTGCTGGCTGTTTGGCTGGATATGTGTATAGCGGCACTATTGAGAATTGTAAAATTGATATGCCAATTTCGCAGACAGGATGGAATACATGTGGGTATATAGGTGGGGTAATAGGTTCCATCGAAGAGAAGGGAAGTATAGAATACTGTATCCACAAAGGGAATATTGATTATACACAGTCGGGACCACAAGGCTCTAATCGTACTAATCCCTCTATAGGTGGAATTGCAGGTTCTTCCGGAGCAGACATTTCATTCTGTGAAAATTATTCTATCATTAATATATCCCTCCCTAAAAGAATATCCGAAGGCGGTACTATAGGTGGAGGTGGGGTTAACGTTGGTGGTATTGTTGGCTATGTGTACTACAAGAAGGGAACGTACAATTATTGTAAAAGTATCGCTAATTTTAATGTGACCGATGAGACGTTAGATGCCTTTTACAACTTTCCTCTCGAGTTTGGTTATCGTATTGGAGGCATTGTGGGGTCTACACAAGACAGTAAGTCTGTCGTCAATTGCTATAGTTCTGTTCTCGATTAAAGGTACAGACAACAGGGAAAGCAGACTTAAAAGAATTATATTATGGTGGCATAAGCAATAACAAAAACACTACTATTAAAGCCTCTTATTCAAACTCTGATGTTGCTATCAATACAAACTGTTTCAAAACTGAAGGCTATCATGGCTCCACAAACTTCACCTCGGCTCAGATGCAGACACAGGCTTTCCTTGATGAGTTGAACGTCTATTCCATCATAGAAACAGGTGAACCAGTCTGGACGCTGTGCGACGACGACCCATATCCCTGCATCGCTAAACTGCACGAAGAGGAAGAGATTCCCGTCGTGATAGAGCCTGCATATTACTTGACAGGCAACATCAATGATTGGAATAATACTGACACGTCTTACAAACTGACCAACGACGGACAGTCACCAGAGGCAAATCCCATCTACACCTGCCGAATCCCTGCGAATGGCAATAACGACATAGAGTTTTTAATGACTCCCGAATCGGGCTTAGGTGGCGACTGGAGCAAATGCCTTTCTGCCACCAAAACGAATGAAGCGGGTCGCTTTGTCTATTATAATTATAATGAAGGACGCAATCTTGTTATCACGGCTGTTGACGGGGCTATTTATTACGACTTGACCTTCAACATGCTGGAGCAGACTTGGAGTTACATTGCCGTGTTGGGACAACAATGGAAAGATGGCGACATCTTCACCGCCAAGACCATCGAAGGAGTGGACATGATGTTTTATGTTTTCAGTGCCGAGGAGAAGACATGTATGGTGTATTATGATGGAAAATCTGAGACTCCTGCGATAGATACATCTACAACAGGGACAGTCACCATCCCGAGTGAGGTCGAAGGTTTTACTGTCACCGATATTGGTTGGTCTGCATTTCAGGGCTGTCAGTTCGTGAAAAAATTTGTCATTCCTGAAAGTGTAGAATATATCGGCGGGGATGCTTTTTTCAATTGCAGTTGGTTATCTGCTATTTATATCCCTAAAAATGTATCATGGATTGGCAGAAACCTCTTCCCTGGCTGCTGGAGTCTTGAGAGAATTGAGGTGGATGCAGATAACCCCTATTACGAATCACCCAATGGATGTAATGTCATTATCGACAAAACACAAAAAGAAGTGGTAGCAGGCTGTAACACCTCTATAATTCCTAACGGTGTTAATTCGATTGGCATATGGGCATTATGGGGCTGCACGGGGATGACATCCATAACCCTTCCACCCAGTGTTACAACGATTGGAGATGGTGCATTTGGATATTGCCATTCTTTGGAATCCATTGTTATTCCATCAAGTGTCTCTACGATTGATAGATATGCTTTTTGGGACTGTTATAGTTTGTCAAAAGTCGTGTCATACATCGCGGAACCTTTTGAAATCAGCGAGACTGTATTTCTCTACAATAATTACTATGAAAGCGTCTTTTCTGATGCGACATTATATGTGCCAGCAGGGACAAAAGAGAAATATGAGGCGACTTCTGCATGGAATCAATTCAAGATTGTTGAAATGGAGGATGAAGTCTCCATCAAAGATGTACAGGTGGAGGGCAACCGTAGCATCCAGAAAGACTCTCTCTATTACGACTTGAGCGGCCGTGTCATTAAAGAACCCGTCAAAGGTCAGATGTACATACACAATGGACGAAAGTTCATCCAAAAGTAAAAAATAGAATTAGAAAAACAGAAGTTCCCAACTCGAAGTGTACGCACTCAGAGTTGGGAACTTTGTCTTAGTGCACCTCTATTCTATTTATGTTATCAAACATACCAAAAGGTTTCCTCGTTTGTAAACTTTGCCCAACCTTTGCAGCAGAAATAAAAACAATTATTGGCAATGAAACTTCACACATTAGATGAAATGACTGACTGATACATCGGACCTGTTGGAACACCCAAACGCGAGGAGTTCGAGGCGAAACTGGCGGAAGGGTGGACAAGGATTTATATACATAAAGGGGGCGCACTTGAATGTGCGCCCCCTTTATGCATTTGCAAAATAATGTTCTGATTACGAGAGGAAGCCGAGAAGGACACCTGCTGCTACGGCAGAACCAATCACACCCGCAACATTGGGACCCATGGCATGCATGAGGAGGTAGTTGTGGGGGTCTGCCTTGAGACCTTCGTTCTGAGAAATGCGGGCAGCCATTGGTACGGCTGACACACCAGCATTACCAATGAGCGGATTAATCTTCTGACCCTTAGGAAGGAAGATGTTCATGATGTGAACGAAGATAACACCGCTGGCTGTGGCAATAATGAATGCAAATGCACCAAGAGCGAAAATCTTAACTGTTGCAAGTGTCAAGAACTCTGAAGCCTGGGTGGAGCAACCTACGGTGAGACCGAGGAGCATCACCACGATGTCGTTCAAAGCACTACCCGCAGTCTTGGCAAGACGCGTGGTCTTGGTCGATTCCTTGAGGAGGTTACCAAAGAACAACATACCCAACAATGGGAGACCTGATGGCACGATAAAGGTTGTGATGAGCAGTCCGACAATTGGGAAGAGCATCTTCTCTGTCTGGCTCACCTGACGTGCTGGCTTCATCTTGATTTTACGCTGTTCCTTTGTGGTGAGCAACTTCATGACACCTGGCTGAATGACTGGCACAAGTGCCATATAGGAGTATGCACACACGGCGATGGCTCCCATAAGGTTTGGACTCAACTTGCTGGAGAGGAAGATGGCTGTAGGACCATCGGCACCACCGATGATGGCAATACCTGCTGCCTGATTGGGTTCAAAGCCCATTGCAAGGGCAATCATGTAGGCACCGAAGATACCGAACTGTGCAGCAGCACCAATCAGCATCAACTTTGGATTGGCGATGAGCGCACCGAAGTCGGTCATGGCGCCAATGCCGAGGAACACGAGAGGAGGATACCAACCGAGACGAACACCTTGATAGAAGATGTTAAGCACGGAGTTGTCCTCGTAGAGACCAATTTCAAGACCTGCCGCCTTGAACGGAATATTTCCCAGAATGATACCGAGACCAATCGGAATGAGGAGCAGGGGCTCGAAGTCCTTCTTGATGGCAAGCCAGATGAAGAAGGCACCAACAGCAATCATGATGATGTTAGCCCATTCTACATTGGCAAAGCCCGTGTAGGTGAGGAAATCGGCAAGTTTGCTCCCTATGAAATCCATTGTGGAAACACTTTCGAGTAACATAAGTTCTAATTGAAAATTTGTAATTGATAATTTATAATAGCCATCCGGCGTGTTGTGGTACAAGGCGGCAGCATATTATAACATTATACATTGTTAATTATATATTATGATTTACCCGATAGTGACGAGAATGGAACCTTCCATGACGGTGTCGCCCTTCTGTACCTTGACTTCCTTGATTTTGCCATCGCGGTCGGAGTCGATGTTGTTCTCCATCTTCATTGCCTCGAGAATGACGAGTGTTTCGCCCTTCTTGACTGCTTGACCCACGGTAACCTTGATGTCGTTGATGGTGCCTGGCAGCGGAGCGCGCACGGCAGAAACACCTTCTGCCACAGCCTCCTGTGCTGCCTTGGGGGCTTCGATGGTCTTGACTGGAGCGGCAACAGCACGCACCACTGGTTTGGGCTGAGCAACTGGCTTTTCAAGTTCCACATCGAACTCGATGCCGTTCACTTCCACTTTGGCGATATTCTCTTCAATGCCGTTGATTTTCACATTGTAAGGAGCGCCTTTGATTTTATAATTATATTCTTTCATTCTTTGTTAGGTTTTTGAGATTTTGAGGTTTTAAGGTTTTGAGGACCTCCGCCCTGAAAGCGAAGCGACCTTATGACCTTTACGACCTAAATAACCTAAATTAATTTTTCAATTCTAATTTGCTTGATGATGCTGTGGAGTCACACGCAACTCGTGGCTCTTGTCAGCCCATGTGGTGTGAGTCTGCTGGATTGTAAGAATACCTGATTCGAGGTCGTGGGTACCACCAAAGTACTCGTGAAGAGCCAAACCGATAACGGCTGTGTAAGTCTCCATATCGATACCCTTGGTCTCTGTGGTTCCCTGCTTTGCCATTTCGACCACCTTGGATGCTTGCTCGTGGATGGCACGAATAGCACGAACACGAGCCAACTTGGCAGCACGGTTCATCGCCCAACCGAAGATGTGGAAGAAAACGAAAAGGAGGATGAGACAAGAGAACACGACTCCCATGCACATGAGGGTCATGGCAATACCGTATGGATCTTTCTCCTTAAACTCCTTGATTTTGTCGTTGTGATAGGCAATGTTCGGAGCATTTGGAGTCACCTTATCTGCCTCAAGTACTTGCCATTCAGCATCTGCAATGCGAGCATAACTTGAACCAGCAGGAAGTGCCTCTACATGAACTGAGTCGAGCAAATCTACAGCATTTCCATCAAAGAGATAGATGGTGAAAGACTCGCCCACCGGAAGTTTGAAGTTGAGGTGAAGTGTACCACGATTGGTGTTGCCGTCGGCAAAAAACGTGATGCGCTGCTTGGCAGAAAGAGAGGTGCGTGGGTCGCCTGCCGGAATCTGCGACATGTGTGTCTCACGCTCTGGAGCGGACATGTTTTCGTCGAGAACAGCAGGGTCGATGGTGAGGAAACAGTTTCTGATGTCGTGGGTGGAATAAGAAATGTTCTCAATCTCAATCCACGAAGCAGACTGTCCGTATTCATCCACATAACTTGCCGTCTTACAAGCCGACGAATCACAGCATGCAGGGGTATGCACATAGACCTCGTTCAGTTTGAAGTCGTGTGCGCCCTGTGCGTTCATCGTCAATGCGACAGCAAGGGATGAAAGGATTGATAATATCTTTTTCATGCGTTTTTACAATGGAATGTTACCGTGCTTCTTAGCAGGATTTGTAAGTGACTTATTTGCAAGTTGTTCAAGTGCGCGAATCACACGGAAACGAGTGTTGCGTGGCTCAATCACATCATCGATATAGCCATATTTGGCTGCCTGATAAGGATTGGCGAAGAGTTTGGAGTATTCCTCTTCCTTCTCAGCGATGAATGCCTTTGCATCACCACCCTCTTCCTTGATTTGCTTTGCTTCGCGAGCATAGAGCACTGCGGCTGCACCGCTGGCACCCATCACGGCAATTTCAGCAGATGGCCATGCATAGTTGATGTCGCCACGAAGTTGCTTACAAGACATCACGATGTGGGAACCACCGTAAGACTTACGAAGTGTGACGGTCACCTTTGGCACGGTTGCCTCACCGTAGGCATAGAGCAACTTAGCACCATGAAGAATGACGGCGTTGTACTCCTGCCCTGTACCAGGAAGGAAGCCCGGCACATCGACGAAACTGACGATTGGAATGTTGAAGGCATCGCAGAAACGAACGAAACGAGCACCCTTGCGAGAAGCGTTGCAATCGAGCACACCTGCGAATTTGCTTGGCTGATTGGCAACGATACCTACGGAGCGACCGTTGAAACGTGCGAAACCTACAATGATATTTTGTGCATAACGAGGCTGCACTTCAAAGAATTCGCCATTATCAACGGTGGCAGCAATCACCTTGTACATATCGTATGCCTGATTAGGATTGTCCGGAATAATCTCGTTGAGAGAATCCTCGAGACGGTCAATAGGGTCTGTACACTCAACGATAGGGGTTTCCTCCTGATTGTTCTGAGGAATGTAACTGATGAGTTGCTGAATCATGGCCATAGCCTCTTCCTCGGTAGCAGCCGTGAAGTGGGTCACACCCGACTTTGTGGAGTGAACAGATGCACCACCAAGGCTCTCCTGGTCAACATCCTCGCCTGTCACTGTCTTCACAACGGCTGGACCTGTCAGGAACATGAATGAAGTGTTCTCCATCATCAGCGTGAAGTCGGTCAAGGCTGGTGAATAAACGGCACCACCAGCACAAGGACCGAAGATGCCGGAAATCTGTGGAATCACACCTGATGCCATGATGTTGCGCTGGAAAATTTCAGCATAGCCAGCCAAGGCGTTGATACCTTCCTGAATACGAGCACCACCTGAGTCATTGATACCGATGACAGGAGCACCCACCTTCATAGCCATGTCCATAATCTTGCAGATTTTCTGACTCATGGTCTCAGAGAGAGAACCTGCATTGACGGTGAAATCCTGGGCAAAAATAAAGACGAGGCGTCCTCCGATTGTACCAGAACCAGTGACGACACCATCGCCTAAATATTGTTTCTTCTCCATACCGAAGTTGGTGCAACGGTGGAGTTTGAACATGTCATATTCTTCAAAACTGCCCTCATCGAGGAGCATGGCAATACGTTCACGTGCTGTGAACTTGCCTTTCGCATGCTGCTTGTCAATGGCTTTCTCGCCACCACCAAGACGCGCTTTCTGACGGAGTTCTATCAACTCCTGTATTCTTTCTGTTTGCTTGCTCATATTACAAAATTTAAGAATTTAAGAATTGAAACGTTGAAGTTTTCCATACAACTACTTCAAGTTTTCAGTTCTTCAATTTTTCAATTCTTTTTCTGTGGTTCACAAAGTTCTGTTAAAACGCCTGCGGTTGATTTTGGGTGGAGGAATGCAATAGACATTTGCTCTGCACCTGGACGTGGAGTCTTGTCAATCAGACGAATCTCCTTACCTTCAGCCTCAACGAGTGCTTCTGCCACACCGTCTTCAACAGCAAATGCAACATGGTGAACGCCCTTGCCGCCTTTCTCAAGCCACTTGGCTACAGCAGACTCTGGTGACGTTGGCTCCAAAAGTTCCAACTTCACTTCACCGACTTTCAGGAAAGCAGTCTTTACTTTCTGGTCAGCAACTTCTTCAATGGCGTAGCACTTCAGGCCAAGCACATTCTCAAAATAAGGGAGCACTGCGTCAATGCTCTCTACACCTATTCCAAGGTGGTCAATTCTTGAAATCTTCATAATGAGTTGATTTGTTGGTTATATTATGTGATTACTTTTGTAAGTTTTTCGAAAAGAAGGAGGCTCGGCAATGAGCCACAAAAGCATACAAATTTACGGTTTTTTAATGGTACAATAAAAGTAAAAGTGGAAAAAAATCATTTTTCCACTTAAATATTGATATTTCCCTTGAAATAAGCCTCGATTTCAGAAGTCAACAAAGCATAATCACGGTCGTAGTCTTTAATGATTTGCCCATGTTCCAAGAGGGTGATTCGGGAACAAATATCAAGTGTATGTGTCAGGTTATGTGATGACACAATGATAGTTGCCTTGAGTTCCTTGCTGTAGGTTTCCAATAGGTATTTCATCGCCAATTGGGAAGTAGGGTCGAGGAAATTGAAAGGCTCATCAAGAATCAGCAACTTCGGATAATGCAGCATCGCACCAATGATGCCCACTTTCTGCTTGTTGCCCATCGACAAGTTGCGAATGAGTGTTTTCTGCCCCAATACTTCTCCATTCATGAAACTGTCGAACTGCAACAGACGCTCGTTCATCACTTTATCTGTGATGCCTGATATTTTGGCAATGAAACGGAAATACTCTTCTGGTGTCAAGTAGTCAATGAGGAAACCTGCATCGACAAAAGCACCAGTGTACGCCTTCCAGTCTTCACTCTTTGATGTATCACACGATACAGGTACGCCATCCACCACTCCATCGATGGTCACACATCCCGTATCGGCATGAAGTAAATCGAGGATAATACGGAACAATGTTGTCTTGCCAGCACCGTTGTTACCCACAAGACCAATGGTTTCACCGCTATGAATGGAATAGTGGTCAATGTTCAGAGCCTGTTTCTCTCCGAATGATTTGGTTAGATTTTCGATTGTTAAATTCATGATTGAAATGTTGAGGCTTTCAGGCTTTAGCACCTTTATGACCTGCTATCTTGAGTTTCTGAAACCGTCCATGTTCTGGTATCGCCGTTTCATGAATCGATTATATATATTTCTGAGCCACAGCGGATGAAGCAAAGTCCCTATCAGTCCAATGACTATCATCGCAATTGCTGCTATATCATTGTTAAAACATTCCACCAACACATACATCACCAGCATCGGCAAAAACAAAGCCGCACCTGACATCAACATCTGCACCTTCGTATCATGCCCTCCTCTTGTCAGTTTCTTGTTCAAATGAATGGTTGAATCATTATACACCGCCAATTGAAAGATGAAAGGAAACACCGCACCAGAAGTAAAGAAGAGGCATCCCAAAGCCGTCATCACTGTGATTTTTCCTTCAAGAATAGGCATCAGTGAAAAGAGCGTTGGCACTATCAGCATGAGGCACTGAAAATAGTATTTTGCCTTCAGCAATGAAAGCACTGTTTCCTTTCGTACCATCAATCCATCAATATAATTTCCCTCCGCACACATCACCGTAGTCAGTGTCATCACCCCTAAGCAGGTGAAACAATATACACAGATGAACACCTTCATGAAAGGAAGGTCATCGTAAACATCCGAAAATGAAAACAATCCACAAAGCATCAGCATGCACAATCCACCTGTAATAAACTGTTTTCTCACTACCAAATTACGCACAGTTGATTTGAACTCCAGTTTGAGATATTCCCCAATGACGCCTAAACCATCAAGATAAGTCATGTTGTTGGTTTTAAACGTCTTAACGACCTCCGTCTTGGCGATTTCCACATAAATGGCGACTTTCTGAAGTTGAAAATTAACAATGTATAATGGGACAACAACAACAATAAACAACAACCAACACAAAGGATTCCACTGACAGAAACCTCTCATTAGGTGTATCGTTCCTTGAAAAAGCCACTGGTTATCAGCATCGAAGAAGATACCGAAAAATGCCAATGCCGCATAAAAGATGAATGGAATAATGACAAACAACATGTTGCGGTTGAGCAAAGTGCGCCACAGCAGATACCAATAACTGTTAAGCACAAACATCAACCACCATCCCAAAATAAAGCCGAAAAAGCCCATCACCCCATAAAACTGAGGGATGGAGAGCAATCCAAATGGCACAAAAAAGAATGCCCAAAAGAAATTGTAAGGCTGCACCCCCATACGCAACAAGAACGTATGAAGCAGGAAACTCGTAGGAATATTTTGTAGTTTATATTGCTTAATGTTCTGTGCAGGTGTCTCCTGCATGGCAAAGCGTGAAAGGAAGTCGAGAATGAGGAAGAAAATCATCCCCCCGTCTATCCAATCGAAGGCTTCCATAGCAGTGTCCTCAAATACCGCATGGGCTGAAACACCCAGCAAAATCAGATAGACAGCCCAAAAGGCAATGAAGATATAACCAAAAACCTTCATTGTCAAATTCTTCTCAAACATCGGATGGCGTCGCGCTTGCAAACGTTGATGGTGTGAGATGAATCGGTATAACATCCGAGCCCTGCCAAAATCCATCATCTTATCATCTGAGGTCCACAACCTCAACTTGCGGATAATTCTTCTTGTTAAACTGGAACGTGGAAGCCTTATATTTCTGATTCTTCAAAAAAGAATTGCACTTGATGACAGTGACCACATCCTTTGAAGAAGTCATCTTAATGTTCGAAGGAGTATTGGTGGATTTATTGATTCGAATAACAACCTTTTTATAGGAACTTGATTGGCTACCCGTTAAAATCACCTCATGCTCTTTGGCAGAACTATTGCCCATCTTGGCAGTATATCCTTTCTTATAAAAAGAGAGGAATGCATAAGGATTCATTTTCGCCGCTTCAGCAGCAGTTGGCGCCGTCACATTGACTTCTTCATTCGCCTTCACATACGTCCACATCGTTTTGCCATCAAACCACGTAATGCTGCCTCCCATATTCACGACAAACTTCTGACCTTGCAATTTAATGTAGCCAACCGACGATGTGCCATCCACCTCCAGCGTGAATCCGATCTTCACATTTCCACCTGCTTTCAATGTGGCAGCAGTCTTGTCCAAAATATTGTTGGCATCCTGTGCGTCAACCGTCAGTAACGCAACAAAACTCATCAATAGAAAAATTATCCTTTTCATTTTCTATATTATATTTATTTTATAATGTATTCAACAGACTTTCCAATGTCATCGGGTCTTTAATCAAGACTTCTCTCGGCTTACTACCCACCTGCGGACCCACAACACCCATCTTTTCCAATTGATCCATGATTTTTCCTGCACGGTTGTAGCCAATCGAATAGTTTCGCTGAATCATTGAGGTTGAGCCGCTTTGGTTGCTCACCACAAATTTCGCCACATCTCCAAACATGGGGTCAAGATGTCCCTTATCAACAGTTCCCATACCTCCACCGCCTTCACCTTCAGAATCAGCCACTTCTGGCAAATACATCGGATGCAGGAAGGACTGCTGCGTAGCAATAAAGTGGCAAATGTCGTTCACCTCTGGTGTGTCAACAAAAGCACATTGCACACGCACAGGGTCACCACCTTGCAGATAGAGCATGTCACCACGACCAATCAATTGATTAGCACCTGGACGGTCAAGTATGACTCGTGAGTCCATCATTCCACTCACCTTGAAAGCAATTCTTGTCGGGAAGTTCGTTTTAATGGCACCAGAGATAATCTTCGCCTCCGGGCGTTGTGTCGCGATAATCATGTGGATGCCGACAGCACGAGCCAACTGGGCGATACGGCATATTGGTAACTCCACCTCCTTGCCTGCAGTCATAATCAAATCACCGAACTCATCGACAATCACCACAATGTATGGCATATACTCATGCCCTTGTTCTGGATTCAGTTGACGATTCTTGAATTTCTCGTTATATTCCTTGATGTTACGTACATGCGCCCTCTTCAGCATATCATAGCGAGTATCCATCAACACACACAACGAATTCAAGGTCTTCACCACCTTCTGCACATCAGTAATGATACAATCCTCTTCTTCTTCCAAGCGCGCCAAGAAATGGTTTTCAATTGGGCTATAAATACTGAATTCCACCTTCTTGGGGTCAACCGTCACAATTTTCAGTTCAGAAGGATGCTTCTTGTATAGCAGCGAAGTCACTATCGCATTGAGTCCAACAGACTTACCCTGTCCTGTTGCACCAGCCACCAGTAAGTGGGGCGCCTTTGCCAAGTCGAACATGAACACCTCATTACTAATGGTCTTTCCCAATGCACATGGCAGTTCCATCTTGCTTTCCTGATACACTTTACTATTGATGACGCTCTCCATCGACACGATGCACTTCTTCTTGTTCGGCACCTCAATACCAATTGTACCTTTTCCTGGAATGGGGGCAATGATACGAATACCCTCAGCAGCCAACTGCAAGGCAATGTCATCTTCCAAATTACGAATCTTGCTGATGCGTGTACCTGCCGCCGGAACAATCTCATACAGCGTAATGGTAGGTCCAATGGTTGCTTTGATGCTTGTGATTTCCACACCAAACGTCTTCAACACCTCGATGATACGGTTCTTATTGGCATTCTGTTCCACCATATCAATCCGGGGACCTTGGTCATCAGCCTTCTTCAAAAGATTCAAAGTCGGATATTTATAATGTTCCAAATCCAACTTCGGGTCATACGGAGTATTGATGTCACCTCGCTTAATTTGCCCATCACCTTTCTCGGTTTCCTTAACAGTCACACCCATTGCCACGTTGTCGTCCCCACCCCCTTCTGGCGTTTCCTGTACAGGAACATCATCTGGTACGATTTCATCTATACCGTTTGAATCATCAGTGGTCGAAATGCCATCATTGCCATCCTTACGATTATCAGTGGGACTCAAATCCACCACAATAGGTGCTGCTTGATTGGGGGCATCCTCCTTTTGCTCTGTATTATCATCATCGCCTTCATCATCATCGCCTTCATCATTATCTTCTTTACCTTTAGTCATAAGGCGCTTCAGTCTTTCTGTTCTAATAAACTTCAGCCGGAAAGCATCTCGGATAATCTCAATGGTTCTGGCACTCAGATAAACAAGATACAAAACAGCAGAAATAGCCAAAACAGCAAGCAAACCAGGCGTTCCCACCACTTGTGTCAGTATCTTCACCACATGAATGCCATGATTACCGCCCAGTTTCACAAACGAACCCTCGAAATATGGGAACAGATTGCCAAACGCCGCGAAAAACACACTTGCCCATAACATCAGCAACGTGAAAAGGATGAATTTACGCACCAACGTAAATTTGAACACGTGCATCAATCTGAATCCCACAATGACCATATAAGGAGGAATGATGAACGATGCCAAACCAAACATGTCATTCATCAAGAAATAGGCTGTCATCGCTCCCCACGAACCACACACGTTCTTATATCGCGCTCCTTCGTTCAGCCAATCATTGCCACTCTCCAACAAACTGTAGTCAGCCTCACCTGTTAAGAGATATGACACCATAGCAACAGCAATAAAAAGTGCTGCCACCACAAACAGCAGACCGATGCAGAACGAGAAAATCTCCATCTTGCCAAACCCCGCCAAGAAATCCCCTGCACTCAGTTTCTCTTTCTGCGCGTCCGCATATTTTTTATTCTTTTTGTTTTTTCTTTTATTCGTTGCCATCCGTATGGTCTAAGTTTATATCAATCAGAAGATGTTGCAAAGTTAAAGAAAAAAATGTACACCCACAACTTTTCATAAGAAAAAACATCTTTTGCACCTTTTCAACACAATGTCCCCCAAATGATACGGAACTTATTTGTATTTTTCCAATGCTTTGAGAGCATTACCACGATTCAGTTTGAAATAAGTTTCACGAAGACCTTCGAGCCAAAGGGTTCGGTTGGATTCGTCAAAGCGACGTGCCTGTTCAAAAGCCGTACAAGCATCACTGTATTGCTGAGTGATGGCTGCTCTTTGCTGAGAATAAGTGGGGTCTGACAGTGGCACATTGAAATGGGCATAGGCTTCATGTGCCTCATGCAGATGGATATTGCCAATCGCCACAAAGGCTTCTGCATCATCAGCCTTGATTTCCACACATTTCTGGAAAGAGACGAGTGCCTCAGCGTAATATTGAAGAAGTTGCTGCTCTGTTCCCGCCATATACCAATAGTCACGCCGCTCAGGATGGAGAGCCGTCATGCGCAAAGCATACTGGAGAGCCTGTTCATAGTCACCTGTGTCATTGCAATGGCGCACAAGAGTCATGAGAAAGTATTCCGTATCAGGATAATTGTCAAAACCTTTTTGCAAAAGTTCCACCATCTGAATGGTATCACCAAGTTGTGCTGCCGACTTACTGCCGATTTCAAGCAGTTGTGGACGCAAATTCTGGTCATTGAGACCCTCCGAAAGATACGCCATGACACCCGCATGATTCTCCGAACCGTATGCACTGAGCGTAGCGAGCACTGCAACGTCAGTCATGTCATCAGGGTCTCCTACAAGTGTGTTTCCCTTTGAATCAGAAAAGACAGAGGCAGATTTGGTCCGAGCATACATGTGAAAGAACTGGTATGCATGGGAATAATCTTTCTTCTGATAATAATACTTTCCTGCACTAAGCAGATTCTTTCTATAAGTCAGCATGGTATGCCCCACTTGTGAACGGAACTGCGGATTCACCTTTTTCCCAAGTGCTTCTTTGGCTGCTATACCCTGCTGTTCAAGGCTATCGCACACCAATCCTTTCCCATAGAGTTCATACATGTAATTGAAGTAAGTTGTGGTGTCGGGATTGGTCTTGAGATAAATTTTTCGGTTCTCTACACCAATCAACTCGTTGAGCACGTCAACCTCCAACTTATAGAACAAGGCATCAGAGGCGGCTTCCTCATGATTGCTTACAGCCTCGTCAAGTGTCTTTTTTGCCTGACCGTAGTTCTTCTCCTTCATGTACCCGCGATAAGCCTTCACCACAGCAGATTTTTTGAAGACAGGGGCTGATTTTCCCTCATTCTTCGTCTGCTGAGCCAAAGCCGAAGATGCCAACATCAGCCATAAAAGCAATGCACTCAAATATTTCATATTCATACTTCGTTGCAGGAATGGAAATTGCACCGTCCTTCATGACAGGACGGTGCAATCTTTTTTATATATCATTGTTTTTCTGAATGTTGAATGCATTCAGATGTTCAATTAGTTAAACCACTTCACATAGCAGAAATCCTGACGATGTGGCAGGTCTGCATTCTTAGGATACATGCGGTATGCCACCTTGAAACTGCCGGCAGTTGGGATGACATGAGTACCCTCAAAGGTATAGAGGTTACCCTCACGCTTAGTCACCTCAAATGGGTCAACCTGGCTGATGTGCTCACGACCGTCTTCATCGCGGAAGATAGTGACGAGTTCAAAGCCTATGGCATCGTCGAGACCCTGCTCGTCAATGACATACTTAACCTTGTATTTCTTGCCAGAAAGCACATCGCCCTTCATCATGTCCTCTTCTTTCTCGAAAGAAACCACCTTAATGCTGTCCCAACGAGAAGCCACGAGTTCCTTCCAGGCAGCGATGTCCTTTGCCTTCTTGTAGTTGTCGGCAAAGAGCATCTTGCGACGCTCTGCCAATGGACAATAGAACTTCGTGAAGTAATCGTCGAGTTGACGCTTCATCGTATAGTGAGGAGCAATCTGTGCAATCGAGTTCTTCACTGTCTGAATCCAACCCTCAGAATAGCCCTTTGAATTGCGAGCATAGTAGAGAGGCAGAATCTCATTCTCAAGGAGAGAATAGATGGTGGCAGCATCCAACTGGTCTTGCTGCTCCTGATTCTGGAAGGTACGCTTCTCAGTAAGTGCCCAACCTGCGCCCTCACGATAGCCTTCGAGCCACCAACCATCGAGCACTGAAAGGTTGACAACACCATTCATGAGCGCCTTCTCACCAGAAGTACCGGAAGCCTCCAATGGACGAGTTGGAGTATTCATCCAAATATCCACACCTGTCACGAGGCGGCGAGCCAACTTCATGTCATAGTTCTCAAGGAAGATAATCTTACCCAAGAACTCAGGACGGCGGCTGATTTCGTAAATCTTCTTGATGAGACCCTGACCAGCACCATCAGCAGGGTGAGCCTTACCTGCAAAGAGGAACTGAACTGGATAGTTAGGATTGTTGACAATCTTAGCCAAACGGTCAAGGTCGCTAAAGAGCAGGTGAGCACGCTTGTAGGTGGCAAAACGACGGGCAAAACCGATGGTCAGCGCATTTGGATTGATTTTCTCCACGATGGAAACAATACGCGAAGGGTCACCCTGATGCTTGAGCCAATCATCCTTGAATGCCTTCTTAATGTATTCAATGAGTTTTGCCTTCAATGCCAAACGTGTGTTCCAGATTTCCTGATCTGGCACATTATAGATAGCCTCCCAAATCTTCTCATTAGACTGGTCAGCGAGGAAAGCCTTGTCGAAGTTCTTGGCATAGAGGCTCTTCCACTCAGATGCTGTCCATGTTGGCATGTGAACACCATTCGTCACATAGCCCACATTGTGAAGTTCCTCTGGGAAGTAACCCTTCCAGATGCCATTGAACATGTCCTTAGACACCTTGCCGTGCAACCAACTTACACCATTCACCCATGAAGATGTGTTGCAAGCAAAGGTGGACATACAGAAGCGTTCGCCCTTATCGTCAGGATTTACACGTCCCATACCGACGAACTCATCCCAACTGATGCCCAACTTCTCAGGGTACTGACCCATATACTTGCCAAAGAGTGCCTCGTCGAAATAGTCGTGGCCTGCTGGCACAGGAGTATGTACTGTATAGAGAGAAGAGGTACGAACCACTTCGAGTGCTTCATTGAAAGTGAGACCACCCTGCACATATTCAACCAGACGCTGAACATTGGCAAGAGCCGCATGACCTTCATTGCAGTGGATGATGTCTTTCTTGATGCCCAACTTGTTGAGCAACAGCACACCACCGATACCCAAAAGAATCTCCTGCTTCAGACGATTCTCCCAGTCGCCACCATAAAGCGCATGGGTGATGCTACAGTCATACTCCGAGTTCATCTCGTTGTCGGTGTCAAGCAGATAGAGTTTCACACGACCTACATTCACACGCCATACAAGAGCGTGAACAGTATAGTTGTTGTAAGGAACATCAACCACCACCTGATTGCCATCAGCATCCAACTCACGTTCGATAGGCAATGTGGGGAACACCTGAGCCTCATAGTTAGCCACCTGCTGACCTTCCATTGAGAGGGTCTGAGTGAAATAGCCATAGCGATAGAGGAAACCAACGGCACAGAAATCAATGTTGGAGTCGGAAGCCTCCTTCACATAGTCACCAGCCAAGATGCCAAGACCACCAGAGTAAATCTTGAGCACGTGGCTAAGACCATACTCCATACAAAGATATGCCACCGAAGGGCGCTTCTTGTCGGGCTTCACGTCCATGTAAGCACGGAACTCCTTATAGATTTTGTTGATGCGGTCAACAATCTTCTTGTCTGATGCGACAGCCTCCAACTTCTCATAGTTCATGCGACCAAGGAAGAGCACGGGATTCTGCTGCACATCGTGCCAAAGCCGAGTGTCCATATCGTTGAAGATATGACCCACTTCGTTGTTCCATGTCCACCACATGTTGTGTGCAATCTCATTCAGCGGCTCAAGAGCAGCAGGAACAGACGACCTCACACTAATTTCGCGCCAATTGGGAACATTGGCGTTGCTTGCCTGAATTCTCATAATAATATTGAATTTGGTTTGTTAATGTGTCTCTATTATTTATTATTTTATTGACAAAGACGCTCGTTGCGCTTTGCAAGAGCCTTGTCGTATGCTTCGTAGTAATACTGAATGAAGTGCTTCCAGAGTGCCTTTTCCGCCACCTTCTCTGCATTTTTTCGAGCAGCGGAAACCTGCTTCTTGTCCATCTGGGAGAACTTCAAGATGGTGTCGCGAATGGTATCACTCACCTCATCAAAGTTATAGTCAGAACGATGCACCGTCTTCACACCGTCTTCTATCTCGCTGTCACCACCCTTCAAACTGTTCGCCCAGAGTCCGAAACCAGCCAAGTCGGTCGTGATGCAAGGCACATGGAACGCCACCGATTCCGTTGGCGTATACCCCCAAGGCTCATAGTAAGAGGGGAAAATGGTTAAGTCGTTGCCAATCAGCAAATCGTAATAATGCTTGTTGAAGATGCCATCGTTACCGTCAAGATAGCAAGGCACAAAGATAACTTTCACCTTATCTTCCGGACGGTTATGCATGTCGAGCCAATTCATCTGCCCCAGCACCTTGTCACTATCCTGCTCATGCAGCACATGAGTAATGCGAGGGTCACCCACTGGGCCTTCCTGCTGTTTCTTGCTCTTCAGTGCAGCCTTTAAGTCCTCACGTGCTTCCTTCATCCATGCCGGCACCATTACAAATGCCAACATGTTCTTATCCAGACGGTCATCCCAACGCAAGCGGTTCAACGCATCAATATACACATTGATTCCTTTATTCTGATATTCATATCTGCCACCAGTACTGATGATGATTGTGTCGTCGCCCAACTGAGTGCCCATCAGCGTGTTTGCCACTTTCAAAAGGCTTTCACGAGCCACTTTTCTTGCTTCATTGAATTTAGCGGCAGGAGATGGGACAAAGTCATTCTCGAAGCCATTCATCAGGATTTCATCAGCAGGCTTGTCGAGCAATGCATCACATTCCTTTCCGGTGATTTCACTGACGGTCGTGAAGCAATCCACATTCCAAGCAGCCTGCTTCTCCACAGAGTGCTTCGCCTCCACATTCAGTTCCGATGCCATCTGGTCGCCATTATATGCCGTAAGATAATCATATAGTGGCTTATTGTTGCCCGCAATGGAACGACCTATAGTAGTGGCATGTGTGGTAAAAATCGTAGCGACTTCGGGCACATTGGCTTTCACATAGAGAGCAGCCAAGCAGGTTTGCCATTCGTGCGCCTGAAAAATCACATTGTCTTCTTGAGTCAGCCCGAAGAATTTGTAATAACTCTCCACCACTTTCCCTGCTGCCCACGAGAACATCAGGCTTTCATCATAATCACCGTATGCATTCAACGAATTGACTTGAAAATGTTCCCAAGCCCAACCGAAAATCTCATTTCGTTGTTCAAAAAAGGGCTTGAAATCTACCAATATGGCTATCGGTTCTCCAGGAATCTGCCAACGTCCAATACGGAACGTCACACCATCATACTGCTGCGCGCTCTTTCTCCATTTTGCCAGCAGCGTCTTGCTCTCTTTGAATAAAGGATTTTTCTTACCTTCCCAAAAATCAGGACCGATAAAGAATACTTTGTCAGTTAATTTGTCTTGCAGTGTCTTTGCTCGTGTTGACAACACTGTATATATACCACCTACTTTATTACAAACCTCCCAACTTGATTCAAAAATGTAATGAGGTTCCTGTACCTTTTTAGCCATAATACAAGTAAAAAACTTTTACCTTAAAAATCTAACTGGCTGCAAAGGTACTGATTTATTTTGAATTAAGAAAATTTTAGACTGAAAAACACACTTTTCACAACAAAAAATACAGTGAGACGAGATTTTGACAAGAGCAGATTACAACAAGTGTACCCGAGGGGTACGGTACATCATACCCGAGGGGTACGCAATGCCGTACCCCTCGGGTACACTTGATGAAAGCAACAGATTCTTCACCTGTAATAACGGCTTTCTGTACGGAGTCAACCTTCCAGCATCGCCAAAAACTCATCTTCCGAAACAAGAGGCACCCCAAGACTCTGTGCTTTCTCCATCTTGGAAGGTCCCATGTTCTCACCAGCCAGCACAAAGGTTGTCTTCTTCGAGATGCTGCCCACATTCTTGCCACCGTTCCGCTCAATCATTGCCTTGTACTCGTCACGTGAATGCTTGGCGAAGACACCAGAGATGACAATGCTCTTGCCGGCGAGTTTGTCTGTCTGACCCGCCAATTGCTCTTCGGAGAGTTGCATCTGCAAGCCGTAACCTGCCAACTTGTCCACAATCTCCGCATTCTTCGGCTCTTGGAAATACTTGACCACCGACTCGGCAATCACCTTGCCCACACCATCCACCTCCAACAGTTGCTCCACGGTGGCAGTTCGCAACGCCTCCATCGTCTTGAAGTGACGGGCAATCAGTTTGGCTGTCGTCTCGCCCACAAAACGGATGCCGATGGCAAAGACCACCCGTTCAAAGGGCACCTCCTGCGTGGATTTCACACCGTCCACCACCTTCTGTGCCGACTTCACACGATTCTTATTATAACCGCAAATCTGCGCTACGGTCAGTGTATAAAGGTCGGATATGTCGTGGATAAGCCCTCGCTGGTAGTAGTCATCCACAGTTTCAGGACCAAGGCTCTCGATGTTCATCGCCTTGCGAGAGATGAAGTGCTCTATCCTGCCCTTGATTTGCGGTGGGCATGCGCTGTCGTTGGGGCAATAATGGGCTGCCTCACCCTCGAAACGCACCAGTTCCGCACCACATTCAGGGCAGGTCTTGATGAACTGCACCTTCTGCAAGCCCTCCTTGCGCTGTTCCTTATCTACACCCACCACCTTGGGGATGATTTCGCCGCCCTTCTCCACATACACCATATCGCCGATGTGCAAGTCTAGTTCTTCCATCACATCGGCATTGTGGAGCGACGCACGTTTCACGATAGTTCCTGCCAACTGCACGGGGTCCATGTTGGCTACGGGGGTCACGGCACCCGTTCTACCCACTTGATACGTCACTTCGTTCAGGCGTGTGCAAGCCCTTTCAGCCTTGAACTTATAGGCAATTGCCCAACGAGGACTCTTGGCGGTGTAACCCAAATGCCGCTGCTGACGCAGGGAATTGACCTTCAAGACGATGCCATCCGTTGCCACAGGCAGGTTCTTGCGTTCTACATCCCAATAGTTGATGAAGTCAAGCACTTCATCGATGGTCTTGCACTTCTTCATGCCCTGCGAAATCTTGAAGCCCCACTCTGCCGCCTTCTGCAAGTTCTCGTAGTGATAGCCGTCCGACGGAATTTCATCCCCTAATAAATAATATAAGTATGCATCCAGCCCTCGCTGGGCGACCACTTTCGAACTCTGCGACTTTAACGTACCGCTGGCAGCATTTCTCGGATTGGCAAACAGTGGATCTTCTCGCAATGCCCGTTCTTCGTTCAATTTCTCAAACGAAGTCCAAGGCATCAGAATCTCCCCACGTATCTCAAACTCATGCGGATAACCGCTCCCCTCCCTCAACTTCAGCGGGATGGAACGAATCGTTCTCACATTGCCCGTCACGTCATCCCCCTTCACGCCATCGCCACGAGTGACCGCTTGCACCAACTCACCGTCCACGTATGTCAGCGAGATGCTCAAGCCGTCGTACTTCATCTCCGCACAAATCTCAAACTCCTCACCTTCCAACCCTTCCTTCACACGCTGATAGAAGTCTCTCACCTCTCCTTCATTATACGTATTTGCCAACGACAGCATCGGGTACTTGTGCGGCACCGACTTAAATGCCTGATTCAAGTCGCTCCCCACCCTCTGCGTCGGCGAGTTCGGGTCGGCATACTGCGGATAAAACATCTCCAAATCCTCCAGACGATGCATCATCTGGTCGAACTCATAATCCGACACCGTCGGCTGATTCAACACATAATAATTATAATTATGCAACTCCAACTCCTTCCTGAGTTGTTCAATTTCTTCTTTTGGGGTCATATCGTGAGGTTTTCTTTATTGAACGAAACATTTTGATATGTCGAGAGTTATTGACAGTTAATTTACACTTGAACACATTTCCGTTGCAAAAATACAACAAAAAAAGCACTCTTCAAAGTTTTTGAGGAGTGTTTTTGTGACTTCCCCAACTTTCTCTCTCCTCAATGACGGTGCTTTTAATACACTCGTCATCGCAATTACGTTGTACCCTTTATCATAACTATGCTATACCCTTCATCGAAATTACGTCAAAAGGCATAGCGGTTCTGCCCATGCCCATTCAGGCGTTCCGTCCTTGCTGGCAAAGGTGATAATGGTATTATTGTGATTGTTGTGTATATAGGGCAACAATCACAATAATACCATTATCACCTTCTTAAATACTATGTTATAGCATTCTACGAGGCTGTGGTGGAGGATCATTAGGAAGTTCTATCCAATGCGAGGCATTTTGGATTATCTTTGTATACCAGTCCATTTCATCCTCACCATCCTTCCTACATTTCATCGCTATATTCTTGGATGCATCAAAAAATCTACGTACATGAGTAGGATTGGGAGTATAATTTGCTTTAAAAGAATCTTCTATCAATTTTTGGAAAATCTTTAACGGCAATGGGATAATTGTCGAAGTCCCACCATAATATGACACATTTAGATGCTGCGCCATGTAAAAATGGCTGATAGAAGCCTCATTGATAGTAGGTGCAACAAATAGACAAAAACAAGGCTTTCCGCTTGACTTTTTCAATTTTCCAAGATGCCGCATGACGGGTTCTCCTTCCATCTCGTACTGCTTTTGACCACCAGCCATAGTCACTTCCACGCACACCATATAATCACCATAATCACAAACGATGTCTGACATGTTGCCTGATGCTGTAGACATAGGGTTTCCATAGTCATCAAACTTTAGATTTGCGGTAATATTGCCACCGTCAAGCATTGTCATAGCACGCCAAGTGTTCCATTCCAACATAAGAGGTGCATCGTAAACGTCATTATGCGTAATCTGTTCAAACATGTGTTGAATCTCGTTGTATTGACGATAATCTTTTATCTCCGCAATTTGTGCTTTTATGTTATTTTCACGTCGTTTTTCCAGCAGATCCGCCAAAGTGTCTTTCAGTTCATCCAACGTAATAGAATGTGAAATCTGAACTTGCGGAAACTCCGTCCTAATCTTACTTTCTAATAATACACGATTATCTGTCAACAATTTAGGCAAATGTGTATTCCCTAAATAAGATGTATAAGATACGAGATTATCCACAAAAACAGGGTCTCTTTCTACTGTTTCCAATATATAATCGACCTCCTCTAATCGTTCTGGGACAATAGAAAGTGATTTTCCAATATGTGATACAGCCACAAGCCCTGTTGCACGAAGATAACGAAAGCAAGCATCAGCGTAATCACGCATGTTACTTGACTGAGTTTCCAAGAACTTTTTCAAAGATTTATCATTGCTTTCCCTTGTTTTTGTCTCACCTCTACTGATACGGTCATTGTAGATATTCTTCAGTTCATGATACAGATACTCTTTCCTAAAGGTTTGATAACTACCCTTATGCATGGTTCTTTTATTACGGAAAAGTTCTATTTTACGAACAATTCTGTCAAAATCATGGTAATTGGTCAATTGCATGCCAAATATCTGTAACTCATCAAATTTCAACGTACCCATTGTACGCACAAGACGCAACAATTCCAAGTATGGCTTGATACAGAAATCCGCAGCCTTATCAGATGGTTGGTGATAAGGGGATGGCACTTGAAATTTTAACATTTGACGTAGAAAAACCTCATCTTTACGTTTCGATTTAAGAAGTTTTACTCCTGCAGGTGTCAATTCTATCTTTGGAGAGAGAAATACAAAGCCTAACGATTTTGGTGCACGATTGATACGGTCTCTTGCACTAAAAGCAGGATCATTCGCACCCTTTCCATTGAAGAAATTTTCTTGCCGTAAGACTTCCATGAAATCTCTTTGTGAAGTGCTGTTCCATTCTTTGCCTTCAAAATGCTGAATCAGTAAGTCTATTTCTGGAATCATCTTTTCTGGGGTTCTTGGCGATGTGGTCAAGAATAGTGTTTGGCTGTCAATTGGTTTTGCCATAATATGGGGCCTCCGCTTCGAATAATAAATAATTGTTTTCTTCTTCAATAGGCAAATCATAAAGTCCTGTAACTTCTTGAACAAGCCATCTCTTTCTATAATTCACCACAACAATATGTGATGCAACAGACTTGAATCGATTGCGTATATTTACCGCATAGTTCTTTTGGTACTCATCAACAATATAGCCACGATAAAGTTCAGAAGTAAGAGGAGTTCTGCCGATTACCATTAGAGTCTTGCATGGCAAATTATAAAAGTCTTGAGCCAATTGCCGATGACTTTCCTCATCAAAACCATCCCGATATTCTTCATTCCCGTAATCAGAAAAAGTACAATCGTACGGAGGGTCAAGAAAGACGAAATCATCTGTATTACAAAGATTGAAAATCCGTCTATAATCTCCGATATATATTTCAGCACGTTGCAACAAATCCGAGTGTGATTGCGTGATTATTTTTGTGTTCAAATTTTTATATCGCCCAAAGGGTACATTAAAATCCCCATTTGCATTATACCGAATCATACCCGAATATGCCGTCTTGTTGATGTAATAATAAAGTAATGCATCTGAATAACGTTTAGGAGAGTGTCCATTGAACATGGACCGCATTTCGTAATACAGCATTTCATTTCTATCCTCCACACGTTCATTGGGGTGCATCGCCTTCAAAGCATCAAAAGAATTTCTATTATCCGTGTAAATCCGCTCTACTTCATTCAACTCCTCACGCAGATGTGCATAGTCATTTCTTACACTTTGATAAAAGTCCATCAATTTTCCATTGATGTCATTAATAATAGCACGTTGAGGTTCCAAGTAGAAGAAAAGCGCACCACCTCCAAAGAACGGTTCTATATACCGTCCTGTGAATCGAGGAATATGCCACATAATATTGGCTATTTCCTTTGACTTTCCACCACGATACTTGATAATGGGTTTCATTCTCAAAAGTCTGTTATTGCATATAACTGACTTATCGGGAATGATACGGGTTCGAAGAACCTCAGAAAAGAAAAAAGCGTGTAACGACCTTATCTACTCTGAGGTTCTACCAAAACCCGCTCTATCGACAAGTCCGCCCACGCCAAGCGTGAGCATTGCAGACTTATTCGCGATAGAACTATTACGAAATTTGGTAGATTTCAGAGTATTCTCGAATAATCAGCTAATGCTGTTATTATTTAACCAAATGTCGCACCACCACCCTGCTCTCAGGGATTCTTGCCTTTCAGCAAGCATCGTTTACGACGGTTCAGCGGTACTTGATTGCAAAGGTACAACAAAAAAAACACTTATCCAAAATTTTGGACAAGTGTTTTTGATAAATAAAGGAAAAATTGTGTTGTGTTTGTTTTCTCAGATGAGGGGCATGCCGGCTGCGGCACATTCCTTGCGCATTTCCTCGGGCCAGATGGAGGCTTGGATTTCGCCGACGTGGGCTTTGTGAAGAAGCACCATGCAGAGGCGGCTCTGACCGATACCTCCACCTACGGAAAGCGGCATTTCGTCGTTCATTAACTTTTTATGGAAGAAAAGATTAAGGCGTTCTTTTTTGTCTTCCAGTTCAAGTTGGCGAACCAAGGCTTCTTTGTCAACACGGATGCCCATTGAACTGAGTTCGATGCTGCGTCCGAGGACAGGATACCAGATGAGGATGTCGCCGTTCAATCCCTTGTAACCATCTTCGTTGGGGGTGCTCCAGTCGTCGTAGTCGGGGGCACGACCATCATGCTTTTCGCCATTGGAGAGTTTGCCACCGATGCCCATGATGAACACGGCACCGTATTTCTTGCTGATGGCATCTTCACGCTGCTTGGGGGTGAGGTCTGGGTACATCTGCAAGAGTTCTTCCGAATGGATGAAATGTATTTCATCAGGGAGGAAGGGCTTGATTTGCGGATAAGATTCACACACAAGGTACTCGGTGCGGAGAATGGCAGCGTAGATGTCACGAACGATGCATTTCAGAAAATTGAGGTTGCGGTCTTCCTTGCGGATGGTACGTTCCCAATCCCACTGGTCCACGTACAAGGAATGGGTGTTGTCGAGTTCTTCATCGCCGCGAATGGCATTCATGTCGGTGTAGAGTCCATATCCCGACTGGATGCCGTACTCTCCCAGCATCATGCGCTTCCACTTGGCAAGGGAATGCACCACTTCTGCCACCTGGTCGCCCATATCCATGATGGGGAAAGAGACAGGACGCTCCACACCATTTAGATCGTCGTTGATGCCGAGTCCGCGAAGCACAAACAAAGGAGCCGTGACGCGACGAAGCCTCAATGCTGTGGATAGGTTTGCCTGAAAGAAATCCTTTATTTGTTTGATGCCCAATTCTGTTTGTGTAGGGTCGAGGAGTTGTTTGTACCCCTCCACCTTTATCAACTTGCTCATATCTATGTTTTTATTTTAGGCTGTATTGATTCGTATATGGCATTTGCCAAAAAGCGATGCAAAGGTACGATTTATTTTCAAAACAAACACAAAAAACCTAAAAAATAATTGCAAAATGTAAGAAAAACATCTATTTTCTCTTACATTTATTATAGTAAAATGGCAAAACAGATGACTCTCTTATCTCCAATAAAGAAACAAAAGATTGAAAAGACACCATTCGTTTTGCAAGGCAGTTGGCATCTTTTCAATCTTTTTCCGAAAACCTTTTGACAGATTATGATTCTGTCTGCCCCATTCTTTTCGCTTTGCCTCGATAGATGAAACTGCCGATGGCGACGAGGATGATGAGGATAGCGAGTGCGTATGCCCAGATATGGGTGACTCGCGAGGTGGCGGTGATGGTGTAGTCGCCAGGGATGAGGCGTTCACCTGTCAGTTGGTAGTAAACAGCACCGTCCATAACGATTCCTGTGCCAGGATCCCACACCTTGCCTGGCATCGTGAGAACATAAGGAACGTCGAACGAGAAGATGTTGAAATGGGTGTAAAGTTTGTCGGAAAGTCCTTCTCCAAGAGGTGTCTCGTCATTGAAAAAATCGGCGTAGGCATTGGAATGATAAAAATCTCTGTAATTATCTTGAATTTCATGATTTAGGAGCATCATCTCACTTTTACCGATGATATTATGGTAGAAAGAATCGCGTAACGCCACGAAACGCTCCTTGCTGATGGGTGGATTGGGGATGGAATCATAGTTGTCCACCATGTATTCAAAGACGGATTGATAAAAGTTGTCATTAAACCATTGATCCACCTGTTCTTCCATCTTGCTGATTTTCTGCGACACCTCTGAGCCTGTGAGTCCCTGCATGAGGTTGGGTTGTCCTGTGAACCAGTAACTGATAACATCCTTGTCGGCATAGTCGGTGGCAGGCAGTTTGAAGGAGTCTGCTACAGAGATGAAGGTCTCTGTATAGGTGTATTCTGTGTAGAACCAGCGGAAACGCTTCTCCAACGAAGCCTTGGATTTGATGCGGCTGCCATTCAGGTTCAGCGGAGTCTTCTGACACATCTCCTCCACAGAATTGAAGATGTTGGAGAACGTGGTGGTGACGGTGTCGCCCTCCACATCGGTGTGTGTGCCCATGAAGGCATCGGTGTTCAGGTATTCCGGCAGAGGGTAAGCCCATTGTACATTGTCGCCTGCCCAGAGAGAGTCGCGCTCTTCCTTCGACATGACGGTGTGGTAAGAGACTTCACGCTCGCACCTGCCGTCTTCGTGAATGATGGTGTGCAGTTGCACATTCTTGGATTTATCGCAAGAAGCGATGAACGCTGCTGATGTCAAGAGCATCAGGTATAAACTAATTTTTCGCATAGAGCATTCTTTTAACTTGGGTGTAACTGATTGGTTTGGGTTGACTTGCCTGCAAATAGCGTGTGTACATGTTCTCGAGCACGCTACTATGTGAAAAGTCAATTTTATGAGCGTAGGCATTTTGTGCCTCTGTCTTCACGGGCTGGTTGACATAGATGAAAAGCCCTATCAGCAGAATGGCAGCCGCAGACGAGATGATTCGGAGAGCAATCAAAAAGGCGTTTCCTCTGCGAATTTCACCGATGGAATGGGCATCTTTTTCTGCCAGGCTTCCCATGATTTGGTCAGTCAGTTCGTCGGGACGGTCAATCACGGGTTGCTGACCTTGCAATCGGTTGAGTATGTTATCAATCTGAGTCATATCCTAATTGTTTTAAGCGTTCTCGAATTGTCTGTCGGGCTACGTAGAGGTTGCTCCTCACCTGTTTGGCATCCATTCCTGTAATCAGTTCCACCTCTGCCGAGGGCAATCCTTCCAAATGGCTGAGGGTGAACACCAACTTCTGTTTCGTACTGAGGCGGTCAGCCAAGACTCTCACAATGGACACCCACTCCCGATTCTCCAAGTTTCTTTGGTCATCCACCTCCGAGGCAAATCGGCGGAGTGTGGATTCATCTTCAGGCAAGGGGACTGTGTGCCGCATGCTTTTGAGCCGGTCGAGACATAGTCGGGTGGCAATTGTATAGAGCCATGTAGTGAAGCGTCTCTGCGGGTCGAAACTGTCGAGGTTTTGCCACACCCGAATAAACGTCTCCTGCACAATATCTTTCGCCTCGTCTTCGTCGCACAACAACTTCAGTGCCACCGAAAAGACCATCCGCTGACAGGTCTGAACAACCTCCCGAAATGCTGCCTTATCACCGTTTTGGCATCTGATGATGATGTTGCTGTCTATTGAAGTCATTTTCGAGTTTCTTTACCCGTGATACGACTGAACCGCACAAAAGTCAAATGAAAAAAGCACTTTTTTATTTTATGTCCTTCAAGAACCTCCAAATCGGACTGCTCCAGTCCGATGAACCGCACTGCTCCACTCCGACACATCGGACTGGAGCAGTGCGAAAAAGAGGTGCTGAAAGACTCGTTTTCCCCCTATTGACTTTCTGCTTCTTCCGTGCTACAAAGATACACTTTTTTACTTTCCTTACCAAAAAATCATGGCATTTTATCATTTTCTGTATCAGTCAAAGTGCATGAACGGCATGAAGATGGCTGGCAAACACAATAAAAGGGGTGTTTCTATCGTTTCTATGAATGATTCCATAACCATTTTTCCAGACTACGATGAAAGGATTTACACATTATATATTATTAGGAGCAATGGCAGCATTGCTGCTCCCCACTCTGCTGTGTTCGTGCAACGACGACGAACAATTCACCAACGGAGCGGGAACGAAATTGGAGTTCAGTCAAGACACCATCAGTTTCGACACGGTGTTTACAGGCATCACATCGAAAACGGAGCGCATTCGTGTGTATAACCGAAACGACAAGGGAGTGCGCATTGCCAATGTGAAACTGGAATCGGGAGGCACATCGGGATTCATGATGAATGTAGATGGGCAAAACGGAGTGTCAATCAATGATGTAGAAGTGCTTGGGGATGATAGCGTGTTCGTGTTCGTCAAGGTGAACCTCCCCGTAAGTTCCTCGATGGAATCGGAAAAAATCACCGATGCCATCGTCTTCACACTTGAGAACGGAACACAACAGAAAGTGCTGCTGGAAGCATCGGGACAAAACGCGAAAGTGATGACAGGCGAGGTGCTGAAAGGCGATAATGTGTTCACGGCTGACGAATTGCCACGGGTGGTGTATGACAGCCTTGTCGTGGAGAAAGGTGCCTCACTGCGTCTGTTGGCAGGCACCACTTTGTATTTCCACAACGGGGCGAGCCTGATTGTGCATGGGCAATTGACAGCAGAAGGCACCCAAGAGAACCCCGTCACATTGCGTGGCGACCGACTGGACAAGATACTTGACTATCTGCCTTACGACCGATTGGAAAATCAATGGGGCGGTGTCTATCTGGCTGCTTCATGCCAAGGATGCACACTCAACCACACGGATATCCACAGCGGGAATTTCGGCATTTTCTGCGATGGAATCGAGGGTAATGTGAGTATCACAAACTCTGTCATCCACAATGTGGCGGGCAGCGGACTCTACCTGAAGGACAGCAAGGCATTGGTGGCAAACACACAAATTTCAAATGCAAAATACGACTGCGTGAGCATCTTTGGCGGCACATCTGAGTTCATCCACTGCACCATTGCACAGTTCTACCCCTGGAAGGCTGACCACGGACACGCACTCTACGTAAGCAACTATATCGACACCGAAGAGCATCTCGTTCAGGCAGCCAACTTCTATAACTGCTTCATCACAGGTTATTCCGACGATGAGGTATATGGTTCTCCTGGCGAACAGACACTCAACCTCCATTTCAACAATTGCGTACTCCTCACCGACGTGAGCGATGGCGCCTATTTCCACGATTGCATCGGGGAATCCAAGGATTCCACCACCTATAAAGCCTCCAACTTCAAGATACTGGACACACATGCCTACATCTACGACTTCCGTCTCGACACGCTCAGCATTGCACGAGGAAAAGGCTCCACCACCTATTCGGCACTTTATCCCGACGACATGAACGGTGTGGAACGTGGCACATCGCCAGATGCAGGATGCTATCAGTTTCAATAGTTGAAGTCGCCATCCATTTCAACATTTGTATATCGCAAGTTAATTCATATTGAATAACTTGCGATATTTTTATTCAAGTAACTATTGATATGAATATTTCTCCTGAAATAATGGAAAAAAGAAAGTGGATACTCCAAATGGAGTATCCACGCCTTCTAATTGATAAAGTGAGAAAAATGTTCATTCAATCAACATATACGTTGCTCACGCAACCCTTATCGTGAAAGAATGTATGCCATGTGTTCTCGCGAATTGAGGCATAGTCATCTGAAAATTACTTTTGATATTACATTCAATCTTATATATATTCTCGTGCCGATATAGGCCCGTTTTCATTGTTTACGATTCCTTTTCTCATCAGAACGGTGCTTCGCTGGGTGCCATCGAGCCATCCAAACTGCCGAAGGAATCGTCATCTTTATGATCCGAATTCATCTTCGATGGAGACGGTTTGATGGTTCCGTCGTCCGTTGGCATTGGCGGGATGTCTTCATCAATGTTCATGAACCGTGCAAACTCGCTGCGGAAGCGCAGACGCACGTCACCCACAGCACCATTACGATGCTTGGCAATGATGATTTCCGCTATACCCTTCGTGTCGTTGCCATGCTGGTCTTTATAGATTTTATAATACTCGGGGCGATGGATGAAGCACACCATATCGGCATCCTGCTCGATGGCACCCGATTCACGGAGGTCGCTCAACTGCGGACGCTTGCTGTCAGGACTGTCGGGATTGCTGCTCGAACGCTGTTCCACAGAACGGTTCAACTGTGAAAGTGCGATGATGGGAATATTCAGTTCCTTCGCCAAACCTTTCAACGAGCGAGAGATGGTGGAGACTTCCTCCTGTCGGGAATTGTACGACATGCCCGACGCATTCATCAACTGCAAATAGTCAATGATGATCATTTTCACACCATAGTCGCGCACCAACCGGCGCGCTTTCGTGCGGAGTTCAAAGACCGAGAGCGATGGTGTGTCGTCCACATAAAACGGTGCGCCAAAAAGGTCACGCATCTTAAAGTCAAGTTGCGACCATTCATATTGCGCCAATTGTCCGCTCTTGATTTTTTCGCCTGAAATCTCGCAGACATTCACCAACAGACGATTGACCAACTGCACATTCGACATTTCGAGGGAGAACATGGCAATCGGAATCTGTCGGTCAACAGCCATGTTACGTGCCATCGACAGCACAAATGCAGTCTTACCCATTGCAGGACGTGCAGCAATGATGATGAGGTCGGAATTTTGCCATCCCGAAGTCATGGCATCCAGTTTGTCAAAACCCGATGCAAGCCCCGAAAGACCGTCTGTACGGGCAGCCGCTTTCCGCAGAAGTTCGTATGCCTCGTTGATGACAGGGTCAATTTGCGTGAAGTCTTTCTTCAGATTCGACTTGGAGAGTTCAAACAACTTACCTTCAGCCATTTGCATCAGTTCCTGGATGTCCTGTCCTTCGTCGAAAGCCAATTTCTGAATGGTGCTCGTATAGGATATAAGGTCGCGCGCAAGTGCTTTCTGCGCAACGATTCTTGCATGGAACTCAAGGTGTGCCGCCGAGAGCATGGAACGAGAAAGTTCCGCGATGTATGCCGCTCCACCTGCATTTTCCAATTCACCCTTCTTCTGCAACTGTTCCACCACCGTAAGCACATCAATGGGTGCATTCGTGGCAGCCAGCGATTGGATTGCCTCAAAAATCACCTGATGTTTTGACTCATAAAAAGACTGAGGCTTCAGGAAATCAGACACCATCGCAAAGGCATCCTGCTCAATGATGCATGCACCAATGACAGCCTTCTCAAGTTCTACGGCTTGAGGCTGCAACCTTCCCAACTGTGCAAGTTGGTCTGACTCATTGTTGCGAGCAGGTTTTCTACGGCTTGAGTTCCTTTGTTCTGGCATTATTATTTAGGATGAATTGTCAATCGGAATGAAGCGGTCTTCACTTTATCGATTGCAAAATTAGAAAATAAATCTGAATCTAACAAATCAAAAAAGAAAAAAGTTATCAACACTTGAGTCCATAAACTGTTGATAACTCAACTGATAACTGTTCACAATTCTATTAATAAGTCGATTCCATCGGTGAACTTTCCTATCGGAGCGCTCCATCCTTTTCCACAAAAAAATTTTTTCTTGCAAGAGTCATTTTTTGTGCTTTTTCAATCCTTTTGTGGCAAACTTTTTCAGAAGTGAGACTTAAAAAGACAAGGAGAAATGATGCCATCGGGAAGCCTGATATGATTGGTAGAAATATACACAGGAGTAGTTTTCACATGTCGCGTTGGTTGGCATATAGGATTGACAAAGAAAAGAATTTTGCCCTATTTTATTAAATAAGTGTGGATAAATTTCGGCAATCCATTAAAAAGTCTTAACTTTGTAGCCACTTTGAAGTGTCAACGGGCATGAAAGTTCGTTGAAAGATTGATGCCACCCATGTTGAATGGGAAGAGAGACTTGTATTTTTAACGTTTTGTGGAAAGATTCGTAAAAGAACTAATCATAGTTAATATTAACAAATATGGCGAATGTAATTAAGCTAAAGAAAGGCCTTAACATCAACCTGAAAGGTAAGGCTACAGCGAAGGTTTCAGCAGCCAATGCATCGAAAGTTTATGGACTTGTTCCTGATGCATTCTGGGGTATGAAGCCGAAAGTTGTAGTGAAAGAAGGGGATGAGGTAAAGGCTGGTGATGCTTTGTTTGTCAACAAATTGCATCCCGAAATGAAGTTCGTCTCTCCAGTAGCGGGCAAGGTATTGCTCGTCGAACGAGGCGAACGTCGTAAAGTTTTAAGCGTTCAGGTCGAAGCCGCTGCTCAACAGCAGTATGTAGATTTCGGCAAGAAGCAGGTCAATTCGCTCAATGCAGAACAGGTGAAGGCAGCCCTCCTTGAAAGTGGACTCTTCGGCTACTTCATTCAACGTCCTTACGCCATCGTCGCCAATCCCGACGAAACGCCTAAGGCGATTTTCATTTCTGCATTTAGCGACATGCCGCTTGCTGCCGACATCGACGTAGTGATGAAAGGCAACGAGGCTGATTTCCAGACGGGTATCTCTGCGCTTGCCAAGATTGCCAAGGTTCATCTCGGCGTGAAGCCAGGCAGCAGCCTTGCAAGCACGAAGGATGCGCAGGTGACGGTTTTCGACGGCAAGTGCCCTGCTGGTAACGTGGGTGTGCAGATTAACCACATTGACCCTGTAAACAAGGGTGAGGTGGTTTGGACACTCGGTGCCGAAGAGGTTATCTTCATCGGACGCTTGTTCAACAAGGGTGTCGTTGATTTGACCCGTACCGTTGCTGTAGCAGGTTCTGAAATCAAGGAGCCTCAGTACAAGCAAGTGCTGGTGGGTGCCAAGATTGGCGACATTGTGGCTGGCAATGTAAAGACCGAGCAGAAGGTTCGTCTCATCGACGGCAACCCTCTCACCGGCATGAAAACCAGCGAAAATGATTTCCTGTTAGCCCATTCCACCGAGGTTACGGCTATTCCAGAGGGTGACGAGGTAAACGAACTCTTTGGCTGGATTGCACCTCGTCTGAAGAACTTCTCCGTCAGCCGTTCTTACTTCTCTTGGTTGCAGCCAAAGAGCAAGGAATATGTGCTGGATGCACGTGTGAAAGGCGGTCACCGCCACATGATTTTCAGTGGCGAGTACGAATCTGTGTTCCCAATGGACATCTATCCAGAGCAGTTGGTGAAAGCCATCATTGCAGGCGACATTGACCGCATGGAGGCTTTGGGCATCTATGAAGTGGCTCCAGAGGACTTTGCTGTGGCAGAGTTCGTCGATAGTTCTAAAGTTGAACTCCAGCGCATTGTTCGAGAAGGTCTCGACATGCTGCGCAAAGAAAACGAATAAGCATTATGGGACTTAAGAAAATTCTTGACAACTTGAAGCCAACCTTCTCAGAAGGTGGTAAACTCAGCGCGTTCGGCTCCCTCTTTGATGCGGCAGAGACATTCTTCTTTGTGCCCAACGAGACAGCCAAAGTGCGTGGCGCACAGATTCATGACGCCATCGACTCGAAGCGCTCTATTTTCTTTGTGGTGATTGCGCTGATACCAGCCATACTCTTTGGTATGTACAACATTGGTCTTCAGCACTCTCTCGTTACAGGTGGTTGCACTCCCGACGCTTGTCCTTGTGCAGATGTATGGGGCAACTTCCTTTATGGTCTTGCAGTGATGCTTCCTAAGATTATTGTTAGTTACGCTGTCGGTCTTGGCATCGAAATCGCTGTGGCTCAGTGGAAGAAGGAAGAGGTGCATGAAGGTTTCTTCGTGACGGGTATTCTCATTCCGCTCATCGTTCCTGTGAACTGCCCACTTTGGATTCTTGCCATCGCCACCGCTTTTGCCGTGATTTTTGCGAAGGAAGTGTTTGGCGGTACAGGTATGAACATCTTCAACCCAGCATTGGTTACCCGTGCATTCCTTTTCTTCGCTTATCCATCCATGATGTCAGGCGATAAGGTATGGGTGAACGGCAACTATATCGACTGTATCAACGGTGCTCCAGCAGTGGACGCAGTATCGGCTGCTACCCCACTCGGTCAGTTGGCAGCAGGTGAAGCGGTTACAGCCTCTCCTATGGAGACTATCATCGGTACAATTCCTGGTTCCATCGGTGAAACTTCAGTCATCGCCATCCTCATCGGTGCAGTCATCCTCATTTGGGCAAACATCGCCAGTTGGAAAATTATGCTCTCCACTTTTGTGGGCGGTGCCTTGATGGCTTACTTTCTCCGCTACGACGGTGCACAGAACTTCGAGTGGTGGGAACAACTCACTGTCGGTGGTTTCTGCTTCGGTGCCGTGTTTATGGCAACAGACCCAGTGACCAGCCCTCGCACCGAAGGCGGCAAATGGATTTTCGGATTCCTCATTGGTGCCATGGCTATCATCATCCGTGTGCTCAACCCTGGTTATCCAGAAGGCATGATGCTTGCCATCCTGCTGATGAACGTATTTGCTCCACTGTTCGACTACTTCTTCGTACAGGCTAATATTAACAAGCGCGCTAAACGTGCTAAAAAGTAAGGAGGACACAAGATATGGCAAAAATGAATACAAATGGCAATGCATATACGATTATTTATGCATCCGTAATGGTCATTATCGTGGCATTCCTCCTTGCGTTTGTGGCTTCGGCACTGAAGTCAAAGCAGGATGCCAATGTGGCTCTCGATACGAAAAAGCAGATTCTCTCATCTTTGAACATCCGCGACCTTGCCGATGCTGAAGCAGAAGCCAAGTACAACGAGGTCATCACCAGCGGTGAACTCAATAGCGCTACCCTCACAGCCAATGTGGACGGTGAGGAGAAACTTGTTGTAGCCGTGAAAGGTGCAGGACTTTGGGGACCTCTTTGGGGATGGATTTCCATCGACAAGGATGGTGAAACCGTCTATGGCACCTTCTTCAACCACGAATCCGAAACAGCAGGCTTGGGCGCCCGCATCAAGGAGCAGTGGTTCCAGGACGGCTTCAAAGGCAAGAAAATCTATCAGGACGGCAAGGTTGTCCTCGGTGTCTATAAGCAGGGCAAGGCTCCTGCAGGTCTCTCTACCGACTCATACGTAGATGCAGTGACAGGTGCAACCCTTACGTCCAATGGTGTTAACGACATGATTCAGAAGTGCCTGACTGATAATCAGAGCGCGATTGAAACATTCAAAAATTAAGGAGGACAAGAATATGAGTTTATTTTCAAAAGAGAATGGCGAAGTCTTCATGGGGCCACTCAATCTGAACAACCCCATTGCAGTTCAGGTCCTCGGTATTTGTTCTGCGCTCGCTGTGACCTCACAACTGAAGCCAGCCATCGTGATGGGTCTTTCCGTGACCGTCATCACAGCCTTTTCTAATGTGATTATTTCCTTGATTCGCAAGACGATTCCCAACCGCATCCGCATCATCGTTCAGTTGGTGGTTGTGGCAGCGCTTGTGACCATCGTGAGCAACATCCTCAAGGCTTACGTTTACGATGTCAGCGTACAACTTTCCGTCTATGTGGGTCTGATTATCACCAACTGTATCCTCATGGGACGTCTGGAGGCATTCGCCATGCAGAACGGTCCTTGGGAAAGTTTCCTCGATGGAATCGGCAACGGACTTGGTTATGCTATCGTGCTTGTCATTGTCGGATTCATCCGTGAACTGCTCGGTTTCGGTACCCTGTTCGATTTCCGAATCATCCCCGAGAGTGCATACACAGAAAATGGTGGTCTTTACATGAACAACGGTATGATGACCATGCCTGCTATGGCACTCATCATCGTAGCATGTGTCATTTGGGCACACCGTGCCTACAATAAGGACATTGCATAAAAGTAACATACCTAATTAAATAAAAGAAAAGAATTATGGAACATTTCATTAGTTTGTTCGTTCGCTCCATCTTTGTGGACAACATGATTTTCGCTTTCTTCTTGGGTATGTGCTCCTACCTTGCAGTATCCAAGACCGTGAAGACATCTTTCGGATTGGGTGTGGCAGTCACCTTCGTGCTGCTCATCACCGTGCCCGTCGATTACCTGCTCCAGACAAAGGTGCTCGCCGACGGTGCCCTCGCTGAAGGTGTCGATTTGACCTTCCTTGCATTCATCCTCTTCATTGCAGTCATCGCTGGTATGGTGCAACTCGTCGAGATGATTGTGGAGCGTTTCTCCCCATCTCTCTATGCTGCACTGGGAATCTTCCTGCCACTGATTGCTGTGAACTGCGCCATCATGGGTGCATCTCTCTTCATGCAGCAGCGCATCCTGCTCGACCCCGCAACTTCCACTCAAGCCATCTCTGGTGTAGGTGACTGTGTGGCATACGCACTCGGTTCGGGTATCGGTTGGACACTCGCCATCGTGGGTCTCGCTGCCATTCGTGAAAAGATGGCTTACTCTGATGTGCCAAAGCCCCTTCAGGGACTCGGCATCACATTCATCACCGTAGGTCTCATGGCAATGGCATTCATGTGTTTCTCTGGTCTCAAAATCTAAAAAAGAAAGGACATAGCAATTATGGATATGACATTTATATTATATAGTATAGGAGTGTTTTTGATCATCGTCATCGTACTGGTGATCATCCTCCTCGTTGCTAAGAAGTACCTTTCTCCCAGCGGTAATGTGACCATTACCATCAACGGAAAGGATAAGTTGGAAGTGGAGCAAGGTTCAAGCCTGCTCTCCACCCTTGCTGCTCACGACGTTTACCTCCCTTCTGCCTGTGGTGGCAAGGGCTCTTGCGGACAGTGCAAGTGCCAAGTTGTTGCTGGCGGTGGCGAGATTCTCGATTCAGAAAAGGGACACTTCACCCGCAAGCAGATTAAGGAAGGCTACCGTCTCGGTTGCCAGTGCAAGGTGAAGGGCGACCTCCAAATCAAGGTGGACGACTCTGTGATGGGCGTGAAGGAATGGGAATGCACCGTGATTGGCAACCGCAACGTGGCAACCTTCATCAAGGAGTACAAAGTGGCTCTGCCTCCAGGCGAGCACATGGACTTCGAGCCAGGTTCTTACGCTCAAATCAAGATTCCTGCATTCTTCATCGACTACGACAAGGACATCGACAAGAGCCTTATCGGCGACACTTACCTTCCCGCATGGGAGAAGTTCGGCCTCTTCGGCCTCAAGTGCGTCAACGAGACCCCGACCATCCGTGCCTACTCTATGGCGAACTATCCCGACGAGGGCGACATCATCACCCTCAACGTGCGTATCGCCACACCTCCTTTCAAGCCAAAGGACCAAGGTCCAGGCTTCATGGATGTGAACCCTGGTATCGCATCGTCTTACATCTTCTCGCTCAAGCCGGGCGACAAGGTCATCATGTCAGGTCCTTACGGAGAGTTCCGTCCACAGTACGGCACCGGTCGTGAGATGATTTGGGTCGGTGGTGGTGCCGGTATGGCTCCGCTCCGTGCACAAATCATGCACATGCTCAAGACGCTCAACACACGCGACCGCGAGATGCACTACTTCTACGGTGCACGTGCATTGGAGGAGATTCCGTTCCTCGACGACTTCCTCGCACTCGACAAGGAGTACGATAACTTCCACTTCCACCTTGCCCTCGACCGTCCCGACCCGAAGGCAGACGAAGCAGGAATCAAATATACTCCTGGATTTGTGGCACCAGTGATGGGCGACACCTACCTGAAGCAACACGAGAACCCCGAAGATTGCGAGTACTACCTATGCGGTCCTCCAATGATGGCAAAGACCGTGCTCGACCTTCTCCACTCTCTCGGTGTAGAAGACGACATGATTCGCTTCGATAATTTCGGAGGATGACAAGAAAGGCAGGATTGACAATCCTGCCTTTCTTGTCAGGGGATGGAAGTAGTTTTTCGGGAGGCAAGGAACGTAGCCGAAGCGAAAAATGAACGGACATCGGTGGAAATCATAGAAAGGCAGGATTGATAATCCTGCCTTTCTTGTCAGGGGATGGAAGTGGTTTTTCGAGAGGCAAGGAACGTAGCCGAAGCGAAAAACGAACGGACATCGGTGGACAAAAATCCTTTTAATAAGAAATGAAAAAGTGGGCAACTGCAAATTTGCAGTTGCCCACTTTTTTAGAATTGATAGGCAGAACTGACGAAATCTGGCGTATAGTTCATTTGTAGGCTGTTTCATGGTGAAATCGCTTGTT
>JAFUYM010000077.1 GCA_017470525.1 Bacteroidaceae bacterium
ATGTCATATTAGAGTTTTGCTTGTTTTCTTTTTGCAACACTAAGATAAGTGAAAATTCTGACATGGCAAAATCCTGGGCAACTTTTTGTTGCTCAGGAACTTATAAATAAAGTTAAATTATAGTGTTGCGGAATTAAGGCCTTAAAGATAACCTTATTTTCCCCCTCCCAAGGCGGTGTAGAGGTCGATGACAGATTGAATCTCGGTGAAGCGGTTGGCAACCTGTCCGAGTTGTGCCCCAAGGAGCGACTGCTGAGCGGTGAGCACCTCGAGGTAGGTGGTGTTGCCGTGCTGCATGGTCAGTTGGGTGGCTCGATAGGCTTGCTGGAGGGCATCGACCTGCTGTTGGTAGAGGTCGATGTTTTGCCGAGCCTTCTGGCAAGCATCCAGGTGATTGTTCACTTCTGTGCCGGCTTCGAGGAGTTTGTGCTCGAAGTTCATCGAGGCGATTTCCAGTTCGTCCTTGGCGGCAATCTTTTGCGCTCGAAGTCCGCCTTTGGCGAAGATGGGTTGGACGAGTGAGCCGACCAACTGGGCGATGGTGAAGGCTGGGTTGATGATGGCTGCACCGGTGGTGTTGGTCCATCCGAAGGTGCCTGTCAGGTTGAGTTGGGGGAAGAAGACGCTGGTGGCTGCCTTGTCGGCATAGCAGGCGGCACGGAGTTGATTTTCAGCGGCTCGCACATCGGGTCGGTTGTGGAGCAGTTGGCAGGGAATGCCCACGTTGAGCACGTCGGGGGCATGGAAGGTGTCGAGCGACGGACGGAGTGAGGCGCGGCTGCCAGCAGGTTCGTTGAGCAAGAGGGACAGGGCGTTGCACACTTCGTTGCGGCTCTGTTGCAGCGAGAGCACCTGCGACTGCACCCCATACCATGCGGCTTCCATCTGGCTGACGGCTGCCTGGTTGCCTCTGCCTGCGTTCATCAGGGCTTTCATGGTCTTGACCGATTGTTGCCATGTCTGCTCCGTCTCTTCGGCGATGCGGATTTGCTCGTCGAGCATGGCAAGGGTGTAATAGACATTTGCCACGCCGCCAATCAATCCTGTCTTCACGGCTTGCTCCACGTCGATGAGCATGTCGCGTGTGGCTTGTTGCTCCATGTGCTGGTTGCGGAGTTGCCCAAAGATATCTACTTGCCATTGGGCAGTGAGGGGCAGGGTATAGACTTTGCCGGTGGTGGCTCCGTCCAAGCCGTACTTGGTTAGCACGCCGTTGGGCGTGAAGGCGAGGCTGGGCAGATAACTCAGTTTGGCTGCCGTGAGCCCTGCATTGGCTTCGTCGATGTGGAGGTGGGCAGTGCGCATGTCGACGTTGCGGGCAAGGCAGGTGTCGATGAGGGCTTGCAGTTGTGGGTCGGTGAAGAGTTCACGCCACTGCACATTGCCCAAACTGGAGGCGCTGTCGCCCAGTTCCACACTCCCGTACAGGTCGGGACGCACATCGCTGTCCGTCTTGGGCTGATAGGAGGAATAGATGCCGCAACTGCTGAGCAATGAGCAACAAATGGTGATGATGAATATTTTTTGTTTCATATAATAGTTTTTTCTAAAGGCCGCTTGCGGTTTTACTTATTCTTGATTTTTAGGGTTGAACGTTGACATTTCGGCGAGCACCTGTTCTTTCTTTTCCTGCATGGCAGCGTCTGCCACCAAGGGAAGGGGCTTGCGGAACTTCTCCTGAATCGTCTCGAACACGATGAAGAGCACTGGCACGACGAAGAGCAGGGCGATGGTGCCGATGAAGGAACCGCCCACCACACCGATGCCGAGCGAAGAGTTGCCATTGGCACCTGCACCTGTGGCAAACATCAATGGAATCATACCAAAGATGAGTGTGAGCACCGTCATCAGGATAGGGCGCAAACGGTCTTGTGCGGCTACGAAAGCGGCGTCTTGGATGCTCATGCCCTTACGGCGACGGTCGAGGGCAAACTCGGTGATGAGGATGGCGGTCTTGGAGAGCAAGCCGATGAGCATGATAACACCTGTCTGGAGGTAGATGTTATTCTCCAATCCGAAGAAACGGGCAAAGAGGAACGAACCCATCAAGCCGAACGGTACGGAGAGGATGACTGCCAATGGCACAAACCACGACTCGTAGAGGCAGCAGAGAATCAGGTAGATGAGGAACACGGCAACGGCATAGATGAACACCGTCATGTTGCTGTCTGCCGACTTCGCTTCCTCGCGCGACATGCCGCCATACTCGTAAGAATAGCCTTGTGGCAACACCTGTGCCGCCACTTCTGCAATCGCCTTCTGTGCTTCACCTGTCGAATAACCCTCGGCTGGTGTGACGTTGGCTTGGATGCTCGAATAGAGGTTGAAACGGGTCGAAACCTCTGCACCCTGCGAAGGCACGAGTTTGGCAAACTGACTCACGGGTGCCATCGCTGCTCCCGAATGCACAAACATGTTGTCCAATGCGTGTTCATCCAGACGATACTCGGGTGCTGCCTGAATCATCACGCGATAGACCTTGCCGAACTGGTTGTAGTTGCTGATGTAAGCACCACCGCAATAGGCACCAATCACGTCCAGTACCGACTGTGGCGAAATGCCCGCACGTTTACATTCGGCAGCATCCACGTCCACATTGTACTGAGGGAAATTCATGGCAAACGAAGTGTATGCCACGGCAATTTCTGGGCGTTGGTTCAAGGCTCCGAGGAACTGCATGGTCAGGGCATACAGGTCGCTGCGTTCGCCACCCTTGCGGTCTTGCAGATAGAGTTCAATCGCATTACCCGTTCCGTAACCTGGAATCATGGCAGGTTGAAAGCAGAAGATGTCCGCCTCCTTGATTTGGCTGAACTCAGCCATCAGTCGTCCCATCACGGCATCGGCGGTGTGTTCCTTGCCAGGTCGTTCGTCCCAATGCTTCAGACGCACAATCGCCATACCGTAGGATGTTCCTTCACCCGAAATCAAGCCATATCCAGCCACCGTTGACTGGCGTTCCACTTCTGGCTGTTTGGCAATGATTTCACGAATCTGTGTCATCACCTTGTCGGTCGATGCACGGGTGGAACCCGGTGCAGTGCCCACATTCACCATGATGGTGCCTTGGTCTTCCTGTGGCACGAGCGAGGTCTTGGTGGTGGTCATCAGATACACCAACAGCACGGCCGTTGCCACAATGGCAATCCATGCCACGGCTGGGCGACGGAAGATGGCTTTGACGAAACGCTTGTATTGGTTCATCGTGGCATTGAACGATGCTTGATATGCCACCTTTGTCCAGTAATTGATGTTCCGCTTTTCATACTGTTCGCGGAGTGAATCGCTGTTGCCTACATACTTCGTCGGACGCATCAGCACTGCGCAAAGGGCAGGGCAGAGGGTCAGGGAGTTGACCAGCGAAAGTCCCACAGCAGTTGCCATCGTAATACCAAACTGGGTGTAGAACTCGCCTGATGTTCCGCCCATGAAGCAGACGGGAATGAACACCGCCATGAAGACGAGCGTACAGGTGATAATCGCCATCGTCACATCCGACATGGCGTCCTTGGTGGCGAGATAACTGCTCTTATAGCCGCTGTCGAACTTCGACTGCACTGCCTCCACCACCACGATGGAGTTATCGACCACCGTACCGATGGCAAGCACCAGTGCGAAGAGCGACAAGAGGTTGATAGAGAATCCTGCCAACTGCATACAGGCGAACGTGCCGACCAGTGAGCAGATGATGGAGATGGACGGAATGAGCGTTGCCTTCAGGTCTTGCAGGAAGAAGTAAACGACCAGCACCACGAGCACCACGGCGATGATGAGCGTCCACACCACATTCTCGATAGAGGCAAAGAGGAAGTCGTTGGTGGTCATCATCGTGGCAAACTCCACGCCCTCAGGCAGTTCGTCCTTCATCTCTTCCTTCAGTTTGTCGATGTTGGCGTTCACCTCGGTGGCATTCGCTCCAGCCACCTGCATGGTCAGGAAGGTGACACCCGGCTGACCGTCAATCTGCGAGTTGAAGCCATAACTGAGCGAGCCGAGTTCCACACGTGCCACATCGCCCAATCGGAGCACACTGCCGTCGGGTTTGGAGGTGATGACAATATCTTCAAACTCCTCCACGGTCTTCAGACGACCCTTATACTTCATGGTCAGCAGGAAGGTGTTGTCTGTATTCTCAGCGAGTTGTCCCGTCGGAGCCACCACGTTCTGCTCGTTGATGGCAGCGGCAATCTGTCCTGGTTCCAAACCATATTGTGCCATCAGGTCGGGCTTCATCCACACACGCATGGAGTAGGTGTCGCCCAACACAACCACTTCGCCCACGCCCTGAATGCGTCGGATGCGTGGAGCCACGTTGATGTTCAGATAGTTGGAGAGGAAGGCATTGTCATATCTGCCGTCAGGACTCGTCAACGCACAGATTTGCAGCATCGAGTTCTGACGCTTCACCACGGTCACACCAATGCGGGTCACTTCCGATGGCAGCAAACCCAATGCCGCCGACACTTTGTTCTGCGTGTTCACAGCCGCCATGTCGGGGTCGGTTCCCTGTTTGAAATAGACGGTGATGGTTGCCTGTCCGTTGTTGGCGGCGGTTGAAGTGATATAATCCATATTCTCCACACCGTTGATGCTCTCCTCCAGTGGCATGATGACGGAGTTCATCACGGCATCAGCATCGGCACCCGTGTAGGTTGCCATCACATACACCGATGGAGGTGCAATGTCAGGGTATTGTTCCACAGGAAGTGTGAACAGCGAGATGAGACCCACCATCAGAATGGCAATCGAGATGGCTGCCGCCATCACAGGTCTCTTAATGAATATGTTTCCTTTATTTCCCATATACGATTGTATTTTTACGCTTCCGCACCTTTAGAAAAACAAGAAAAAATAGAGAAAGATAATTAAAAAGGCTCTTTTTGAGGGAAAGAAATGGGAATAATTAGAATAATTTTATCCAGAAATGAGAATAATAAATACTTTTTATTTCTTGATATTTGGCTACGCCGAGCTAAAG
>JAFUYM010000037.1 GCA_017470525.1 Bacteroidaceae bacterium
CCCCATTATGGGGGAGATGTCCGTCAGGACAGAGAGGGTCTTCTCCCTCCCCATTATGGGGGAGGGTTGGGGAGAGGGTCTATAGTAGCCCCGGGGGGTGATTATCTTCCCTTCCCAGTTGTAGGATTGCGAGTTGCCGATGAGGAGGATGGTGAACATGTCCACTGCCTCGGGGTCAAGGGCGCCGAGGGTGGTCACGTTCACCGTTTGCTCGGGGCGACCTGCCTGGCGCACGATGCCGACAGGGGTGCCGGCAGAGCGTCCTTCGGCGAGGAAGACTTCCCGGAGGCGGTAGAGTTGCCAGTACCGCTCATGCGATTTGGGATTGTAGACTGCGGTGACGAAGTCGCCGGTGGCAGCGGCACGGATGCGCCGTTCGATGAGTTCCCACGGGGTCATGAGGTCGCTCAGGGAGATGAGGCAGAGGTCGTGCCCGATGGGTGCGCCGAGCAGGGCGGCTGCCTTCTGGAAGGCGGAGATGCCGGGCAGGGCGGTGACCTGCACGTCGCTCTGCCGCTCGCGCTTCATCTCGAGGATGAGAGGCGCCATGCCGTAGATGCCGGCGTCTCCTGAGGAGATGACCGCGACCGCCTTTCCCTCTTCAGCCAGACGGAAGGCTTGCTCGCCGCGTTCGCGCTCGTGCTTCATGCCCGTGTCCACGCATTGGCACGTGGGCTTCAGATAGGGGGTGATGAACTGGAAGTAGTACTTGTAGCCGACCACCACGTCGGCTTCCTGCACCGCCTGGATGGCGGCAGGGGTGATGTCTTCTGCGCTGCCGGGACCGATGCCGACAATCGTGATTTTCTTCATGGGCGAAGCGTAAGTGTTCTGGGGTGTGTTGGGGTTGGTATATAGAGGGGTCATAGAAGGCTTTCACGCGTGTTCGGCGGCAAAGATAGCGTTAATTTTTCATAAAAACAAATTTTTGAGCGTTTTTTTTGCCTTTTCGAGTGCTTTTTTTCGGTGAAAAACGTTACGTCGTAGTCGATTAATTGATAACGTCGTAATCAATTAATCGATAACGACGTTATCAATTAATCGACAACGACGCTTTCATTTTTGCTATCTCGACATTGCAGTCATTCTGTTCATGCCGTTGTCGCTTTTTTATGTGAATTTAGTGAAAAAACATGTAAACTCCAAAGCCTTTATCGCCTTCGGCGGACGAAAGAAAAACAGATAAAAATAGGTAAAAACAAATAAAAATATTTCTTTCATGTTTTTATTTCTGCACAAGGTATAATGAAATGTCTTTCTTCTCTTTATATCTGCATAAAGCATGACGAAAAACCTGTTTTTATCTGTTTTTACCTGTTTTTATCTGTTTTTCTTTCGTCCGCCGAAGGCGATAAAGGCATTTGGCTTCTCGTTTGCTTATGCCAGATTCTCATGCCGTCCGCACTATTTCCCGTCCTTCAGTTTCACCTTCAGCCCCACGACCATCATCCTGCCGGGCGAGTAGAGGGCATACTTGCGCACGGACGAGTCGATGCGCTGGTCGGTCTTGCCGAAGAGGTTGTCGATGCCGATGCTGGGCACGATGAGCGCCCACCTCGTGCAGTCGAACGTGTGGGTGGTGTTGAGGTTCCAGATGCCGAAGCCCGGGGCATTCTCGTAAGAGCCTGTGTAGTAGGTCCTGGACTGCAGCCTGCCGTTCAGGTTCACGCCCAAGGCATACTTTCCCCACACACGGTGATAGTTGGCGGCGAGGGTGGCGGAGTTGCGGATGCTGCGCTCCAGCACGCTCCACTGCCCTTCGCTCTGGGTGCGTGCATAGGCGTATGCCCAGTTGGCAGAGAGGTTGAAGCCCCGGAAGAGGTTGGCGGACACGCTGACCTGCACACCCTTCACGTCGCCCCGGTCGCTGTTCCGGTAGAGGGAATACCGCTCCAGTCTCGCCGCCTCCTCAGCAGTCATCTCGGGGAACTCGGCTTGGAGCATGGCGAGAGAAGAATCGTCCACGTCAATGTTCTGACGAACCACCATGTCGCCGATGCGGTTGAGGTAGCCCGTCACGCTCACCAGCAGCCGGTCCGTGTGATACTCGGCATTGAGGGCGAAATAGTTGCTCTTCTCGGGCTTCAGGTCGCGGTTGCCGAAGATGATTTGGGGCTTTCCCCGGTTGACGGAGTAATAGTGATAGTAAATCTCATCCAGCCCCGGCGCACGGAAACCCGCAGACCAGGTGGCGCGGAAGCGGAACGCTCCGGGCGAACACATGAGGGTGGCTTTGGGCGTGAAGCGGTCGCCGAACGTCTCGTGATGCGTGTAGCGGGCACCCACCGTGGCGGTCATCAGCCTGAGGAACTTCTGCTCATGCTGACCGTAGAAGGCGAGGGTGTAGGCATCCCGGTCAATGCTGCCCGACGTCGCCTCGAGGCAGTCCTTCCGCCAGTTGGCTCCGAAGATGGTGGTGCCGTCTTGCGCCAAGCCGAGGATGGTCTTCACATCCGCCTCGTAGGCATGCTGCTTTTTGGAGAGCACGAAGTCGCCCACCTGCTGGCTCTTCGTCTCCACATCATACTCCTTTCCGTAGCGGAAACGGTCGGCAGTGAAGTTCGCCTGCAAGGAATTCTTTGCCGTGAACTTGTAGATGCCTCCCACGTTCCAGCGGAAACCCTTGTACTGCATCTCGTAGTCGGTGCCGCCCGCGATGTCAGGGTTCGTGTTGGGGCGGTCGGTGATTTTGCCGGAGTAGTCAAAGCCCGCATTCAGAGCCAGGTGCTCGTTGGGCGAAAAGGTGAACTTTTGCCCCACGATGTCAGAGCGGTAGCCCGTGAAGAGCGGCGCAATGGTCTCTTGTGTCTCGGTGTCGGAGCCTTTCACGTATTCGAGGCGGTTGTTCTGGTAACTGTCCGCACGGTCGTGCGTGTAGGACGTGTAAGAGCCGAAACCCTTCGTGAAGATGTCGAGCGTCACTGCCTCCGTCAGTTGACCCTTGCCCGAGATGCGCGTGTCGCTCTCCACGCTCACCAACTGCTGTGTGGGCTGGTCCGTAATAATGTTGATGACACCGGCGATGGCGTCACTTCCATACAGCGACGAAGCCGCCCCGTCCAACACCTCGATGCGCTTCACGCGCGACATGTTCACGCGGTTCAAATCCACGTTGTTCGAGATGTCGCCCGTCAGTTTCTGCCCGTTGACGAGGATGAGGATATACTTGTTCCCCAGCCCGTTCATGCGGAGGAACGAACCCATCGAGTTCGGCGCCATCGACACCTGCGGCATCATGCGCGTCAGCGCGCCGTCAAACGTGCTGATGCCCTGCTCCTCCATCTCCTGACTCGTCAGCACACGCACAGGGGTGGCAGTGCTCTTCAGCCGCTGGTGGTGACCCGAACCCGTCACGACGACCGGGTTCAGATTGTAACTGCGCTCTGTTCCGACAGAGTCCTTGCGCTCCATCTTGTGTATCTGGCAAAAAGCGGCGCTCTCGCCAAAGAGCGCCGCCGCCAGCAATAACAGTCTGCTGTTCATGTCACTAATAGTTTGCAGTCCATCTTGCAGACAGTCTGCTGTTCATATAAAGAGTAAAAAGAAATGGAGTCTTATTCTTCGTCAGGAGCCGTCGTCGGAGTGGAAAGCGCATCCTCAGTGTTCAACTTGGCGATTGCCTCGCGCGTGTGCTTCATCCACAACTCGCGCACAGCCGAACGCTCGCCCAGAGCAGGGATGTAACCCTCGCCAGCGGGCAGGTTCTTCCAGCAAACCTCCTTGAAGTTCTTCTCGTAAGTGGTGGTCTCGATGCCGGCAGCCGTGAAGAGAGAAATCCAACTCTCCTCGTCATCCTCGTCAGCCATATCGTTGTGAGCGTGGTCGCCCGCAATAGACATGAGCGGATAGAGTTGCGCCTTCTTGGAAGCGTTGGCAGCGTAAGTGACAGTCTTGCTCACGTCGCCCACCTGATAGTCGAAAGTACCGCCAGCAATGTGCTCCAGCACGTTCTCAGCGTAAGTGTCGTCCATATCCACCGTGCCCACATAATAGTTCGTGTTCAGTGCGCGGAGAGCGTCTTCCAGTTGCAGGTAGCGGATGTTGCCGCCATAGTAGTCGTAACCTTCAGGGTTTCCGTGACCCATGAAAGCCACGATGCCCTGACTCACGGCAGCCTTGATGTCACTCTCCTCGTTCAGCACCTTGGCGAGAGCCTCAGCGTCACTCTCCTCAGCCATCAGCGGAGTGCCCACCACCACATTCAGGTCGAGGCTCTTCATGTACTCGTCGGAGAAGTCACCGTTGCGGTTGTTCATGAAGTCCTTCACATACGTGTCGCGCACACGGCGATACTCTTCGCCGGGAATCACCTGCAGAGACTGCACCACAATCTGCTTGTAGCCAGCCTTGCCGATGGCAGTGAGCCAGTGCTCAGGGTCGTAGTAGTCCTTCGGAGCCACATTCTCACCAGCACGCGCGTTGTTGATGCAGATGGCAGAAGAGAAGGAAAGGTAGATGTCCCAACCTGCGAACTTGCTCTGGTAGTCTGCCTTGATTTGGTCGAAAGTGTCGTACGCCTGCTCCCACGTCGAACCGAACGCCACCAGCAGAATCGCCCTGGTGCTCTGCTTCTGGGCCTTTACGGTGTTGTCCACTTCCTGCTGATACTTCTCATAGTTGGATGACGTGTTGTCATCGTCGTCGCTACAAGCACTGAAACTCATAGCCGTCATGAGGGCGAATGCCGCCATCATGAAATACTTAATTGTCTTCATTGTTTGTTTGATTTAAAGAGTTAGACTTATAGTTATTGGTGATTTTCTTGCCCTTGTTAAAGCGGACAGTGAATGCCGCATACACCGTAGTCCCCGGTGTGGTTGTGCCGAGGTGGAGACCGTGGTCCGTCTTGTCGACATAATTGAAGAGGTTATCGACACCTGCCTCCAGATTGAAGGTGAGGGGAGACTGCTTGCCCCGTCGGGAACTGAACGCATAGTGGCTGGTCAGCCGCCACAATTGGTAGCCCTTGCCGTTGCCGTTCAACTGATAGTAGCGTTTGCTCGACATGCGTCCATAAATGCCCGCACCGAAAGCATCCTCATTCCTGAAAGCGTGGTTCCAAGTCACAAAACACGTGCCTTTGTGGTGCGCCATACCGTCGATGACGACATTCCGCAACAGGTCATTCTCCGTGTCATATTGCTCCGCATCGGTGTCGAGGTAACTGTAACTCAGTCCTGCCGTCCACTGGCGGTCGATGCGGTAGCGCAGCGTCAGGTCGATGCCGTAGGTCTTGGCAGTCTCCAGATTCTGATACCGTCGGGTCTTCAGAGGCAGGTATTTCGTGTAGAGGTCAGTCGGCACTTCGTGGTTAGGAATGGTGACCAGAGCAATCATGTCACGCACATGATTATAATAGCCCGTCACGGTTGCGGAGAAACCGCCGTGGTTGTACTCCGCGCCCAAGGAGAAGTAATCGCTCGTCTGCGGCTTCAATGCCGTGTTGCCCAGATAAAGGTACGTGCCGTTCATCTCGCGGATGTAACGGTAGCGCAACTCTTTCGGGGTAGGCGTTTTGAAGCCTTGGCTCCATGCGGTGCGGATGCGCCAGTCCTCGCCCGCACTGAACATGGCAGAAACCTTCGGCGTGAGCCGCCACCCAAACTGTTCGTTCTTGTTCAGTCGCAAACCTGCTGTCACGTTGAGCCAAGGGAACGGAGAATACTCGTCTTGCAGGTAGAGCGCCCCCGTGTTGTCCGTAGCCCTTCCGCCATCCACGCGGTTAGGTGCTTTCAGCCAGTCGTACCGCCACTCCACACCCGCACTCAAGCGATTCTCATAGGGAAGCGAGAACACACCCTTCAGGTGCGCCATCGTTCGCTGCTGGTCGCTTTGCAGTTGGCTTTGTCCGGGATAGTAAGGGAAGTATGAGGTGGCATGTCCATTCACATAACCATCCGTCAGCGTGACAGCCGTGAAGTCATAATAGTAAGCATGACGGTTCCAATCTACATCGAGGGTGACCACATCCGTAGCATTCATCTTCCACTTGCCGCCAGCCGAGGCGGAAGCATTGCTGTAGCGGAGGTCGTAGGTCTTCACGTCCACGCCAGGATGGATGCCGCTGGGACGGTAGATGCGCTTGCGATACAGAGAACCATCTGCATACAGTTCCACATCTTTGCTGAGTGTGTAAGTAAGGTGTTCTGACACCTGCCAGTTGGTGTGTCGGTTCACCGTCTTGTTGCGCGAGTCGGTGATGAGATACTCCGTTTGGTGCGGGTCCTCCTTCGCCGTGTTCTGCCAGCCATCAGAGTGTTGCAGTTGGAAGTTAGTGTATGACTTGAGTTTGCCGAAGTTCAGACTGATGCCGTTATGTTGACGCAAATCGCCATAAGAGCCGCCTCGTGTAGTGTTCTCCAACAGGATGCCTCCTGTCTCGTGCTTCTTCGTGATGATATTGATGACACCAGCAATGGCATCACTGCCGTAGAGGGCAGATGAGGCTCCCTTCACAATCTCAATCTTTTCGATATTGTGCGGGTCGATAAGCGAAAGGTCGTTCTCGCCGCCGTTGTCACCATGAATACGCTTTCCATCGACAAGAACGAGAATGTAAGAATTGCCCAATCCGTTCATCTGCATCTGACTGCCCATGTCGCCTTCGTTAAAAGAGAAAGAAGCCGTGAGTCCCCCAAGGATATCCTCAATGGACTGCCCGCCATAGTTCTGCAACATCTTGCCGCTGATGACCTCTGTCTGCACGGGCGCATCTTTCAGCAGGTGCTGTGTACCAGTACCCGTCACGACCACTTCTTGCAGAGAATCCTCCTTCAGAACGTCTTGTGCCAACAATATCTGGGCAAGGCATAATAATGCCCCTCCAAGAAACCATCTTCTCATAAGTCTTGTGTATTACCACGCATGTTCCTGTGCGTATATACGTACTATGTAGGTTTTGGCAGGTCTCCTGGCTTTCCCCCAGTCTGCTCGCCTTCCCGATTCCTCAGTGGCGTTGTTTGAGCAGACGTTTACAAAAGGGGATTACAGTTGCAGGTACAGCCCAGGTCTTTCACCTGATTCCCTTGCATCGCACAACGGTTTTCGTCGCTTGATTACCAAATTCGGTTGCAAAGATACAACTTTTTTCATGATTCATTCACATTTTTGGATAATTTTTTCTAACTTCGCATTCCAATGACGAAAAGTTTCCTCATAGCAGCACCTACCAGTGGCTCGGGCAAGACAACGGTTGCCCGAGGCTTGATGGCGTTGTTGGTGAAGAAAGGCATGAAGGTGCAGCCCTTCAAGTGCGGTCCTGACTATATCGACACGAAGTTTCACGAAGCCGTGTGTGGCAGGCCAAGCGTCAATCTCGACACGTTCATGGCTTCGGAAGCACATGTGAAGGAACTCTTCACCCATTATGGAGCCGATGCTGACGTGTGTGTGGTGGAAGGCATGATGGGTTTGTTCGATGGTTACGACCGCGACAAAGGCTCGTCGGCAGAGATTGCCCGTGTGTTGGGCTTGCCAGTGGTGTTGGTGGTGGATGCACGGTCGGCGGCATACTCGATGGCAGCACTCTTGTCGGGCTTTCTCCATTTTCGTGAGGGAGTGCGGATAGCAGGGGTCATCTTTAACAAGGTAGGTTCAGAGAAACACCGTGCTATGCTGCAACAGGTGTGTGATGATTTGCAGGTGGAGTGTTTTGGTTTTCTGCCTAAGACGGCTGAACTGGAGCAGGGCAGTCGCTATTTGGGATTGGATTTCTCCGAGAAGATGGAACATGAAACGTTGGTTGCTTTGTTGGAGCAGCAGGTGAAATGGGAAAAACTGTTGGCATTATGATTGTGGTAGCAAGAAATAAGGAGTCTTTTTCGTTCCTGTATCAGGAAACGCTTGACCGTCTGGGCAAAGTCGTATTCTTCGACCCCGAAACCGATGTGCCGATGCTGGATGACTGTGACTTGCTCTATCTGCCGGGCGGCTATCCTGAGAAACATTTGGAAGCATTGGTGAAGGCTGAACAGACACGGCTGTGCATCAAGGACTATGCCGAAAGAGGAGGGCGAATTGTGGCTGAATGTGGTGGTATGATGTATCTGTGCCAACGCATCGTGACCGATGAAGGCGAATACCCCATGTGCGGTGTCTTGCCTTATACCATCACAGCACGAAAGGCTGACCGCAAACTCTCTCTCGGCTATCGTCGTTTTGTCTTGGATGGCAAAGAATACCGTGGACATGAGTTTCATTATACGCAGTTCTTGGGGGAGACCCCAACCTCTGTGACACAGGTCTATAATGCCAAAGGCGAACCTGTTCCCACTCCTGTCTTTAAGTACAAAAACGTGTTGGCAAGTTATACACATATATATAATATAGATGGTAAATGGTAAGTGTCAAATGGTAGATGTCAAATGGTAAATGGTAAATGTCAAATGGTAGATGGTAAGTGTCTTCACCCTCTGATGTTGGCTGGCACTGGCAGTGACGTAGGCAAGAGCATCCTTGCTACGGCGCTGTGTCGAATATTCCTGCAAGATGGCTACCATCCTGCCCCCTTCAAGGCGCAGAACATGGCACTTAACTCCTATGCCACTCCCGAAGGCTTGGAGATTGGCCGTGCACAAGCCGTGCAAGCCGAAGCGGCTGGCATTCCTTGCCACACCGACATGAACCCTCTGCTGTTGAAACCCCAAAGTGACCACACCAGCCAAGTGGTGCTCAACGGCAAGCCCATCGGCAACCGTGATGCCTACGACTATTTCCGCAAGGAGGGACGAGATGAGTTGAAACGTGAGGTGTGTGCCGCCTTTGACCGTCTTTCCCAACGCTACAACCCGATTGTGATGGAAGGGGCGGGCAGCATTTCCGAAATCAATCTTCGCGACAGCGACTTGGTGAACATGCCCATGGCACGACACGCTGGGGCTGATGTCATTCTTGTGGGAGACATTGACCGTGGCGGTGTTTTTGCTTCTGTCTATGGCAGCATCGCCCTCCAGACCCCTGAAGACCGAAAGCGCATCAAGGGTATCATCATCAATAAGTTTCGTGGTGACTTGCGGCTCTTCGAGGACGGAAGGAAGATGTTGGAAGACCTCTGTGGAGTGCCTGTATTGGGTGTCATCCCTTACTACAAGGACATTCACATTGAGGAAGAGGACAGCGTGGATCTCGCTACCAAGTCCATGCAAGCCGAACGGGGCAAGGTCAATGTGGCGGTGGTGCTCCTGCGCCATCTTTCCAACTTCACCGACTTCAATGTGTTGGAACGTGACCCACGGGTTCACCTGTTCTATACCAACAACACCGATGACCTCCTCAAGAGCGACATCATCATCCTGCCAGGCTCGAAATCGACCCTCAGTGACCTCTACGAATTGCGACGCAATGGCGTGGCACAAGCCATCATTCGTGCCCATCGGGAAGGTACGACGGTCATGGGTATCTGCGGTGGCTATCAGATGATGGGCGTGGAGGTGTGCGACCCTCAGCATATCGAGGGCAATATGGAACGCCTCCCCGGTCTTGGCTTATTGCCTGTCACCACGACCATCACCGAGGAGAAAACCACGCGCCAAGTTTCTTTCAATGGTGGCATGCAAGGCTACGAAATTCATTGTGGAGAAACACATCCATACGGTGATGCCGCATCGAGTCCACTTGTGGTCTTCGACAACGGACAGCCCGACGGCTACAAGGTGGATGCGCATTGCATGGGCACCTATGTGCATGGCATTCTCGACAATGCTCCCTTCATCGATATGCTCCTGCAACCTTTTGCAGAGAAACTGAACGAGGCGAACCGCACCTTCGATTATCACGCTTTCAAAGAACAGCAGTATGACCTACTGGCTGACCACGTGCGAAAGCATCTCAATATGGATTTACTCTATCAAATACTGCAAGGCGATGATTGACGGACATGGCGACGACATCTACCAGTATGAGGGCATCCGCATGAACTTCAGTTCCAATATCTATGCCCATGCCGACCTCTCGGAGTTGGAGGAACACCTGTGTCGTCACATGCATGCCATTCGTTCCTATCCAGAGCCGTCGCCTCGTTCGTTGGAGAAGATGATTGCCCACGAGTATGGCATTGATGCCGATGAAGTGCTGGTGACCAGTGGCGCCACCGATGCCATCTACTTGATAGCACAGGCATTCCGTGACAGAAAGACCTATCATGTCTATCATCCCACCTTCTCCGAGTATGAGGAGGCATGCCGTCTTTTTGGCTATGAAGAGCATCCTGATGGGGCACTCTGTTGGCTCTGTAATCCCAACAACCCGACGGGTCGAGTGGTGACAGAGGACAGCGTAATCGAAGCCTCAAGGTATCACGAGTTTCTGGTGGTTGACCAATCGTATGAGGACTATACGCTCTGCCGACTCCCTCAACCAGCCGACATGTTGTGCCCAGGCAATATCATACAGATTCATTCGATGACCAAGCAGTATGCCGTTCCGGGCTTGCGGCTCGGATACATCACAGCACAGGCTTCCATCATCCGTTTTTTGCGTCAACAGCAACGTCCATGGGCAGTCAATGTTTTGGCGATAGAGGCGGGCAAATGGCTTGTCGGCAATCGGAAAAGCCTCATTCCCGACCTCCGCTCTTATATGGATGAGACCCAAAGGCTTCGTGCCCAACTGAATGCCATCGATGGCATGAAAGCCTTCCCGACACAGACCAACTTCTTCCTCTGCACCCTTGAGTCTGCCACTGCCGCCCAACTGAAAGAGTATCTGGCACGCCAACATGGCATCCTCATCCGTGATGCCTCCAATTTCCGAGGTCTCACCCCTCATCATTTCCGCATTGCCACCCAATCTCCAGAAGAGAACGATGCACTTGTGGTAGCCATCCAACAATTCCTTGACCGACGATGAACAGCGTGTTACCATACCTATTGCCTCTGCTCATCGGATGGATCCTCGACCTCCTGCTGGGTGACCCAATGTGGATGCCACACCCCGTCGTTTGGTTTGGCAAGATGATTTCCTTGGGTGAGAAACGCTTCAACAGAAACAAGCATCGAAAACTGAAGGGTACGCTTCTTTCCCTCTTTCTTGTTGCTTTGGTATTCTCCTTTCTTTTCCTCGCCGACCATTTCCTCTGCAATTGGAACATCTGCGTTTGTATGGCTTTCCGTTCCCTCATCATATTCTGGTGTCTCGCTGGCACCACCCTCATTCGTGAAGTGCGTGAAACCTTCCTCGCAGTTGACCGTTCTCTCGAAGAAGGGCGCAAGCAGGTGGCTCGTATCGTGGGGCGTGACACAAGCGAACTTTCTGCTCAGGAAATCCGTACCGCCGCCCTCGAAACCCTTGCTGAAAACCTCAGTGATGGTGTCATCGCTCCTCTTTTCTGGCTTGCCATCGGTGGGGTGCCGGGCATGCTTACCTACAAGATGGTCAATACCCTCGACTCCATGATAGGTTATAAAACAGACCGCTACAAAGACTTCGGCTGCTTTGCTGCCCGTCTTGACGATGTTGCCAACTACCTCCCTGCTCGCATCACCGCCTTCCTCATGGTGCTTGCATCGGGCAGGTTTTCTCTGTTGAAATTCGTTGCCAAGTACGGCTCCCATCATGCCTCTCCCAACAGCGGCTATTCCGAAGCAGCCCTTGCTGGCATCCTCGACTGCCGTTTTGGTGGTCCTCACACCTACTTCGGTCAACTGTTCGACAAACCTTACATTGGCGACAATGACCGTCCCCTCACCACCGCAGACATGCAGACAGCCATCCGCATCAATCGAACATCCGAGTGCATCGCCATTGCCTTGCTACTCATGATATATATAATAATATGAGAAAGATTATCTTGATTACAGGTGGTCAACGTTCAGGCAAAAGTCAATATGCTGAACGTCTTGCCCTCTCCCTCAGTCCCAACCCCGTCTATGTGGCAACTGCCCATGTGTGGGACGACGAGTTCCGCCAGCGTGTCCTCAAACACCAAGAACGGCGTGGCTCCGAATGGGACAATATCGAGGAAGAGAAATACCTGAGTCGCCACGACCTCACGGGACGTGTAGCCGTCATCGACTGCATCACTCTCTGGTGTACCAACTTCTTCTTTGACCAGCCCACGCATAAGGCGGATGCTCCAACTTCAGCAGACGTGGACAAAGCCCTCGAAGCCTTGAAGGCTGAGTTTGACCGCTTCACCGCCCAAGATGCCACCTTCATCTTCGTCACCAACGAAATCGGATCTGGTGGTGTGAGTGACAATGCCGTGCAACGTCGGTTCACCGACCTGCAAGGCTGGATGAACCAATACGTTGCCCAACATGCCGATGAAGTCATCCTCATGGTCAGTGGCATTCCTGTAAAAATCAAGTGATATGAAAACATTCAACATACAAGCCCCCGACGAGGCACTACGTCCCGTCATTCAAGACAAAATCGACAACCTCAACAAGCCCAAAGGTTCGTTGGGCAGGTTGGAAACCCTTGCCATGCAGGTCTGCCTCATCCAGCAGACCCTCAGTCCTTCCATTACTCATCCCTGCCACCTTCTCCTCGGAGGCGACCACGGAATCGAGCGTGAAGGGGTCAGCGTCTCTCCTCGCGAGGTGACATGGCAGCAGATGGTCAACTTCACCAAAGGTGGCGGCGGTGTCAACATGTTCTGCCGTCAGCATGGCTTCCACCTCCGCATTGTCGATGTGGGTGTTGACCACGACCTCTCCCAAGTGCCAGGCATCATGAACTGCAAGATTGCTCCCGGTACCCGTAATTTCCTTCACGAAGCCGCCATGACCGAAGACGAATACACACGCACCCTCACTGTGGGCATCGATTTAGCCGATGCCTGTGCTTCCGAAGGCTCCCGTCTCCTCTGCCTTGGCGAAATGGGCATTGCCAACACCTCCCCCTCCTCCATTTGGATGAGCCTCTTCTGCCACATCCCTCTCTCCGAATGCATCGGTGCTGGTGCAGGGCTCAACCACCAAGGCATCAGCCACAAGCAGCAAGTCCTCACCCAAGCCCTCGACCGTTTTCTGTCAACTGTCAACCGTCAACCCTCAATCGACTACATCATCCGCTACTTCGGAGGCTTCGAGATGGTTGCTGCCATCGGTGCCATGCTCCGTGCAGCCGAGCGGCAGATGGTCATCCTCGTCGATGGCTTCATCATGACCGCCTGTGCCTTAGCCGCTTGTCAACTCTATCCCGAAGCCCGACACTACATGATTTTCACCCATTGTGGCGACGAGAGCGGACACCGACGCATGCTCGATTCCCTCCATGCCGAACCGCTCCTTTCTCTGGGGTTACGCTTAGGCGAAGGTACAGGGGCCCTCTGCGCCTTCCCCATCGTCGATTCTGCCGTCCGCATGATGAACGAAATGAACAACTTCGATAATGCCCACATCACCAAATATTTCTAACCAGCCCCATCCGGGCGATTCTCCTTCATCAAAGTAAAAGTGAAAAATGAAAAGTGATAAATTTGCTACCGCATAATATGCACGTAAAATTCTGCGACCGTCTTTGGGCGGCATTCATCTTCTTCACCCGACTTCCTTTCTGGCGACTCCACCAGCCACCCAAGGAAGCCTATCAGACCGTGGTGGAGCACTGGTCCTTCACGGGCTGGTTCACAGGCGGCATCATGGCAGCCACTCTTTTCGGGGCATGTCATGTGGTGCCCTTCCCAGTCGCTGTCATCATCGCCATTGTCGTCCGTCTTTTCTTGACGGGTGCCTTGCATGAGGACGGGCTTGCCGACTTCTTCGATGGTTTCGGCGGCGGCACTGACCGCGAACGCACATTGGCCATCATGAAAGACTCCCACATCGGCACCTACGGCGTCATTGCCCTCATCTTCTACTTCCTGCTCCTGTGGGGCATTCTCAGTCAGTTGCCCCCCATGACCGCCGTGTTTGCCATCTTTGCAGCCGACCCCTTAGCCAAGTTGTTCTCCAGCCAGATTGTCAACTTCATGCCCTATGCGCGTCGGGAGGAAGAGGCAAAGAACAAGACCGTCTATCGACCCATCAGTATGGGAGCAACCATCAGCCTTGCTTTGCAAGGAGTGTTGCCATCCCTTCCCCTCATCCTTCTGACCGACACCACCTGGTGGCTTGCCGTTCTTGCCCCCATCCTCGCGGTCATCCTCCTGTTCGTCATCATCTGGCGGCGGCTTCGGGGCTATACAGGCGACTGCTGCGGTGCTGTCTGCCTCCTTGCCGAATTGTCGTTCTACCTCGCCCTCTTGGTGCTGCAATAAACTTCAAGAGGGTATGTCAAATTACATCGTTTCAAATCCTCGAAATCGACGTCGTCGACATCGACCGACCGACGTCGACGACATCGGTTAACCGACATCGACGACGTCGATTCAGAGGCTATAGAAGCATGTAATTTGACACACCCTCTTGTTGGCGTTCATTTATCTATCAATTCCTTCATTTCTTCTTTTCCTTCAGATTTTCTTCCGATTCCTCAATAGGGGTATATTTTCCCGTGCTTGTCCAACGTCCGTTGGTGTATTGTTCCATCTGTTGGGGTGTCATGGTCTTGGCTTTCTTCTTGTCGTAAGTCACCTTCCCGTTCTTCCAACTCTTCAGGATGGGCCATTCGGCAGGCAGCAGCAAGTTGCCCGTGTTCTCGAGGACGATGATGTTGAAATCCTCCTCACCCTGGCTGTGCAGGTAGATGTTGTAGCCATGAAGGATTCGGGTCAACTCTTTATGCTCAAAGAGCGATTTGAGCAAGGTCGGTTTGAAGCCTATGTAGGGATTGAAGGAGAACCCCGTGTGGGGGTGTTCCTCCAAGAAATCCCATGTCATCCTGACAATCTGGTTCCGCACGGAATCCGCCAAATCCTTTGAGTGCATCGTGAAGACCGTGCCCCTTGTCTCGCTTTTCGGCTGTTTGGGCGAAGTGTAGTTCTCCCTCATGACAAACTCGTCCGTGCCATATTGCTGGCTCTCGTCAAACGTGTAGGTGCTGTCGTGATAAGTGTAGAACCGTCGGCATTCGATTCCTTTCTGCTTCAGGATGGCGAGGAGCCGCTTCGTGTATTCCTTCGTGTCGAACGGAACCACTTCATTCATCTTCTTATAGGTGCTGTCGGGCATATATTCATATCTGAAAAGTCCGAATCCCTGTCGGCTCCCAAAATTTTCGTCCTTCTTTCCGTTGGAATCATAACGGAACATGAGCACTTCGGGCACACCGTGATAAAAGACCTCTCTCCTGTTCTGATAGGTGCTCAAGGTGTCCCCCTCCTGATAGTCTCCGATGGCAATGGAATAGCGGACGCTGTCCACTCCGTCACGATGATACTCCCAGATGTAACTCTCTCGGGCATCGTCGGTGAGCAACAGACAGGTCTTGCGCACAGCGTCATACACCTTCTTGTCCTGCTCTGTCATCAGAGAGCAGTGGATGGAGACTGTTTTGTGGAGTTTCCCGTCGTAATAGTAGGAAACGGATCCACTTCCTCCCAATGCCCTCACTTCATTCACGAGGCTGTCAATCTTCGGATTCCCCTTCAGCCTTTCCAGAATGGTCTTCTGCGCAAAGGTGCTGAGAGAGACGGCAGCGGCACAAAGTGCAAATATAGTTCTTCTCATGTCTTGTTCAGTTTTTAGGTTTTTGAATGATGGTATATATGATAGGCCTATTCGTCACTATTATCGTTCACCTTTATAGTATTCAATTTTCCCGTTTATCCAACTCTTCATCCTTTGCCATCCGTAGGGCAACGAGCGAACGGTGTAGCCTTTATTATACCCATACGTGTCCAATATGACGAAGTAATATCTGTCCTTTAGGTCTTTCACATGATAAATAGTGTATTCATGCGCTTGGCTTTTAGGGTCTGTTACTTTTAATTGGCTACAGATAAGTGTTTGCGCATTGAATTCGAGATGGTTTGTTGTGAAAAACTCACAAGCAGTGTTTGGATGTGTGTTGATATAATCCCATGTGGCAGTTTGAAGTTTATCTAATACTTCTTTCGCTAAAACTACCGATTCTATGGTATAAATCATTCCATTGATTTCCGAATTGTAAGGAGGTGTGGCATAAAATGTCTCTGCCAATTGTATTTTCACTTCGGGATGACGAATGGCGAGAGAGGAATCGCAGTGAAGGTAAAAACTGTGCCCCTCAATTCCTTCGTGAGCCAAAATGGGTTGAATATGCCTGGAATAGTCCTCAATGTCTATGGGATGTGGATATCTGCGAATACTATCTGGAATGTATTCGTATTCAAAGCAGCCTTTGCCGATTGTAGGTAAACCTACGTTGTTTCGTGGTTGTGATTTGTAGAAATATTTCAGCGAGTTAGACACATCCATGCGTCTCATATGGGGAATCTTCGTTGCTAAATCTATATCTCCGCCTCCTAATGTGATAGCATATTTCATACTGTCATTCCCGTGCTGATGATATTCCCACAAATAACTTTCTTCTGCATCCTTTATCAAATCTCGGCAGGTATTTCGAATAGCATTGTGTATCATGAGTTCTTTAGGGTGTATAATGCTGTAGATGCTATCATACTTGGGCTTGAAACGTAAGGCATGTGAATCGTCAGGACTCGGCATGTACTTGTCATGTATGCTGTAGTCAATGCGGTAATAGCAGCGTGGTATGGATTCGTAACCCATCAAGTGGTATTCAAAATCAGTTTCGCAACCCAATGGCTCCACGTGCTTGATGAGGCTGTCAATCTTTGGATTCATTTGTGCATATCCATAAAGATTGGATAGGGTGGCATAAATTATGATGAGAAACTTTTTCATGTTGTTGTCAATTGTTGGTTAATTAATAAGTGTTGTCGCTGATAGCCATTTCCACATATTGGGTCAGGCGTTCCCCACGGTTTCGGATGTCGCATTTCATGTCCTCTATGTCGGGTAGGGGAGAATGGTTTTGATAAGGGATGAATTCATCACTTTCAGCCAATATCGCCTCGTTATTGGTGGGTTCAGCAAGAGGTTCATTCGTCATGACCATCTCTTTTTCCTCATCCTCTTTCGGTGCAGGAGCGACCCTTGCCATATACACTTTCGGTGGCTTCCTCCAGTTTCTGTGCATCTCCTTCACTGCATCCACCGTATCAGCCTTCTCCGTGTTTTCCTTCTCAGACTTTCCTTCCTTGCTGGATGGCACCCCCTCCCCATTGTGGGGGAGGGTTGGGGAGAGTGTCTTCTCCTTCACCGTGTCGGTCTTGGCAATCAGTTCGGGCTTCTCCGTGTTGCCATGCCGCAACAGGACGGCACCGAACGTCAGCAACAGGGCAATGGCAGCAGCCACACCTGTGTAGATCCATGCGTGGTGACGTTTCGGCATGTTCTTCTTTTTGTCTTCCATTCCGAATGGCTCTCCCTCCCCATTGCGGGAGAGGGTCTCAATGCGTTCCATCAGTCGGTCGGTGAAACCCTCGGAGAGTTTCATCTGCTGGGAGGTTTCTGCCTGTCGGTGCATCACCGTGCGCAATGCCTGGTCTTCGTATCGTTTATTGGTTTCCATTCTTTTCGAGTGTGATGATGAGGTTACTGATTTTCTTTCTGAGCCATTGTAGTCGTGAGCGCAGATAACTGTCGTCATGTCCTACGATGTAGGCAATCTCTCGGAGCGGTCGGTCATCGTGTTAGTAGAGGCTGAGCAGCATCTGGTCGGGAGGTGCCAGTTGGTGGATGGCTTGTTCCAGCAGGGCGAGACGGTCGGGAGTGGTGTCGCTCAGCAGCGCGTCGATGCTTGGGTCGGCGATGGCTTCGAGTTGCATCGGTTCCACATCGACAAACTGCATGTGCGACTTGTCTCGGAGACGCTTCAGTGCCGTGTGGTAGGCGATGCGCAGCAGCCAAGTCCTGAAGTTTGCCTTTTGCGAGTCGAACCGCTGCAAACTCTGGTAGGTCTCCATCAGCGTGTCCTGCACCGCCTCCTCTACATCTTCCGCCTGTGGAATGATGCGTCCCACGAGTTCCATCACCTGCTGCCCGTAGCGGTCGGCAAGCACACGGAACTGTTCGGGGTGCCCATCAAGAATGTTCCTGATGAGCAGCGCATCCTCCGAGACGCGTGTCAGTTTCTTGTCTGATGTCTGTTCCATCCTCGTTGTCTTCTATCTATATATTACCACTTTTCTGGAAAATGTATAATGAAAGAAGGGAGAAAAATAATTTCTTTACCGAAGTGCCCCACGTCGGTGAGTCGATGTGGGGCATGTCGGTCAACCGACGTGGGGTACGCCAATTGGGAGGCTCTGTGTTTGGTTATTGTTTTTTCTTGTAGTAGGTCCTCTTCCCGTTCTTCCAACTCTTCAGAGATTGCCAGTCGCGAGGGAGAAATTCTGTGCCCCATTCGCTCATTCGGACATCAAATACGACAATATGGTAAGCATGCGTATTCAGATTTTTCCAATCCATAGAGAGGTAAATGATAAATTTATGAGATAGATTGTCTTTCAACTTTGTTTCGGATTTGAATATTGTAAAGGGAAAGGAGCGAGGGACGGAATCTGTTTGAAACGTGCATCTCGTGGTGGGGTGTTCCTCTATGAATTGCCATGTATGCTGTTTGAGAATTCTGTAAACCTCCATAGCCAGTGTGTCCGAAGAGAATGTGTAGATGGTTGCTTTTCCTTCTGATGCCCATTCATGGTCAGAGTGTATTTCCCCAATGGACCAGTGTTCATGAATGTGATCAAATACATAAGTGCTATCTTTTCGGATGTGGCAATGTTGCTGATGGATTCCCTTTCTGTTGAAAATCTTTTTCAGCATCTTTTCATACGCTTTTAAATCGATGAACACTGGTTTAATGGAGTCTCCCCCTGCTTTTACATTATTATAAAAGAACATGCCATTATAGCCTTCTGGCTCTGCACCTTGTTCATCAATAATCGGGCGATAACTGAAAATCATGGATTCTGAAGTGTTAGGGGTGGAAATAGCAGTTGATCTTAGACCGTGATGAACCATTTCATGAAGTTGGGTGTCCATGTTTTTCTTCCTGTTTTCATTTTTACCTAATGTGATGATATAGACGAGGCTATCCATCCCATCATGATGTCGTTCTTCCATGTAGTTTTCCAAAGCCTGGTCGGCAAGTTCCATAAAAGTCTGTCGGATGGAGTCAATCAGAAGATGTGTCGTGGAGTTGCGTTGAGGCTGAATACTCTCCCAAAAGTTCCAATCGAGGGTTCTTTTGTAATCTCCATTAAACTCGTACACTTCTCGTGGTTCGGAATCCAATAATCTGACATAACTGAGCAGACTGTCAATCTTCGGGCTACTTTGTAGTTTTTTCTGCAGACTCTCTTGCCCCCAAATGCTTGATGATAGCATTGAGCATACGATTATAATGATAAACTTTTTCATATTTCTCGTTGTGATTGGATTTTTTTATGTTGTGATAGGAACGTCTTTATTTCTTGTAATAGGTTGCTTTGCCGTTCACCCAACTCTTCATCCTCTGCCATCCCTCTGGCAGCCAGAGGGCACCGGTTGTCTCTTCCACCAAAATACGGCAGATGCCATCCTTCTTGTTGCCTGGAGGGTAGAAGATGATGCGGTATTCATGCCAGGGTTTATTCCCCCCGGTGAAATCCATAATCTGGCTGTGTACCAAATCCATCTGCCATGCATCATACGTTTGGGGTATGACACTGCTTCCGTAGTGAATCACGTGAGGATTCTCCTTGTAGTATTGTGTGATGATTTCCCCAAGTTCGAGGAAAATCCTATCCCCCAGTTCCTTCGTAGGTATGGTGTATAAGGTGCCCCTCGTCTCTGAATCGAACCACAACTGTATGTTTGTGGCTGTGCTGATATAGTCCATCCCCTTGCTCGAGGTGGGGTAGGATTTATCATGACGGATATAGAGGTCGTGGCTTTCGATTCTCTCGTCCTGCCACAGATGAGCAATCCTCCTGTTCAGTTCTTCTACATCGACAAAATGGTTGTCCTGATTGTCCCCATTCTCAATGCAATATTCAAATTCGTATGCTCCCTTGGGCTTCAGTTCGCTCGTCCCATCCTCATCCAAAGTTATGAACCTGACATTTCTGTCTGTGTACATCAGTTTCAGCGTCTCTCTGCATGTGTCATTGTTCAGCGTAAGAATGTACATGAGCGTGTCCTTGCCCCCTTCATGCGACTCCCACAGATAACTCTCTTTCGCATTCTTCGAAAGCATACGGCAGGCATCCCTCATCGCGTTCAATTCTTTTTCCCGCTCCTCCACATTCCTGTAGTTGACGGGTTGCTTGAAGTCTGCCCGCTGGTAGGTGATTCCACTCCTCCTGATGCGCATTCCGTTCTTGTCGAAATCCGATGTTCCCAGTTTCATGATGAAGGCATTGCGCACCAGGCTGTCAATCACAGGGTTCATCTGTGCATGGCTGTTCAGGCAGACCAGCAAGGTGGTGAGTATGACAAAAATCCTTTTCATCTTATTTGCTTTTTGAAGGGTCATTGTTAATTGTTCATTCATCGGGGTCATCAATCAAGGCTATCTCAAAGTCTTGCTTCAGACGTGCTCCCCGTTTCTGTATCTCACGTTTCATCTCGTCGTAGTCGAGATGCATAAAAAGATCGTCTTCTTCGTCGGGAAGAATGGGAGGGGGGGATGCCACCATCACGCTCGCCTCCATCTCCGGCTCTGATATTTTTTCGGCATGCGCATCAGCACGTACATCTGGCACATCAGCATACATATCGTAGGCATGCACCTTCTTTGTGGCGATGGGTTGAGGTTTCTGTTTCTGGGTCACGCTTGCCAGATATACTTTAGGTGGGCGAGTCATCTTTTGTATCTCCTTCGCTTTGCTCACCGTGTCAACCTTCTCCACGTTCTCCTTCTTCTTGCTCATTGTATCAGGCTTTCCTTCCTCACCGGATGGCACTCCTTCCCCATGATGGGGGAGGGTCGGCGTGAAGGTCTTTATGGTGTCCGTCTTCACCATCAGTCTGGGTTGCTCGGGCTGCTTCGTGTGGAAGAGGAAGAAACCCAGTGAGAACAACAAGACAATGGCAGCGGCAATGCCTACTTGCTTCCACCATCTTGAACCTTTCCTGTCTGCTTTCACCTCCACTTCGCCTTGGCCGAACAATTGGAACATCTCCTTATATGCCTTCCATTCGCCCGCCACCTCGTGGGTTCGGAAGAAATCAGCCAGCAAAGCCTCTTCCTCCAGGGTGGTCATGCCATCCATGAATCGCTGAAGCATCCTCTCCACCTCTTGGGTTGTTATGTCTGTATGTCTTTTCATTCTTTATTTCTCCTTTTTAGTTGTTCCAATAGTTGGTGTCGTGCTCTCGACAATAGGGTTGAGACGGACGACTTGCTGATGCCGAGCAGGGTGGCAATCTCGTCCAGTTCCCGATGTTCCAGTTGCCGCATCTTGAGGATAATTCCGCAGGTGGAGGGCAACTGGTCGATGCGTCGGAAGAGCCATTCCTCCAGTTCTTTGTACTCGAGACGGTCGTGCTGGTTGCTCTCCTCTATTATAGATAATGTGTCATCCACCTCCACTTCCTGCTTTCGCAACCGCCATCGGTCAATGCAGCATCGGCGGGACATCATTGCCGCCAACACTTCCGTGGGGTCGTGTGGGTGGATGTCTTCGTGCATGCACCATAGTCTCAGCATCACGTCTTGTGCCACATCTTCTGCCTCCTCCATCGGGAGACCGAATTGGCAAGCCACACGCACCGCTTTCGTCCGCATCTGCATCGCTCTATGTTCAAACTCTTGTTGTGTCATCTCATCTCTATAACGAATGAGCACGGCAAAGTTAAACAAAAAAACGCAACTTTCTTCAAAAAAACTGCCATATTCGTTTCGTTGGCTATACCGAACAGGCGGTTCGTCCGTTTTGCCATAAAAAAACCAAAAGGCACCTACGATTTCTCGCAGGTGCCTTTTGGTAGCGGGGGAGGGGAAAACTCCCCTCTTTTTCTGTTCACCCGATTTTGAAAATCAGAAACTTGCCTTTCGATTTTGTCCCTTTGGGGGTGTGAGTGGTCTATTATATGTCTTTAGCCGCAGACGAGCCTTTGAGATGGGATGTGAACTGGCAACTGCTGCTTGAGCATTTCTATCAGTTCATTTATTTGGTTGTCTCTGGACTCAAGGCTGGCTGCTTGCTGTTTGATGACTGCCCATGCTTCTGCAGGAATGGTGATACATCCATTTTGCAAAGTCGAGTTGTCAGTTTCCAAGGTGGTCATGGTGCCCTCTCCGAGGAGCAACCATGCCCTATTTAACTCTGGGTATTGTATAGCAATTTTATCCAGCATTTTTTCGGAAATGGAGTTCCTCATGTTGCTCACGTATGAGGATGATAACTCACACCTTCTGCAAAACTCCCTTATGGAGATTCCTTTGCTCTCGATGAATTGCTTTAGTCTTTCTTTTACCGTCATTGTATAATTTTTTTGCTTGATGATTAAAATTTTTATGCGAATTCTTTGTTGTTGTATAAATTTTATATACATTTGCGAAAAATTTACATCAAGTTTGCGAAACAAATGTAATAAAATGCGGTAAAAACAACAACATTTTTTGTATGAATTTGAGAGAATATGTTTTAACTCTTCCCGATCCTCGCCAGGCGAAGGTTCGTGAACTTGCACGGGAGACGTGCAGTTGTGAAAGAAGTGTGCAACGTTGGGTTTATGGCTATGCCATCCCTTGCAAGTTGAAGCGTGAAGCGATTGCGAGGGTGACAGGCTTGACAGAATCAGAGTTGTGGCCAGAACTGGCAGACGGCTCTGGTCAGGTTTCTTCACGTCGGCTTTTGGAATACATGCAGAGTATTCCGACGGCGATGCAGCAATTTCGGAAGGAAATTTCTGAGGCTACAGGTGTGAGTGATATGCGTGTGCGTCTGTGGATGTCAGGTTCGAGCATTCCCAGCAAAATCATCCGTAAGAAGTTGACAGACATGACGGGTCTGAACGAGTTGGAGATTTGGCCTCGGCTTGCTGAACGCGGAAAACATGCGGATTCATGAACAAGTTGCCTCGTAAATTGAAGAAGGCAATGGATGGGCTGCTGATAGACCCGGACAGCGGCAGAGTCTTTTTCAATAGTTGGTATCGTAACTATCGGCGGTACCCTCGCACCAAGTGGGTTGTTCGTGCAGAACGTCAATTCAGGCGGACATGGCTGGAATCTGTTCAAAAGGAAGAGAAATTTCGGGTTTTATCCTTGGTCTTAGAAGAAATGAAAAGATATGAGAATACGGGATTTTGAGAGGGCAATGCCCTCATCTGTCAAGATAGACAGTTTCAAGTGTTTATTGGGCGAAGTGCTGATATGCCGTGCCCATGTCGGTTCGCAGAAACTCTTGTTTGACACGAACGGCAAGGCTTACGATGTGTCGGAAGGCACTATCGCCGAAGGGTGTGTAGCGTATTTTGATGAGGACGTGGCAGGGGTTGTTGCTTGCAAGACCAATCGTCCCATGCCAGCCTTCGACCTTCATTTCGACGACCATGTTTGTAGATGTTGACAGCCGTGGTCTATATTCCATCCAGGACATCACAGAAGACCAGTTGGCGGTGATTGACTACTGCCTGTTGGCTCTTCCCTGGGTGGAAAAGCGAGAGACGTGGCGTTTCACCTATCCTGTGAGAGGTGAGGTTCTGGCGTTGGCTGACCAACTCTGGCGGCTCTTGCTTCAAGGTGAGAAAATGGGGGGGGTAATTCAGCGGCGTACCGATGCTGCAGGGTTGTCCCCGTCAGATGATGAGGTGGTGTCTTCTGATGCCACCTTCAGAAAGTTTAACTTTGTACCGCATTCTCAACCTACTAACCATGATAAAAGCGGAAGACATTTACAATGCGAGTAATGGCGGACTGGACGTGATACTGTTGTGTGTAGGCGACAGTGCCTCCGTCCGTGATGCCATTCTCTCCAATAAGAAGTTCGCTCTCCGGAATGAGCGGACTCCCTCCTCTTCAGCGAGGCAGTATAACGGTGTGTGGAAGGTGACCGACTTTGGCGACACTGGGCATGCCGAATCTCCCATTGACCTTTACATGCGTGTGAACGGCATCGTCTCCTTTGGCGAGGCGGTGGCTCGTCTGGCAGAGATGTTCGGTGTGAAGGACGAGTTGAATCCCAGCGTGAACAAGCCTCACATTGAGAAGCGTCCAGCCAAGCAAGACCAGGAAGAAGGGAGAAAGTACTTTGAGTTCAATGAGAAGTTCACTCCGTCGGAACTGAAGTTGCTTGGTCCCAATGTGACCCAAGCCACTTGTGATGCCTTGCATTGGTACTCTGTCAAGTGGATATGTGACGTGAAGAACCGCGAGGCGACCTACAAGTTCTCGGGCGAGAACTATCCCATTTTCATGCGTGAGTGTTGGATGGGTGGTGCTGATGGAGCGTCGGAGGTCGAGAAATTCTACAAGATATACGAGCCGCTCAATGCCGACAAGAGTTGGCGTTTCCAGTACACCCCCAAGGGTGCCAAGCCTCGTGAATACATCAATGGGCTTTCAGAACTGAAGGAACGCCACCGCCAACTGAACGTGGAAGAAGAGAAACTTTTCTTCCAGGATCCGAAGAATGAAGACAAGCCCTTCAAGCCGGTGAAACTGAAGGAAGCCATCATCTGCAGTGGTGAGCGAGACAGTCTTTGCTGCCGTGCCTTGGGCTACAGCCCGTTGTGGTTCAACAGTGAGACCTACAAGATGACGGGTGAGGAGTACAAGGAGGTGATGAAGTACGTCGATGTGCTCTACAACATTCCAGACCTTGACAGCACAGGTCGGCTGAAAGGCACAGAACTTGCCCTTCGGTTCATCGACATTCACACCATCTGGCTTCCTGACTGGCTCTCCTCCTACCGTGACAACCGTGGCAAGCCTCGCAAGGACTTCCGCGACTGGAGCGACCTTCGTCCCAAGTCTGCCGACTTCAAGAAACTCATGACGCTTGCCAAGCCTGCCAAGTTCTGGAGCAGTCGGTGGAGCGAGAAGAACAAGGGCTATACCTACGAGATAGACAGCGACTGCCTCCGCTACTTCCTTCGCCTGAACGGCTTCTATACGCTGCATGACGAGAACTCGACCACGCCCAAGTATGTCCGCATCGAGGGCAACATCGTGAAGAGTGTCACGCAGAAAGACATTGCCAACTTCATCATCCGCTGGGCGGAAGACAACTATCTGGAGCGTGACATCCGCAACCTCATCCTTAACTCTCCACGCATAGCCGGCAGTGCCATCGCCAACCTTCAGGAAGTTGACCTCGACTTCACCAGGTGCACAGACCACAGCCAACTCTTCTTCTTCCCACGCTCCACTTTCGAGGTGACCGCCGACGGCATCACCGAGCATCAGGGCAGAAGCAGCGACCTCACCCATTACGTGTGGGAGGAGAACGTCTTGCAGCACGATGTCCGTCTGCTCGACCCCATGTTCACCATCAGCAAGTCAGAGAACCCTCTGGGCGACACCGTCTTCGACATCTCCATCCACAACACCCGCAGCAAGTTCTTCAGCTACCTCATCAACACCAGCCGCATTCACTGGCGCAAGGAACTGGAGGACAACTTTGAAGGCAAGTCCATCGACGAAGCCCGTCAGTACAAGGCAGCCCACCTCTTCTGCATCGATGGGGAGGGTCTGACCGCCCACGAGATACAGGAACAGAAGCAGAACCTTGTCAACAAAATCTTCGGCATCGGCTTCTGGCTCCACCGCTACAAATCAGCCTCCAAGGCGTGGGCACTCTATGCCATGGACAACAAGATAGACGATGAAGGCGAGTGCAATGGTCGCAGTGGCAAGAGTTTCTACTTCAAGGTGCTCAGTTACTTCGGCAAGACCGTGAAACTCTCCGGACGCAACCCCAAGTTGATGGACAACCCCCACGTGTTCGACCAAGTCACCCAGCACACCGACTACATCATTGTCGATGACTGTGACCGCTACCTACAGACAGGCATCTTCTACGACATCATCACCAGCGACCTCACCGTCAATCCCAAGAACAACCAATCCTTCACCATCCCCTTCGAGCGCAGCCCCAAACTCGCCTTCACCACCAACTACGTGCCAGGCGATTTCGACCCCTCCACCGATGCCCGTCTGGTCTATCTCGCCTTCAGCGACTACTATCACCAGCGGACACAGGACAACGACTACCGCGAGACCCGTTCCATCCGTGACGACTTCGGCAAAGACCTCTTTTCCACCAATTACAGCGAAGCCGAATGGAACGAAGACTGCAACTTCTTCATGCGTTGTGAGCAGTTCTACCTCAGCGCCGCCCGTGAGAACCTGAAACTTCAGCCCCCGATGGGCAACATCATCAAGCGTAAGTTGATGAGCGACATGGTGGGTGAGTTTGAAGAGTGGGCAGATGCCTACTTCACAGGCGAACACCTCGATGCCTTCATCGAAAAAGACGAAGCCTTGGCGGACTTCCTGAAGAACTACAACATCAAGGGGCTTTCCTCCCAGCGTTTCATGCGTTCCCTCCGTGCCTACGCCACCCTCAACTCTTACCGTTTCGAGTTGAACCCCATGGAACTGCAGAACGCTTCGGGTCGCATCATCCGAAAAGGCAAGGAGAACACCTCCAAGGTGATGATATACATGCGTAGCAAGAAACGTCTCGAAGACGACGGCTCAGGCTTCATTCCCGACGAACACACCACCGACCCCGAACTGCCCTACTGATGACCGACTACAAGCAATACCTTCTCTACGACGAACGGCTTTACCGTGACCTGTGGGACTCCGACGAAGCGTTCCGCCGCTACTCCCATTCCGTCTATCTGTATCTTGACAGGATGCCTCGTGGGCATGAGTTGCGTTTTGACCGCTACGCCATGCCCCAACTCCAGTGGATCATCTGGACGTGCTGCATCCACATGTATGCCGGCAAGAACGCACTGGAGTATTGCTTCGCCGACGATTACACCGCCTACAAGCATGAGCCGTGAACAATTCTCGTATCTTCATAAAATGCCCAGCCACGCCCTGCAGTGAAGCCCGGCGTGGCTTTTTTTGAGGATAAAATGTTAAAAAGTAATCATTTTAACCTAAAATCCGCAACTATCATCCAATACACGATTAAGGGTAGATTTATGAGTCGTTAGTAGCAGCTTTCAGTAAAAAGCAACAGCACAACATCAATATGTAGCCACCATCCCCTTACCCCACGATGCGACTTGAGG
>JAFUYM010000038.1 GCA_017470525.1 Bacteroidaceae bacterium
CTCGTAGCCCTCCTTCTCAATCTTCACCTGCCACAAGCCCTGCGGCACGTCCCAGGCGTACTTGCCCTCTGCGTCGGTCATCTGCGGATTCTCCTGACGGAACTCCTCGGCGTTCCACTTCACCACCTCGTCGTGCAGGTCACCATATTCGTCCTCACCCGTCTGCTTGAAGTAGATGGTCGCCTTGGCATTCTCCACGCGGTTGTCCGCCACGGCTTCATAGACATAGCCAGAGGGGTCAATGATGGCACGGAGTTTAGGAAATTTATTTCTAGGTCTTCCATTTTCCGCATAGAAGCGGGCTTTCCACCACTTCTCCTGCTTCTTCCTGTATTCCTCATCACAATTCAGCAGGCGAAGTTCTCCTGTGTAATAATCAATCTTTTTTGCATAGGTTTCATTCATAACCCAACATGCGGCTATCTTTGTTAAATTTATGAGGATACCTCCCAATACAGTCGACATGCTCGTACCTCCTGTTGCGGTTGCAATTTTGAGACCTCCTCCAACAGTTTCTGTCGCCAATACATCGGCTAGAATAAGTGTGTGGAAGTATGGGATCTGTCCAGAGGCAAAGGGATTGACTATGAAATTAAAGACATCATTCCTCAAGTGACGGGCATTACTTTCGTCTTCTTTACAGGGATTGGGGATTTCTTTATAAATGGATTCCAACTCATTGATTCTATCATAACCTTCCTTGCAATCACTGAGGACTGCTATCCATGAAAAGACCTCTCCGATAGCACTGATAGTTTTCATGATACTTTGCAATTTTATACCAGTTTTGGTGATGGGTACAGGGATGGGGGCTTTATGAATGTCCAAACCATTATTTCCAAGTTGGTTTGAGATATCTGCACAAAGTGCCTGAAATTGTTTGTCACTTTGAATACTCTTGAGTTGTTTAATTTGTTTATCTGTCAATAAAGGACTGTTAGGGGTACAATATTTTGCCATAAATTCTGCTTCCTTATTTAATTCCTTTACCCAATTGGCATGGAAGATTTTATGAGCCTCTTGGGCAAATTGCTTTGCCTCATTTATCAATGCTGAAATAGTGGCAGACATCACAAGCAACCAACCATTTTCTCGATTGACTTTGGTGAATAAATCTTCGTCTTGACCAATTCTGGCTCGTGCTAACAATTCTGCTGCTTCTGCATCGCCTTTCGTCTCCATACGCATGTCGTTCTCGAAATCGACAAGCACATAATGTTCCTCATTTGCCAGTTGGTAGATGGTGTGCCCGTCAGTTGTTTGAAATGCCATGTAGCCTTCGTTCAACAATTGTTCAGGAGTAAGACCATTGGTGTGGGTATAACTTGCCTTCTCCCCTAAATCCAAGTTGTATAAATCCAGCCCTTGCAAGAACCCATCCAGATTGCCGTTGATCTCAGCATGTAGAGCCTCCATTTCTGCGAAGATTTCGTCAAGTGTTTTGTCCGTCTCAGTTTCTTCACTAAGATTAGACAGGTCTATTTCCATTAACTCTGCCAGTTCTTGGAACAATTGTTGACGTTTTCCTTGATTGGTCTCCGTGCTCAGTCCTGTCAAGATACGGTCCATCTCTTTTTGTTCACTTTCAAATCCCTCTTTGATATAGTCCAACAGGTGGGTGCTGAGGTACAGCAAATCCGCATCAGCCAGTGGTTCTGTCTCATCCAGGAAGTCCACATCCACATTGCACACGGCATCATTCTGCAAGTTGACGCTGCACATCCAGTGTCCTGTGGTGCCGTCATACTCTGCCGGAAGATAGCCAACTTCTCCATACACAGTTGTGTATTCAAGAACAACATTTTTCACCAATGTTGGATCCGTTGTGTTGAGGATAATTTCGAAGAGGAACGGGTGGCTCGTGTGGACGTATGCCGAATACCACTGCTCGCTCAGGCTCATGGGATTCTCGAAGTCGAAATCGATGCACAGGTTTTCAGCATCGGAGATGACGGAACTATAGTCGTTAGGGTTATTCCATGCACCTATCAACGGTGGGTACATCAGCACGTGCAATGGACGAATCATGTTCTGGTCGTAGGTCACATTCACCGTCTCGGTCTTTGCCTCCCGTCCCTGCTTGGTCGTGATGACGGCATACACAGGAATGGTTGCCAAGTTAGGACAGTCGGACAGTTCCACGTGCATGTCCCAACTGCCGTCTGCCAGCGACTGCGTTTCGCCCACCAAGATGTCGTTGCCAGCATACACCCTGACAGGGCTGAGTGCCGGGGCTGTTCCATAAACAGGGAAGGAGAGTTTGTAAATCGCTTCGGGTGCCACAATGGTCATGTACTTCACATCGCAGGAAGCAACACCGATGGGTTGTGTCACCGTTCTGCCGTCGATGTCGAACTGCACCTTTGCCGATGCCATCAGTGTGCCTTGGTCGATGGCGGTGAGGATGAAGCGGGTCGGCTCATCCAGATAGTCCTTCTCCACAGGGATGCTGAGGTGCCCGTCCTCCATCGTGGCACGCACCATCTTGGTGCCCGTCATCGACGAGCCTTCCACAAACTCTGCCATGCCTATTGGATAATCCACCAGCAGACGCACGTTGCTCACACGCTCCTTGATGTCGTCCTTGAAACCGATTTCGGCACGCAGCGTCACGTTGCAACTGGTGCTTACCTCCGTCTTGTTCGGCATGAAGAGGGTCTTCGTTTCGTCAGTGTAGTAGAACGGGGTGGCATACAGCGTCGGAATCAGGTCGTTCGTCACCTCGCTGATGATGCCGCTCTCCACCTTCACCTTGTTGCTCACGTAGTCCTTGTCGGCTTCCATGCCCACGGCGGTGTAGTCGCTCAGGTAGAGCATCTTGCTCAGCAGCGGGTCGCTGCCCATGGTCACGAGGGTGTAGTCGCCATCCTTCAGTCCCGTGAGGATGAGGCTCGCCTCGGCGAAGGTCTCCTGCCGGCACAGCAGTCCGTCAGCGTCGTAGAGGGCTGCCGTCACTGCCTGGTTGCCCGTCCGCAGGAACGACACCTCCACGCCGCCCAACTCCTTCAGGGCGAAGGTGACGGAATCAGCCTTCTCTTCCTCCTCATCAGTGAGGGTCACAGTCACCTCCACCGGCATGAAAGCATCCTTCAGGCTCGATGCCGTCAGGCGGATGCGGTCACCTGCCTTGGCTCCCTCCAACAGTTGCACCTCGGGGTATGCCACCGCAAGGTGCTCGATTGCCTTGCCCGTTGTCTCGTTGTAGGCAGCGACGACGACATTGGCGTAGTCGCTGTAGTAAGGCAGCGTGGTGGCTTCCTCATCAGCGGTGGTGGCGGCAGTGTAGGTGAAGTCGTAGTGGATGGTGGGGCCTGAGAGGGGGGACAGGGTGAGGTCGAAGTTGCCGCCAGTTGTGCTAGCCGAACTAGCCGAACTAGCCGTGCTAGATGGGCTAGAAGGGCTAGAAAGACTAGCAAGACTAACAAGACTAGAATAACTCACCGCCTCCCGTACTGCCACATATCCGCTGGCGCTGGCACTCAGGGTGAGGTCGCCAGTCAGGGCGGTCAGTTCATAGCGTCCCAGGGCGTTGGTGGTGGCGGTGAAGACCTTGCCCACGGTGCCGTTCATCATCAGCGAGGCGGTGACGTTTGCCATGGCGACGGGCTTGCCGTCGAGGTCAGTCACCTTGCCGCTCAGGATGACGGAGTCGGGCTGGCTGAGGGTGAGGACGGTCTGTGCCGTCGCTTCCTTCACCAGCAGTTCCGTGCGTGGCGGCACACCGTAGCGGGCTGCCAAGTCGGTAGGCAGGGTGATGCCGTAGAGCAGTCGGGTGCCCTCTACCTGTCGGGCAAGGGTGCTGCCCGTGCCGAGGCGGTTGCCCATGGCATCCATCCAGATGATGGTGGTCTGGTCGGTCACGTCAGTGGGGGTGCCGCCCTCCTCTTCGGCAGGTGTCTGTACGGTCAGTTGCACGGTGTGTATGGGCTGAACCGTCTTGAAGGTCATCTCCATCGGCTGACCGCCCAGAGTGAGGGTGTCGGTGGAGGCAATCAGCACGCCCTGCGGACTCAGCAGTTGGGCGGTGTAAGGCTCCTCGTTGGTCTGTGCGTAGAAGATGTAGGAGGGGCGTTCATCGACGATGTACTTGGTCTGTTCGCCAGTCCGTGCGTTGCAGAGCAGGAGCGACATGCCCTCGTAGCGTCCATCCGTGAAGTTGTCGGGCAGATCGACAGTGATGTCCTCCGCATCACCTTCGGGGATTGGGAGGATCTTGGAGAACTTGCCCCAATACTCGTCTGCCTTGTAGGCTGCAACAGACTGCTCGGGCACATAGAGGATGCAGCCAGCAGGGAGTTTATCGAAATGCTCGCGCGTGTTGTAATCAAGAACAGTTGGTGGAACGGATGCATAAAGCGTGACATTCTCCAATACTGAATACTCCCCCCAGTAAAAACTCCTGAGTTGTTCTATGTTCGATGGCAGAATCAGTTTCTTCAACGTTGGTACAAAATAAGAAGACAAAGTGTTCTCGAAAGCATAACTATAGTTGTAAGATTGCAATCCGTAGGTGTGTCGCAAATCTACGGCTTCTATATTCGGGAAGTCAATTTCACAGTTACCACAGTTATAACCGTTTGACATCCATGACAAGGTGCTGACATCCCCTATTTCTCCCATCACTGTCACTTTTTTTACGTCAGCCTTGTTCACTCCGCAGCGTTTCAAAATGGTTGCCACCGTGCCACTCATCCCATTGGCGTGGTAGTACCCGTCATGCCCCCCGTAGGTTTGGAAACCACTGACAGTGAGTTCACCCGTCGCGGCGTTCCAGCCACCAGGAGAGGGGTTGCCAGGCAAGTCGGGATAATCGGGGTCATATTCTGCATAGAGATAGATGGTGACATCATGGTCGGGCATGATGAATACGAGGTCTTGATAGGTGTCACCATTCTCGTGTATCTTTTTCCCTTCACATTCCATGTAGGTGTATTTCCAACCTGTCCATTCGTTGGTAAATGGTACACTTATCATTACACTGTCACCAGCAGCCACATCATAGTCATAGCCTTTAGCCTCTTCATTATAATCGGTGTGGATTCTGGAGGACGTATTCCAACTTCCCAATTCGTTGTGTCCATAGACCGAAATAAGATCTATATGGGATCCAACGGTTGAGACGATGGTGAGTTTCTCTGCCTGTGCCGAAACCGCTGAGAGCAACAACAGCAGGACGGCTAAATATCTTTGTATAGTTCTCATAGTATGTCGTTATTTGATGATGATTTTCTTTCCGTTCTTGATGTAGATGCCAGGACGTGGGGTGCCCGTGACGAGACGACCTGCAAGGTCGTAGGTCTGTCCGCTGTGTTGCGACGGTGTCGCAACAGAGGAGATGCCGGTGGCTTCGTTGCCGTAGGAGAGGGCGAAGCGGGTGGTGATTTCCCCTGCCTGGGTGGTGAAGGTGTAGGGTTCGGTGGCAGGTTGGGTGGTGCCTGTCTCGTAGTCGATGAGCATCACCTTGCCGTCCAAGTCGGGATAGACAGTCTTGAAGTTGGCTTGGAGGGTGTAAGTGCCCGCTGTGGGGAACTTGGCTCCGACGCTCACTTCATCGCCTTCGACGAAGGGTTGTTCGCTGATGGCGTAGTGGGTCTTGTCCGTGCCTATTATATATAATAATGTGGAATTGCCGGTGAGGTCGGGGAACTTGGTGGCGTCGCAAGCAACTTCGTAGGTAGCCGCCGCATCGGGGTTGCCCACCAGACGGGTGCGGTCGAGTTGGATGCCGTCGGCATTCTGCAAGACGAGGTTGATGACACGTCGGTTCTCCATCGTGCCCACAGGCGGACGGGGTGCGGCTGCACGGCGGCGACCGATCTGACGGGGTGCGGAGGAGGACTCACGGGAAAGGTCTGGCTCGCCCATCAGTTCGCCCATGAAGTCCTCATACTCATTGACGGTGGCAAAACGTCCGTATTCAGGGAAGTTCAGTGCATCGTGACCCAAAGGCCGCTGTACGAAGAAGCCTTGGAAAGGCGAAAGGATGTAGTCGTCATCGATTGGGCTGAAGGTCTTGTAACCCATCTTGTAGTTCCCTTGACTGTAGCCCGATTCCCAAGTTTTTTCCCATACCACGAAAGGCATGGAGGGTTCGAAGTATTTGGTGCTGTAGAAGCAGGGGTAGGGGTTGCCGATGAAGTTCCAAGAACGGTTGCTCTCAGCCGAGGCAATGTATTGCTGCAAGGGAATCGTGACATCTTCGGTGGTGAAGAGCCGGTTCTTGTTGGCATTGTTGATGGCAGGGAACTCGATGGCAGCCGAGCGGTCCACGTAATTGTTCCATCCGCAAGAGAAGATGAAGCCCTCGCCTGCATGTAGAATGTCATCGGTGGTCTGCTTCACCCACACATCGTTGAATTGGGCATTGGCTCGCATCTGCCCGGAGTGCTTGTAAATCACCCACTGGAGGTTGTTGCCTCCTTCGGTCACACGCACGTCGCTCAATCGGCAGTCGAAAGGAAGGGAGGTGAATATCCATTCAGGGCTCGAACCATACTGCGAGTAGGAATCCTCGTCAAATCGCAAGGTGGTCTTCACTTGGTCGGCACGCATGGAGGTCTCGGTGTAGAATGATGGATGGGACTGGTCGATGACGTTGGCATGGACCGTACCTGCGGTCTGAACGCGGATGTTGTTCTCCCATGCGTCTTGCTCCAAGTTGAAGGTGCCGTAGGAATGGGTGCCGTCATAGAAGGAAGCATGACCTGCATAATAGACCTTCTGCTCGTTGTCGATACTGACGGCGATGGTGAGGTCGGGCTTGTTGGTGAAGGGTGCGTTGAGAAGCGAATAGTCGGCGCCCACACGGATGCTGGTGGGCTGTGGCTGCTCAAATGCCTGGAGAGAGGGGAAATGGTTCCACCCAGGGATGAGTTCGTATTGGGTGAAAGCGGGATAGTTCAACTGGTGGTCACGCATCTTCAGCGTGAGATAGGGCATCTGGTCGTAGGGCCATTCGTTATCTCGAATGGTAAAGTTTCGGTCGGTATTGTAGCCATAGAGACCGTAGGCATCCGATGTCCACTTGACGGAAAGGTTAGGACTCTCATCTTCATAATGCACCTCGCCCATGATGATTTTCTCGATGGCGAGCCGCTTGTTGTCGATGTCGGTGTTGTCATAGACATACCAGTTAGCCGTGCCGCTGGCTCCGTAGGATTCGCCATCGATGCCACCGCCACCGTTTTGTCCCCACTTAAACCCCTCATAGAGGTCGTTGATGTTGTTATACCACTGAAGATTCTTAGGACTAATCACGTGGTAAGTGGGTGTGGGACCGATAGCGGGTGGCACAAGACCGAGACAGGTGATCTCCTTGAGGTTGGCACAGAAAGTGAAAGCCCCTTTGGCACTCACCAATGTGGTGGGAAGGGTCACCTTTTTCAGGTTGGTACAGCCAAAGAAGGCATCTGGTGCGAGGACTTCCACTCCTTCGGGAATGGTGACTTCGACCAAGTCTTCACGGTTTTCGAACGCATACTGTGGGATAATTTTCGTCCCAACAGGTAACTGCTCCGGTGTGATGTCCTGATAGTTGACTTTCTGTGCCCAAGCAGAGGAAGCCCAACTAATCAATAGCAGGAACAGAATGGGGGGGGTAGTTCTCTTCATAAGCGATTGTTGAATGAATTAGTTTTTCTATTTTTGTCGCCACAAAGTTAAAACTATTTTCTTTATAAGACTTCAATTATTTGATAAAAAAATGCACTTTTTGATGAACTACCCGTTTTTTGAGGACGAATTTGGCATGATGTTACATTTTTGAAAGTGGAAGTCGTTGGGGTGGGGACAAAAAAATGTATCAGAAATCTCGCGACTTCCGATACACGAATGCTATGAAAAAACGAATGTCTAAATGATGAGCGGAAAACGAGACTCGAACTCGCGACCCCAACCTTGGCAAGGTTGTGCTCTACCAACTGAGCTATTTCCGCACACGTGATTCCCATTTTCGCAAACAAGAATCACAAAAAATCCCTTAATTTATTATGAACCATTATTTTTTGGAGCGGAAAACGAGACTCGAACTCGCGACCCCAACCTTGGCAAGGTTGTGCTCTACCAACTGAGCTATTTCCGCAGGGACTTTCTTGTTTGTAGGAAAAACTCTCTCCTGAGTGTTCCCTTTGATGTGACAGTTTCTTGAGTGAAGAGGAGGAGACTCGAACTCCCACGGGCTGAGCCCACTACCCCCTCAAAGTAGCGCGTCTACCATTCCGCCACCTCTCCATTCTGTTTGGTGCCCACGACAAGAATCGAACTTGCACGTCTCTCAACACTCGCACCTGAAACGAGCGCGTCTACCATTCCGCCACGTGGGCATTCCCTTGTTGTTCAAAAAAAGGGGAGCGGAAAACGAGACTCGAACTCGCGACCCCAACCTTGGCAAGGTTGTGCTCTACCAACTGAGCTATTTCCGCATCTTTGTTTGTCAACTATCGCTTTGCTTTCGGGCTGGAAGGCGTCTCCCTTCCCGATTGCGAGTGCAAAGGTAGCACATTTTCTCGAACTGACAAAACATTTCAGAAAAAAAATGACTTGTAAAAAGCATTTTCTTTTCGTTGCTTCTCCTTACACATTATTTATATATAGGGAGAGTGGGGCTGGTGTCTGTGTTCAGCGGATTCTGTCGAGTGAGCGAACCAGTGCCTCGTCTTTGCGGATGCCCTGAATGGCAAGGCAATTGAGGATGATGCTCAGCACGGGGAACACTGAAATGAACTTGAGGTGGAAGGTGGGCAGGAGGTTTTCTGTACCATCTCCGCACAGTGACTCAAGTTTCACCTGATAGACATAGACGAAAAAGGCATAGGCTGCCACATAGCCCACCAGCAGGATGGTGCTGATGATGGTGAGTCTCAGTTGGCGCATGCGCTTTCTGAATAGCAGGATGCTCAAGGCTGAGAGAAACATCACGAGAAGAAGGAGAATACCTAAACACCAGGGACCGCTGGTGGAATCCATGGCTTTGAATGCTCCTTCTGCCCCGAAGGTGAAGTTGCTGAAATGCGCCACGACGGTTTCAGCCACAGTCCATTCCCCGATGGTGGAAATCAGCCCGACAAAGGAGAATATGAGCACCAGTGCCAGATAGACGGTTTGTAATCGCTGAATCATGATTAGAGTTTTCTGTCGGCTTCCTTCGAGGGATTGCGGTAGTAAACCTTGTCCTCGAGGAACTCTTGTGTAGCGATGAGGGTTGGTTTGGGAAGGCGTTCGTAGTAACGGGAAATCTGAATCTGCTCTTCGTTCTCGAACACTTCTTCCAGAGTGTCGCTGTGTGCGCCAAACTCCACCAGTTTCTTGCTCAGTTCTTCTTTCATCTCGGCGGCAATCTGGTTGGCGCGCTTGGAGATGATGGCTACGCTTTCATACACATTGTTGGTGTCACGGCTTAAATCCATGAGGTTGCGTGTCACGGTGGTGGTTGGTGCATTTGTTTTTTTGAAATCCATAGTTGTTTATCTTTTTCTTGATGTTTGTTCAATAAAGTTTTTAGTTGTTGGTCTCGTCAATCTTCACTTTGGATGATGCATGCTTGAAGATTTGGTCGGCTTCTTTCATGTATTTGCTGTCGGGAAACTCATTTTTGAAGCCGAAGTATTCGTCGATGGTTTGTCTGTATCGCTCGTCGCTCTTTTCTATCACACTTCGTTGCGCCAACTGGTAGCGACTGCGGAGAATGAGCATGTAGAGGTCTTCGCGCAAACGTGTGTAGGGAAAGGTCTTCAGCGCATTTTCCGCCGTGATGATGCAGGCTTCATAGTTGTTACCTCCATAGAAGCAGTTGCCTATATATCCTCCCAAATTGTAGTATAGTTTCGCACTGTCAAATTCTTTCTGTACAAGGCGATTCTGCAACTCATAAATCATGTCATTCACGTCCTCGCGCAGGTCGGAATAGGGGTGGAATTCAAGGAAGTCCTGCAGTTGGTGAAGTGCGGTGTAGGTGGGGGATTGGTCAAGACGTGGGTCTGGACTCTGCAAGTAGGATGCCTTGCCTGCATAGAATCGTGCCAGTTCGGTGTATTCGCCTTTGGGGTATGACTTTACATATCGGTCAAGGTACATCGATGCTGTTTCGTAGTCGCGCAAATTGTAATAGCACATGCTCAACATGAATAATGATTCTTCACCACGGTCGGATCCTTTCAAGACCATGATGAGTTCTTCAAGCAACTGGTATGCCCGTGTGTATTGCCCGGCGGTGTAGCACTCTTTGGCAACTTCGTATTTATAATCATAATCAGTCGATTTCAACACCCGATTGTAGGAGTTGCAAGAACTCAATATCATGGTTGAAATCAACGCGATTGACAATAATTTTCTCATTATTATTCAGATTTCGTCTGCAAAGGTACGCTTTTTTGTTGAAGTATGGATAACATGCTGCGAATATTTCACTTTTGTTTAGAAAAAAGTAGTGGTTTTATGAACAATTACGAATGGAAAGTCGTAATTTTGCAGTCCAAAACGCTAAAGATTTATGGAATTCCAACTTACATCGAAGTTTCAACCTACAGGCGACCAGCCGCAAGCCATTGAGCAACTCACACAAGGGGTCTTGGATGGTTTGCCTGCACAGGTGTTGCTGGGTGTGACGGGCTCAGGCAAGACGTTCACGATGGCGAATGTGATTCGGAACGTGGGAAAACCAACTCTGATTTTCAGTCACAACAAGACGTTGGCACATCAGTTATATACAGAGATGAAGGCGTTTTTCCCGAATAATGCGGTGGAGTATTATGTCAGTTATTACGACTATTATCAGCCAGAGGCATACATTCCCTCTACGGGTACTTACATTGAGAAAGACCTCGCCATCAATGAAGACCTTGACCGCCGTCGTCTGGCTGCCACTTCGGCTTTGCTTTCGGGACGGAATGATGTCATCATCGTTTCGTCGGTGTCGTGCATCTATGGTATGGGCGCCCCAACCAGTTATGCGGAAAATATCTTGTCTATACAGGTGGACCAAGACCTGCCTCAGGAGACATTGAGACGTAAGTTGGTGGACATGCTTTACACCAATAACGACATTGCTGCGGCTGATGAATTGGAACGTGGACAGTTTCGGGTAAAAGGTGAAACAGTCGATATATATCTTGCTTATGATGAGAAAATTCTGAGGATTTGTTATTTTGATGATACAATTGATGATATTCAAGAATTGGACATCCATACGCTCTATCCCATCACCTCCTATGCTGAATACAAAATCTATCCTGCCAACCTTTTCATGACCACGAAAGAACAGCAGCAGAAGGCGATTCATGACATAGAGGATGACCTGCACAAGCGCATTGCTTTTTATGAGGAACGAGGAGACATGGAGAAAGCGAAGCAGATAGAATTGCGTGTGACCAATGACCTCGAGTGGATTCGCGAAACGGGACATTGTTCGGGCATCGAAAACTATTCGCGCTACTTCGATGGTCGCCAAGCGGGTGAACGTCCTTATTGTTTACTTGACTTCTTTCCTGATGATTATTTGTTGATTGTCGATGAAAGCCACCAATCCATTCCGCAGGTGAAAGCGATGTGGGGAGGTGACCGTCGCAGAAAGGAAAATTTGGTCGATTATGCATTCCGGCTCCCTGCTGCACTTGATAACCGACCGCTCCGATTGGAAGAGTTTGAAGAACTGACCCCACAGACCATTTATGTTTCCGCCACTCCTGCTGAATATGAACTGGAACGTGCTGAGGGTGTCATTGTTGAGCAGTTAATTCGACCGACAGGATTGTTGGACCCTCCCATTGAGGTGCGTCCGAAGTTGAATTTTATGGATGATTTGATGGAGGAAATCCACCAACGTAGTGAGGTGGGGGAGAGGACGCTCGTGATTACTTCTACAAAACGGCAGGCGGAAGAGGTTTCCAGTTTTTTCAATGGAGTGGGCATCAAGGCGAATTACATCCATTCTGATGTTGATACATTTGACCGTGTGGATATCATTAACGATTTCCGTGCAGGAGTGTATGATGTGCTCATTGGCATCAATCTTTTGCGTGAAGGGCTCGACCTTCCCGAAGTATCGCTTGTTGCGATTCTTGATGCTGATTATCAGGGATTTCTCCGTGACCACCGTTCCCTCGTCCAGATTATCGGACGTGCTGCCCGCAACGTGCATGGACTCGCCATCATGTATGCCGAAACCATCACCGAGACCATGCAGCAGACCATCGACGAGACAAATCGCCGCCGAGCCAAGCAGATGGCATACAACGAAGAGCATGGCATCACACCCACTCAAATCCGAAAGGCGCAAATCGCCATCAATCAGCACAAACCTGTTGATTATCTTGGCAACGCTTACATCGAAGAAAATGCCTCCCTCGCCGCCGAATCAGAGGCAGACACCATCTATAATGCCATGACTCCTGACGAACTCCGTCGTGCCATCGACCGCAACCGCAAACTGATGCGGGAAGCCGCCAAAAAACTCGAATTCCTCCAAGCGGAAGAATACAAACAGGAAGTGGTTCGATTGGAAGAACTGCTGAAAAAGCAAGAATGATAAAAAGTAACCAGCCCCACTCCGTTTCAAAGGAGTGGGGCTGTTTGTTTTATATGGGGTTGGGGTACATGCTGAACTCGCACCCGCAGTATTGTTGGTTGTAGAAGGCATATTCCTTGAGGAGTTGGTTGCGGCGGTCTTGGAGACCATCTTTGCGCCAGTTTTGTGCCCAGAAGAGGGGGAGGACGGCGAGGGAAGTGCCTTCCGTAGGTGAAGAGGGGGAGGAGGATGAGGAGGCTACGGCTTGTTGGGCAGCGAGTCCGGCTTGGGTGATTTGGTCAAGGCTTTTCCAGCGGGAGGAAGCGAGGGTGGTGGCGAAGTAGGGGATGCCGAGTTGTTGGGTTTGGAGGGCGGTGGCAGTGAGGCGGATGCGGAAGCACTGGAAGCAGCGGGAGCCGCGTTCGGGTTCCTGTTCTAAGCCTCGGATTTGGGCGAGCCAGCCGTCGTGATCGTAGTCGCCGTCAATCCATGGGATATTGAGGCTTTCGGCATGGCGTTTGCTTTCGTTCTTGCGGATTTCGTATTCTTCGCGGGGATAGATGTTGGGGTTAAAATAGAAGATGGTGGGGCGAATGTCGTGCTGGAGCATCCACTCGACGATGGCGGAGGAGCAGGGGGCACAGCAGGCATGGAGAAGGACTTCGTGGAGTCCTTCGGGAATGATGATATGGCTTTTTTTCTTCATGTTAGTTGGTGAGGCTGTACTTGATACCCAGTTTCAGGAAGGGTTTCGCATGGTCGTGCATCTTCATGTAGGTGTGGTTGTAACCGCTTTCGCGCAGACGACCATAGAAGGGGACGGTGATGCCGATGCCTAAATCGTAGGTCAGTTCTTTACTGGCTTGAATGTTGGTGAAGAATCCGAAGCGTTCAGAGATTTGGCTGATTTCCGCCTTCTCTGGCAAACCAACTGTTTGGGGACGGAGGTATAACTTGTCCGTCTCGATTTCCATTCCTAAGGCATATTTGATGGCAGGAGAGGCTTGATAGTAGAGGTAGTTGTTGGTTTCCATGCAGTTGATGCTCCAGTGGTTGTCGAAGCGGTGGGTGTAGATGAACATGGGGTAAAGCGGCCAAGAGACGGAGGTGCCGACCAGGTAGATGGCTCCGAGGGCGAAGTAGGTCTTCTGGTTCCGTGTGATGCTGACAAAGGCACCTGCCATTCCCGATGCGTTCTCATAGCCATATTGGGAAAAGTTGCCTGTACCGAGTGCAAGGATGGTGAGTGGCTTTTTGCCAAGACGGGTGTTGTAGGTGGCAGTGAGACTTCCGCCGTAGTGGTGGTGTTCAGATGGAATGTCGAACATCTTTGTGCTGATGGTGCTGACCTGTAATTCTCTGTTGCTGAAATGATAGAAAGGAGAAAGGGACAGCGATATTTTCTGATTGCCCAAGAGTCTCATGTTGGCTCTTATATGGGCATTCACACCGTGCTTCAGTCGTCCTTCTTCCAATGTTTCTCCATCGTTCGATTTCCAGTAATAGTCGGTGTTTGTGGCTCCGTCCGTGGTCGTCGAAATGCTGAATTTTTCTCGCGGATTGCCCAGTTGCGCATGGGCGATGCTGGAAAAGAGCAGCAAGCAGAAAAGTATCGTGTATTTTGAATGTGTCATGTGGGGTGGGTTGAAAATGTCATACCGGATGAAAAATACACTTATACAAACGCATCCCTATGGTTTTTATTGTGCATAATTACAGAAAAATGTGTACCTTTACCGCCTGATTTGAAACGGTTGTCACGTATGAATGCTCTGCAATTCTTGAAAAATTGGATGTTGCCCATTGCGATGGCGGTGGGTGTGGCTTCTTATTTTATCTATGTGAATATCCCTGCGCTAGACGGGACGCATGCGGTGGTGAATCGGCTGATTGGCTATGTGCAGCCGATGTTGCTGTTTTGTATGCTGTTTGTGAGTTTCTGTCGGGTGAGTGTTCGGGAGTTGAAGCCCAGGGCTTGGATGTTGAAATTGCTGGCGATTCAGGCGGTGAGTTATGTGGCGATGGGTGGGTTGATTGTTGGTGTGCCAGATGTGCCGGGCAGGGTGGTGATTGAGAGTGCGATGATTTGTATGATTTGCCCTACGGCGACGGCGGCTGCGGTGGTGACGGCACGGTTGCATGGCAATGCGAGTGCGGTCATCAGTTACACGTGCCTCATCAATCTGGCGGTGTCGTTGCTGGTGCCGGCAGTGGTGTCTTTCTTGGGCGATAGCACATTGCCCGACATGGATTTTGAGACTTCCTTTCTGTTGATTCTCGGCAAGGTGTTCCCTTTGCTCATCATGCCGTTGGTGACGGCTTGGTTGGTGCGGCATTTGTTCCCTCGGTTTCATGCCTTGATTTTGAGGCAAACCAATTTGGCATTTAACTTGTGGGCGGTATCGCTTTCACTTGCCATTGCCGTGACGGTGAAAGTGATTGTGCATAGCGAGGAGGGCATTGGGACGATGGTGGGGATTGCGGTGGTGTCGTTGATTTGTTGTTTGGTGCAGTTTGTGTGCGGACGTTTGATTGGGAGGAAACATGGAGAGGCGGTGGCTGGAACACAGGCTTTGGGACAGAAGAATACGGTGTTTGCCATTTGGATGGGCTATACGTTTATGAATCCTGTGACGGCTTTGGCTGGTGGATTCTATTCGGTGTGGCATAACTTGGTGAACTCTTGGCAGTTGTGGAGAGAGAGGAAGAAGCTGGAGAGCGGCTGCAACACTGGCGCAGCATAGAGATTCTTTGGGACTGTAGCAGTGTCGTTGCAGGAGAACAGAAAGGAGAAAGTGTGGAAGTGGTATTCGTACCCCTCGGGTACGATCGGGTGTACCCCTCGGGTACGCCTCACCGTACCCGAGGGGTACGTTTCTTATCTTTTGCCAAAGAGTTTCTGGATGAGGTCGGCGCGTTGCATTTTCCGCAGTTCGCGGATGATGTTTTGGCGTTCGGATGCTTTGTACCAGAAAAAAAACTGGCGTTGGGCGAGTTTCTGCTGGGGAGTTTTGGCTGAGAAGATGGGTTCGAGGGTGTAGGGATGGATGCCTGTGTACCATGTTTCGGTAGAGACCGTCATGGGGGTGGGTGTGAAGTCCTGCACCTGTTCGAGTTGGAAGTTGAGGTCTTTGGTCAGGACTGCCAGTTCTGCCATGTCTTCGGCTGTGCAGCCGGGGTGGGAACTGATGAAGTAGGGGATGATTTGCTGGCGCAGGTTCTTGCGGCGGTTGATGTCGTCGAAGATGCGTTTGAAGTCGTAGAACAGGCGGAAGGAGGGTTTGCGCATGAGGTTGAGCACACGGTCAGAAGTGTGTTCAGGGGCGACTTTCAGACGACCGCTGACGTGTTTGGTGATCAGTTCTTCGGTGTATTGCCGGTTGATTTTGTTGATGCGGGCATCGCCTGTGTCGTGGAGCAGGAGGTCGTAGCGGACGCCAGAGCCAATGAAACTCTTCTTGATATGGGGAAGGGCATCGACGGCATGATAGATGTCGAGGAGTCCTGAGTGGTCGATGTTGAGGTTCTTACAGATGTTAGGATGGATGCAGGAGGGACGTTTGCATTGATGACAAAGGTCGAGGTTCTTACCGTGCATGGCATACATGTTGGCAGAAGGACCGCCAAGGTCGCTCAGATAACCCTTGAAGTCAGGCAGTTGGGCGATGGCTTGGACCTCCTTCAGAATGCTCTCCTTGCTGCGCGAGGTGATGAACTTGCCTTGATGGGCAGAGATGGTGCAGAAGGCGCAACCGCCGAAACAGCCGCGATGGAGGCAGACGGAGAACTTAATCATGTCGTAGGCAGGGATGCGCTTGCCTTTGTATTTGGGATGGGGAAGGCGTGTGTAGGGAAGGTCGAAGGAGCGGTCGAGTTCGTCTTGTGTGAGGGGCTGATAGGGTGGGTTGACCACAGCATACATGCCATCCACTTCTTGGATGATGCGTTGGGCAGCATATTTGTTCGACTCCTCTTCGATGTGGCGGAAATTTTCGGCTTGCGCTTTTTTGTTGCGAAGGCACTCTTCGTGGCTGTGCAGAAGAATGTCGTCGGGACGGATGCCGCCAGGGATTTCCCGCTTTTTCAGCAAGGAAACCGTTTGTTTCTGTGGAAATCTCGCCATGAGATTCCTGAACATCTTCACACCAATCTCACAATCTTGCTCCACCAAAAGCTGTGCCAATGAAACCATAGGCTTTTCGCCCATGCCGTAGATGAGGAGGTCGGCACCTGAAGGATGGAGAATGGTGGGCATGAGGCGGTCTTGCCAGTAGTCGTAGTGGGTGAGGCGACGGAGGCTGGCTTCGATGCCACCGAGGACAACGGGCACGTCGGGGAAGAGTTCCTTGAGGATGCGTGTATAGACAATGGTGGGGTACTCAGGACGGAGGTCATGGCGACCGTCGGGGGAATAGGCGTCTTCGGAACGAAGACGTTTGTTGGCAGTGTATTTATTCACCATCGAGTCCATCGCCCCAGGGGAAATGCCAAAGAAAAGACGGGGACGGCCGAGTTTCTTGAAGTCGCGGTAGTCGCCATGCCAGTCGGGTTGGGGAACGATGGCAACCTTCAGCCCTTCCGCCTCCAGAATACGCCCAATCACAGCCATGCCAAAGGAGGGATGGTCCACGTAGGCATCGGCGGAGAAGAGGATGACATCGGGTTGTTCCCAGCCGAGGCGTTCGAGTTCTTTTTTGGTAGTAGGGAGGAAGTGCATGAGCGTGTGGGTCTTGGGTATTGTTATTTTTTTGATATGCTGCAACAGAATCGTAGCACACGGTGGGCTATTGGGGGAGGAACTATTCGAGGAAGGTGAGGAAGGCTTGGGTAAGAGCGTTCAGTTTCTTGCGGTCGGTGATGGACTCGAGGGGGAAACCGAGGCGGACGAAACGGTGTTGTTGGGCAATGGCTGCGTAGGAGCCATCGTCGTATGTGAGGATGGCGATGGAAGAACCAGAAGGGGAGAGAACGGATGGGGTGGGCACACAGTAACTTTCAGGGTTCATCTCGCGGTAGATGTCGAAGGCGAGACCGCAACCATTGAGAGTTTTGATGGATTTTGAAAGGACACTGCCTGTAATGTTTCCACCGATGGAGGGGCAACCCGCGTTTGCGGCACTAAGCAGGAGCTTGCCGCCTTGGTTGAAGTATTGCTCGACCAGTGTGTTGGTGCGGCTGTTGAACTGCTTTTGGGTGCCATAGATGAGGTCGACGATGGGGTAATCGGCGAGGGTAACTTTCCCTTCTGCAATCGACTGTTCACAGGATGATGTGAAAGAGTGCTTACCGCTGAGCAGGATGGCGTGACCGTGAATGGCTGTGTAGTCGAAGGTGTTGCCCATGAAGAGTTTACCTTCTAATTCGTTGCCGCTCATCCCGAGTCCGTCGCTCGCCTCGCTGCCAGCCTTTGCACGGCTGAAATAACGCTGTCTTCCACAGAACCCAGTGTAAGCCCCATAGGGTACGCCTGGGTCGGCATCAAGGTCGAAACCACACTCCGTTGCCGTGTCAATCACTTTCGGTCCTTCGAGGCGGGTGAAAGCGTTGACAACAAGTACTGTGCCTTTGTTTTGAGAGGAGATTCCACAAGAAAGTACTTCTGAAGGAAAACTCTCACCGCCTTCATTCAAGGCAGTGATTTTGAAAGAGTAAACCTCGTCAGGATAGAGTTCGACAGTGTGGGTGGTTCCTTTCACGATGGTGCCGTTGTCGAAGCCCTGATACCCACGGCGTGTATAGACGATATATTCTTTGGGCTTGGCAGTAGGTTCGAGGGGGTCGTTGACTGGAGACCATGAGAGGGTAGCCGTCTGTTTCTTCTCGTTGAGAGCGATGGAAAAATTGTTGATGGGCAGGGGTTGAATCACATAGTCGCGCTTGTGGAGCGTGGCGATGAATTTGACGATTGTTTTATAGACGGAGCGGCTCAAATCGAACTTGAAATGCGGGTCGTAGGCACGGCGCATATCGGCAAAATTCTGATGGGAGAGCATCTCAAGAATGCAGGCAGGCGGCATGGGTGCACGGGCTTCTCCATAGTTGCGATTCCAGAGTTGGCGCACTTGCCAATTGTATTTTTTGAGATCGATGGAAAGATTGGTGAGGAACATGCTGGCGAGGTCGCGCGACACATATCGGTCGAGTCCTGCCCCGGTCTTTCCTTCATTAAAATCAGTCATATAAATGCTGAGTGGACCTACGTAATCATCGTTGGTCTTCACGCCAGCATCGGTGTGGAAGGCAACACTCACATCAAGGGGAACACCCAGTCCGTCTTCGCGTTTCGGGTTGTAGATGGAACCGCCAGAAAGGTAGTTGATTGCTGCGGAACGTGAGTTGATATCGTTATTGTAATCGTTGTCGCCAAATGGTTCTGTATGAATCTTGTAGGGGAACCCGAACCATTGAACGCTGTACTTTGCGGCTTCCGCCCATCGAGGCAGTCCCGAAGGTTGGACGCTGCCATGATGTCCTTCTGGAACAATGTTGCCCATACCACCGCCAAAACGCACGGCATCGGCAGTGATGATGCCTTTTTCCTTGCTGCGGTTGCTGAGTGCCACCATGCCATAATCATGCTCTCCCTTGTCAAATTCAAAGGTGCCGAGATACACCCAGATGCCGCCTCCTATTTGCTGATTCACGCGGACTTCCGTCTCTCCTCCCTTATGATAGATGGTATAGGTGGCGTCGGTCACGGAGTTTTTGAAGGATTGGTAGGTCACATAGACGGCATATTTCCCTTCTTCAGGGATGTTTGGAATCCATTGTGCCACAGCCTCGTCCTTGACAGACGTGACGGTGGGCACATAACGCGCACTGCCATCTGTGAATGGTGAGTCGCACGATTCATAAATGTCCTTGTATTGAGCGAAACCCTTTATCTGCGTGTTTTGCCACTTCAGGTTCTTTTGTTTGCGGCGGAAAGATTCTATGTATGTGCCGTTGCGGTTAGGCTGGTCGTTATCGACAATCACTTCATGGGTCTGATAATCGCGTTCGCGTGGTGTGAAAACCACGGCACCTGCATTTTGCAGCATTGGAATGATGAACGGCACGACAAAGGTTTGCGAGAAAAGGTCCTCGGTGGTGCAGAACAGGCGTGGACGTTGCCAATACCAATCGTCTTTGTCAGATTTGTAATACCGTCCGTGGCTCTGCCATAGGGCGATATGATTGCCCTCTAATCCCAGTTCGGCAGTGTAGGGCCGAGAAAGGTTCTTCACCCAGGGAGCACCCTCATACGTTTCGTCCAGCAGCCGTGTGTGGTCTTTTTTTCCTTTGCGGAAGAAATTGGGAACGAGTTCTTCGATAGGTCGTCCGTCTGTTTCAATGATGAGGTCGTAATTCCGCTGTGCGGCAGGGATGAATTGGCGCACATCTCTATAGATTCTCTCCACCACTTCGGGGGTGAAGTGCTGCTCAGGGAAACCACCTCCCATGACGATGCGGATGGTTTTGTTCTCGCTGTCGATGTCGCACGACACCACATTGGAAGGTTTGATGTTGGCATCGGTGCGGGTGTAGTTGGCAGCCCATTCTGTCAGTTGGCTTTGTAAACTTTGCGAATTGCCATAGCAGGGCAGCACGAATAGTATGATGAAAAGTAAATGTCTCATTTGGGGTAATTATATTTCTGGAAACCAATCAGTTTGTCATATCGAAGTCCAAATGGACGATGATAGACATACACATAATATTCGTTTTCCGCTTGGTGGAAATCGCCTTCACAAGGGAGGGTCTGCCCAACGGTCTCGCCGTCGTGCACATACATATACATATAATTATAGGAACCTTGTTTCAGCGGTGTCACCAATTCATACTGGTGGTCAATGAGGTTGTATTCCATCTTGTACGCCTCCTCCATGCGGTTGTTGGTCAAATCGCCAAACAAATAGACTTCCCCGCCCGCAACTTTCGGCATCTGGAGCATGAAATGCGTGAAGAAATAATCGCTCTCGGTGTCGTTGTTCTCATTGTCTTGGTTGCGTATCCAATAGCGTCCATCCTGATCTTCATCATAAAGATAGATGCTTCGTTGCTCATCGGCGAAGAGAATGGCATGGTAATACTCATCGTCAAACTCCATGCGGTCCACTCGCATGGTGGGTACATATTCGTCCAGGATTTCAAAACGGCGATATTCGTTGCCCGCAGGAAAGATGAGCGAACGGTTGTGGTTGAAAATGAGTTTGTTCAGTTGCATCGATGTGGGGCGCAGGTTCTCGGCATGGTTGTCCCAACGACGGTTTTGCAGCACGATGTATTTCAAATCCGACACAGGGTTGCTGATGGAGTAGCCGCTGTAGTTCACGGTAAAGTTCACCTGCTGGTGGTGCTCATAGGTGTCAATGTCCGTGTTGGGTGTCACATCGATAGTCACGCCCACACGCGGTTCTATGATGGAGAAACAAGCCTGTGCAATGGGTTCATCTTCACCATCTTCAAAAATGCTGATGCGATAATTTCCAGACACCAACAGTTGATTGTCTTCATTGGGCAACGTGAACGTGTAGTGGCAGTATTTCATCTCTGTGCCAATGGCAGGCTCGTAGTTGCTGATGCGCGAATCGTTGAAGCCCGTCATGTACTCGCTGGTCAGCAGGTCACTCTGTTGCCAGTCGGCATTGCAGTGGGTGATGGTGTAGGTGTATCGCTGGTAATTGGGTTGCAGGTCGTCGAAACTGATTTCCACGTAGTGCCCTCGGCTCAGTAACACCACAGGCGGCTCCCCCCATGTGCCGTTCACCTTCACCTGAAGGGTCTTGATGCGTGGCGAAAAGCAGATGTTCTCTTGTGCACAAAGGATGCAGGAGAGGGTGAGCAGGATGATGAATATGGATAGTGATTTTTTCATCGAATTTGATTTTGAGGGTCAAAATTAGTGAAAAAATGGGATATGGAAAACAGAAATGGGGGAAAGTTGGTGAAAAGGTGCTGAAGTTTAGGAATAAGGTCGTTGTTTGGACTGAAAGTCCCCCTTTTTGCGGGCACTAAGAAAACTCACGAGCCTTGTGGGTGGAGGCTCGTGAGTTTTGTGGGTGCAAGTTCAAAGATGCGCAGGGTGCGCACATTAAGAGGATGTGAGTGTCTGTTTGAAAAGATTAAAAGCGTTTGATTTTTAATCAGTTGGCAATGTTGATGGATGCCTTGCCGCGAATGTCGTTCACATTGGCACCCACATTGAAGGTGTAATTACCTCCAAGAATGTCCCAACCGTGCTTTTGTTCCTCATAAACAGCCAGTTCGCTCATGGGGACACTCATGCGGAGGGTCTCGCTTTCGCCTGGTTGCAAGAGGCGTGTTTTGGCAAATGCCTTCAGTTCTTTGACTGGGCGAGCAGCCTGTGTTTTGGGCAGGGTTGCATAGACCTGAGCCACCTCTTTGCCTGCCATTTTGCCCGTATTGGTGATGGTCACGCTGATGTTTACGGCATTGCCCACTTTCTCGACGGTCGGTTTGCCATAGGCGAAAGTGGTGTAACTGAGGCCGAAGCCGAAAGGGAAGAGCGGCTTCACGTTGTTGGAAGAGAAATGGCGGTAGCCGACGAAGAGTTCCTCCTTGTAATACACTTGCTTGTTCAAGCCAGGGTAGGACTCGGCACCGAACTTCACGTATGGGTAATCCTCATATTTAGCCGCAAAAGTAACAGGCAACTTTCCGCTGGGGCACACCTTGCCGCTCAACACGTTCACCAGTGCCGTGCCCGCCTCGCTGCCAAGATACCAGCAATGGGTGAGTGCCTGCACCTGATTGAGCCAAGGCATTGCGTATGGATTGCCGCCAAACATGACCACGATAGTATTCTTTTGAATCTTTGCCAATTCAGCAATCAGTTCGTTCTGACCAAAGGAAAGGTCGTATGACTCACGGTCTCCGTTTTCGCAGTCCTGACGATGGTTTTTGTTCAGACCGCCCACGAAGATGATGAGGTCGGCAGACTTGGCTTTTTCCAACGCTTCGGCTTTCAGGGCTGCTTGTTTTTCTGGGTCAATCTCATCCACCTTATCATAGATGGCACGTCCCGAATAGTAGCCCTGGGCATAGTCAATCTTGTTGCCGTATGTGGTTTGGAGTGCTTCGAGTGGAGAAATGTCGCGCAGGGTTTTCAGTTCCGAAGAACCACCGCCCTGAGTGAGGGAACGAGTGGCATTTTCACCCACCACCAGAATCTTCTGATATTTGCTGGCATCAAGAGGAAGAATGTTCTTTTCATTCTTCAGCAGCACGATACCTTCTTCACCGATTTGACGGCAGGCATCGTAGTGAGCCTCAGAGCATTGGGAGCCGATAACCTTGTTGGGATTCATGGCAGTGCGGAAGATGACACGCAACACACGGCTGGCTTTCTCGTCCAGCACCGACATAGGGATTTTCCCTTCCTCAATCAGTTTCTCGAAAGGTTTTGCCAAGTAATAGTCTTCGTAGTCAAATTCGCTTTCCTTCAGTTTTCCGTCGGTGTAGGTGCCCATCTCGATGTCGAGTCCACCCAGTGCCGCTTCCATGGTGTTGGTCGTGCCGCCCCAGTCGCTGATGAGGGCACCATCCCAGTCCCAGTTTTTCTTGAGGATGCCGTTGATTAACTCGTCGTTGTGGCAGCAATGGATGCCTTTCCACATGTTATACGAGCCCATGATGGTATAGACGTGTGCCTGTTCAACAGCCTTCTTGAAGGGTGCCAGATAAATCTCGTTCAAGGCGCGTTCTGACACATTGACATTGACGGCAAAACGGTCAATCTCCTGGTCGTTCAGCACGAAATGTTTCAGACAGCAGGCGATGCCGTTTGCCTGTGCTGCTTTGATGTAGGGCACCACCATCTCACCTGCTAAGTAAGGGTCTTCACCCATATACTCAAAGGCGCGTCCGTTCATCGGGGTGCGCTGGATGTTGACACCAGGACCGAGCATGATGTCCTTGCCACGGAACGCAAACTCCTCGCTCACGGCATTGCCGTATGCGCTGGAAAGATCACGGTTCCATGTGGAGGCGAGGCAGGTGAGGGATGGGAAGGCGACGATGCAATCGTTCGTCCATTTAGCGGGGCTCCACGAGTTCCATTCCAACTCTTCGCGGACACCGTGAGGTCCGTCATCCATGTTAAGTTGACGAATACCCAATCGGGGCACACCCGCGCTGGTGAATTTGCTCTGTGCATGGAGAAGTTGAATCTTCTCATGAGTGGTCATGCGGCTAAGCGCATCTTTAATTCTTTCCTCGATGGAAGCCTTGGGGTCAAGATAGACCTGGGCTGTTGTTGTCATCGCTGTCAATGTTAAGAGCGATACAAAGAGAAGTGCTTTTTTCATAAGAATATGTAAGTTTTTTGTTTAATATGGTCTGTTTAGAGTTGGATGGTGAGTGCCTTGCCGTTGTAAGTGACAGTCTTACCCTCGGGCTGTTCAAGGTTCAACGGTTTCGCCTTGTCGGGGGTGATGAGTACGATGTTGAACTGGCGTTCTTTCAACATTCCTTTGAATGTGCCTTTTCGCTGACCGATAGTGAGGGTTTGGGCAGCATCATTGTACTGAAAGTCAATGGTGCTGTATTGTCCTTTTTCGTAGTTGTAATTGGTTCCCTCATCTTCGTAGAGTTGGAACTTTCCATCACGGCCAGCATAGACATAGAGGTGGATGAGTTCAGCAGGTTTTTCGTCGCTCCATTCCATCGCAGGACCGAAAGGAAGGATGGCTCCTTCGGGCACATAAACAGGAATCCGCTCGTAAGGAGCATCCACAATCAGACGCTGACCGCCTGCAATCTGCTGACCCGTGTAAAGGTTGTACCAATTGCACTGCTTGGGGAAATAAACGCTTCGGTTGCGAGCCTTGTATTCACCTACGGGGCAAGCCATCAGTGAAGGACCGAACATCCATTGGTCTTTGATGTCAAGCACCTGGGCATCGCCATTGAAATCCATCACCAAAGCGCGCATCATGGTGTAATCGTTCAGATGCACCCAACCAGCCATCGAATAGAGGTAAGGCATCAATCGGTAACGCAGTTGGTGATACCACACAATGCTTTGATAGGCAGGGTGAGTTTCGGGCGCAATGTTCCACACTTCACGCAGAGGCCATTGCCCATGCGCACGATATAGTGGAATGAAACAGCCGAACTGGTTCCATCGGGTTTGAAGTTCGCGCCATTCTTTCAGGTCTTCATTCTCCTGTTGAGTTTGGTCATAGAGTTGTTGAGCCTTCATGTAGCGGTTTTCCACACAGAAACCACCTTGGTCCATACCCCAGAAGGGAAGTCCTGCCAAACTGTAATTCATGCCAGCCGTCATCTGTGCCCGCATATCCTCCCAGCGTGTGCCAATGTCGCCGCTCCATGTGGCGGTGGAGTAACGCTGTTCGCCCGCAAAGCCACTACGAGTGAGCAGGAACACGCGCTGGTTAGGATTGACGGAACGCTGTCCGTTGTAGATGGCATCGGCATTCACGATGCTGTAAGCATTAAAGAATTCTGTTGAGGTGCCGAGCGCAGTAGAGCCGCAGAGTGCCTTACGGTACCACATCGGAGTGCAGTCGCGCACATTGGGTTCGCTGGCATCCATCCACCACGCATCAATGCCAAAGTTGTACTTTTTATAAAGATTGTCATTCATTTGCCGCCAGAACATCTTGCGTGCCCCGTCCGAGTAAGCATCGTAGAAAGAGCCTACATACCCAGGACCTACCCAGTCATGGATGTCGTCTGTCACGGCTTGCTGATACATCCAACCTTTGCTGTCCAACTCTTTGTAATTGTCGGTGTTGCAATAGAACTTGGGCCACACGCTAATCATGAACCGTCCATGCATCTGATGCACGGCATCCAACATCTGCTGTGGGTTGGGATAACGCGCTGCCTCAAACTGATGGCTGCCCCATTGGTCTTCCTGCCAATAGTTCCAGTCCTGCACAATGTTGTCGATGGGGATATGGCGGCGGCGGAACTCTGCCAAGGTGCCTTCAATTTCGTCAGAAGTCTTGTATCGTTCGCGGCTCTGCCAGAATCCGAGCACCCATTTCGGATAGACTTGTGCCTTGCCTGTCAGGGTGCGGTAGCCACTGATGACTTCATCCAGATTCTCGCCTGCAATGAAGTAATAATCTAAATCGCGAGACATTTCGCTCCAGATGCTGAGTTTTCCCTTTTCCTCTTCTGTTCGAGGTTCTGCCACACGCAAACCGCAGTAACTGACACCACCGTCGGGTTGCCATTCGATGCGCAACTGAGTTTTTTCCCCTTTTTTCAAAGGAGTCGTGAATTTGTAAGAATTGGGGTTCCATGCGGTGCGCCAACGTTCGGGCACCACTTCTTTGCCACCTATATATACCTTAATATAGCCGGCATAATAAAGAATGAATTGATAATTGCTGGTTTCAGGTGCCTCGATAAATCCTTCATAGATGACATTGGCACCGTCCAACTGAAAACCCTTCGGCAGGTTTTGAATGCCACCTTTGTCCGTCTTGCCAATCTCCGATTTGTCGGGCAATGCATATTCAAAGTAAAGGGAATCCTCTTCGCGGACGAGTTGTTTGCCACTTCTTTCGGTGTATGTGCCGGTTAGGTGTCCCGCTTTGCCATTTTTGTCGTAAAGTTTGAAAGCGTGGTTCAGTTGCAGGTATTCGTTGGGATTGCCAAAGCGACAATAAGAATAACTATCCCACAACAAGCCGTAATTCTTATTTGACACCACAAATGGCACCGACACTTTGGTGTTATATTGGAACAAATCTTCGTTTTTGCCCTTCATGTTCAGTTCCTCCGATTGATGCTGTCCCAAACCGTAAAAGGCCTCGTCAGCAGGGCTATCGAAAGCGATGTGCCATGAGAGTCCGTTCAGTTGCTCCTCTGTTGGTTTTCCACTGCCGATTTCTCTTGCTGGCACATGAAAGGGCTGGAATTTTTTCCCTCCATCCGCTTCTTGCAGCAATGTCTTTCCTTGGGCATCGAAGAATACCACTTTGCCTGTCTGCTTATCAACGGAAGCCGTCACATTTTTGGCTTTCACCAACACTTTTTGTCCCGTTTCTTCCACCGAAAATATGGGTTTAGTCTTTTGTTCCACAATGATGAGGCTCTTGGGTTTCTGAGGCAATGCCTCTTCACAGGTGGCTCTCACACGGATGATGTGGTCGTTCACTACTTGCAGGCAAATGACTCGTGCCTCGCCTTCGTCGGGATGGATGGTGACAAACGAGCCTTTCTGTTCAACACTGGCGGCAAATGCAGAAAACACACCGCACAGCCACGAAATCAGGATAAGAAAACAAGTCTTCATACTTTGAGGTTTTGGATTTTGGGTACAAAGTTAGTGCATTTATTGAAATAACAGGTACTTTTTTTGTTGTTTTTTGATGGCGGAAATGTTGCGAAACGATGAAAACAGCCATTCTTGCTACATTTTTGCCACTCAGTTCAATTTTTTGTTGTAACTTCGCATCTCGTTAAAGTGACTGAATCATGCAAAAGATTATTGAGATAACAGGTGGAGAGGTGCGCCATCCTCTCTACAAGATGAATGCACCGATTGATTTTGAATTGCTGGCTGGCGAACAGTTGGCGATTGTGGGTGATAATGGTAGCGGAAAGACTCGCTTGGTGGATATTTTGACTGGAAAGTGTGCCTTGATGCCATTGAATGGGGTGAAGTATGACTTTGCTCCCAGTAAGGCAAAGATGGTGAGTGACAACATGAAGTACCTTACCTTCAGGGATTCATACGGCACTACAGAAGGAGTCTATTACTATCAGCAGCGATGGAATCAGAACGATATTGAAGAGACGCCCGTGGTGAGAGATTTGCTGGCAGAATCGTTCCGCATTGCTGAAGAAGGATTGACACGCAAGACGGTGTTTGACAAATTTATGGTGCGCGAAGAGACTCCCGAGCAAGAGGTTGCACGTTTGGCACAAGAGGCTGCGGATAAGGCAGAAATGCATGCGGAGTTGGAGAAAGTTCGTAAGCATCTTTTTGAGGTTTTCCATTTGGAACAATTGTTGGATAAGCATGTGATATTATTGAGTAGCGGAGAATTGAGGAAGTTTCAACTGACCAAGACGTTGATGACCAATCCACGGGTGCTGATTATGGACAATCCTTTTATTGGGCTTGATGTGAATGCCCGTCAGCAGTTGGGAGAGTTCTTGACATTATTAACGAAAGAAACAAATGTTTCTGTGGTATTGGTGCTCTCAAAGACTGATGACATTCCTGATTTCATCACTCATGTGGTGCCTGTGACGGATTTGAGGGTGGGGAAGAAGATGACGTTGCAGGAATACAAAGAAAGTGTTGTGCCAGTTCCGCCAAGGATGCTGTCGGAAGAAAAGGAAAAGGCGATTTTATCTATGCCTTATTCGGCGGATGCTGATACCGATGTGATGCCAGGAATAGAGCACGTGATAGATTTCCGGAAAGTGAATATCCGTTATGGCGAACGCACCATTCTGAAAGACCTCAGTTTCACGGTGATGAATGGTGAGCATTGGGCATTGAGCGGTGAGAATGGAGCAGGGAAATCAACGCTGCTGAGCATTGTATGTGCTGACAATCCGCAGAGTTATGCCAATGATATTGTGTTGTTTGGGCATCAGAGAGGGAAGGGCGAAAGCATCTGGGACATCAAGAAACATATCGGATATATCTCTCCTGAAATGCATCGTGCCTACATGAAGGATATTCCTGCTGTTGATATTGTGGCGAGCGGATTGAGCGACCAGCCCATGCACTGGGCGAAATCCACTGACCCAAGGGTGAGGGCGGTTTGTGAGTTCTGGATGGATGTGTTTGGTATCAAACAATATGCCGACACCACTTTTTTGAAACTGAGTAGTGGTGAACAACGTTTGGTTTTGTTGGCAAGGGCTTTTGTGAAAGATCCTTCTCTGCTGATTCTTGATGAACCTTTGCATGGGCTTGACTTGAAGAATCGCCGTTTGGTGAAAGATGTCATAGAGGTGTTTTGCCGACGAAAGAACAAGACGATGATCATGGTGACTCATTATCAGGAAGAGTTGCCAAGAAATATTGACCACTCCATTTTTTTGAAGAAAAATTGAAAATTGAAGAATAAAAGATATGAAAATTATTTATTTCCACGGATTTGGTTCCTCCCATGCTAGCGGAACCGTGCAGATTCTGCAACGAGAATTGACAGAAGACCAAGTGATTGCTCCAGATATACCCATCGATCCGGCAGAGGCGCTTCCTTATCTGAAAGAACTGTGTGAGAAGGAGCAGCCTGACCTCATCATCGGTACGAGCATGGGTGGCATGTATGCACAGCAGATGCGTGAGTTTAAGCGTATTCTGGTGAATCCTGCCTTTACCATGTCCACGATGTCGAAGGTGCTGAAGACGGGTGAACATCCTTTCTTCAATGGCCGTTATGATGGAGCCAAGACTTTCAAAATCACGAAAGACATCATTCAGCATCACAATCAGATGGAACGTCAGCAGTTTAAGGATATCACTTCTGAACAGAAAGAGACTTGCTGGTGTCTCGTAGGATTGCACGACACTTCTGTTACCAATGCGGAATCTCTTTTCAAGAAGAATTATCTTTCTGACCACGTCATCCGCTTCGATGGAGAGCACCAACTGAACGACAAAGTTATCAAGAAAGTGCTTATCCCTCTTATTACGCAGTTACGAAGCGAATAGGAGGTGTCAAAATGAAGTGGACTTATACCCTCAAAACCGACCTCGTCGACATCGGTCAACCGATGTCGACGAGGTCAGTTTTGAGGCTTTGTGCCACACTCACATCTTATGAGTGTTTGTATTGCCTATAGAGGTGATCACATTTACAAATTGAACATCAGATAATAGGGCAGAGATGCTTGGATGCCGCTCTTTTGTCCTACGTTTTTCAGTTCAGAGAAAACGGAATAGTAGTCGCCAAGTGCTTCTTTGATTTGCTTGTCGGCATAACTGGTGCCCTGCATCTGTTCTAAGAGGCTGTCGAAGATGGTAGGTTTGGCAGGGTAGTTGATGACAGATGCCTCGTCCACTTTTGCCAGTTTCTTGGCTTTTGCAATGGCTTCTTCCAATCCGCCAAGTTCATCAACCAATCCAATCTGTTTGGCATGCAAGCCTGTCCAGACACGTCCTTCCCCTATCTTCTTGATGTCATCCTGCTTCATCTTTCTGCCGTCAGCACAACGCTTGGTGAAGAGTTCGTAACCCTTGTTGATATATCCCTGTGCAAGTGCACGTTCCTGTTCTGTAAAAGGACGGGAGAAATCGCCGAAGTCAGAGAATTGGTTGGTCTTCACTGTGCTGAAATGGACACCCAATTTATTGTTCAGCAGTTCGCCAGCATTGGGGAACATGCCGAAGATGCCGATAGAACCAGTGATGGTGGTCGGTTCGGCATAGATGTAGTTAGCAGCGCAACTGATGTAGTAGCCACCTGATGCAGCCATGTCACCCATGCTGACCACGATGGGTTTATTGGTCTTGATGTTCATGACTTGATGCCATATCTGTTCGCTTGCGTATGCGGAGCCGCCACCTGAATTGACACGCAACACCACTGCTTTCACATCGTCGTCGTTTGCCAACTTCTCCAAGTCCTTAATGACTTTTTTGCCCACAATCTCTGGTTCAATGTTGAAGCCAGAAGTCTCTTCTTCCACGATGTTGCCAACAGCATAATAGACAGCCACTACATTACCGCTTGTTCCTTTAGGTTCGCTGGAAGCAATACCAGCCAAGTCCTTCACGGTGATGGTGTTATAGTCATCAGGAGAATCCACTTTCATCATTTCAGAAATCGTCGTTGAGACAGCGTCGCTGTAGGCAACGGCATCCACCAATTTCTCTTTCATGTAGAGGTTGGTGCCTTTGAAGAGCATCATCGAGTCAGCCAACGTGTTCAGTTTTTCCACGCTGATGCCACGGCTCTTGCCCACTGCCTGAGTCATTTCTCCCCAAATTTCCCTGTCGTAGGTTTCAATCTGCTCGCGGTTCGCGTCGCTCATTTCCGAAAGGAGGAACGGTTCGACGGCACTCTTGTAGGTGCCCACCTTCACCACTTGCATATCGACTCCCACCTTTTGTAAAAGGTCTTTGTAGTAGGTCACTTGGCTCGACAATCCGCCCCAGTCAATCATGCCTTGAGGGTTAATCACCACCTTGTCGGCAACGGAACACACGTAGTAGGCTCCTTGTGTGTAAGTGTCACCATACGCTACAATGAATTTTCCGTCTTTCTTGAAATCCACCAATGCCTTGCGGATGGCTTGCAGAGAGGCAGGCATTGCACCTGCGAACGTGCCAGCCTCAATGTAGATGCCTTTCACCTTGTCCTCTGTCTTGGCACGTTCGATGGCAGCGAGGATATCGTCCAAACCCTGTTCCATGAGTGCTGCATTGCCCAACACTTCGGCAAAAGGATTGTCCGTGCTACGTTCGCTGATGGTGCCTTGTAGTTGGATGACCAACACGCTGTTATCTTTCACTGTGGCAGTGGTAGTGCCCATGGTTGCCATGCCCACCAAACTGAGCACGGACATAATCGTGATAATCACGCCTACAATCAAGATGCCGACGACTGTTGCCAGCACATACTTAAGAAATTGTTTCATAGTTTATTGTTAATTGTTCATTGTTAATTATCAATTATGAATTATGAGTTATCAATTGTTCATTGTTGTTGGTATTCTTTCCAGAAATATCTGAGCAGCATGAAACAGATTGCAATTCCGATAGCCATGCTTCCGATGGCAACTCCTTGACCGCCCATCCATTCCACCATGCTGAAGTCTTTCAGTTCCTCGCCCATCGAGTACATCTGCCACACAGCGATGCTGTTGTTCAGAATGTGCAATATACTTGTAAGAACGATATTCCCGCTCTTATAGTATATGATGCCAAGGATAATTCCCATGGCTGCGGCAAAAGGCACTTGTGCAGGGTTCAGATGGATGATGCCAAACGCAAGGGCAGAGCCGACAATGGCAACCCATTTGTTCACACCGTTGCGGAGCATGTAGCCCTCCACTCCCTCGCGGAAAATAAATTCCTCAATGATGGGACCGACCACGCCGACGCACAAGGCACCAGCCACACTGTTCGACATGTCCAGGAACGTGTCTTCCATCAGGTTCGGCAAGTCGAGCATCTCCTCCATGATGTTGAGGGCAAAGATGCCGATGATGGCAGCCATGATGCCGATGATGCCCCATTTCCAGTCAATCATCTTCAGGTTCAGCACACTCTTCCAGTCAACCATTTTCAACAGGGCAATGATACCAACAGTCAAGATGCCGCTGATGGCAATTGCCCAAGCCAATGCGTCTGTTCCAACAGAATTCATCAGTGTGTTTGGGTCGCCAGAGGCTTTTGTACTTTCTATTAATTCAGGATGTATCACTAATCCCCCTACGGCGATAACGATTCCTGCGGCAGCCTGCATGAACAGAAACACAATCACTGCCAAAATTGGATAAAGATATTTTTTCATTATTTTTTATGAATGATTTATGAAATTATACTTCTTGATATTCCAATATGTCTCCCGGCTGACAATCTAAGACCTTGCAGATAGCCTCCAAGGTGGAGAAGCGCACAGCCTTCGCCTTGCCAGTCTTCAGCACCGACAAGTTCGCCTGGGTGATGCCGATACGCTCAGCCAACTCACCCGACGAAATCTTTCGTCGTGCCATCATTACGTCTAAGTTCACCACTATCATACCTGATTTTGAATTAGGAATGAGGAATTATGAATTGTTAATTGTTCATTGTCCATTGTCAAATCGTCAACTCCTGTTCTTCCTTCATTTTTCGTCCTATCTTGAAAATCTGCCCAAACAGCAGCATGCCGAAAGCAGAGTAGAGCAGGGCGATGTCAGGCATTTGCATGATGGTCAGGTCATACGCCTCAAACTCAAATTCCTGAACATTGACAAAGTAATTGTAAAGTTGTGCTACCCATCCCATCAAATACATTGCAAATACTGACCAGCCGCCCCAAGCCAACTGTGTTTCTGTGCTCTTTTCGAAGATGCGTCCTTTATTCACAGAAATGACGAGTTTGATAAATGCCACAAAGAATACGATAACTAATATGAGATTCAGATAACTAATGCCTTGCAGAACTCCCATTCTGTTAATTCCATTCTCAGGCATCACAATCCCCATCACCGTCATCATCGGCATCTTTTCTCCCGTTTTCAGATTGACGATGCTGTCACCTGAATTGAATCCCATCAAATACTCGCCTTTGGGCATCATCTCCACAGGAGCCATCTTGTATATTTTCCCTACGACCTCCATAGGGTCTCTGTCCACTCCCATCTGCTTCTCCTTCTTTGCCATGTTATAGCCAGCCTTTCCGCCTTGATACATCTGGTAGCCCATCTTGAACATGTGCAAGCCAACCCCGAACACGATAGCCACGATCAGCAGCCCGCAATATAAATTGAACTTCTTTTTCATAAGTGAAATCTGTTTTATTCGTTCAATTCGCTTCATTTGTTGTTCAGTTCGTTCCTGAATTTACTACTGGTTGTGCAGGCTCTTCTGCACAGAGCACTACCAGCAGATTGCTCACCATCGAAGCCTTCTGGCTGTCGTCCAGATTCACAATCTCTTCGTCCTTCAGTTTGTCCAGTGCCATCTTCACCATCGACACCGCACCGTCCACAATCTTCTCTCTTGCTGTGATGATGGCTGCTGCTTGCTGACGGCGGAGCATAACTGCTGCAATTTCAGGAGCGTATGCCAAATAGTTGATGCGAGCCTCCAACACTTCCAGACCTGCCATAGCCAAGCGCTCATTCAGTTTGTTGGTCAGCACCTCGTTGATTTCGGCACTGCCACCACGCAGCGTCACCTCATTGCTTTTGCTGTCCTCATCGTCGTAGGCATACATGCCTGCCACTTCTCGCAAAGCCGAGTCGCTCTGCACCCTCACAAAATTCTCAAAGCGATTCATTCTGGCTGCCGAACTGCTGCCAGTGCCAGCAGCAGCCACCACCTCCGTGTCAATGTCGAAGATGGCTTTGTAGGTGTCCTTCAGTCGCCACACCAGCACCAAGCCAATCATCACGGGGTTGCCCGTCTTGTCGTTTACCTTGATGGGGTCGGCATTCAGGTTTCTGGCTCTCAGGCTCACATTCTTCACTGTCATGAACGGATTCAGCCAATAGAAACCCGTCTTGCGGAACGTGCCCACATACTTGCCGAAGAAAGTCATCACCTTTGCCTCATTAGGCTCCAGCATCGAGAAGCCGCAACTGCAGATGATGGCAGCGATGAGCAGTAACACGGAACTCACAATCCATGCCGTGCCCGTCGTGTTGGCTTCCTCGTCAAAAGCGATGACCGCTTGTACAAAACTATACACCACTGCCACATACAGGCAGATGTCGATGAAACACATCACAAAGCCGTTCAGCGAACCGCCTCGGAATTCATACTCGGAATGGTTACTTGTTGCCATAATTCTTTAGATAGTAAAATGTTTAGTAGTAAAATTATTGTTTAATTTGAATGATTTATCGTTATTCGATAACTTTTTTCGGTGCAAAGGTAAAACATATTTTAATAACTACCAAATAAAAACAGAAAAAAATTATCGAAAAACAATAATTTTTTTCTTTGTGCCATTTCCATCATCCTCAAAATGTCCTTTTTCTCTCCCAACCATCTCCTTTTTGTCCTTAAACTCCACACTCAGGACCTCTCTGAGGTTTCACCCACAAGGCTCGCGAGGATGGTGGGTGAAACCTCACGAGCCTTGTGGCTGTAGCGTAATTACGGTGAAGGGCATAGCGTAATTACGCTACAGGGCTTGACGTAATTGCGCTGCTGAGTGCAGGGTGAGAAATTGATGCTATTCTTTTTGGAAAACTTGTTTCAATAGAAAAGATTGAGTGTTTTCCCATCGCTGCTAAATCCCTGTGCATCAATGGATATGGGGTGACGAGAACTGTTGTTGTAGAACTGAATCTGTGCTTTGCCATTTGAGTCAAGAAGCAGGAAGGGATTCCAATAGAGGGTGCGGCGATAGTCTTTGGGGTGTTCATCCAGACGGCGTTTTGAGTAGTTGGGATGATAGAATTCATTGACGTAGGAAAAGCCTGGCAGCACATAGCGGCGGTCGCGGTAGAACAAACGACGCGAATCGTCGGGGAAAGGGTAGATGGCAATGTTTGTCTCAGGCAAATTACTACCAAAATAGCGTTCATTTCCAGCAAGGCGTGGCTCGTAATCGGTGTAGAGCACATACTTGTTGAGATGGGTGTTATCGTTGTAATTGGTCATAGCCTCCTCGGACAAATGGTACGTTCCTTCTGCAAATGAATGGAGATTGCTTCGCAGGTAGGCAGAATCAGGATTAGTGGTCACATCATTGATGGCTCGTCGTGTGATATCGTACCCATATCGTGTCTTGATTTTGTAATCCCTTAAGCCTCCTTCGCTCGTCACGAAAGGTTTTTTCAATCCATAGTCAGCGACATAGGTGCGTACGATACTTGGAATATTGTAGCAGAATCCTGCATCGAGGGTTGCGTTGTAGGCTTCGTAGGAATCGACGATCAGGGCAGGGATGGAATCTTCCATTTTTCTCAGGGTGTTGTGTTTGCTCCAAACGGTCACTTCGTCAATCTGTAGCGAACCATCCTTGAGCACCATGGGCGAAAGGAGCGGGTCGTAAGAATAATTCAGATGGGTTTGATAGAAATTGTAGGGCTTGACGAAGCGAGGGTAGGGGAAGTTGACCCTGACATGATAGTCGGGTGGCCATACCCTGTGTTTTCTGGGAACATAGAGATTTTGGTCTTCCATCAATTGTATCCACTCGTATCTTTTGCCTTTTTCCCATTTCAGAGTGTCGGCTGCGCTGAGAAAGAAGAAACATTCGCCGTAATAGCGTGGCAACTGCACCTTGAAATACCCATCCTTTGTGTCTAAATCGATGGCAGACGAGAACTTCATGTCTATCGAAGTGCATTCGGCATGCACACGCATCGCTTTGTTTTTGAAAGGACCATAATGGTCTCCTGGATAATATTCGATGTCGGTCAATTCTGATGTTTTCGGTGCTTGGGAGGTCAGCAACTCATTCACATTCTGTTGCCAGTGACTGTTTGACAATCCTCTATCGTTGCCCTGATTCTCTCTTTTGTCCCATTCATCGTTTTCTTCTTCTTCATCAAGGATGCCATCAGTGTCCCAACCAGACAAAGCAGAAAACAAATCATTGGAGGTCTTATAAACTTTGCCCGTAATGACAGGTGTGCGCTCTGGCACTTGTGTCAGTTGCCATGCATTTTTGATTGCCATGTCCTGCCACTTGAAACGTCGCCACCCCTGGGTCAGCATCAGCAGGTCGAGTGCTCGGTTATGGATGTTGTCATCCTTCTCAAAATAGAACTCAGGATTAGGGACAAACCCCTTGATTTCTGAGGTCAGCAGCATCTCCGTTTGCAAAGAAGCATTATCATAGAGTACGTCGCGGTGGGAAGCATCGCGTACAGCCAACGACATGTTGCCTCCCTCCTGTGTGGGTGCTTTCAAGGTCAGCGTGATGGGTTCGTAAGGCTCATAAACATCTTTCACACCGCTGATGGTGACGTTTGACCTTGTGATGTTGCTATCTTTCACAAAGAAGAGCCTGTCTGCCCAAACGTGTCCCTCTTCGTCGAATACGGTTGCCTGATTAACTCCGACCTTCAAATCTCGTTTTGCCACTCGGAAGCGTTGTTCTCCGCCGTTCATGTTGAAGTAGGTTTGCAATATGCCTTCGTGCATGATGGTCAATCCCATGCTGTCGGTCAGCAGGTCGTGGGTTCTTCTGACGATGATGTCAACGCTGTCTGTCCCCACATCGACCCTCAATGCCACGCCATGATTTGCTACTTCGGGCAAACGCGTCTTCACTTGGTTGCCATCGGTGGTGGTGAACACTAATTCACGTTTATCCTTGGCTGTTGGTGTGATTTCAATGACTCCTCGCCCACGATTCTCGGCTTTGGCATTCATCAGCGAACCTTCCAACTCTTGTCCGTCATCCCATGTGGCTTCGAAAGCCACGCGGCAAGGCAACCCTTCCACCAATTCTCCGCCTTCTGGATAGAGCGTCAGGACACGTTTTCGCTCATGCGGGTCTCTTTTGAATAGCCTTCTCATCGTCTTTCGTGTCATATTTGTGGTATAGTCACCCTCAGTGGCAGGCATATCATAAACGGGAAAAACGCGGCTATAGAGTTTGTCGTAGTCACGGAAATAGTTGTATTCCAGTTCCTTTGAATAGAACCAATCCTTGCAGACCTCTGCATGTTCGCGCTGAAACATTCCCCAATTGAGTTGCCATCGGGTGTATGCTCTCAACTCATAATAGCCAGCGTAAGCCTCTTTGTCGATGATGAAGTTGCCATATCCCCTCCCGTGGTTCATCTCAACCAGTTTGCGCTCAACCAGATAGCCTTCTTGGTTGTAGAGTTCCACGTAAAGCACACCGCTGATTTGTGATGGCTTGCTGTCGTTGGTTTGAGTGGTGTAGGCGGAGAACCAAATGGTGTCGCCGATGAAGTAGCAGGTGTTGTCCATGTGGACATACACCTTTTCCTGAGGCAAGTTGTGCCCAAAACGCTTCAGGTGATCCAATAGTTTTTCTGTTGGGGTGGTGGGTTCCTTTTCGATGGAATCGTTGACCAGCATGCTTTGGTCAGGCAGCCCTGCCAGCATTTCTTCTTCCTGTGTGCGTTGCACGATATTAGAGTGTGCCCACAGCATGCGGTCAAACCCTGCGTCATCAATTGAAGAGAGCATGTTTTCCCCTGTCTTCTTGCTTTTCTTGCTGTTGAGTCCGAGGTCCATATCATCTACATTATATAATATGGCAGCGCTACTCATGTCACCATTGGTCACCTTATACGAAATGTTTTGTACTTCTGTATAACCTTTGTCATGGCTATAGTTGATGGTCACATCCAAGAGAAGGGGAGTCGTTTTTCTGTAGAAATCCTTGTAGATGTCAAGGAACATATTCTCCACTCGTCCCTCGAACTTCAGCACATGGAGTGTTTTCGCATCCAAATAGAGCGTGCCAGTCAGGATGCTGTTCCTGTTCTGCTTCTCGCTCTTGTTGGAAAGATGATATTTGTAGATGGAGTTACCCTTGCCGTCGCTAAGTTCTTCAACTTGGATGTCATAGTTATGAATCAGAGTGCTGATGCTGTTATTGATGTTGATAGGTGTGAGCAGCCCCATCCAGAACTGATTATCCCTGACCACCATGCCGAGTTCCAGTGGATGGTGAAAGTTCATGTTGGCAATGAACGGGTTGGAAAGCCCTTCCTGTGTCATCCGTCCATGCCTTCCTTTCAGAATTTTGATTTCGCGCAGATTCACGGCTGAGTGCGCTTCCATAAATGCCTCTACCAGAGACTTTTTTCTGTACGAAGTAGTCATGCGATAGAAATAGCGACAAGTTTTCTTTTTCCGTCTGTCGTATTCCTTATTCAGTTTTTTCCCCGCATTCACCAGAATGGTCTCCCATGGCACTACACTCACTTCATTGAGCGTTTTTGTCAAGGGTTTCATCTTGATGTTGCCTGCCACTTTGTTTGCTTGGACAGTCGTTGTTTCATAACCTACATAACTGAGTCGTAGGGTTGCATCGGTTTTGACCTTGATGGTGAAGTCTCCTTCCATGTTCGAGAGGGTTCCCAAATCCTTCGATACGTAGATGTTCGCGTATGGAAGTACTTCACCTGTTTGTGCATCAACCACATGCGCATTTACTATAATCTCCTCTTGTTGAGCCCAGGTTACTAATGTGCTCAAGACGGTCAATATCAGTATCGTTATTGTTATTCTTTTCATATTGGATTTGGATGCTTGCTTTGGGTAATTCTCAACAAGAGTGAGATTCAATGTCTTTCATCAGGGTCAAAAAAAGGAGGGTGTGTCAAATTAATCGTCTCAACTCCTCGAAATCGATGTCGTCGATGTCGGTTAACCGATGTCGTCGACGTCGGTCAGTCGATGTCGACGATGTCGATTCAGAGGCTATAGAAGCATGTATTTTGACAAACCCTCCTTTATGTATAAATATGTGGGGGATTACTTTGTGATTGGCTTATACTTCGGCACCAACATCTTCATAAGTGCCCAAGCGATGAGGTAAGCAACGGCGCAGTAGCAGAAGACTATCATGTAGCCCGCGGGCTTGCCTGTGACTCCGAAGAACTGGAAGGCGTCGCCCTGTGCCTCGGCATGGGTGAAGAGCAGACCCGAGCCCCAGTTGATGGCGAAGGAGCAGAGACCGCCGAACATGGTGCCGATGCCTGTGATGGAGGCAATGGCTGACTTGGGAAACATGTCGCCAATAGTGGAATAGAGGTTGGCTGACCAAGACTGATGTCCTGCACCTGCGAGACCGATGATGATGCAGGGCCACCAAACGGAGGTGTCTGCCAGCGGCTGTGCGAACATGGCAAAAATGGGGAAGAAGGCGAAGATGAGCATGGCGAGCATGCGGCCTGAGTAGGGTTCCATGCCTTTCTTTTCCACGAAGTACTTGGGCAAATAGCCACCACCGATGCTGACCACGGTGACGATGAGGTAGAGCACGAAGATGAGTGCCTGACCCATCGGGTCGGACGATTTATAACCTAACTCTGAGAAGTAGGCTGGTGCCCAGAAGAGGAAGAACCACCAGACTCCGTCGGTGAGGAGTTTGCCTACGATGAACGCCCATGTCTGTCGATAAGTGAAACACTTGAGGAAAGGTATCTGAAGGTTGTCGTTGGCTTGTTCGCGGGTTGGGGCAGTTGCTGTGTTCTCTTCTGTAGCAGGGGCATTGTTGTCTTGCTGAATGTAAGCCAGTTCGGCTGCATTTACATGGCTGCTCTCCGTTGGTTTGTTGTAGAGCACAGCCCAGAGGATTGCCCAGATGAAGCCGATGCCACCGATGATGATGAATGCCATTTCCCACCCCATGCTTTCTGCCAATATAGGAATGGTGAGTGGGGCGGCAAGTGCGCCTACAGAGGCACCTGCATTGAAGATGGAGGTGGCGAGGGCACGGTCTTTTTTGGGGAAATACTCGGCGGTCACCTTGATGGCGGCTGGGAAGTTGCCTGCCTCGCCTGTGGCAAGTACGATACGGCAGGCAAGGAAGAGCCATACGCTCCAGGTGGAGATGAGGAGTGCCATGTCGGTGCCAGCCTTGACTGCTCGCAGGGCTTCTTCGTTGGGAATGTCGGTGATGGACATGGTGATGACACCGCATGCGGCATGCAGACAGGCACCAATGGACCAAATGACAATTGCCCAGATGTAGCCTTTCTTTGTGCCCATCCAGTCAATGAACTTGCCGGCAAAGAGGGAGATGAAGGCATAGAAGATGGAGAAGGCGGCTGTGATGAAGCCGTAGTCGGCGTCGCTCCAGTGGAAGTCGAGTGCGATGAAGTCTTTCCACGTGAGTGAGAGCACTTGGCGGTCCATGTAGTTGACCGTGGTGGCGAGGAAGAGCATCGCGCAGATGACCCAACGGTAGTTGGTCATTTTGTTGGTTTGTAGATTGTTCATTTTGAGTCGTTTATTGTTAATTATGAATTATGAATTACTTTTTGACCACCACTTCTACACCTGCTCCTTCACAGTCTGCTCCCATGGGTGGGTTTTCTTTCAATAGGCGGATACGGACAGCCTGCGCAGCAACGTGTTCGGCAAGGATGGCTTTTGCGATGCGTCCTGCCACGTGTTCCAAGAGTTTTGAGGGAATCGCCATTTCACGTTTGATGGTGCCAAACACTGTGGCATAGTTGATGGTGCCATTGAGGTTATCATTAGCCATCGCTCCTGTAAAGTCGGTGTCTATTTCCACATCTAGCATGAAATAGGCACCCACCTTCTGTTCTTGCTCCATCACACCGTGATAGGCATAGAGGCGCAACCCCTGGATGATGACTTTATTCAGCATTTCCGTTGTCATCCTTGGTGTTGGGCTCTTCAGCGATGTCTTCGGCTTCGGTTGTGTATTTCTTCAGTGCACGTGCCACGCCATTTGCCCAAGTGTTGATATTTTCATTCTCAAGTTGCAGAGAACTGACCAGTTTGATGACATTGGTGAGCGGCATCCTGTAGCGAAGCACACCACTAATGAGTTTGGCATAGTTCCAATACTCCTTGTTGAATCGTTCGGAGAGTCCTTCGATGGTGGTCTTGTAGCCACGTCGGTTCACAAACGTGAAGTCATAACGCTTGCTTCCATCTGGTTCCACATGTTTGATGATGTGTCCGCCTGTCACCGTTTTGGGCAGGGCGATGCCATCCTCGTCATCGAGCACTCCCGTGAAAATCTCGTAAGGATAGCCGTCGAGCAACCCGACGAAAGCCACCCACTTCTCTTTCTTGTTCTGAAATTTCACCACATCACACTCAAGACTGACGGGACGTTTTTCTGTAATTTCAAACTGGGGGCGGTAAGCGTAAATCTCATTGTCGAGCAGTGCCAGCAGTTCCTCACGTTCGGGGTTTCCTGTGTTGTCAGTATCAGAGGTGGAAAGTGCCTTCTTCAGTTTCTCTTCCCCAAACTCAGCCAAGGTGCTCAGGATGTTAGTTGATAAAGATTGTATCATCATTGATTTTTTGACGATTGATGGTTTGAATTTGACAATTTGTGTTTTGGTGTTGCCAAAAATTGTTAAGTGAAGGCAAAATTACAGCACTTTTCCGACATAACAAAGAAAATGTGGTAAGAAATGCTTAACTTTGGGCAAAATTTAGAAAAGAACTGAAAAATTGAATAACCTTTGGTCGCCGTAAGGCAACTTGCACAAAGTGAATCCGTAAGGAATTTGACTAATATGAATTTTGTAGAAAGAAAGACAATTCGAAAGTACAAGCAGGAAGACATCCCTGCCGAGAAACTGGAAGCACTGCTTTTTCAGGCATCACGTGCTGCCACTATGGGCAACATGCAGTTATATAGTGTCGTAGTAACTCGTTCCGAAGAAATGAAGGAGAAACTTTCGCCTCTTCACTTTGGACAGCCTATGGTGAAGGGTGCACCAGTGGTGCTGACCTTCTGTGCCGATTTCAATCGTTTCACCAAATGGTGTGAACAGCGCAATGCTGATGCGGGCTATGACAATTATTTGTCTCTGTTCAATGCCGTGAGCGACACTCTCCTCTATGTGCAGGCATTCTGTACCTTGGCAGAGGAGGCTGGCTATGGCACTTGCTATTTGGGCACTACGCTCTACAATCCGCAGGGCATCATTGACTTGTTGCAACTGCCGCGTCTCACCTTTCCTGTAGCAACCATCACTCTTGGTGTGCCTGACGAGAATCCTAAGCAACCCGACCGCTTGCCTCATTTGGCATATATCCACGAAGAGACTTATCACGATTATACGCCCAATCAACTGGATATCATCTATTTCTTTAAGGAGCAATTGGAGGAGAACCGAAAGTTTGTAGAAATCAATAAGAAAGAAAATCTTGCTCAGGTGTTCACTGATTGTCGTTACACACGCAAGGACAACGAAGCCATGTCGGCAGGGTTGTTGGAGGCACTCAAACATCAAGGTTTCATGTAGAAAAAAAGATTTATAGAAAAACAAATAAGCCTGCATCAAATTTATTTTGATGCAGGCTTATTTGTTACCCATTTTGAGTATGTTGGTGAGTTCCTCTATGTCTTGTCGTGTTTTTTCATCCACCTCCATCATGTCCTTCACTTGTTTGATGGCGTGGATGACTGTGGCATGGTTACGGTTGCCGATGTGGATGCCAATCTGCACGTGCGATTTGTCGGTGAGTGAGTCGGACAGGTACATTGCCACCTGGCGGGCATAGGCAATCTGCTGTGTGCGAGTGCGAGAGTCGAGTTGGCTCATCTTTAAGTTGAAGTGGTCGCATACGCACTGCTTTACGTCATCAATGGTGATGACATGGTTCTCTCTCACTACGAAGCGTGGCATGACTTTCTGCACCAGTCCCATATTGATGTTGCAGTTATAAACCACAGAGTATGCCATGAGGGAATTGATGAAGCCTTCAAGGTCACGCACACTGTCATCCACATTCTCCGATATGAATTTCAGCACATTGGTCGGGATATTTAATCCTTCAGCCTCCACTTTGGCTGCAAGGATGTTGTAGCGCAGATTTTGTGTGGGTTTCTCAATCTCTGCCTGCATGCCCCACTTGAAGCGTGTGAGCAGTCGGTCTTCCAAGTCTTGAATGGCAATGGGGGGACGGTCTGCAGAGAGAATGATTTGCTTGCCGTTGATGTGCAGATGGTTGAAGATGTGGAAGAAAGTGTTTTGGGTCGATGCCTTTCCTGAGAGTTCTTGCACATCGTCGAGTATCAGTGTGTCGATGGTCTGATAGAATCGGATGAAGTCATTCACCTTATTTTGGCGCACGGCATCAGTGTATTGTACGGTGAAGAGGTGTGCGGAGAGGTAAAGCACACGCATTTCTGGATGCAGTTCCTTGATGCGCAGTCCGATGGCATTGATGAGGTGGGTCTTACCACATCCCGATGGACCATATACGAAGAAGGGGTTGAAGGTCTTGGCTGGATGCTTGGCAATGCTTTCGCCCACCGAACGCGCCAGACGATTACTTTCGCCCTCAATGTAGTTCTCGAAACGGTAGTGGGGATGGAGTTGGGAGTCGAGGTCTTGCACCTGTGGGGCAGTCACGATGTCTGGAGACTTACGTGCATCCTTTCTTTCGGGTCCGTTAGTGGGTGGTGGAGTGATGTCTGTTTTTTCCCTCACTTCACCTCCTCGCTTGGCATCCACCACTCTTACATTATAATATAATGCTTTGACGTTGCTTTCGCCAAACACTCGTTTGAAGGTAGAAACCATCAGTGGCAGGAAATTCTCTTCCAAGAACTTCTTCACAAACTCACTGGGTACACTCAATACCAGATTGCCATTTTCAAAACTGTGCAGTTTCACGAAGGCAAACGATACCGCGTATTGCTCAGGGGAGATATTGTCTCGGATGATGTCGAGGCATTTCTCCCATAAGAGTTTCGGATTTTGTTCTGTTTCTACCATATATTAGTCTGGAATGCTTGACTGTAAATCATAACGAGTGCAAAGTTCGCTTTTTTTTTTGAATTGGCAAAATTTATTTTTTCCCTCGTTTTTATGCCAAAGCCAAAAGTGCTTCTTTTCAGCCATTTACGTTCTCTAAGTAGAGAGGGGTATTGTTTTATGTTGGAGAATTATTTATTGTTGATTCTTAAATAGATACAAGAATGTTCCACATGTGAAACAATTGCACGGATAACTTTTTTGTGGAGGGTTAATTGGCTGTTTTTGATAAGTTTTCTACCCTTTGGAAATGTTGCTCAGATGAAAAAGGCGTTGTTTGAACAAAATCCAAATAACGCCTTCTTTTGTTATTTATTTTCTTTCTCCTTTTTTCCAAAGAGAGAGAAATGCACGTAGCGTTTCGGATGTAATCGGAAGTCTTCCAACAGACGTGATGAATTCATCATGGTCGAGTCAAGATGTAGGGCGATGGCGTTGTCGTTCATCAGCATGCCAAGCGAAGTGTCTTTGCTGTTCATGGCTGTGTTGATTTTGAAAGTCATGTCCTGCACACTGCCCAATGTGGCATCAGCCTTTTGAGCCATTCCCAGCATATCAATCTGGTTCAGGTTGTTGGTTGTCGTCTCCAGATTGTCGCAGATGGTGTTGGTCTTTGCCATCAGTTGAGGCACATCCTTACCTAACAATCCGTTGATTTGTTTCGTTGTCACCTTCAGGTCGGCAGACACCGTCTCCATGTTATGCAGTGAGGCTGTAAGAGAAGGGTCGTTCGCCAATGTGTTCATGGCGGTCAAGATGGAATCCACCTTTGGCAGTAATGCCTCCACTTGTGGCAGCATGTTGCCGGCCGCACTCATCAAATCCACCATCGGGTTGCCTTTGATGGTGTCCCCCGGATGGAGCAGGGCAGTAGGGTCTGGACCTAATTTCAGGTTCATCATGGCACTGCCCAACATCTCTTTGGTCATATATACGCTTGTACCCTCTGGGATTTGGAACTTTGGATTGATGGTGATTTCCACGGTCAGATTCTGTTTGCCTGCATTGAAGGTGATGGCTTTCACTGTGCCCACCTTCAAGCCGTTGGCTCTCACATCCGATGCTGTGGGCATGCCCTGCACATCGGTGATTTCGACAAAGTAGGACACCTCATCGTTAAAGAGTTTCAGTCCTTTCAGGAAGATGATGCCCACATAGATGATGACGGCTGAGAGCACTGTCACCAGAGCAATCTTGATTTCTTTGCTAATCTTCATATTGTTATCTGCAATTAGACCATTTTACTATTTATCTTTTTATTCTTCGAAACTCACGATAAACGCCTCTGGGAATTTGTCAAGGATGGATTTGCGTAGTTTCTTCGCCTCATCCATCGTGGCAGTCGAACCGTAAGTGTAGGTGTAGCGACCATTCTTTTCGTGTATTTCACATTTTAATCCCTTGAATTGTTTGTCATTGCTTTTCAGTTTCACGCTTCCTGCCAGTACCTGCACCTTGTAAACCGTTTTCTTGGCTGTTGGGGCTTCTTTTGCAGGGGTGGAAACCGCTGCAGGTGCCGCCGTCTCGGCAGGTTGGCTTTCGACTTGGGCAGGAGCGGGGTCGGTTTTGACGGGATCCACCTTTTTCCCTGTGCGTTGGCCAACATAACTTGCAATGGCGTTGTAGATGCTTCTCGCCATCAGCCTCTGCCCCTCCTTCGACATGAGGAACTGTTCTTCGGAAGGGGTGGAAATGTAGCCCACTTCGAGCAGCACACTGGGCATGTAGGTGAGTCGCAACACGGCGAGGTTTGCCTGTTTCACACCCATGTCCTTCCGTCCGCCCGTGCGTACCATCTCGTTCTGTGCCATCTTGGCGAAAGCCACGCTCTCTTTCATGTCGTGGTCCTGCATCAGTTCATACATGATGTTGCTTTCCGCCGATGCGTTGTAGTTGTATTTCTTGGCAGCCTCACCCTCCAGGGCAATCACCGAGTTCTCTCTCTTTTCCACTTCCAGGTTTGTGCCGACCGTCTTTAGGCTCAGCGTGTACGACTGCACTCCCGAGGCATAGTGTTTTGCCTCCTTGGGCAGCGAGTTGACGTGGATGGACACAAAGAGGTCTGCCTTTGCCTTGTTGGCGATTTCTGCCCTTCGACCCAGTTCGATGAACACATCGGTCGAGCGGGTGTACACCACCTGCACGTTTGCGTTGCTGCTGTTCAGCAGTCTGCCAACCTCGAGGGTGATGTTCAGGGCGATGTCCTTCTCGCGGTTGGTGCGTGCCGAGCCAATGGTGCCCGGGTCTTTTCCTCCGTGTCCGGCGTCAAGCACCACCGTGAACTTTCCTCCGTCGCCCGAAGCCATCATCGGCAGCGAACAGAAGAACAGCCCTATATATATAATAATGTGTAAAAACCGTTTCATATTGATACAAATCGTTGCAAAGTTACAAAAAAATGGTGTAAAAGTGTCAGAAAAAAAGAAAAGAATACCGTTTCCGATATTCTTTTCCTACTTATAGAACAAAATTGTGTTTCTGACACAAACGGTGGCTACAAGTTAAAGTTGACTTTTGCCCCGCCCATGAACCAGAAGCCCGGCTGCTGGATGTTGGCAAAATCGTAGTATTTGTGGTTGGTCAGGTTGTTGGCCTGCACATACAGGGTGTAGTGTGGAGCCGTCCATTGCACCTTGAGGTCCAGATTGCCAAACGTGCCAAAGGTTTGGTGCTCGCCGGTCTTTGCGTTGTCGAACTCGCCTTCACGATTCTTCAGCGTGAAGTCCCATTGTGCGGAGAGCCTGTTCCAGATGCGATGTCCCAGCGAGGCGACGAACTTGTGGCGGAGGAAAGTCATGCGGGAGGCGTAGTTGGCGGTCTGCTCCTTGTTCACCCGGTATTTGTAGTTGTAGCAGTAACTCAGCGTGAGTCGCTGCAAGATGGATTCCTTGCCCCACAGGTCTGTGAAGTTCATGTTGGCGAGGGCTTCCGCTCCGATGTTGTCGATGTCGCTGTTGGCAGTCGTGTACACCGTTGCCCCTTCGTAGCGAACCCAGTCAATCATGTCGGTGCCCTTGCGGTAGAAACCCTTCAAGTGTGTCTGGATGAAGGAGTTGGCATAACTGACACCGAGGTGCCAGTCGGTACTTTTCTCCGGTTTCAGTTGGCTGTTGCCTGCCAAGCCCGGCCCGTTGTAGTAGAGGTCGGTGTAGGTGGGTGTGCGGAGGCTCTGATTGAACGAAGCGAAGAGTTTCAGTCCCTCGGCAGGTCGCCACGACATGTCCACGCCGGGGTAGAACTTCATGCCGCCTTCCACCGCCGTGTTGTGGTTTGCCAAGGCACCGAGCGAGATGGTCACCGCGTCCAGAAGGATGTCGTGCTCCAGATAGATGCCGACGTTGCTGCGGCCATCCTTATACCTGTAGTGCTCGTCCCGTCCTGGCACCTTGTACTTGTGCTGGTCTTCCTCGGCGATTTCTTTTCCGAGTCGGGTGGAGAGGATGTTTTCTCTCCGGAACTCAAAGCCCACGGCAGTCTTGCCGAGTGCCCACGTGGTGTAGGCATTCAGGTTGGCTCCATACACGTTCGTCTGGTGAAAGTTTTGGTAGTCTTTGGGACGGTCACGCCACCAAACATAGTGGTCCAGAGAGCGGTTCCAATACACCTGAACAGGCACGTGAACCTTGCCCTTATACTCTGCCTGTGCAGCCACCAGGTATCGCCTGTCTTGTTCATACTGAGAGTCGGAGCCTGTGCCGTAGAAGGTGTTGGCGCCGTAGTTCATAGTGCTCAGTCCTGCTTGCACCGATGCGTCGAACAGGCGGCTCTGGTACTTGCCGTTCCAGTAGGCGTTGCCCTTGTTGAAGTCGTCGTTGTAGGTGCCGCCGTCGCTGCGTGAATAGCCGCCACTGATGCGGTTGTTGAAGCCACCGCCCTTCACCGCCACGTGTCCATTTGCCCCGAAGGTGCCATACGAGCCGCCTTGCACGTGAGCCCCCACGTTGCTCTGCTGTTCGGTGCGGGTGACGATGTTAATGGCACCTGCAAATGCCTGGCTGCCATACACGCGGCTGGCACCTCCTTCGATGATTTCGATGCGTTCGATGTCGTCCACGCTGACGGGCAGGTCAACCGTCAGGTGCCCCGTGTGGGGATTGCTGATGTTGATGCCGTTGAGTAGTACGGTCAGTTGGTCTTCCGTGCCGCCGTTCACGCCGATGTCGGTCTGGATGCCGAAGCCTCCACGCTGCCTCACATCCACGCCGGCTGCCAGTTTCAGCAGATCGTTGACCGAGTTGGCACTCGATGCCTCAATCTCTTTTCTCGAAATCACTTGCACGAGACGCACCGCCTTGTCGGCAGGCAGCGGGGCACGTGTGCCCACCACCTCGGTGTCGTTTAGTTCTAATTCGTATGCTATATTCTCTTTTTGTGCATTCGCAGCACAGGCAACCATCATCATGGCTGCAAAAAATAAGTTCTTTCTCATGTCTTGTTCTTAGTAAAATTTTCCAATGATGTTAATTTTGTCACTTCGGCTGATGCCACCAGGATTGGTGCCAGGTTCTCCTTCGGGAACACTCATGTTCCACTGGCGGTAGTAGTCTTTCCAGAATGGAGTGACCTGTCCGCTTTGGTCGTGGAAGGACATGGGCTGTTGGGGGAAAATCTCTTTCCCCTCATGGTCGAAATAAGAAAAGTGAACCAGTTCGCTGCAATAGATGGCGGAATCGCTGGGCAAGTACTGCTCATCGTAGGGTCTGCCCAGATAGGTCTTCGCCTTCTGCACCGATGCAGCCACACAGGAAGTGTCCTTTAGCCTTCCGAGCAAGACCATCGGCTTGCCGGTTGAAGTGTGGTCGCTGTGGACAAAAAAAGAATCAATGGGATTGAGCCATACACCATGTTTGCCTGATGCTTCGAGTGCATAGAACCGTCCGTCGGGTTCCTGGCAAACGATGGCTACATGAGAAACTCGCTGAAGGTCGATGCCTTCAGTCACACTGACGATGGCTTGCGCAATGCCATCACGCGAGGGACTTGTCACACAGAAGAGCAAATCGCCATGCTGAAGCACGGAGAGGTCGAGCGGTTCGTCGCCTGAAGGGGACGATGCCACAGCAGTGGTGGTATCCTCGTCAGTGGCAGGGTGTTGGCTCATCGCCATCATCGCCGCAGACGAATCGGGACACGCAACTGCCAAGGTGGCGACACTGAGCACACCAATGCGAATCTCCCTTCCCAAACTGAGGAAGATGGCATCGCCGTGGCGTGTGAAGTGGTGCCACACAATCGCTTCCTTCTTCTTGAATTTTGATGTTTTAAGCATTGATAAGATGTTAATTGTTAAATATAATGAGATGTCAACAAATCAATTGTCAACTACCATAGTTTATTGTCTTTTGAGGTTTCTCTCCGCATCCATTCGCAGGAAGATGAACAGCAGCAGCGTGAAACCCCACAGGGAGGAACCGCCGTAACTGAAGAAGGGGAGTGGAATGCCAATGACGGGGGTCAATCCCAACACCATGCCCACATTGATGAAGAGGTGGAACAGGAAAATGCAAAGTACACAATACCCATATACTCGTCCCATCGTATCGGGTTGCCGCTCTGCTACGATGATGAGTCGCCAGATGAAAAAGAGATAGACAATGAGCACACCGGCAGAACCGACGAAGCCTTCTTCTTCGCCTACAGTACAGAAGATGAAGTCTGTATGCTGTTCGGGCACATACTTGAGTTTCGTTTGTGTACCATTCAGGAATCCTTTGCCAGTCAATCCACCAGAGCCGATAGCAATCTTTGCCTGATTGACATTATAGCCCGCACCGCGTGGGTCGTCCTTCATGCCTAATAACACTTCAATACGTGTGCGTTGGTGGTCTGCCAAGTGGGCGAAGAGGGTGCTGCTCATGTAGAAAAGTGAGCAGGATACAATGGCGAAAAGGGCAATGAGGGCGTATTTATACAGACGCGTGTAGATAGCGAGACCAATGATGTAGAGAATCATTAGGATGCAGGCTCCCAGCATCACGTAGCAGACATCGAAAGGAATGACGAAGAGTGAGAAGAGCATGGCGAGCAGTGTGGCACCGAAACAGACTGCAGCCATGAGTCTTACGGCAAACCTGTTATGGCAATAGGTCCACACCATGCCAATCGTGAATATCATGGCAAGCATCAGTACCGAAAACTCTCCGATGGACACAGGCATGTTGGCAATGTAATCTTGACTGAATTTCATGCCCACCACAAAATAGACCACACAGGCAAATCCGCAGAAGAGTAGGGAACCCGTCATGCCTTCGCGATAGAGCATCAGGAAAAAAGCAAAATAAACAAGGGCAGAGCCTGTCTCTTTTTGGGCAATAATGAGCAACATCGGGAAGATGATGAGCGCGATGGCAATGCCTATGTCTTTGGGTTTCTTAATGTTGAAGCCATATTTATCCATCAGTTTTCCCAAAGCCAATGCCACAGCAAACTTGGCAAATTCAGCGGGTTGTATCTTGACAGAAGATGTAATCGGCAACCATGAACGGGAGCCTTTGGTGTCGGGGGCAATGACGATGGTGACCATGAGCAGGAGCATCAATGCACCATAGATGACGTATGCGGCAGTGTCGTAGAAACGTTTCTCGATGAGCATCAACACGGCTGCCAACACAAGCGATGAACCTCCCCAAACAATCTGTTTGCCAGAATTGGTTTCCCAACTGAAAAGGTCGGGATTGTTGAAGTCATAGCATGCACCGCACACACTGAACCAGCCCCACACGATAAGAATCACGTAGAGCAGAATCGTTATCCAGTCGATGCTGAGAAATATGCCTTTGCTACCAGTCTCTTGTTCCATCGTTCTCTTCATTGTTGTTTATCTTGCACGGGTTCCGTAGTCGATGTGGCGACTTTGGAACGAGGCAGCCTTGGCTTCACTGGCTGGTGAAAGTTTACCGTTGATGTACTGTTCCATGATGAGCGCACCAATCGGTACACCATAAGTGGCACCGAAACCGCCATTTTCTACATAGACAGCAACGGCAATCTTTGGATTTTCCATCGGTGCAAATCCCATGAAGGCGGAGTGGTCCTTACCACGGTTCTGTGCCGTGCCAGTCTTGCCACATACGGCATACTGGCTGTTGTTGGCACTTCGGCACGTTCCGCCAAGCACAGCCTTGCGCATCCCTTCGGCTATCATTTCGTAATATTGCTTTTCCACCTTGGTGTAGTGCTTTTCTTTCAGACTGTCGGCGATATGACCGCCTTCCACTCCTTTCACGATATGGGGTGTGATGTAGTAGCCCCGATTGGCGATGGTGGCACCGAGATTGGCGATTTGTAGGGGAGTGAGCGTCACCTCACCTTGTCCGATGGCAATGGAGATGACAGAGAGTGGGTTCCACGAGTCTTTGTATGCCTTGTCGTAGAATTGGGCATTCGGTATCATGCCTCGTGCCTCACCTGGGAGGTCAACACCCAGTTTATAGCCGAAACCCATTGAGACCATGTAGTCCTTCCATGTGGTCAGTGCTTCTTGTATGTTCTTGTAATTCTTTCGGTTGCTCAACATGTGGTAGAGTCCCCAACAGAAATAACCGTTGCAGGAAGTGGCAATGGCTGGAATGAGAGGAAGTGGGGCACCATGACCGTGACATCCTACTTTCATGCCGCCATATCGGAAGCCTCGGCTGCATGGGTAGGAGGTGGAGGAGGTGATGATGCCTTCCTGCAAGAAGGTCAAACCTTGTGAGGTCTTGAATGTAGAACCAGGAGGATATGTACCAGCAATGGCTCTATTCAGCATCGGCTTCATGGGGTCGTGCTGCATTTCCATCATTTGTGTTCCGCGCTGCTTGCCCTCCATGCGGTGAGGGTCGTAACTGGGGGCACTGACCATGCAAAGGATTTCACCCGTCTTAGGTTCGATGGCAACAATGGCACCCATCTTGCCTTCCATCAGACGTTCACCCAAGGCTTGCACTTTGGCATCAATGGAGAGAGTGAGGCTCTTCCCAGGAACGGGTTTTCGGTCGAGGGCACCATTGCGGTAATGCCCTTGGATGCGGCCACGGGCATCGCGCAGCAGGATTTGCACGCCTTTCACACCGCGTAGTTCGGGTTCGTAACTTCGTTCTACCCCTTGCTTGCCGATGTAGTCACCTGGGTCGTAATAATCGTCATTATCGACTTCTTTTTGCGACACCTCTGCCACATCACCGAGAATGTGGGCACAATGGTCAGTGGCATAGCGGCGTATGGTGCGTTCTCGTACATAAAAACCATGAAAACGAAAGAGTTTCTCCTGAAAGATACTGAACTCTGCAGCGGGAATTTGTGCATAGAAAAGTTGCTGAGTATAAGAAGAGTAGCCAGGATTCTTGTTCGTGTTCTTGATAGTTTCCATACGTTCATCGAAGAACTTTTTGGTGATGCCAAGTGTATTGCAGAAATCGAGGGTGTCGAGGTTCTTCACTTCGCGCATCACCACCATAATGTCGTACGCTGGTTGGTTATAGACCAGCAACTCGCCATTGCGGTCGTAAATGACTCCTCTGGAAGGAAATATGATGTTGTTGAAGAATGCGTTGTTGTCGGCACGGCTTTTGTATTCGCCGTCAGATAGTTGCAGAAAGGCAAGGCGGACGATGTAGCAAAGGACTATCACCAATGCTATACCACCAATAATGAACTTGCGATTTTCGTAAACGTGATTCTTCATTGCTGCCTATGCGTAATGCTTTGTCTTTTTGCGTGGGCGTACCAGCAACTCTATAAAGATGATGATGAGCGTTGTGAAGATGGAACTTCCGAAGATGGAGATGAGAGTCAGTTGCCAATCGACCAAAGTGAAGGCATCTAACAGATAGAACACCCCGTGCAGAGCGAACATGAGCAGCAGAATATAGAGGAAGTAGTTCCAGAAACCTAATGTGTCGAATGTTGGCGTGAAATCTTCGGCTGCGTCACGTGGGGCAAACATGTTGAGCAGGACGGGTTGGAACATGGCAATGAGAGTGCAGGATGCAGATGCCATGCCAGCAGTGTTGCTAAAGATGTCGAACAGTAAGCCAATGGAGAATCCCCATAGCAAGATGCCGACACGTGAAGTGTTGCGGTGGAAACATACTATCATGTAGCCTATCACCAAAGGAGTGACATAGCCAAACAAGTGTATATTGTTGAATACCAGCACTTGAAAGAATAGTAGTATGAATAGTCTTGAGAGACGTGTGAAGAATACGGAACTCATCTTACGGTATCGGTTTTTTCGGGATGTTCGTTACCTGCAGTTTGGGCAGCCATCGTTTCAGAGTACTTTCTTTCCAATTCAGCCTTGATGATTTCCTGTTCCGCTTTCTCCTTCTCTTCAGCAGCCTTTCGTTTCTCCTCTTCAAAGGCTTTCTTCTTTTCTTGCTGAATGAGGATGCTGTCTTGTTTAGTCGGGTCTTCGGCTTGCTCTTCGAGCATGCGGCGTTCGGGAGAATGGTAATCGGTGATGACCGAAACCTCGCGGAGGGTGCTGAAGTTGGCAAAAAGTCTCACTTTCAGCAGATAAGACATGCCATCCGTAGAATCATCAAGACCAACGACCCTTCCGATGGGAAGTCCGGGAGGGAAAATGTCAGAGTAGCCATTGCTTTCGACAATGTCACCCTTCTTCACTTTGGCATGGCGAGGAATGCTGGTTGCATAGGCGATGTTAACATAGCCGCGTTGCCAGATGAGCGAGCCGAAATACTCAGAGTCGCGCAGTCGGCAACTCACTTTGCTGTTCACATTCAAGAGTGGCATGACAATGCTGTAATGTCGGCTGGTCATATAGACAATGCCCACGATGCCCTGCGAGCAAATTACTCCCATTTCAGGGAGGATGCCGTCAGCCTCTCCTTTGTTGATGGTGATGAGGTTGTTGGCTTTGTGCAGGGTGATGTTGACCACCTGTGCTGGGATGGTATGGTAGATTTGCGGCAGTTCAGGAAGACTTTTGATGCTGTCCCGTCCGATGGCTTCCAGTTGTTGCCGCATTGCATATACCTGCTTGCGGAGTTGTTCGTTCTTTGCCTCCAACTTGCGGTTGTTCTCTTGCAGGTGCAGATATGACGTAATGCCGCTAATGACGTTGTAGGTGGAGCCTACCACGTCATTAGCGGTTGTGAAATACACACTCTTTTGGTATCCGTTGTAACTGAAGAGGAAGACAAGGCTTATCACCTCCAGCAGAATGAACAGAAACCAGTGCTTATTCTTTATGATTAAGTCAATCAGTGCGCGCATGAGGGCACGTTTATCTCATCAGGAACTGGAAGTTGTTGACGTTCTTCAATGCAATGCCCGTACCCTTCGCAACAGAGTGCAATGGGTCGTCATCTACATGGAACTGAATCTGAATCTTGTCGGTCAGACGCTTTGCCAAACCGCGCAGCAGCGCGCCACCACCTGTCAGCCAGATGCCGTTCTTCACGATGTCGGCATACAGTTCTGGTGGAGTGTTTTCAAGAGCCTGAAGCACGGACGTCTCAATTTTAGCGATGGTCTTGTCGATGCAGTGTGCAATTTCCTGATAGCATACGGCAATCTCCAACGGAAGGGCTGTGATTTTGTTAGGACCATGCACGATGAAGTCCTCAGGAGCCTCGTCCCCGAGGTCAGTCAAAGCAGAACCCACATTGATTTTGATGCGTTCAGCCATGCGCTCTGATACCCTCACGTTGTGCTGGCGAGACATGTATTCCTGAATGTCGGCAGTCAGTTCGTCTCCAGCCACACGGATGGAGTTGTTGCTCACGATACCGCCCAGTGAGATGATGGCAATTTCTGTGGAACCACCACCTATATCGACAATCATCTGACCTTCAGGGGCTTCCACGTCAATACCGCAACCGATGGCAGCAGCCATGGGCTCGTAGATAAGATATACATCGCGTCCACCAGAATGTTCTGCACTGTCACGCACGGCGCGTAGTTCCACCTCCGTAGAGCCTGATGGAACGCCAATCACCATGCGGAGCGAAGGTGTGAAGAGGTGATGCCCGGTCTTCACCATCTTGATGAGACCACGCATCATTTGTTCGCAGGCATTGAAGTCGGCAATCACACCGTCACGCAACGGACGGCAGGTGCGTATGTTCTCATGTGTTTTTTCATACATCATCTTTGCCTTCTCACCCACGGCAATCATCTTGTTGGTCTTCTTGTCAAGAGCAACTACCGATGGCTCATCCACCACAATCTTACCGTTGCAGGTGATGATGGTGTTGGCGGTGCCAAGGTCCATCGCTATATCTTGTGTCAAAGAGAAAAATCCCATAATCTTATTTACAATTGGACAATTTACGATTTACTATTTATTGAGAAACTTTTGCCGGTCGTGTGCCGAAATCTGGCATCACTTTGCAAAATAAGAGTGAATGGCTGTGTCATAATGGCTGGAAGTGGCGAAAGCGCGCTCTGCAAACTGCTTGCGCTGTGCCTTGCTGGTCTCCGCACCCTGAGCCTTCACGATGTCGAGCAGAGGCTTGTACTCTGCCTTGCTGGGCACGATGACCACATCGTTGAAGTTCTTAGCTGCTGCACGGATGAGCGAGATACCGCCAATGTCAATCTTCTCGATGATGGCAGCCTCGTCGTTGGTGCTTGCAACGGTCTCCTCGAAGGGATAGAGGTCCACAATCACGAGGTCGATTTCTGGAATCTCATATTTAGCCATTTCCTGTTGGTCGCTTTCCATAGCGCGGCGACCGAGAATGCCGCCGAACACCTTGGGATGGAGTGTCTTCACACGTCCGCCCAAGATAGAGGGGTATGTTGTCAAGTCTTCAACCTTCTGGCATGGATAGCCGAGGCTTTCGATAAATGCCTGTGTACCTCCTGTAGAAAGGAATTTCACTCCGTTTTTGTTCAGTTCTGCCAGCAACTCATCCAGTCCATCTTTGTGGAACACTGATACAAGAGCCGTTTTGATTTTCTTTGTGTCAGCCATTGTGTCCGAAATTGATTAATTTATTGATAATTCGTTGATTTCTTAAAACCCCTGTGTGCGCACACAATATGCAGCACCCATTTGCCTTACGAACTGCAAAGTTAGGCATTTCTTCCGACACATTATTAAAGAAATTAAAATTTTTCCATCTTTATCGAGAAAATTCTTGCCAGAACGAAAACTTTACACTAATTTTGAACCCGTAAACATCAAAAGGGTCATAATTATGAAGCAAATTGCAATATTGGTTTTCATGTTCTGTTTCGCCTCTGCCAGGGCACAGTTTTTCTTTGATTTTTCTCCGCGGCAGCAGATGGAACAGCGGCGGGAAAAATACACCGCCCCTTCCTATAAGAAAGGTGAGGCTGGCATCAAGGCATATATTCAGAAGAACTTTAAGCAGGTGAAGCAGCGAGAGAACGTGGATGGCAGAATCATCATCGCAGTGATGGTGAATGCCAAGGGCAATGTGGAGGATGCGCAAGTGGTTCGTTCCGTCACTTCAGCATTGGATGCAGAAGCGATTCGGGTGTGCAGGAAGATGACTTTCAAACCTGCCACACTGGGAAAGAAGAAGACGAAAGGACGCATAGACATCGTGTTCCCCATCCGCAATGGAAGGCTCTCTTATCTCAACTTGCCTACAACCGAGGTGTAGTCCCCGTTGCCGACGAAAAAGCCTGATGAACATCCTCGTTCATCAGGCTTTTTTATTTAGTACTTGATTCTATTTCACTCTGACATACAGATTGTTGTTTGAATAAGTCTTGCCAGCGTACGTCGTGTTGAGATTGATGCCGACAGAGGCATTCCCACGTGTCTTGTTGCAGTGTACACGACCTGTGTAGCGAATTTTCTGACCCGGCTGCAACGTCGTCGTCAGCGATGGCGAAATGCTGAAAGCCTTCGGGTTGTCCACTTCCAGGTTGATGACGATGTCACGCAATGTCGAATTGGAAGTGTTCGTGATGAACCCCTCCACCTCGATGGTCTCATCCTTTGAGATGCAGCCGTCGCCGTCAGCATCCATGTAAGTCAGGTCAGACAGGCTCACCAGTGCAGCCGTTGCAGTGCTGCCATGATAGGCACCACCGCCAATCTGGTAATCGCGATTGCCATAGTAGCCATCATTCTGCGAAGTGTAGGTGTCGTCGTTTCTTTCATATCTGCGAGCCTCCGCCTTCTCGTTCTCTTCAATCTGGGAAGCAATGCCGACCCCCAGCACCGCACCGATGCCCATGCCAATCAGGCTTCCCAAAGCGGCATTCTCACCACGGAAGTGACCATGACCAGAAAGAAAACCAACGGCCTCGCCCACATGACTGCCTATCATCGCACCAGTCAATCCGCCCGACGCCTGATAGGAACTTGTGCAACTGCTTACTAGCATCATCGTTGCCAGTGGAATGCATACAATTTTTGTTTTCTTCATTTCCTCTTTTTGTTAATGGTTGAACATTCTCTTAACTGTTGGTCTCCCGTTCTGCTATATAATCGTCTATCAATTTTCTGGCTATCGACATTTTGTCGGGTATCGGTGGCAGGTGTTCTCGGTCAAACCATCCTGCATTGCTCAGTTCCTCTTCCTGCACATGCACCTCACCGCTCACGTAGTCGGCTGTAAAGCCAATCATGATGCCGCAAGGGTAGGGCCACGGCTGGCTTCCAAAGTAGCGGATGTTCTCAATCACCAGTCCCACCTCCTCCTGTACCTCGCGAACGACACACTCCTCCAGTGTCTCTCCAGTCTCCACAAACCCTGCCACCAGCCCGTACATTTCGCTGCGACGGAAATTCTTGGCATGAACCAGCAGAATCTGGTCGCCCCTTCGGATTCTCACGATGATGGCAGGACTCACTTGGGGCCAAATCTCCTTGCCGCAGTGGGTGCATTGCTTGCTGATGATGGTGGTGCGTCTCATAGGTGCGCCACACACACCGCAATACTTCGTGTTCGAGTCCCAATAGAGCAGTTCCGATGCCTTTCCTGCTGCATTGTAGAACCTTCTTGGCAGCACGTTCCACGACTCCCTCAGCCCCATCGTCACCAAGCCCATCATGTCGGCAGGTGGCGTGTTCAGGCTGTAAGCCATGCAGGGGGTGCCGTCAATGGCTGGCAGTTCCTGCCGGGGAGTCCATTCCTTCATGGGGAATGGCGGTTCAGGAGAACATGGAACATGATAGCCGCTTCCGTCATGTTGCAGCAACAACGCGTTGCTGATAAAAACAAACCAGTATGTTGACTGCTTCTCCATGTTGCTTCTTTTATTTTTCGGGTCAAAATTAGGCATTATTTGTGAGATATGACACATTTTTAGTATTTAAAATCCTTAAAAAAGTTAAGACTTGCCCGATTAGTTGTAAATTCGGCAGAAAAAGACTACTTTTGTAGTCAAATTTCAATCAGCAACACATGAACACCGTTAATCGCGCGTACATATATATAATATTCACCATCATCGCCTCTCTGTGCATCAGCACAGCGTGGGCAGGGAACAACAACAAAGGGAAGAAAGACAAGAATGCACAGGTCGCCGCTGACATACAGCCCGACCCGGTTGCTCGCAAGTCGCTCCCCGACCGCCATCCGGCACCTCTGGCGATGCCGCTCTTTGCTGCATCACCCGCCACCCAACAGCGTGGCAGAGGCACGGGGGGCAGCGAGGCACATGGCATCGATGTCAGCCACTATCAGGGACGCATCAACTGGGATGAGGTGGCGCGTGACCGCCGTGTCACATACGTCTATCTGAAAGCCACCGAAGGTGTCAACACCATCGACGACACTTACAGTTACAACTTCAATGAGTGCAAGCGTGTGGGGCTTAAAGTAGGCAGTTACCTCTTTTTCCGTCCCCATCTTTCAGCCAAGTCCCAGTTCGACCTTTTTGTGTCCCGAGTCAACACCAAGAAGCAGGACCTCCTGCCCGTCATCGACGTCGAAGTCATCCGTGGCGTGTCCGTGTCCGTCATGCAGGCACGTCTGCTCGAACTCTGCGACCTCTTTGAAAAGGAATATGGCAAGAAGCCCATTATCTACACAGGCAAGAATTTTTACAACAAATACATCTACAGCAATTCTCGCCTTCGTGCCTACAAGTACTTCATAGCCGCCTATTCCTTCATTGAACCCGATCTCTACGATGACAACGACTACGTCATGTGGCAATACTCTGCCACAGGTTCTGTGCGTGGCATTCGTGGCAACGTCGATATGAGCCGCTTCGTCGGCCGCCATTCCATCAAGGACATCCTCTATTAAAACACACGACGGTCCCAACAAGGAAAAAACACTTCGGTGCACCCTGCTGGCATGATTTCAAACACCCTGCGCCAAATAATACGCGCACTCAGCGCCTGTCATTTGACGCTGAGTGCGCATATCTGATAATCAATAAGTTCCGTTTTTGCCATCTGAAAGTACTTTTGTACTCGTAAAAACAGAAAAGTGAAGGCAATGATCCATCAAAAAGGACCAACCTTTTATCTGTATAGATTACATAGTTTCACGAATATCGTTTCCTGATGTAAAAAATAATGAGAATCTCGTGCAGTCTTTTCCATAACCACAAGACTATATAAATAGAGAAGTTATGATTACGATGGAGACAACACGGCTGATAGAACGGTGTAGGCAGGGCGATGCAGATGCGCTCGGCGAACTGTACAAGGCATACACTCAAAAGATGAGAGGTGTATGCCGACGCTATATCAGCGATGAACAAACGGTGGACGATGTGTTGCACGATGCTTTCGTAATTATTTTCACATCGTTTGACCGTCTGAGGGATAACCGAAAGGCTGAGTCATGGATGATGTCAATTATACGAAATGTAGCCTCAAAATACAAAGACCATTTGAAAAGCCTTTCCTTCGTCCCATTGGAGGAAGCGGAGTCATTTGTGGCTCCCAATGAAGAGATAATTGTAAAAGGTGTTCCATTGGAAGAAGTGTTGAAGTTGATAGACAAGTTGCCAGAAGGATATGGCAAGGTGTTCCGACTGTCTGTCTTTGAAGGTCTGTCACATAAGGAGATTGCTGCCATGCTGAACATCGAGCCTCATTCGTCATCGTCGCAACTGGCACGTGCAAAGAAAATACTCCGCAAGATGATGCAGCAGTATTGGGCTGCCGTGCTTCTTTTGTTGCTCATTCCGTTTATGCTCTTTCTGCTCAAAAGGGAAGACGATGGTGAGCACCTGTCGTCTACTACTGTCGAAGAGAAGCCTGCCATTGCCAAACATAAAGATACACCAAAGCAAAAGCCACATACAAAAGAACCATCGGAAGAACATCCGCAGGAGCCTGTGATTGTTCATGTCCCCGTACATCATACGCCGATTGACACGCACCAGCCTGTTATCGCGCAGGCTATTGATTCCATTATGCCAGACTCCTTGACAAATATGATTGCGCAGGAGCAGACTACTCCAGACACAATAAAGAATAATGAACAAGCAGACACGACGCATATCAGAGTGAAGTCGAATCTGCCAATCTACGATATTGCTAATTTGTTCTCCGATAAACCAGTCATAAGAACCCATAACAAGCAAAGATGGTCAATAGACCTCGCATACGCAGGAGGTATGGGTGAGCAGAATGTCGACCGTCCATACGGCTTCACAGAAACACCGATGTTAGCCATCATTAGTGAGCCACCGTCGCCTGTCACTTTCAAGAATTGGAGCGACTATGCAGCCTTCTTGGCAGACAATCTGGATGACGGTACCAGTCATACGCGCAGCGTCATCATGAACATTGCCTTGAACAATGCTGGCGATGCCACGGGTACAGACAAGATTATCCGCAAGAGCCACCACTACATGCCCATCAACTTCTTGTTGACATTGAAGTATAGACTGAACAATCGCTTTGGGTTGGAGACTGGACTGAACTACTGTCGGATGAGGTCTGAGTTTGAGATGGGTTCAAATGGCAATACCATCAACGAGCAGCAGACCATCCACTATCTCGGCATCCCCGTGAAGGGCATCTACAACATATATAATAGGAAGGTGTGGAGTCTCTATGGCAGCCTCGGCATGACCACTGAGATTCCTGTTTACTCGCCGCTCAACACAAGTTACTACTTGCATGGTACGTTGAAGGCTACTGACAAAAACACCATTCGTGCCCCATGGCAGTGGTCAGTTGGTACGGGGCTTGGCCTACAATGCAATTTCACTCCCTACTTCGGACTGTTTGCAGAGCCAAGCCTGCAATATTACATCCCGACGGGGTCGCAAATCGAAACATACCGAACCGACCATCCGTTTACGTTCTCTTTGCCTTTGGGCATCAGATTTACCTGGTAATCCATGCAGTCTTTCGGTGATTTCTGGACTTTATAGATAGAGACACATCTTTAAAACCATAGGAATATGAATAGGAAGATCAGAATCAGTATCTGGACAGTGGCGATAGCCACAGCCAGCCTCGCAATGTCCTTGATGGCTTGCAGTGATGATAACGGAGTGGACAACATGCCAGTAGAAGAGCGGCAGCAAGCAGAGGCCGAACTCTGCGCCTATGCTGTCCTACCGACGAGGACGCGAGGCTCCGACGGTGCTCTGTTCACCGATGACGACATCGAATGGTTCGACGTGAACACCCGCGAGATTCGATTCCGCGACACATCGACGATGCTCAACGGCAGACTTCAACTGCTTAGCGGCATCGACTTCTATCTGGGTGGCGAATACCTCTTCTCTGGCGGTGCCACGTACGTCGGCCTCATCTATAGTCAAGTATTCCTCGACCTTGTGCTCTGTCAGGGACGTATCGAAGATGGGCAAGTCATCAACGACTGCTACTATCTCCAAGACTGCTATCCCCAACAGTTCATCGACGATGAGACTGTGAAGACCAACCGCATCAGTCGGGTCGCACAGTGGGAGAAGTTCACGAAATATCTGGAAAGTAAAGGCAAACTGAGGAAATAGTCTCCCCGCCCCGTGCAGTCATTCGTTGCAATTTTGGACTTAATAAGTAGAGAACAAAATTGCAACGAATTGTATGTATAGTATTTATGATTACGCCTATAATGGGCTGCTCTATCTGAACAACATCATGAGGCCAAGGCACAAGCGGCTGTCGCAACTGATGATTTACTCGACGACGGCGTGTCAGTCGCGGTGCAAGCACTGCAACATCTGGCAGAAACGGCCCGTGGAGCATCTTTCGCTCGAAGATATTCAGCGAATCATGCAGAGCCGATGTGTGACACGGAGAACCACCGTAGGACTGGAGGGTGGCGAGTTTATCCTACACCCACAGGCTGACGAAATCATGGCGTGGTTTCAAGAGCATCACCCTAACTACACGCTACTATCCAACTGTCTTGCGCCCCGCCGTGTTATTGATGCCGTGCGTCGCTATCAGCCTCGTCATCTGTACGTCTCTCTTGACGGTGGGCGTGAGACTTACCAGTGGATGCGGGGACGCGATGGCTTCGACCGGGTGATTGAGGTGGTGGAGGCGCTCAAAGATGAAGTGCCCATGTCGCTGATGTTCTGCCTGTCGCCTTGGAATACATTCGATGATATGGCGTACGTCATAGATGTGACCAAGCATTACGACATAGACATTCGCATTGGTATCTACGGAACAATGGCCTTCTTCGACACGACAAGCGAACTACTGACAGTATCGGATTTTGTGAAGAAGATTCCTCAGAGCATTCATGAGACGCAGGAGAATTATGACTTCGTGGCACTCTATGATGAATGGCGCAACGGACATCTTCGCTTACGCTGTCAGAGCATCATGAGTTGCCTTGTGGTGCATAGCAACGGTGACGTCCCGCTCTGTCAGAACCTTGACGTGGTGTTGGGGAATATCCATGAGCAATCGCTTGACGAGATTTTCAACGGTTTACATTCATACAAGACACAGTGCCAGTATTCCAAGGAGTGCAACGGCTGTTGGATCAACTTCCATCGTAAGTATGACATCATCCTCTTTCGTAACATGGAAAGACTTCTGCCCAAACGACTCATTGAGAAGTTCTATGGGTCGTATCAATGGACTAATGATCTACGTAAAACTTATCACCAATATTTTAGAGATTTATGATACAGCAATTGATCAACCGATATAAACGACTCAGGACTATAATGCATCTTTCCCAAACATACCAATATTCATACGCTTTCGTCGGCATGGGACAGCATTCGCTCACCAACCTTTACCCGGTACTTCATTATCTTAGAGTACCATTGAAGTACATCTGTGTCACATCGGAAAGAAAGGCACAATTGATAGAACGGAAATTTCCAAACGTAAAAGCCACGACCTCGCTTGATGATATTCTGGAAGACGAAACCATCAAAGGCGTATTCGTTTCGACTTCGCCCACTGCCCATTTCTTCATCGCCTCGCAAATTCTGAAAAGAGGGAAGTCATTGTTCATCGAGAAACCACCCTGCCAGACATTAGAAGAACTCGAAAGGCTGATAGACCTTCAGCGACTTCACGGATCTCCTGTTGTGATGGTCGGATTGCAGCAACGATATGCTCCTGCTGTGCAATTGTTGAAAAAAAATCTCCACAAAGAGCGTCTAATCAATTACGATTTACATTACCTCACAGGTACTTACCCAGAAGGCAATGCACTCCTTGAATTGTTCATTCATCCTCTTGACCTTGTCATCTATCTTTTTGGAAAGCCTGATATTCTTGCTTGTCAACAAGTCAACAAAGACTCCTATATCCTCATGCTCCGCCATCCACATATCATTGGCACCCTCGAACTCTCAACCGCCTACACATGGACTTCTGCCGAAGAATCTCTGAAAGTCTGCACCAAGTTTGGCATCTACCATCTTTCGCAAATGGAAGAACTGACCTTTACACCTACTTCCTCCACCGTCTTCGGGATTCCAATAGAAAAGTTACGTCCTCATCGTGAGACGAAAGAAATCCTCTTCCAGCGTAATAACTTCATCCCAATAGTAGCAAACAATCAAGTCTTTACTCAAGGCTATTATAATGAAATTGTTGCATTTGTTGAATCTGTAGAGGGCATACGTGCCGACATCTTCACTTCTTCCTCTTCATTGCCCCCTACTTACAAAACCATATTAAATATACTGGCTATTCTTGAAACCAATGGGAGCAGACGTGGAAGGTAATCCATGTGAATTAACAAAAAAGGCAAGGACTTTGGGTGTCCTTGCCTTGGGTTGGGGATGTTCCAACGATGGATGTGTTGGATGTCCCGTTTTTTTCAGGAAACGTGGATTAAGCCAACTTGCGTGAGCCGTCGCCGATGACTACGTCAATCACGATTGGCTTCTTGCCATACTTCTCCTGGAACTTGCTGACAGCAGTCTTTACGAAGTTGTCGTAGAGTTCTTCTGCCACGAGGTTGATGGTGCAGCCACCGAAGCCACCACCCATGATGCGTGAACCTGTGACGGAGCACTCCTTGGCGATGTCGTTGAGGAAGTCGAGTTCTTCGCAAGACACTTCATAGTCCTTTGACAGACCGTGGTGAGTCTCGTACATCTTCTGACCTACTGTCTCATAGTCGCCCTTTTCGAGAGCGTCGCAGACAGCCAGCACGCGGTCTTTCTCGCCGAGCACGAAGGTGGCACGCTTGATGTCTTCAGCAGGAACCTTGCCTTCGATTTCCTTGAGTTCTTCCCAAGTGGCTTCGCGCAGGGTGGTGATTTCTTTCTCGGGGTGCAGTTCCTTGATTGCCTTCACGCAGTTTTCGCAGGAGTTGCGGCGGTCGTTGTAGGGTGAGCCCACGAGTTCGTGCTTCACGCAGGAGTTGATGAGGACGAGTCTGTAGCCCTTCGGATTCCATGGGAAGTATTCAAATTCGCCAGAGCGGCAGTCGAGACGCATGAGGTTGCCTTTCTTGCCGAACACGGATGCGAACTGATCCATGATGCCGCAGTTCACGCCGATGTACTTGTGCTCTGTTGCCTGACCCACCTTGGCAAGTGTCATCTTGTCAATCTTGTTGTCGCCGAAGAGGTCGTTCATGGCGAAGGCGTAGCAACTTTCGAGGGCGGCTGAGGATGACATACCTGCACCGTTTGGAACGTCGCCAGCAAAGGCTGTGTCGAAGCCCTGCACGGGAACGCCGAGTGCCATCATCTCGCGAACCACGCCGAAGATGTAGCGGAAGTGGCTTGCCTTTGGTCCCTTCTCGTCATCGATGGAGAATTCGTCGTAGTCCTTCAGGTCGATGGAGTAGGCACGGATGGTGCGTGTGCCATTAGGACGAATCTCTGCAATCATGCCCTGCTCAACTGCGCCAGGGAATACGAAGCCACCGTTATAGTCGGTGTGCTCGCCGATAAGGTTGATACGGCCAGGTGAAGCGTAAACTGAACCTGGCTCACCGCCAAGATGCTTGATAAAGCGTGTTCTTACATCATCAATTTTCAATTTCATAACTGATTAGGTTTTATTTGGTTAGAAATAGTAATTTAATTAATCATTCAATTAAAATTCATGGATAATTCGTGGCTAATTGGTGGAAATTCGTGTTTTAATAAACATCAATTATCATGAATTAACCACGAATTATCATAAATTATATTTGTGTTTACTTGCTAAGTCCAATCTTCGAACCGAAGTTGCAGAACCAGAAGAGGTATGCGTAGTAAACGAACATGAGGCACATCGCGATGATGACACCTGCAAAGTCCACCACTGCACCCATGATTGGCATGAGTGTTGCAGCACCAATCACACCGACGTTGATAACGCCTGAGGCTGCCTTGGTGTGAGGGCCAAGTTCCTGTAAACCGAGGTTGAACACGAGTGGCCACATCACTGAATGGAAGAGACCTGCTGCCAGCATGAGGTAGATGCCAAACATGGAACCAGATGCGAGCAGTGAAGCCAAAATGCAGAGTGCGCCCAGACAGATGCAGGCTGTGAGGAGTTTGCGTGGCTCGAACTTGGTGAGGATACCTGCACCGATGAAACGGCCGACCATCATGCCACCCCAGTAGAACATGAGCAGGTTGGTGATGATGCTGGTGTCGTTTTCGCCAAGTGCCTGAAGGCGGTAGGGAAGCATGGAAGGAACACCGATTTCAACACCCATGTACATGAAGATGCCGAGGGCGCCGAGCCATACATGTGGGTACTTGAAGCAGGAACTCTTGTATTGCTTCACTTCGCCTGAAGCCTCTTCTGCCTGTTTGCCTTCGTCAATCTTTGGCAACTTGAGGGCTACGAGGATGGCTGCAATCACGAGGGTGAAGATGCCGAGTCCGAGGAATGGACCAGGCACAGCCTCTGGAGTAGGGGTCTGACCAGCGATGATGACGGTAGTGATGAAGATGGGTGCGACTGTTGTTGCAACGGAGTTCAGAGCCTGAGACAGGGTCATGCGGAAGGCACCCTTTTCTGGAGAACCTAACACCATCACGTAGGGGTTGGCTACGTTTTGGAGCATCACGATGCCAAGAGCCACCACTGTCATGCTGCAAAGGAATACAGCGTAGATGGTTGCCTGATCTTGGTTGAGCACACCTTTGATGCCCAGAGAGTTGATGATGAAGCCAAGACCCACAACGGCAAGACCGAGAATCATGGTGCTCTTGTAGCCAATCTTACTCATCAGCAGGGAGAAAGGAATGGCGAATGCGTAGGCACCGTAGAAGGCTGAGTTGACATACTGACCTTGCTGTGCATTCAGGTTGAATGCCTCTGAGCAGAAGGCAATCATGGAGTTGTTCATCGTGGTCACGAATCCGATGAGGAAACATACGATGAACACAACAATAAGCGCGAACGTGTAGTTCGGAGTTTGTTTTTGTGACATAATTTATAAATGTATTTGGTTAGTTAATTATCTTAAAGCAACAATCCCTCGTCCACGCAGAAACGTGGGCGAGGGGAATTGTTTTATGATTGCACACTGAATTTGTAGATGGTCTTCTGAGTGTATTTCTCTCCTGGCTTCAACACGGTCGATGGGAAATAAGGACGGTTGGGGGAGTCTGGGAAGTGCTGGCACTCGAAGCAAATGGATGAACGGCGTGGGAAGGTGGCTCCGTTCTGACCTGGGTAACCTGTTGCCCAGTTGTCGGAATACACTTGTACGCCTGGTTCTGTTGTGTAGGTGTCGAGTACACGGCCAGACTTTGGTTCGATGAGGCGCACTGCGAATGAAAGTTCGCCAACTTCCTTCTTGTTGAGCACGAAGCAGTGGTCGTAGCCTGCACCATTCTTGATTTGTTCGTCATCGGCATCGATGTCCTTGCCTACAGCCTTGGGGGTGCGGAAGTCGAATGGGGTACCTTCCACCTTCAGAATTTCGCCTGTCGGGATGCTTGTGTCGTCGATTGGAATGTAGAAGTCTGCATTCATCTCCATGATTTGGTCGTCGATGGTTGGCGTTGGGTTGGCAATGCCTTGCAGCGAGAAGAATGCGTGATGGGTCAAGTTGATGATTGTTTTCTTGTTGGTGGTTGCCAGATACTCAATAACCAGTTCGTTATCGTCTGTCCATGTGAACTCTACGGCAATCTTCACTTCGCCCGTGAAACCTTCATGTCCATAGGGCAGTTTGATGTCTAGTGTCAGGTTCTGCGGACCTGCCTGATAGGCTTCCCACACTTGTGCATGAAGTCCTGTTGGACCGCCGTGCAGTGCGTTGGGACCATTGTTGATGGCGAGTTGATACTCCTTACCGTTCAACGTGAATTTGCCCTTGGCGATGCGGTTGCCGAAGCGACCGATGAGGGTGGAGAGATAAGGTTCTGGCGAGTTGATGACATCGTCGATGTTGTCATGCCCCTGAATGACATTGGCAACCTTGCCGTCCTTGTCTGGAACCATGATGGCAACGATGGCACCGCCATAGTTAGTAATGGAAACTTCGTAGCCGTCTTTGTTGACGAGCGTGTAGAGGTCTGTCTTCTTTCCCTTCACTTCCTTTTGGAAGTTTTCGGCTTTCAGGCCGCTCAGTTTTGGCTGAATAGTGCTCATACGCGATTGAAAATTTATTTTAAGTTATTTGATAAGCGGTTTTAGATTTCCTCTTGCAAAGAAAAGGAAAATATTTTAACTAAACGAACATTCTGCCAATTATTTTTCAGATTTTTGTTTTTTTGACAATTTATTTAGTGTTTTCGGCTCGCGACGAGCAAATCTGCAACGACGAAACTACTACCACCCACATAAATGAAATCTTCTTTCGTTGCCTCATTCAGCGCTGCTTCATAGGCTTCCATGACGGTGGGGTAACTATTGCCCCGCAAATCATATTCTGCTGCCTTTTGTTTGATTTCCTCATGGGGCAGGGCACGTTTCACGCTTGCCTGACAGAAATAGTATGTTGCCTCTTTGGGCATCATGGACAGCACACCGCTGATGTCTTTGTCGTTGACCATCCCGAACACGATGCGTAGGGTCGCCGCCACATTATTTAATTTAGAGGACTCTCTTTTGAGTTTAGAGGATTTCCTTTTGAGTTTGGAGGACTCACTTGCCAGTTGCTGCACAATCCATTGGAAGCCTCCTGTGTTGTGTCCTGTGTCGCATACCACCCGTGGCTCTGTCTGCAAGGTCTGCCACCTGCCCATCAGTCCTGTCATTTCGCACACATGGGCAAATCCTTCTTTCACGTTGCCGTTGGAGATTCGGAACCCATGCTCCTTGAGACGGCTCACGGCACACAAGATGGTGGCTGTGTTCTTCTGCTGGCAAAAGCCTCTAAGTTCTGCATGAATCAATCCATAATTATTTGTATGATAGTTGATTCCGTTGTTTTTGTTGAATGAATGCTTCTTAATCTCATTTTCCTCCTCTGCAAAGAAAATGGGTGCTCCCATCTCTTGTGCCTTTGCCTCGAATACAGGACGTGTTTCCTCCACCGTTTCGCCAATCACAACGGGAATGTTCTTTTTGATGATGCCTGCTTTTTCTTCTGCAATCTTTGCCAGAGTGTTGCCGAGAAACATTACGTGGTCAAAACTGATGTTGGTGATGACACATACTTCGGGTGTGATGATGTTGGTGCAGTCGAGGCGACCGCCTAATCCCACTTCCACGACTGCCACATCCACTTCCTGCTCGGCAAAATATTTGAACGCCATTGCGGTGGTCAGTTCAAAGAAGGAGGGATGAAGCGGCTCGAAGAAGGCTCGATGCTCTGCCACAAAGTCCACCACATACTGTTCGCTCACCATTTCGCCATTCACACGGATGCGCTCACGGAAATCCACCAAATGGGGCGAGGTGAACAATCCCACTTTCAACCCCGATGCCTGCAAGATGGCAGCCAACGTGTGTGAGCAGGAACCTTTGCCATTGGTGCCAGCCACATGCACGGTTTTGAATCTCGAGTGGGGGCGTCCGAAGTGTTCGTCCAACTGATGGGTGTTGTATAGTCCTTCCTTGTAGGCATCACCACCCACATTTTGGAACAATGGTGCCGATGTGAAGAGATAGTTGATGGTTTCTGAGTAATTCATGTAGTCTTTTTTGTTATATTTTGTTACAAAGTTATGAATTAAACCGAGAAAAAAAGAAGAAAACGAAATATTTGTTCTATCTTTGCACTTATTATATAAGTAATGAGTCGGAAAATACGCATATTGTCTGTCATTGCAGTGCATGTCGTTCTCCTGTGCCTCTGTGCATGTGAGAACGTGTCGGATGTGGAATGCAGACAGATAGACTCGCTCAATATCTTGGCATATCAGACAAAGTATAAGTCGCTGGATGAGGCAGAGGGCTATGTGAATGAGGTGCTCACCCGCTATGCAGGAACGACTTATCGGGATGGTCTGCATGAGGCAATGCTGGGAAAAGGTGATGTGTTAGGCATGCGTATGGAATACGATTCGGCTCAGGTTTGTTACAAAGAGGTGCTGGATGCAACCAACAACGATTTGATAGGGTGCATGGCAGATGTCAACATGATGTCGGTGTGTCTGATGACAGCCATGAACAAGGAATTTTATGACTATCGGAGCGACGCGCTGGAACGTATGGCAAATGTAGAGGAGGAAAGTTCCGACATGACGGAGCACCAGCAGATGCTGTGGAAAGCGGTGCAGACGGATTATCACTTTGTCTCTGCCAATTACTTCATCAAGATGCGTCAGGACAATGGCGTGAGTGAAGAGTTTGATTGGCTGGAAGAGCATCAGGACTTGTTTGCAGCCGACACCGCCCGACTTTCTGCCTACCTTTTTCTGAAGTCGCTCTACACGGTGAAAGATGGCAGCACTTCTGACACTATGGACGAGATGCAGCGCAACTTGATTCGTTTGCTGTCCCTGAGCAAGCAGAGTGGTTACATTTATTTTGAAGTTTCGGCGTTGAATGCTTTGGCAAAGTCCATTATGAGGGGTGGGGAAATGAAACCTTCCCGATGGGTGTTCATCGGGGAATTGTTGGGCGACCTTGGCTTTTTCCCCCTGGAATATAAATTGGCGAATCGAGCATTGAAACTCTCTCGGCAGTATGGCAATGATTTTGTGCAGACAACCGCATTGGTGACACTTTCCGACTTTTACTTGAAAGAGGGGAAAGACAGTTTGGCGCTTGTGCAGATGGAAGATGCTTTGGGACTCATCAACGAGAACCACCAGAAGATGTGTCGCCACAAGCATGAAACCGAAACCCATGAGGTGCTCTATGCTTACTCTGCGGTGGAGGACACGCTTTCCACCGAAATGAAGTGGATAGCCGACCCCGATGTGATTGCCGTGCCAGAATGGATGGCAATGGTGCGCGAGCAACTGAGCGTTGTCTATGGGGCGATGGGCATGAAGGCAGCATCTGACTATAACCACAACATTTATTTTGACATATTGGATGTCACACGTCAGGACTTGCGTGTGCAGCAAGAAGAGGAGAATCTGATGCAGGAAGAGCAGATGCTCAATCTGTTGCTTTGGTTTTTTGCGGTGGCAATCGTCGTGCTCTTGTGGCTGCTGTATGTCTATAGCAAGCGGAGCAGGCAGGAATATCACAAGAAGGTCAATGTGCTCAGCCAGGTGATAGATATTTGCAAACGCCTCTCGTCGGCATTGTCAGAGGCGGTGGAAGACGAGGACGACTTGGACAAAGCGCTGCATGGCATAGCCGATGCCGATGTCGAACGATTGTTCCCCCAAGTGAAGGGGCACGACTGGACCCAAGTGGAGCCTGCTCAGATGAAAGGGTTGGATAAGGAATTGTTCCACGTGCTCCTGCTCTTCTACAACTGGATGCGGCAAAAGGGATTGCTGTTCATTCAGTTCACACAGCAGCAACAGCAACTGGAGGGTGAGACCTATGTGTTTGAGAAGCGTTTGGAAGAGAACAAACGCCAATACATCGAAAAACTCACCTCCATGTCAATTGTCAATGGCATCACGCCTTTCCTCGACCGTGCGTTGCATGAGGTGAATAAATTGAAGACCGACAAGGATGCTTCTCCCTCGATGGTGCGGGAGCGGTTCCACTACTTGAGCGAACTCATTGATAAAATTAACGACTACAACGATGTGCTGGGGCATTGGGTGAAGATACGTCAGGGCATGGTGACACTGAACATCGAGAACTTTGCCTTGCAGCCTCTGTTTGAAACCATGAAACGCGGCACACGGACATTCGACAGCAAGGGCGTTTCCCTCTCTGTGGATGACACACCGAGTGTGGTGAAGGCAGACAAGTCGCTCACCCTGTTCATGATGAACACCCTGCTTGACAATGCCCGCAAATACACCCCAGAGGGAGGTCTGGTCAAGTTGTCAGCCACAGAGACAGATGCCTATGTGGAGGTTTCAGTGTCAGACACCGGTCATGGCATGTCGGCAGAAGATGTTGACACCCTCAACAATGCGAAGGTCTATGACTCCAGCAAAATCGGGGCAGAAGGTGAGCATGCTTCAGCCATCAAGCAGAATAAAGGCTTCGGCTTCGGGTTGATGAACTGCAAGGGCATCATCGGAAAATACAAAAAGACCAATGCTGTGTTCAACGTCTGCGAGTTCGGCGTGGAAAGCGAAATCGGGCAGGGCAGTCGGTTCTTCTTCCGTCTGCCCAAAGGCGTGATGAAGGCAATGATGTGCGTGGCTATGCTGCTGATGGGTGGCACGATGAACGCCGAGAGTCAGCAGGAACATGCAGCCGCCTATATAGGTCGCCTCTATTCCGCAAATGTGTCAGGCAACTACGAGCAAGCCATCCTGTATGCCGATTCAGCTATCCAGTGTCTCAATCAGTATTATGAAGAGATGGTGTCAAAAGGCACTCATCTGATGAGTTTGGAAGGTGGCGAAATGGCTGAATTGGAATGGTGGAAGTCAGGCATGGATGCCGACTACGAACTCATCATCGGGCTTCGCAATGAAGTGGCGATAGCGGCTTTGGCACTCAACCGCAATAGTCTCTACCACTACAACAGTGAAGTGTTCACGAGGTTGTATAAACTTATTAGCACCGACCCCACGTTAGAGGAATACTGCAACAACATCAAAATGGCGAACCGCAACAAGAAGACCACTGCCATTCTTCTGGGCATGCTGATTTTCCTCGTCATAGCCGCCTATTTCTTCCTCTACTACCGCAATAACCAACTCTTCGTCTTCAATCTGCGACAGTTCATCCAACTGAACAATAAAGTCTTCACCTCGACCGAAGACACCCTGCCCGAAGTCTTGCACCAAAGCCTTTCCGACATCAAGACAGCCGACACCGTGGGCATGATGCTGCCATCCGAAGACCATGACCAACCTTTCCTGTTCACCTTCACAGGCAATGCCGAGGAACAGAGCGTTTATGAAAGCATGATGCAGTCCGCATACCATCAGAAGAAAGAAATGACCAGCAGCAACGGACACTTCCACGCCTATCCCCTCTTCGTGCCAGGCACCGAAGACGAATCACTCGTGGGAGTGCTGGGCGTACGCTTCTACGACGGCAAACTGACCGACGAAGAAAGGCTGATTATGAATCTTGTTGTACAGTTCATGAGCATCCACACCTATTTCTCTTACCATAAAGTGGGCGAGATGAACGAACTGTTGGAATTGAAGCAGGACGAACGTATGCGCATTGACAATGAGCAGCAAAAAGTCTATGTGCGCAATCAAATCATGGATAACAGCCTCTCCACCTTGAAGCATGAGACCATGTACTATCCCAACCGTATCAAGCAACTGGTTGATGCCACATTGGAAACCCCCGATGCCTCCATTAGCCAGACAACCATCCACGACATAGACGAACTGCTCACCTACTACAAGGAAATGTTCACCATACTCAGCACTTGTGCAGGCAAGCAAGTGGAAATGGTACTCTTCAAGCGCACCATACTCACCGCCCAAGCCATCGGCGAAATGGCAACACGCTCCTTCAGGAAGCAAGGCAAGAAAGGGCAGGGGAGGACTGCCATCCAAGTCACCCCGGGCAAAGGACTCTCCGTGCAAGGCGACAAGATTTTCCTTCAAACCCTCATAGACAACATCATCTCCCTCTATTTCGAGCACCAGTCAGGCGGAGACTTGCTGTTAGACTTTGACGTTTCCGATGGCTTTGCTAAATTTGCATTCACCGACACCGCTTATCGCTACGACGACCAGACGATACCCCTCCTGTTCTATGTCGATAATGTGCGCTACGATGCCAAGACCGACACACTCTCAGGCGCGCAATACATGATTTGCCGTCAAGTCATACGTGAACATGATGCCCACTCCTCCCGTCGGGGATGCCGCATTTACGTGGAGAACAGCGAAACAGGCAAAGGCTCACGATTCATCTTCACCTTGCCCCTCTCCTGACACCTCCGAAAAATCCACAACTTATAAATCTTAAAAACAACAAAAACCGAAAATAATATGGATGCATTCAAAGTAATCATAGTAGAAGACGTCGCTCTCGAAATGAAGGGCACCAAAGAAATCTTCCGCTCCGAAATCCCCGAAGCCGAAATCGTCGGCTCAGCCATGAACGAGACCGAACTCTGGAAACTCATGCGCGACAACCAGCCCGACCTCGTGCTGCTCGACCTCGGATTAGGCGGCTCCACCACAGCAGGAGTCGATGTGTGCAAGCAACTGCGCCGCCGCTATCCCGACGTGCATGTGCTCATATTCACAGGCGAAATCATGAACGAGAAACTGTGGGTCGATGCCCTCGATGCAGGAGCCGACGGCATCATCCTCAAAAGCGGCGAATTGCTCACGAAAGGCGATGTGCAGAGTGTCCTCAACGGCAAGCGAATGGTCTTCAACCAGCCCATTCTCGAAAAGATACTCCAGCGATTCCGCAAGTCCGTCCTCAACGAGGCAATGCGCCAAGAGGCATTCCTCGACTACGACATCGATGAATACGACGAGCGGTTCCTCCGCCACCTTGCCCTTGGCTACACAAAAGACATGATAGCCAACCTGAAAGGTATGCCATTCGGAGTCAAGTCCATCGAAAAACGTCAGAACGATTTGACCAACCGGCTCTTCGGCGAAGACCACGAAAGCATCAACGCCACCCGTCTGGTGACCAAAGCCATCGAACTCCGTATTCTCGACATCGACAACCTCGAACCTGACGACGAATAACCATTCCCCACCAATCCACCCCATCCATGCGCTACAAACACTACCTACGCCGCTTTCTCCAGTGCTACTTTTGGTGCATTGCCATCTCGCTCATCCTGCTGCTCTTTGTCTCGTGGGTGCTCGGCATCTATGTGGATGGAGTGTCAGGATTGCTCACGGCGCGTGGCATCCGGTGGCTCTGTATCAACATCGTCCCCAACTTCGCCTCCGTCCATCTGGCAAAGATGCTGTTAGGACTGATGGCAATCAGCGTTCTTCGCGAGTCAGGCATCATCAGTACCTATCGCAGACACGTGTCGCTGAAGCAGAAGCGCGCCCTGCAAATCACGGGCGTGTCCTTCCTGCTCATTGTCTGCCTTTTCTCCCTCTTGCTGTTTCTGCCCAATGCCCCCTTGCTCAGTGCATTCGGCACCTTCCAAGGCTCCGCCCTCTCTAAAGGCTTCTATGGCATCTTCATGTGCCTTGCCATCTTCATCGGCAACGTCTATGGCTACACCTCAGGGCGTTTCCTCACCATGCGCGACTTCGTCCATGCCCACGTCAGCATCTTCTCCACCGTCGCCAACTATTTCGTCATCCTCTTCCTCGCCAGCCAACTCGTCGGATGCCTCGACTACACAGGCATCCTGCCCCTGTTGGGAGCCGACGCCACCGTCCTCTACATCCTCCGTGGCATCCTCTACAACGTGCCCCTCCTCCTCTACATCCTTTTAGCATTGTAGGCACAGAAATCTCGCAATCCACATTGGCTGCATAGAGGTCTCAGGCTCTTGCACACATATCGCCCGTGCAAGATGAGCCAATGATGCGCCCTCCCGATGAACGCCTCCGGGATATTCCTCATCAGTTCCCGCTCCACAGCGTATGGAGTGGTACACCTTTCCGGCACCAGCCCAATCCTGTGGCTCACTCGAAATACATGCGTATCCACCGCCATCCTCGCCTCATGGAAAGCCACGCTCAGCATCACATTTGCCGTTTTCCTGCCCACTCCCGGCAAAGCCACCAGTTCGTCGAAATCGCCAGGCACCTCACCCCCATGCCTCTCCATCAGCATCCGAGCCATCTGCACCAGATGCTCCGCCTTGCTGTTCGGATAACTCACAGATTTCACATACTCCAACACCTCATCCCTCGTCGCGCCAGCCATCACCTCAGCCGTCGGAAAAGCCCGAAATAAGGCAGGCGACACCATGTTCACCCTCTTGTCAGTGCATTGAGCCGACAGAATCACGGCACACAGCAACTGGAACGTGTTCTCATACTTCAATTCCGTTTCAGCCTCAGGCATCGCTTCCTGAAAATATGCCACCAATCTCTCGTATCTCTCCTTCCTTCTCATAAAACTGTATATGAACTATTAACAATTGCCATGCGGCTTGTTGGGTCATTCGGTTCAAGCGCATCGCGTCAGCCTAATGTTAATTATTAATTAAAAATTTTTGATTCTTACTAACGAAGACACGGGTGACAGCCCTTGGCTGTCACCCGTGTTTCTTCGTTCAAAAAGCAGTTACGCTTCAGCAGCCACTGGCTCAATAGATACTGTGCTGCGGTTCTCGCGACCACGCTTGAACACCACCACGCCGTCAACGAGAGCGTACAGTGTGTCGTCCTTACCAATACCTACATTCTTGCCAGGGTGGTGCTTCGTGCCGCGCTGACGAACAATAATGTTGCCAGCCTTAACTGTTTCACCACCAAAGTGCTTCAAACCGAGTCGTTTAGAGTGTGACTCACGGCCGTTCTTGGAACTACCTACACCTTTTTTATGTGCCATGTTGAAATACTGTCTTAATTGATTGTTAATAAAAATGATTTGTTGTGTGTGGTGGGCATCTGGTTATGCTACAACAGACTTGACGAGCACCTGAGTGAACTGCTCGCGGTGGCCTCTCAACTTGCGGTAACCTTTGCGGCGACGCTTGTGGAACACGAGCACCTTGTCACCCTTGATGATGGGGGCAACCACTTCCAGCACCACCTTCGCGCCTTCCACAGTTGGAGTACCCACAGTTACGACACCGTCGTTGTCAACCAACAACACTTTCTCAATTTCAACAGTTGCGTTAGCTTCCACATCTTTAATGTGGTGAACGTAGAGCCTTTTGCCCTCTTCAACCTTGAACTGCTGACCCTGAATTTCTGCAATTACGTACATTTTGTTTTTGAAATGTTTTAGGGTTCCATCGGGAGGCGGAGCACACCTTGCGCCCACTTGTCCGAGCCTTTCCGACATAAATCGGCTGCAAAGTTACGCTTTTTTTGCGAACCCGCAAAATCTTTTCCGCAAAAAAAGCAAAAAAACAATGCCGCTGTATAATTAGCAATTAATAATTAACAAAGAACAATTACCATGTGGCTTGTTGGTCATTCTGTTCAGGCGCATCGCGTCAGCCTAATGGTTCATTGTTAATCATTCATTATTTGTGTGCGCACACAGCAAAAATGACTTTTGAGAGCCTCTTTTTTAGTTTTTTCGCCTAAATTCTTCTTTTTTAGCAACTTTTTCCTACAAAAATTTGTTTTTATTAACTAAAAGGTTGTAACTTTGCATCGGATTTGGGAAAAGATTGTTTTAGAATCCCTGACCCACAACTAAAAAGTTTAACAAATTAAAGGTAAGGTTTAAGATTATGTTACAGGAAAAAGCAGGAAACATTGCAGGTCTCATTTGGAACGCTCTTTCTGAGGCTGAAGCTGCACAGACATTCAAGCAAATCAAGAAGGCTACTAAACTTGCTGAGAAGGATTTCAACCTCGGTCTCGGTTGGTTGCTCCGCGAGGACAAGGTGAATGCCGTAGAGACTGGCGACGAGAAAGATCCATACGCTTACTCTCTCAAGTAATTAGTCGCTTCACGACTATAAAAATGCGTTGCTCAATCCCTTGGGTGACGCATTTTTTTGTATCCATACGTAAAAAACTTTCGGCGAGAGGTTGGGAAATGGCAACCTTAGGGGTATTACAGATAAAAACGTGACATGACAGACAAGGAAACGATAAAGAAACTTTTTCTCGAGCATTACGATAGGATGTACCTGTTGGCACGGGTGTTGCTGCACGATGACGAGGAAAGCAGGGATGCGGTGAGCGAGGTGTTTGCCCAATTGCTGGACGGCACCGTCCGTGTGCGTCCCGACACAGCCGGCAGTTTCCTTCTGACGTGTGTACGAAACCGATGCCTGAAGGTGTTGCGAGGGAAGCAGGTGAGGGAAAAGGCACAAAAACTGTTGGCGATGATGGGTGACGAGAAGGATGTCACGCTTCCCCTCATGCTGGAGGCAGGGAGGGAAATTGACCAACTGGAAGAAGTGCTCCGTTTCTGTCAAGAGGGTTTGACAGAGCAGACTCTCCGCGTGTTCCTCATGCACTATCAAGAGCGGAAGCGGTATGCCGACATCTCGGCAGAACTGGGCATCAGCGAAGCCGCCGTGTACAAGCATCTGGCACAGGCTTTGAAACGAATCAAGAATCACTTTAAATCATCAGACAATGGAGACGATTGAACAGTTCCTCATGATGATGGAACACCCCGAAAGGTACACCGACGAGCAACTGCAAGAGATGCTTGCCGACGATGAATGTCGCGAACTTTACGAGACGATCCAGCAGGTGGAATCTGCTGTACAGATGGACGATGCCAAACTACAGATAGCCAAGGGTATCAAAGAAGAAGAATGGAAAGTGTTTGAACAGAAGCATTTTTCTAAACCTGCATGGCGTTGGCGTAAGATGGCGGCTGCTGTCGCAGTGGTGATGATGCTTTCGGGCATTACCTACGCAGCCATCGGTCTTACTCGGCATATTCATTCGTTCAATTTATTCAACTCACTGACAGAAACAACGAATGAAACGAATGTAAAGAATCAGGAGGAAGTGTTGCCGAATGATTCGACAGCTATGTCGGCAGAGGCTATCACGTTTGAGAATGTTCCGTTGGATGAGATTCTTCGTTCCATTGCCGAACACTATGGAAAGACCCTTGACATCCACAACAAACAAGCGCACGAACTTCGCCTTTTCTACAAGTGGAACAAACAGGCGACGCTCGAAAGTATTATTACCGACCTCAACCATTTTGAACAAGTGCGTCTTACGTTACACGAAGACACCCTGATTATTGAACCATAACACAGCATTGCCGTCATGAAAAAAATTCTTCTCATGCTCTTGCTGTGCGCTTTCGTTCACCTTGCAATGGCTCAGCGCATCACCCACACCTTCAGCGACGTGTCTATGTCGGACGCCCTCGTGTGGTTGCAGTCGCAGACGGAGCGGTACGACATCAGTTTTGTGTATAACGAGTTGGAGGACTTTCGGGTGAGTATGGAGGTGAAGAACCAGTCGGTGCCTGATGCCATCCAGCAGATGATAGGGTTTTATCCCATCCGCATGACCCGCAATGGGGAACGGAAACTCTTTGTGGAGTGTACTCACAAGGCGAGTAGGCACGTGAAGGGGCGTCTCGTTGACGAGCAGAACCTGCCCGTAGTGTATGCCAACATCGCATTGCTCTCACCCTCCGATTCTACCATTCTACTCGGTGGCGTGAGCAACGAAGACGGCTTCTTCATCATCCCTTGCGAGTACCGAAACGTCTTGGCGAGAATCAGTTACGTGGGATACAAGACCCTATACTTGCCATGCATCCCGACCGACCTCGGCACGATAAGGATGGAGCCAGAGGTGCAGATGATGAAGAACGTGACGGTGAAGGGTGAACGGCCTCAATTCCAGATGATAAAGGGCGGGTTGAACGTGAATGTGGCAGGTTCTTTGTTGGCAGAGATGGGCACAGCGAACGATGTGCTGGGGCAGTTGCCTCGGGTAGATGTGTCGAGCAATGGAGCCGTGAGCGTATTTGGAAAAGGTGTTCCGCTCATCTATATCAACAATCGAAAGGTGCGTGACATGACCGAACTCACCCGGCTCAAGTCGAGCGACATCAAATCTGTTGACATCATCACGAACCCTGGTGCTCAGTACGACGCCTCGGTGCAATCGGTCATCCGTATTCACACGGTCAAGTCCCAAGATGATGGCATGAGTGTCAGTGCATTGGTCAATGTGCGGAACAACCATCAGATGGGTGGTTACGAAGACTTGGAGGTGAAATACCGCGCGAAAGGGCTGGAAATCTTTGCAGAAAGTTATCTGCGGAGTTCGTGGATGGGTGAGGACAACCACGTGAAAAATGAATTGCTGAATGAAGACGACCACATCCTCATTACACAGGATGGCGACACCCGTATGCGTAGCAAGTCTCATTACGAGCAGTTGGGCTTCAACTATGACATCAATGACCGCCATTCGTTGGGTGCTTCCTACACATTCAGTGGTGTACAAATCAAGGATGGCAAGGTTCTGTCAGAGCAACATATTTGGCATAATGACGTTTTTGAAGGAGAGGTCTTTCAAGATGCCACCACCACCCGTACACGGAATCCGCTGCACGACATCAACGCTTATTATATGGGTAAGGTCGGAAAACTTGACATCGACCTCAATGCTACATTTTATCGGGGTAAGGAACGCAACCTTGATGTGCGGAATGAAATCAGTAATGAATTGGAAAACCGAGACGTTCACACCCGGAGTGTCCAACGTAATCAGATGGCAGCAGGCAAATTGGTTCTGACTTATCCCGCATGGAAAGGCGTGGTGAGTGCAGGGTCTGAAATCACACATACGAGGACCGATGGTGTCTATACGAACGACGAGCAGTATGTACGTTCGTCCGACACCAAGATTCGTGAAAGCAACGTGGCTGGTTTTGCTGAGTATGACTTGACGTTGGGTGCTTTCAAAATCGGAGCAGGATTGCGTTATGAGCATATCACGACGGATTACTATTCCTTGGGTGTTTGGGAAGCAGAGCCAAGTCGCCGTTACGACGATTGGTTCCCCAATGCATCGGTGGAGTGGGAGAAGAACAGATGGAATCTGCAATTCAACTATAGCAGAAAGACCAGCCGTCCCTCCTATTGGGAGTTGCGAAACTTCATCCAATATGACAACCGCTACACCTACGAAGGTGGAAATCCTTTGCTTCGTCCGCAGTTTACGCACAATGTTGCACTTTCCGCTTTGCGGTCATGGTTCCATCTTTCGGTCGATTACACCAGCATTCAGCACACACGGGCATGGGTGCCAGAACTCTATGATGGACAGAACATCGTCTTCCTGTGCAGTCGCAATTATGGGAACATGCAAACCTTGTCTGCCTCCCTTTCTGCCTCTCCCAAGTTTGGCTTCTACCGTCCCAATCTCTTGGTGAATTTCAGTAAACTCTTCTACGATTCGGCACAATATGGTTCCGGACTGAAGGAACATAAACCCACGTGGACATTCGTGGCAAAAAACACCTTTGTGCTCAGCAAGACGTGCTCCGCCAATGCCAATCTGCGTTACCGAACCGACTATTACAGCGAGTTTCAGAAAGTGAAAGGATACTTCCAGATGGACTTACGGCTCAATCAGTCGTTTTTCAACAAGACGCTGTTGGTGAATCTCTATGTCACTGACCTCTTCCGAACCAGTCAAGAACGATGGACATCCTACGGCATTGGAGCCAATCTCAACAAGGATTGCTACAACTACGACCAGACCTTTGGCATAACCGTCACCTACAACTTTAATGCCACTCGCTCCAGATATAAGGGTACAGGTGCAGGAAATACAGAAAAGAGCCGACTGTAAACTGTTTTTACGAAAGAACATGAGAAAACCAATCCTTATCATATTACTCTCAGCCTTGATGCAGAGCGGTTTTGCTCAGCGCATCACCCACACTTTCAGCGATGTGTCCATGTCGGATGCCCTTGTGTGGTTGCAGTCGCAGACAGAGCGGTACGACATCAGTTTTGTGTATAACGAGTTGGAGGACTTTCGGGTGAGTACGGAGGTGAAGAACCTGTCAGTGCCCGATGCCATCCAGCAGATGATAGGGTTTTATCCCATCCGCATGACCCGCAACGGGGAACGGAAACTTTTTGTGGAGTGTACCCACAAGACAGCGCAACGGCTGACAGGGCGACTGATAGACGAGCATAGCCGCCCCATTGTCTATGCCAACATTGCGTTGCTCTCACCCACCGATTCCACCATTTTGACAGGAGGCGTGAGCAACGAAAGTGGAGTGTTTGTCATTCCTGTCGAAGACACCAACACTCTCGTGCGAATCAGTTATGTGGGCTACAAAACCCTTTATCGAACCTGCGAGGTAACCGATATGGGCACCCTCCGAATGCAGCCCGAAGTGCAGATGCTGAATGGCGTGGAAGTGCGTAGCAAAATGCCAAGCATGGAGATGCGAGGGGCATCGCTGATGCTGAACGTGGAAGGCACCCTGTTGGCTGGCATCGGAACCGCAGAAGAGGTGCTGACCCGTGTGCCGATGGTCACTAAAACGAAGGATTCATTTGAGATTATGGGCAGGGGGAAACCTGTCATCTACGTGAATGGTCGGAGGTTGCAGGATTTGTCAGAGTTGCGCAACATTCAGTCAGACAACATCAAGAGCGTGGAGGTGGTGATGAACCCAGGTGCCCGCTACGACGCCACCACACAAGCGGTCATCATCATCCACATCCGACGGATGCAGGGTGAGGGATGGGGTGTGGAAGCCATGTCGTGGTCGAGAAAAGACCACGGATTTGTGAACAACGAACGGCTGAACATGACCTACCGCACAGGCGGGTTGGAACTGTTTGCCAACCTTTTCGGGGCTTACAACGACAGACGCGAGAAAGGACTTTTCGAACAAATCGTGGCTGCCGACACACTATGGACAATCAACAATCGTACCACAAACCGTACCCTCAACCCTTTTGGGGAAGGACGCATCGGTTTCAACTATCAGGCGAACGACCGTCATTCTTTTGGTGGATTCTATCAGAACACCTACGACCGTGTGAAAACTCGCAACACGACCGATGACATCTTGATGGCCGACGGGCAAATCTATGACCGTCTGCAGAATGATGGAACCCACACGGCCACGACCACACCCAAACACCAGGCGAACATCTACTACATAGGGGAGGTGGGAAAATGGAGCATTGACTTCAACGCCGACTATACCCATCGGAAACATACAGCCCGAAACATCCAAGACGAACTGAGCGACAAATATACCGACCGCAATGTTCATACGCGTAATCTGAACCGTAGTCAGATGGTGGCAGAAAAACTGATTCTGTCTCATCCGCTGGGCAAGGGTGAGGTGGAAGTGGGTGAAGAATATACTAACACGCATTGGAGAAGCGAGTTTGAGAACGAGGAGGGCTACATTGCCAATAGCAACACCGAGCAGCGTGAACACGGCTTTGCCCCCTTCGTGCAGGTGAGTCAGCCTTTTGGCAAATTCCATCTCACGGCAGGATTGAGGTATGAACACGTCGTGTCGGAATATTTTTCGGGTGGCATTCGCCGAGACGAACAGAGCCGAACTTATGACAACATCTTTCCCTCGTTCTCAGCATCGGCGACACTAAAAAAACTGCAACTTTCGTTCAGTTACGCCTATCGCAGCATCCGACCCAGTTACTGGCTGCTGAGCAACGATGTCCTTTATGAAAACCGCTTGAATTATCAGATGGGCAATCCTTATCTACAATCGGTGAAAAACCATAACGTAAACATGATGGGCATCTACAAGTGGCTCTATCTTAACGTATTCTTCGGTCACACGCTCAACCCCATCCTCTACACAGCCAAAAGTTACGAGGGAGACAGCAAAATCAACCTTGTCACCCACGAGAACTACAATCACAGCGACTGGCTCTCCGTATCGCTCAATGTACAGAAGACATTTGGCATTTGGGCACCGCAATGGGGAATAGCATTCCACAAACAGTGGTTTGAAGCCGATTTCCAAGGCAAAGCCAAGCGATTCGGCAATCCATTCTTGCAGATGAAACTCAACAACTTGGTCAACCTCTCTCATGCCTGGCTCTTGCGAGCCGACTTCGACCTACAAAGCAAAGGAAACCAACAAAACATCCATAAAGACCGTGTGACAGCCGTGCTTAACCTCAGTGTCGGCAAAGACTTTTGGGGTGGCAAACTGAATGTGCGGCTTGAAGCCAACGATGTGTTCAAAAACAACAGCCATGTAACCCTCTACAGCAACCGCTTCTATATTAGGAAGGTGGATGATGACGACTCTCGTAACGTCGTCCTCTCCCTCCGCTACCGCCTCAACACCACCCGTTCACACTACAAGGGGACAGGTGCAGGAAATGCTGAAAAGGACCGACTTTAATCGATAAATCTCTGCTCCTAAAAAAGTAGAGACCATCCTGTTCCCTGTTTGAGGGATTTAGGATTTTTTGATTTAGTTATGAAAAGTGTATACACATCAGCCGCACTGTTAGTGATAATCGTGCGGTTTCCTTTTTTCTTTATTTCTTTCTTTAATAATTATATAAAGGCATCTACATCGTCTGCTGACAGATAGGAAATTATAGGACAAAATTATCCATTTCAAACTGGATTTTTGAAAATGATGATAATAAGACCTTGTTTTTCGTATTTTCTTTTGAAACGATGTAATTGTTGTAATGACAGATGGTTGTAAAAAAATGGGCACTCAGCATGAAATAATAGGCGCTGGGTGCTCGTCATTTTATGCGCTGAGTGCGTGAAATGATAAGTGCAGGGTGCGCGTATAGGAAGATATTGACATCTGGAGGTGAAACACGGCATTTGTTGCAGAGCGCACCCACAAAGTTTGTGAGATAAAATAAAAATTACCGATAATTTGTTCCGAGACTCCGAACTCCGTTCGCCTGAGCACCTTGAAAAAAGAAAAATATGGGCGAAGAATCAATGTTTTTTATTGGGACTGGCTTATACATCAAATTTTTTCCGTACCTTTGTCCGTTAAATTGATTTTTCACATGAAGAATATAAGGAATTTTTGTATTATTGCACATATTGACCACGGGAAGTCAACGTTGGCTGACCGATTATTGGAGAAGACGAAGACGATTGAGATTACGCAGGGACAGATGCTCGATGACATGGACTTGGAGCAGGAGCGTGGCATCACCATCAAGAGCCACGCTATCCAGATGGAGCACCTGTATGATGGCGACAAGGCGGAGTTTCAGGGGCAGAAATTTATTTTGAACTTGATTGACACTCCTGGACATGTCGATTTCTCGTATGAGGTGAGCCGTTCTATCGCTGCATGCGAGGGGGCATTGCTGGTGGTGGATGCCACGCAGGGCGTTCAGGCGCAGACGATTTCGAACCTCTACATGGCGATTGACCACGACTTGGAAATCATCCCCGTCATCAATAAGATTGACATGCCGAATGCTATGCCTGAAGAGGTGGCTGACGAAATCATCGACCTCATCGGTTGTGACTTGGAGGACATCATCTATGCCAGCGGCAAGACGGGCGAGGGTGTGGGCGACATCCTGAACGCCGTGGTGGAGCGTGTGCCGCACCCCGTGGGCGAAGAGGATGCCCCGTTGCAGGCGCTCATCTTCGACTCGGTGTTCAATTCCTACCGTGGTGTCATCGCCTACTTCAAAATCATCAACGGCGTGATGCACCCAGGCGAGAAGGTGCGTTTCATCAACACGAAGAAGGAATATCTGGCTGAGGAAATCGGGACGCTGAAGATGGATATGGTGCCGAAAAAAGTGTTGCGGACTGGCGATGTGGGTTATATCGTGACGGGCATCAAGAATGCCACGGAGGTGAAGGTGGGCGACACCATCACTTCGCTGGTGAACCCGACCACGGAGGCCATCAAGGGTTTCCAGGAGGTGAAGCCGATGGTTTTTGCCGGTATCTACCCGATTGAGACGGAGGATTATGAGAATTTGCGCACGTCGCTGGAGAAGTTGCAACTGAACGATGCTTCCTTGACCTTCCAGCATGAGAGTTCGGCAGCGTTGGGCTTCGGCTTCCGTTGTGGATTCTTGGGCTTGCTGCACATGGAGATTGTGCAGGAAAGGCTTGACCGTGAGTTTGACATGGACGTGATTACGACCGTGCCGAACGTGAGTTACATGGTGTATGACAAGCATGGGGAGGCGCAGGAGGTGCACAACCCGAGCGGAATGCCTGAACCGACGCTGATTGATCATGTGGAGGAGCCGTACATCAGGGCGACGGTCATCACGACTGCCACTTACATAGGACCTATCATGACACTGTGTCTGAGCAAGCGTGCCGGACTGGTGAAGCAGGATTTCATTGCGGGCAACCGTGTGGAGATTGAGTTCTTGATGCCGCTGGGCGAGATTGTGATTGACTTCTACGACAAACTGAAGAGCGTGAGCCGTGGTTATGCCTCGTTTGACTATCATCCAGCGGGGTTCCGCGAGAGCAAGTTGGTGAAACTTGACATTCTGCTGAACGGCGAGTCGGTGGATGCACTCTCCACGTTGACGCATGTGGATAATGCGGTCACGTTGGGACGCCGTATGTGTGAACGGCTGAAGGAGTTGTTGCCTCGCCAGCAGTTCGACATTGCCATTCAGGCTGCCATCGGCGGCAAGATTGTGGCGCGCGAGACGGTGAAGCAGGTGAGGAAGGATGTGCTGGCGAAGTGCTATGGCGGCGACGTGAGCCGTAAACGCAAGTTGCTGGAGAAACAGAAGCGGGGCAAGAAGCGCATGAAGCAGATTGGTAACGTGAGTGTGCCGCAAAAGGCATTCCTAGCGGTGCTGAAACTGGACGACGATTAAACAACGAATTCGACATTTTAACTTCTAACTCAATAAATCTGTATGAAAAAACTTCTGACTTTTGGTGCGGCTGTGCTCGTAGGTGTGAGCGCGGTCGCTGACCCGATCACTCCTGCAAGGGCAATGCAGATTGCGCAGGAATATCTTGTGCCGGGACATGCGATGACGCTCCAGACGGAAGCCCGGATGCGGCGAGTGGCTGGTGTGGCTGTGCCGACGGCTCCTTACTATGTGATTAGTCGTGGGGAGAACCAAGGCTATGTGATTGTGGCGGGCGACGACTGCTTGCCTGAGATTCTGGGCTATACGGAGCAGGGCAGTTTTGATGAGGCTAATGTTCCAGAGGGTTTGCAGGATATGCTGGATGTGTGGACGGACATCGTGGAGAGGGCTCAGGCTGACGGGACGAACGTGGCGATGGCGAAGGAACGGAAGGAGCAGCAGCGCAGGGCTGCCGCCGAGAGGGTGGACATCGCTCCTTTTGTGACGTCTCATTGGCACCAGTCGAGCCCTTACAATGACAATTGCCCGACCTTGACGAATGGCGGCGGGCGTGCGGCAACGGGGTGTGTGGCTACGGCTGCCAGCCAGATTCTTTACTATTGGCGGAGGGATTTACCTTCGACCCTGCAGGCGACCACCCCGACTTATGGGTATGGCGATGCGCCGGTGAAACGCAGTGTGCCGAAGGGCACTCCGCTCAGGTGGGATTTGATGCTCGACCAGTATGGCTCGGAATCGTCGGAATATAAGCAGGAGGTGGCTGAGTTTGTCTTTGCCACAGGTGCGGCGACGTGGCTCACTTACGGTTCGTCCACGTCTGGAAACATTGAGAAGATTCCTTACACGTTTGCCACGTATTTTGGCATGAATGGGGGTACGGTGCATTACCGCTCAGATTATGGTCAGGAAGGATGGGTGCAACTTCTTTATAAGGAGTTGGCTGAAGGTCGTCCTGTGATGTACACGGGTGTGAAGGGAGAGAATGACGGTCATGCTGTGTTTGTGCATGGCTATAAGGCAAAGAATGACTTGTTTTATTTCAATTTTGGATGGGGTGCTGGTAATGGCTATGACGGGTACTACACGGTGACGACGGCTGACGGCATGAACGGGTTTAATAACTATCAGAGTGCGTTGATTGGCGCTTATCCGAAGTCGTGGAACATGACGGCTGAGATTGTCCCGCCTGCTCATGTGTATGCGAATGTGGAGAATGAGTTCACGGTGAGGATTGAGAACAATTCCACCCTGGATTTCAGGGGGGTGTATCTGTTTGCCGCCACCTCCAACACGAAGCCTTCGAAGTTGTCGAATGCTAAATCGAGCGACACGGAGACGGTGTTTGCGACGGGGGAAACCGCTGAAATCACCTTGACAGCCAAGCCGACGAGTGACAGGGATTGGAATATCTATGTGACGGATGCGAACCTGAATGTGCTGGCAAAGGTGACGGTGCTGCCCGAAGTGGCTACGCCTGACTTGCATTTTGAGTCGCTTTCGGTGGACGGTAGTTTGGATGCCGAAAAGTTTGGAGGGAAGGATTATCGGGTGGTGTATAACACTAAATCGACTGCATACGCCACGCTTGCCAATGCTTCTGACATTGGGTATGAAGGCACATTGCGCATGTATTTCTATGCGTATGACACGGATAAAAAGGACTGGACGGAAGTGGGCTATAAGACGGGTAAGATTGCGGTGGACGGAAGGTCGAGTGCGACGGCTGAGTTTAACATTGCCAGCACTTCCAGTTGTCCTTTCGAGGTGGGGAAATATTATATGGGCAGGCTTGCCAATCCGGTACCTTCGTCGGAGGATGTGATTGACTATGGGTCGGCTACGGATACGGTGGTTCGTTTTGTGCTGAAGGAGAATGATATGAAGGTGGTGAGTTTCGATGACGAGACGCTTGTGTTGCAGGGACATTTTGACAATACGGCGTTCAATACCTCGACGTTTGCCAATAAGACGGCATATAAGACGGCGACAGTGTATGACCTGACGCAATGCACGAACGTGAATGAGGTGAGCCAGACGGTGAACCCGAATGCGTTGATTTATGTGGCTGATGGCAGCAAGGCTGCGGGGGTGAATGTGGTGTGTGAAGGGAAGTGTGCGAACCTCTCGTTGGTGCCTGGTCATGACTTCACGCCACGGGCGGATTTTGTGGCGGAGAAGGCGCAAATCACTCTGGGTGCCGAGGCTGCCCAGTGGTATCTGCTCACGACTCCGTTTGCGGCGACTGTGCCTGACGGCATCATTGTCAGGGAGATTACGGAGCATGGCATCACGGGCATTTCGAATGGAATAAAGGATGTGAAGAGAACGGAGGCGGGAAAGACTTATCTCGTCATGTCGTCGGCTTCGAGAAATGTGGTGCTGACGGGGGAGAATGTGACTGTGGTGGCTGCCCCTGTGGAGAATGCTGATGCGGCTGTGGTGGGCACTTACCTGAATACGGTGACTCCCGCTGGCTCGCAATTGGTGGAGAACAGCGACAAACCGTCCTTTGTTCCTGTGGGTGAGGGCACGGAGGTGGAGGCTCTGAGGGGCTATTGGAATGCGTCTGATCTGACGAAGTCTTTTCGTGTCTATCCCAGTTTGCTGCTCGACCCTGCCTATTTGCTTTTGGCTCAGAACATAGAAGGGGCATATCAGCAGTTGGATAAGTACAGCGCCACGTCTTTGCGTTCTGCATATTCTGCTTATTTGAGTGAGATTCAGGCTGCCGAACATGAGTTCTCTCATCGTGGAGAGGGGGAAACGACGCTCACCACGGCTACGCTGGTGAAGAATTATGCTGCCCAGTTACTGGAGGACGGGGTTGCTTATATGAAGCAGATTGCTCGTCTGGGCAATCGGGAGATTGACTTCACTAGTTGCATCGTTAATCCTTCGTTTGAAACGAACTCGACGAAGGGATGGACGGTTGGAAAGAAAGAGGGCTATTCGAGTGTGGGTTCTGTCTATAACGGAACGACTGCCAACAGTAATCGTGCGGTCGGATTGGATGGCACTTACGTTTTCCAGAGTCTGATTGCCAAGGCTGACTCTTCTTCTGTGGGCATTTCGCAGGTGGTGGAGGGGCTGACGCCAGGGTATTATAGGCTGACTGCCATGTTGGGTACGGACGAGAACTCGTCGGTGACGCTTTTTGCCAACGACATGACAGCTACGGTCAATGGTCATGAGTTTGGGCATCTTTATCTCACGAAGGCTACGATTGAGGATATTCTGGTCGAAGCAAATGAAGGTGCTGAAACGGGTGTGCTGACCATCGGCGTGAAGGAGGGACGTTGGTACAAGGCTGACGACTTCACGTTGACTTATGTGAAGACCATCAAGGATATTGAGGAACCTGATGTCATTGCTGAAGTGGCAGCAGAGGTGCTTCCTTCCGTGCCGGGCATTTACACGTTGCAAGGTGTGAAGGTTTCGCAGCCGACCCGTCCTGGTGTGTATATCGTGAATGGAAAGAAACTCCTTTATCAGTAAAGGAGAGGGTGGATTTCTAGTCATCTTTCTAAAAGCAAGGTATGATTAGCAAGAACCGAATAAAGTATGTCCGTTCGTTGGAGATGAAGAAATATCGGAAGGCGGATGGCGTATTTGTGGCTGAGGGTCGCAAATTGGTGGGTGATTTGCTGGGTGTGTTCATCTGTGTCTATGTGGCGGCGACGAGGGAGTGGATGGAACTGCATGCTGAGGAGATGAAGAGTGGCTGCCTAAAGGGGGTGGAGATGGACGAGGTGACGGAGGAGGAACTGAGGCGGGTGAGTTTTCAGGAGACTCCGCAGCAGGTGCTGGCTGTGTTCAGACAGCCAGTTTATGAGGTGGATGTGAACAAAGTGGCGAATGGGCAGTTGTGCCTGGTGTTGGATGACGTGCAGAATCCTGGCAACCTCGGCACGATTGTGCGTTTGGCGGATTGGTTTGGCATTGAGCACATTTTTTGTTCAAAGGGGTGTGCCGACATTTATAACCCCAAGACTGTGCAGGCGACGATGGGTGGGATTGCCCACGTACAGGTTCATTATGTCGATTTGCCCCAAATGCTTGCCTCTCTGGACGAGGATGTCCCTGTCTATGGCACGTTTCTTGATGGCGAGAACTTATATGGTAAGACGTTGAAGCATCGTGGCATGATTGTGATGGGCAATGAGGGGAAAGGCATATCGAAGGAGGTGGAGAGGTCGGTCACGGAACGGTTGTTTATCCCGAATTATCCAGAAGGTAGGGTAACGTCAGAGTCGCTCAATGTTGCCATTGCCACTGCCATCGTATGCGCCGAGTTCCGCAGAAGATAAAACTTGGGGGATGTGGTAGGCTTCCCGTCCTCGGACGATGATGGTGCCGCCTAACCATTCTGTCATGGGCAGTTCTCCCAGAAGGGCATAATGATTGACGACAAGATGATTGAAGAGTTCCACAACATGGTTGCGGAACTCTTTTTCGTTGATATAGACTCGTGTGGCGGCAACTCTGCGCATGGCTTATCTTCGTTTAGGGTTTCTTCTTCGTGGACCGATGCTGTTTGGCGTTCGTACAGAAGGTGCTTTCTGGATGTTGATGTGTTCGCCTGACTTGTTCAACTGGCGAAGTTCTTCTGGAGTGAGACGTCTTTCGATGGGTTCAGGAACGGTGTCTGTCACGACGGAATCGGTCACGGTGCTATCTGCCTTCTCTTCGGGGACTTCTTCTTTCTCATGCATGCGCACAAGGGAAATGTTGTCAATGAGGCAGAGGTTGCGTGTGCTCTTTTTGCCTTTATAATAAAAGAAGCCTGTGATGCTCTTGATGTCCTCTTCATCGTTGGCTCTCAGTGTGAATTGCTGAATGCCGTTGTTGGTGATGAGGCGTGTGATGCCTACTTGTTTCCCGTTGGCATAATGGATGCCCAGCCCAATGCTGAGGCTGATGTCGTAGTTTTCTTGTGCATCCTTCATGAACACTGGGGTGAAAGTAAGAATGAATTGGTCGTGACGACGGAAAGAGGTGTCGGCATGGAGGGTGAAACTCTCTTTGTTCAGCAGTTCTTTGTTGCGCAGAACCAGGAGTTTAGTGGAGTTCCACAGATTGGTCGTGTCGCCTCCTGTGGAGAAGATTGCCATCATGTCGTTGTTGCCGTTCATAATCTGGAGTTCCTCATTGGCTGCCGTGTAGCGGTCTGTCAGGTGCTCATATATTTTATGAAGGTCTTTGGTGTGGCGATTGTAATAGACGATGGATGAGTCAAATTCTGCTTCGGTGATGCTATGCTTCTCAAATACGGCATTGATGTAGTCTTGAGCCTTCTTCTGCTTCTCATCTCTGGGCAATTGCTCGATGATGCCCTGCATCAGGTGGTAGTCATAGAGCACGTCCTCCATCTTGGAACGTGAAAGCACGTCCTTCGGTCGGTTGTCACATGCCACGAATGTGAACATGAACAAGATGAGAAGAGGGAGGAGCCGTTTCATTTTACTTCCTGATCTGATAGTGGCTGATAATCTTATGATAGAACAGCAGCAAGGCGATGATGCCGCATGAGATGGCAGCATCGGCAAAGTTGAAGATGGGGGAGAAGAACACGCAGTGCTGCCCTGAATAGATGGGCATCCACGTCGGCATGTCCCATTCAATCAGAGGGAAATAGAACATATCGACGACCTTGCCGTATAGGAACTCGCCATACCCATATCCCCAAGGCTGGAACTCTGCCACCTGCGGATAGGGAGGGTTGTTGAAGATGAGCCCGTAGAAGAGGCAGTCGATGATGTTGCCTGCTGCTCCTGCTGCAATGAGGGTGAGACAGACAATGTAACCTATTGGTCGTTTGTGCTTTATTTCTTGATAGATGAACCATCCGATGAGGCACACGGCAATGACACGGAAGAGGGTGAGGAAGAGTTTGCCGCCCCACAGTTCCCAACCGAATGCCATGCCGTTGTTCTCCACGAAGAGGAGGCTGAACCAACTGGTGATTTCGATGCGTTCACCTAAATACATGCCAGTCTTGACACTGACCTTGATGATTTGGTCAATGACAAGAACGGCAAGAAAAAGGATGATGGAAAGTCTGTATCTGTTCTTTTTAGACATCATGTGTTAGTCTTTCTGAACGGTGATAACTGCCTTGAAGTCGTCGAAATCAATCGCTTCTCCTTCGGGATTGCCTAATTCCAAAGAGTTGGCAAGTACTTGATTGGCAATGTTATCCTTGAAGGAGTCGAGGACCGCTTGGGTTTCGGGCGTGTCGGTGATGACCACCTTGATGCGGTCAGTGATTTCGAAGCCCTGCGACTTGCGGAGACCCTGAATCTGCTTGATGACCTTGCGGGCATTGCCTTCGTTCTTCAGGGCTGGCGTGATGGTGATGTCGAGTGCCACCGTCGTGGTGCCTTCGTTGGCAACGCTCCAGCCGGGGATGTCCTGCGACATGATGTCTACGTCTGCCAGTTCGATGACGGCATCTTGCCCTTCGGCTTGCAGCGTCACCTGTCCGTTGGCTTCCAGTTCGGCAATCTGTGTCTGCGACATGGCTGCCACAGCGTTGCTCACAGCCTTCATCATCTTACCAAACTTCTTGCCCATCACACGGAAGTTGCACTTCACGTTCTTCACGAGCATCTTGCCGTCCATCAACTGCAACTCCTTCACGTTCACTTCCTTCATGATGATGTCCTTCATGCGCTCGATGTGACCGCTGAACAGGGCATCGGTGTCGGGAATGGCAATGGCTTGAAGTGCCTGAATCACAGGAATCTTCACCTTCTTGCGGATGGAAAGTCCCATCGAAGTTACCTTCATGGCATCCTCCATCGCTGCTTCCAGTTCGGAGTCGATGTAAGCCTCGTTGTAAGTGGGGAACTTGGCGAGGTGTACGCTTTGGCTCTTGTCCTTGCCCGTCACGGCATTGAGGTCGCGGAAGAGTTGGTCAGCATAGAATGGTGCAATCGGTGCAATCAGTCGGCTTAGTGTGTCGAGGCATGTGTAAAGTGTCTGATAAGCAGAGAGTTTGTCTGCTGTCATCTCGCCACCCCAGAAACGAGGTTTGTTCAGGCGGATGTACCAGTTGGAGAGGTTGTCGATGACGAATGACTGAATCAAGCGACCAGCAGGGGTCGGGTCGTAGTCATCGAGATACGTCTGCACATTCTTTACGAGTGTGTTCAGTTCAGAGAGCAACCAGCGGTCAAAGTCGGGACGTTCTGCGTAAGGGATGTCTGCCTCCTGATAGGTGAAGCCATCCACATTCGCATACATCGTGAAGAATGAGTAAGCCTGTTGCAACTTGATGAAGAACTGGCTCGTCACTTCCTTCACGCCCTCGGGGTCGAACGAGAGGTTGTCCCATGGAGAGGAATTGGTAATCATGTACCACCGCACGGCATCTGCACCGTAAGTGCCGATGCACTCGAACGGATTGATGACATTGCCCAGACGCTTCGACATCTTGATGCCGTTCTTGTCAAGTACAAGACCGTTGGAAATCACCGCCTTGTATGCCACCGAGTCAAACACCATCGTGGCGATCGCATGGAGCGTGAAGAACCAACCACGTGTCTGGTCAACACCCTCGGCAATGAAGTCGGCAGGGTAGGCGATGCCCTTGTCTATCAGGTCCTTATTCTCGAAGGGATAATGAACTTGTGCGTAAGGCATGGCACCCGAGTCGAACCACACATCGATGAGGTCGAGTTCGCGGGTGAGTACATTGCCTTTGTCCGACACCAGTTTGATGCCGTCCACGTAAGGACGGTGCAGGTCAATCTTGTCGTAGTTCTCCTGACTCATGTCGCCAGGCACAAAACCTTTCTCCTTCAAGGGGTTGGCAGTCATCACACCAGCGGCAACCGCCTTCTCAATCTCGTTGTACAGTTCTTCTACGGAGCCGATGCAGATTTCCTCATGGGTATCGCGGTTGCGCCAGATGGGCAGCGGAGTGCCCCAATAGCGAGAACGCGAGAGGTTCCAGTCGTTCAGGTTTTCGAGCCACTTGCCGAAACGTCCTGTACCAGTCGATTCGGGCTTCCACTGGATGGTCTTGTTCAGTTCAAACATGCGGTTTTTCTTCGCCGTCGATTTGATGAACCACGAGTCGAGCGGGTAGTAGAGCACAGGCTTGTCGGTGCGCCAGCAATGAGGATAGTTGTGCACATGCTTCTCAATCTTGAACGCCGTTCCTTCCTCTTTCATCTCCAGACACAGCACCACGTTCAAGTCCATATCCTTGTTGGCTGCCTTCTCGTCATACTTGCCGCCCTGATTGTATTTCGGGTCGTAAGCGTTCTTCACGAAGTCGCCACTATGCTTCCAGTAACTCTCATTCACACAGAGACTTACAAACTCTTCGTTCATGTCGTCCTTCACGAAGTACTTGCCTGTGAAATCGACCATCGGACGGGTGTCGCCCGCCTTGTCGATGATGAAGAGTGAGGGGATGCCGGCATCCTTTGCCACCTTGGCGTCGTCGGCACCAAAGGTGGGTGCGATGTGTACGATGCCCGTACCGTCTTCCGTCGTCACATAGTCGCCGGGGATGACACGGAAAGCCTCGTCTTCCTTCACCACCACCTTGTTATCTTCTAACGCACATGGCTTCACCCAAGGCATCAACTGCTGATAGTGCAGACCCACGAGGTCGGTTCCCTTACCTCTCCAGAGGATTTCGAGTGGCTTTTCGTTGCCCTCCTCATCCTTCTCGGCTTGGAAATAAGCAGAAAGGCGAGGTTCAGCCAAGATGTAGATGGCTTCCTCGTTGCTGTATGGATTCTTGCCCTTGACGGCTACGTAGTCAATCTTGGGACCAACACAAAGCGCGGTGTTAGATGGCAATGTCCATGGGGTGGTTGTCCATGCGAGGATGTAGGTTTTGAGGTCGTGAGGCATCTCGCCCTGCAATTCACCCTTGCCTTTCAGCCCTTCGCAAACATCCTTTACCAAGAACTGTGCTGTCACCGTCGTGTCCTTCACATCGCGGTAGCAACCGGGTTGGTTCAATTCGTGGGAAGAAAGACCCGTGCCAGCGGCAGGAGAGTAGGGCTGAATGGTGTAGCCCTTATAGAGCAATCCCTTGTTGTACAGTTGCTTGAGCAGATACCAAAGGGTCTCGATATACTTGTTGTCGTAGGTGATGTAGGGGTGCTCCAAATCCACCCAGTAGCCCATCTTGTCCGTCAGTTCTGTCCACTCGTTGGTGTACATCATCACGTTCTTGCGGCAAGCATCGTTGTAGTCGTCCACGCTAATCTTCTTACCAATGTCCTCCTTCGTGATGCCCAGCGACTTCTCCACCGACAACTCCACAGGCAGGCCATGCGTGTCCCAGCCAGCCTTACGCTTCACTTGGAAGCCCTGCATCGTCTTATATCTCAGGAACGTATCTTTAATCGTTCTGCCCATCACGTGGTGAATGCCCGGATGTCCGTTGGCAGATGGTGGACCTTCAAAAAAGATGAATTGAGGACAGCCCTCGCGCTCCTCAATGCTCTTGTGGAACATATCCTCAGCGTTCCACTGCTCCAGAACCTCCTTGTTCACATCGGCGAGGTTCAGTTTTGCTCTTTCTGTAAATTTCATTATTGGGTTGATGTAATGATAATCGCCCAGCGCATGGGCTGGTTATTTCAATTTTATATCTTTCAAATTCTGTTCCTTGCCGCAGTATCGGCACTTCAAGGTCTGAAGGTCCTTGCGGTAGAAGACCGTCTTCATCGGTTCGTTGTTGGTGATGCACACGGGGTTGGCACACTTCACGATGTTGGTCAATTCTTCGGGCAGCGTGATTTCACGTTTTTCAGCCACTTCGTAGTCGCGAATCACCGTCAGGCGGATGTTCGGGCAGAGCACAGCCAACTTGCTGATTTCCGATTCAGAGAAGAACTTGCCCGAAATCTTGATCAGTCCCTTTTTGTTCATCACGTTGCTCCTCAGGTTGTTGGCAATCACCACCTCCTCCTTGCATTCGCTCAGTTGAAGCAACTGCGCCACCGTAAAGAGTTTGTCCGTTGGTATGTGGTCGATGACGGAGCCATTCTCCAAAGCCGCCACCATCATGTTTTCTTTGTTCTGTTCCATTTTCGTTTTTCACTTAATAATTGTTGTGTCCTTCTTCACATCCTCCAGCGTGATGCCCAGCACATCGCAAATCAGAGCCTCGCGGGCATACAAGCCGTTCTGTGCCTGCTCGAAGTAGTAAGCGTGCTTTGAGTCGTCCACGTCATACTCAATCTCGTTCACACGGGGCAGCGGATGCAGAATCTTCATGTTCTCCTTCGCCTTGCTCAGCATGTCAGCCCGGAGAATGTAAGCATCCTTCACACGCTCATACTCCATCAGGTCCGTGAAACGCTCCCTCTGCACACGGGTCATGTACAGAATGTCGGCATCGGCAATCGTGTCCTCCGTGAAGTCCTGCTGCTCGATGTACTTGATGTTGTTCTGCTTGCAATACAACTTGTACTCCTCGGGCATCTCCAACTCCTTCGGTGCGATGAAATGGAACGTCGGGTTATATTTCCGCATCGACATCAAGAGCGAATGCACCGTTCTGCCATACTTCAGGTCGCCCACCATGTAGATGTTCAGGTTCTCCAGCGTTCCCTGCGTCTTGTAGATGGAATAGAGGTCGAGCATCGTCTGCGAGGGGTGCAGGTTTGAACCGTCGCCCGCATTGATGATGGGGATGTTTGTCACCTCGCTGGCATAGAGTGCTGCACCTTCCAACTTGTGGCGCATCACAATCACGTCGGCATAGTTGCTCACCATCTTAATCGTGTCCTTCAGCGTCTCTCCCTTCGAAGAACTGGTCACCTTCGGGTCGGTGAAACCAATCACACGTGCTCCCAGTCGGTTTGCCGCCGTCTCAAACGACAGCCTCGTCCGGGTGCTTGGCTCAAAAAAGAGGGTGGCAACCACCTTCCCCTTCAGCAACTGGCGGTTAGGGTGAGCCTCAAACTCTGCCGCCATGTCCAGCAGATACTGAATCTTCTCCTTCCCATAGTCCGCAATCGAAACAATGCTCCTGTTTTCCATATCGTTTATTTGTTATGAGTCTAAAAAATCATGCAAAGGTACGAAAAAATCACAGAATTACGTGAAAAGAGTGAATGAAAACAAACAATCGAATGAAAAAAACGCGATTTACAATCGACTTTCTCGACCCACTGCTTATTTTGTAGCAGAAATGATTTCTTCCTTGCTGTAGATGATTCCTAAATTCTTGTCGTAGTGATCGATGCCGATGCCTTCGATTTGGCTCAGTTCTCCTACTTCATATTTCTGTGCGAGGTATTGTATCATTCCCCACATGAGTTTCTGCATGGCTACTTCTCCTGATTGCTTTTCCGTAAAAATGAATGGGCGTTTCCCTGTCATGACAACATCTCGACCAATCCAATCGTAGTCGTTCTGATCGAAAGAGTAAGTGCCTCTAAACTCTACGAAGAAACTGTCCCGCACACCTTCGTACATGAGTAAAGAGAAAGAGTTCATGTGTTCAGGTATTCCATCTTCCAGCATTTTGTCCATCCATTCTTGTAGGAGAACCTCATCTAATGGTCCTCGTCTGTTAACAGGTATGAGATGGAACCTTTTGGAAAGGTAAAGGAGCATGTCCAACGATTCCTCCACGTCCCGGTTGGATGCCTTTGTCTCTTTCAGGTTAAGTTCTAGACACCATGTTTGGTTGTTGATGGATATGCCACGACAGGCAGGTTTGTTTGTACCGAATGCTTGTAAATCCTCTATGAACTCTTTTTTGAGTTTCCCCTCTTCGTCAAATGGCGATAGATACTCTTCAGCGACACGTGTGCCACCATCTGCGGTATATTCAAAGGTGGTGCGCTGTTGGCGGTCACATACGTACCACATCCAGATGTGGATATATTTTTTCTTCCTCAACAGTCCCTGCTCATTGGGCTCTTTGAGTGTGCAATACCTGATGTCAAAAGGTTCCCCGTGCCATTCGAATCGGCAGAGGTTGGGGGAAGTTTCCCGAATCTTTGTTGCATGGGGAATGTGATGCGCTATAAAATCTTTGACTTTCCGCCTGGCTTTGGATGGACCCACAAAAGCCTGATAGTAAGAACCGCACACTATCGCGATGAACCACAAGATGAGTGGAAACGTCGAAACGAACAGCGTTAGGTCAATCCTATCCGTTCTCCCTTTTAAGAAATCTGTGGCACAAAGCACAATGAATGGGATGAGCGAGAGGAGGGCTCCTGACAAAAAGGTAAATGGTACCACTTTCATGAACCATTTTCTTCTAGAGGAGAAAGTGATGCTATTGTCTTTAGTCCATTCTTTCAAGAGTTCTTTATAACTGAAGTTATCTCCATTTAGATATGTTATCATGATGAATTTTTGTGTATTGAAACATATTGCTGTTTGGTTATGTGAACCTGCGTGGATAGCGGAAGTAGATTGCCAGCAGGAGCGCCACACCGATGAGCATGGGGTAGAAAAGGTGGGGGAGGATGGTGATGGGGTTGAGACCCGAGAGGCTGGCGGCGATGAGGACTTGGGCTCCGTAGGGGAGGAGTCCCTGTGTGAAGCAGGAGGCGGTGTCGAGGATGGAGGCGGAGCGGCGTGGGTCGATGCGGAATCGGGTGGCGATGTCCTTGGCAATGGGGCCTGCGGTGATGATGGCAACGGTGTTGTTGGCGGTGCAGACATTGACGAGGCTGGTGAGGGCAGCGATGCTGAGTTCACCGCCTCGTTTGCCGTGAATGCCCTGTGTGAGTGCCTTGATGATGAGGTCAATGCCGCCGTTGTGGCGGATGATTTCGAGCATGCCGCCTGCCAGGATGGTCATGATGATGAGTTCTGCCATGCCCATCATGCCCTCGTTCATGGCGGCAAACCACCCGAAGAGGTCGTAGGTGCCGAGGGCGATGCCGATGATGCCCGTGAGGATGATGCCGATGGCGAGCACCAGAAGCACGTTCACGCCGCAGACGGCAAGGATGATGACGGCGAGGTAGGGGAGGACGAGCCAGAAGTTCACGTCGCCCGTCTCGGCTGGCGTGCTGATGCCCTCGCCGAGGAAGTAATAGACAATCAGCATGATGACCGCCACAGGGGCGACGATGCGGACGTTGACACGGAACTTGTCTCGCATGCTGCACCCCTGTGTCTGGGTGGCGACGATGGTGGTGTCGCTGATGAAGGAGAGGTTGTCGCCGAAGTAGGTGCCACCCACCACAAGTCCTACCATGAAGGGCATGCTGATGCCCGACTGCTGGGCAATGCCGACCGCCAAGGGGGTGAGGGCGGCAATGGTGCCGCAACTGGTGCCGATGCTGAGCGAGATGAAGCAGGAGGCGAGGAAGATGCCGGGCAGGATGAACTGCTCGGGCATGTAGCGCAGGGCGACGCTGACGGTGGCATCCACCGCACCCATCGTCTTGGCGGAGGCGGCGAAGGCACCGGCAAGGATGAAGATGGCAAGCATCAGCACCATCGTCGGGTTGCCTGCCCCTCGGGCAAAGACCTTGATGCGCTCGTCCATCGAGCCTCTGACGGTCAGCAGGGCATAGACGGAACTGACGAGGAACGCCACGGCAATGGGCACTTTATAGAAGTCTTGTGCCACGATGCTCGTGACAAGATACAGAACGAGGAATACAAATAGAGGACTGAGTGCTTTCATTTTGTGTTGTTCTTGTTTATATGTTTTTTTACGCTTCGCGCCTTTAGAAAAATAAAAGAAGACAAAAAAATATAAGAGAGAATATTTTATTTTGTTTTCTTTTGTTTTTTCTTGTTTTTCTAAAGGCGCGAAGCGTAAAAAATGAGGATGGTTCTATAGCGTCACGCCAGTCTTGAAGATGGCGATTTCCTGATAGTTCTTCTTCTCGTTCCATGTCGGTTCTCCACTTGCTATCGCGATGACTTTCTGCATGAAACGCTTGAATACTTCGACCATGGGTTCACCTTCCACAATGGTGCCGGCGTTGAAGTCAATCCAGGTGGGTTTATTTTGGGCGAGGGCGCTGTTGGTGCTCACTTTCATGGTGGGGACGAAAGTGCCGAAGGGGGTGCCACGACCCGTGGTGAAGAGCACAATGTGGCAGCCAGATGCGGCAAGGGCGGTCGATGCCACAAGGTCGTTGCCGGGAGCCGAGAGGAGGTTGAGCCCCTTCTCTTTCAGACGCTCGCCGTAGGGAAGGACGCCTTTCACGGCACTCTTTCCGCATTTCTGAGTGCAACCCAGTGCCTTCTCTTCGAGGGTGGAAATACCGCCAGCCTTGTTGCCAGGTGATGGGTTTTCACCCACAGGTTCGCCATGAGAAAGGAAGTATTGTTTGAAGTCGTTGACGAGGCTGACCGTCTCTTGGAACAGTTCTGGTGTCTCGCAGCGGTTCATGAGGATGGTTTCTGCACCGAACATCTCGGGCACTTCGGTCAATACGGTGGTGCCGCCTTGGCTGACGATGAAGTCGCTGAACACGCCCAGAAGGGGGTTGGCTGTGATGCCCGAAAAACCGTCGGAACCGCCGCATTTCAAGCCTACCTTCAACTCTGAGAGCGGAATCGCCTCCCGTTTGTCTTGGGCAGCAATGCTGTAGAGTTCACGCAGGATTTTCATGCCTTCCTCCACCTCGTCGCCCTCCACTTTCTGGCTGACCATGAAGCGGATGCGCTCCTTGTCGTAGTTGCCCAAAAGTTCCTCAAACTTGTCGGGTTGGTTGTTCTCGCATCCCAACCCCACCACGAGCACGGCACCTGCATTGGGATGCAGCACGAGGTCGCGCAGCACCTTGCGGGTGTTCTCATGGTCGTCGGACAGTTGCGAACAGCCGTAGTTGTGGGGATAAGCGACGATGCGAAGCCGTTCGACACTCGTCGGAAGCATCTTGCTCAGTTCCGATTCGGGGTTGAACAACTCGTGCTGCAATTTGCCTGCCAACTGATTGACGATGCCATTCACGCAACCGACCGTGGGCACAATCCACACTTCATTGCGGATGCCGACTTCGCCGTTTTTGCGGCGGTAGCCCTGGAACATGAGTTGCTCCTTAGGGAACCACTCCTCGTAGGCAGGATTGGTCAGTTCCGCCTTGCCGACAGGCTTATACTCATAGTTGAGCAGCCCCGAGAGGTTGGTCTTGATGTGGTCGTGGCTGATCCAGTCACCCTTTTTGTGGTTCTCTTTCAGATGTCCGATGGGGTAGCCATACTTGATAATGTTCTCTCCTTCAGCAAGGTCGGTGAGGAGAATCTTATGACCTGCTGGCACATCGCTGTTGAGCGTGATGCTTTGTCCTTCGATTTCGATAGTTTCACCTGCTTTGAGTGCCTCGATGGCAACAGCCACGTTGTCGGCAGGATTGATTTTGATGGTCTTCATGACGAATGATATAAAATGTTAGAGTGCTTTATATTCTTTAGGAGTGTAACCCGTATGTTGTTTGAAATATTTTGCAAAGAAACTTTGGTTGGCAAAGTTGAGGCGGTTGCTCACATCCTTGATGGATATCCCTTCTTCCCGAAGCATAGTCTTGGCTTCGAGAATGACGTGTTGGTTAATCCAATGGGTGGCATAGTTTCCGCTCACTTCATGCACAACACTTGACAGATACTTGGGAGAAACACACAACTTGTCGGCATAGAAAGAAATGCTTCGTTTATTCATGTAATGCTCTTTCACAATGTTCAAGAATCTCATGAATAATTCTTCCTTGCGGCTGGTAGGTTTGGATTCTTGCTGCTTGCCTGTTTCCTTGATAAAATTCTGGAACACATTGCATTGCATGATGCGCAGATAACTTCGTGCCACCTCTTCCTTAAACACGTACTCGGCATCCATCAGTTTTTGTTTCAGTCCTCGGTAAATGGCAATGTTCTCTGTAAGTTCCCAAGGTTCTGGCTTATGCACAGGATTCTCTTTCAATTTTCTACCAAACTCAATGCCAGTCTTCACATCGCCCACAAAATTGATGAAATTGGGCGAAATTGCCATAAACAGGCATTGTGTCCCTTCTTGAATCGCTCCCATTTGAAAAAAACTGCCAGGGAATACCATTGCTGTGCAGCCATCTGTCAAGGTGTAGTGGGTTAAGTCGATGTTCATTTCCATCTGTCCAGATATGCAGATGAAATGTACTGCCATGGTCACCTGTACGGGAAAACTTGGGTGTGGATTTCCTTCATGGGCAAACTTTTCACCGTCAAGATTGTCTGCCAACACTAATTTTCCAGGTATCTGTGCAAACCGTTCGTCGGTTGGGAAATGGGTCAAATCCACCTTGATGATTTCTGGTACACTCATAGGATAATTGTTCTAATTGTCGGCAAAGATACGAAAAAGGCAACAAAAAACGGAAGAAATTTGTATATTTCTCCCGTTTCAGTATAGTTTTTATGTTTTTTGTATCTCTTTCGTCTATCTCAATGCTGCTTTTGCCATCGTTGTGGCTTGATCGTATGCCTTTTCCCAGTCAGTATCAATGCAGAAAGGGGTGAGGGTGGTCTTGTCATTGACATAAGCGTTCACCTTCTCTTTGTCTGGGTCCTTGAACATCGGATTGAACTTGCTGGCATCTGTGTATATCTTAAGGATTTCAGTGCGTTTGGCAGGAGAGATAGCACGTGCCTTTTCAAGGTTTACCTGAAAATCGGTGACGAAGGAAGAGAGGTTGACGGCTTGGCTTTCATAGAAATAAGAGTCCTTTTTCAGACCACGTTTCTTCACCATGGTGGTCATGTAGTTGAGCGCCGTTATTTTGAATTGACTGATTTGGATTTCCTCATCGGATGATGCGGGGTTGTTGACAACAGACCTTGCTCTTTCATAAACTGTGTCGAAAAGGCTCTTGTCTTGTGCCTGAATGCTTGCTGCTGATGCTATCAGCACAGCGAGAGTTAAGATTAATTTTTTCATATCGTTCAGTTTTACTTTATCAATAAGATGGTGCAAAGTTACTCTTTATCAATGAATTTATGGAGGAAAGAGATTGAAAAGGTCTTTTTCTTAATGATGTTTAACATTTATTGCCCTACAAACTCGCTGATATCGTAATTATTGGCGACAGCAAGACGTGCACAGTTCTGCAACAGACGGCGGTTGGAGTTGTTCACTTGTCCGATGTCGGTGCCCTTTCCATAAATGGTGATATCATCGCGAATGCTACGGTTTAGGCATGGTGCAATGATGCTCTCAAAGAACGTGCAGGCAAGCAAGTAACGTCCAGCGTAGAGATTGATGTGAAGTCCGTCGCGTGTGAGTTCATTATCCACATTCAAAGTTTCTACGCTTCGGGCATTCTGAACGGCTGTTCCGCATGGAATGACGATGTCTATACCAGAAGCGGCTTTCATCTTCTTGATGGAGGTGCAAATGCTCTTCCACATGCCCGTGGTGGTCTTATATTTGGAAAGACTCTTGTTGTTGGAGGCGTATGCCCAAGTTTCGTTGAACGCAAAGGTAGTACGTGCGGAAATTTTGCTGATGTTGTAAGCCTGAATCAGTTTTGACAGGTAAGGCTCGTAGGTGCTGTAGTCGCCCGATTCTAAGGAATATTGCTGAAACACCACCACGTCGTAAGGGTAGCGGCGCATCACGTCGTTGATGCTGGTTGCCTTTTCCAACAATTGCTCTCCGAGCACACTATAACGGTAAAGTTCATACACCTTCTCGCCGCTCTTGTAGTACTCGTAGTGCTGCTTCATCGAACAGCCGCCTTTGTAGAGCACATAGACATTCACATTGCTGATACCGAGCGAGTTGAAGATTTCGGGCAACGCGGTACTGGTATCGATAGAGAAGGAGTTGCCAATGAAGAGGATGTCGAGTTTTGATGGCAGGTAAGGCAATGGCGGGTTGCAGAGATAACCGCAAGTGGCTTGTGGTGTCGAAGAGTTTGTTGTTGTGTTGTTGGCAGCAGGCTTACTCGTCGTTGTGTTATTGGCTGTAGGTTTGTTCACCGAGGCATTTTTGTTGGACGTATTGTTGGTAACCGTAGCATTTGCTGCAGGTTTGTTCGTGGTTGGTTTCGTTGCTGTCGGTTTCTTTACAGTTGTCGTTGCCACTTGCTTGTTCGAGGCAACCTTATTAGTCTGTGAAAAGCCTTGCATGCAGCATAGCAGCAGGGTGAGAATCCAAAATAGTCGTTTCATTTTCTTAGTTTATGATTTCGGGTGCAAAGTTACTACAAATCGTGGACATATAAAACAAATGTCTTCGTTTTTTGTAGAGTACAATCCACAAAAGCAGGCGTCCACAAGCTTCTGCAACCTTGTGGACGCCTGTCACTTTTGTTACATTACTTCTTTAGTGCTTCGAGCAGTTGGTCCATCGCTTTGGCAGGGTCTCTTGTCTCTTCGAGGAGGTTGACGAACTTGCTGCCGATGATGGCTCCGGAGGCATTTCGTTGGGCGGCTTCGAGGGTTTGCTTGTTGCTGATGCCGAAGCCAATCATGCGGGGATGCTTGAGGTTCATGCTGTTGATGCGTGAGAAATAGGCTTGCTTGGCATCGTTGAACTCCTTCTGTGCACCCGTAATGGCAGCCGAAGAGACCATGTAGATGAAACCGTCGGTGTTGTCGTCGATGAAGCGGATGCGCTCGTCACTCGTTTCGGGCGTGATGAGCATGATAATGCGGATGTCGTACTTGTCGGCAATGGGCTTGTAGTCCTCCAAGTAGTCTTTGAAGGGCAGGTCGGGGATGATGACACCATCAATGCCTGTCTCCACACACCGTTGGCAGAATTTATCGAAGCCAAACTGCATGATGGGGTTCAGATAACCCATCAGAATGAGCGGGATCTGTACGTTATCGCGAATGCCTTCCAGTTGCGAGAAGAGGGTCTTGAGGGTCATGCCGTTGCGCAGTGCCTTGGTGGCTGCATCCTGAATGACTGGACCGTCTGCCATGGGGTCGGAGAAGGGTACACCCACTTCAATCATATCGACACCTTTCTGTTCGAGGGTCTTGATGGTGTCTGCCGTCCCTTCCAGTGTAGGATGTCCCGCACAGAAGTATATCGAAAGGATATTTTCGCTCTTGGTGGCGAAGAGTTTGTTGATTCTGTTCATGATTTGATTTGTTTTATGAAGTTGTCAATCAATGTGATGTCTTTGAGAGCAGGAGCCGTTTCGAAGCGTGAATTGAGGTCGATGCCAACAAATTGAGGGTGGTGGAATGCCTTGACCTTTTCTGCATCTTCGGCTCCGATGCCGCCCGTGATGAGAAAGGGAGTCTTGCCTTTGTAGCGTTGCAGGATATCCCAATCGAACTGCTTGCCGCTGCCTCCGTATTCCTTGCATTTGGTCTCGAAGAGGAAGTAGTCAACCTTGCCCTTATACGCATTGTCCTCATACGTATGGATGGTGGCTAAATCGTCGGGTGTGGTGATGGAAATCGTCTTGATGATCTTCGTGCCTACAGGTGAGTGGGTTCGGAGAGTGTGGCAGTAAAGTGGTGACTCGTCTCCATGTAACTGGATGAGATGGAGATTGTATGCTCGGGCGTATTTGAGTATGGTTGGGAGAAACTCATTGACAAACACGCCTACACGTTTGCAATGTTGCGGCAGGTAGGTCGGCACTTCGCTCACATGACGAGGTGAGCGTGGAAAGAAAATGAATCCCATCCAATCCACTGTGCCTAGTTCATCCACTTGTCGGATGTTCTCGGCATCTCGCATGCCACATACTTTGATAATCATATACTTATTGTGTTGATTTTCGCCTTCGTCCGCCGAAGGCGTAATGCATTAAAGATGTACGATCTCCTCAATGAAGGCTTTTAACGCTGCTCCTGGGTCGGGTGTCTTCATGAACGTCTCGCCAATGAGAAAGCCACGGAACCCAGCCTCGCGCAGTTCGCGAACCGTCTGCGGGTTGCTGATGCCGCTTTCAGAAACCAGTACATAGTCCTTGGGCAGGAGCGATGCCAGACGGTAGGAGTTTGCCACATCGGTGTGGAAGGTGCCGAGGTTGCGGTTGTTCACGCCGACCATGTCGATGTTTTCGCCCACATACTCCAGTTCTGGCTCTGAATGCACCTCCAGCAGGGTTTCGAGTTCCAGCTCGTGCGCTTTCTTTGCCAATTGCCTGCACTCATCCTTCGTCAGGTCGGCAGCGATGAGCAGTACAGCGTTGGCACCCACCATCTTGGCCTGGTAGAGTTGATACTCGTCCACGATGAAGTCTTTGCGCAGGATGGGGCACGTGATCATGGGACGGGCAATGCGGATGAAACGGAGGTTGCCGCCGAAGTACTTCTCGTCGGTCAGGATGGAGATGGCACTTGCCCCATTCTCGCTGTACGAGGCAGGAATCACATCTGGCTTTCCTTCTTCCTTAATCCAGCCTTTCGAGGGGCTTTTCCGCTTGAACTCAGCAATGATGCCCGAGGCACTACCAGCAAGGTTTTCCCTCATGGAGAGTCGTGGGCGAGCATCGTCTTCCATCAACTTCTCCACATTACTATATAACACGGCAGGGGCTATGATTTCTTTCTGTCGTGCCACCTCAATGCGCTTGTCGGCAACGATTTCCTCTAATATATCCTTTTGATGGTTGCTCATTTCTATGTCTTTTTTACGCTTCGCGCCTTTAGAAAAACAAGAAAAAACAAAAGAAAACAAAATAAAATATTTTTTCTTGTATTTTTTGTCTTTTTTTATTTTTTACAGGCCGCTTGCGGTTAACAGTTATCAAGAGTTGATTTCTACGAATTTCTTGAAGGTTGCCAATGCCTTTCCGCTTTCCAACGATTCGCGGGCTACTGCCACAGAGTCAGACATGGAGAGGTTCTTGTCCATCACGCTGATGCCGCATGCAGCATTGGCGATGACCACATTCTTCTGTGCCTCGGTAGAAGTGCCGTTCAGGACTGCATCGAAAATCTTCATGGCATCCTCGGGTGTCTCACCGCCGTAGATGTCCTTCTGCTCGATGTACTTCAAGCCCAAATCGACAGGCGTGAGCACTTTCTCAAAGTTGTTGGTACAAATCTTGAAACCACTCGTCAGCGAGATTTCGTCGTAGCCATCGTAGGAGGTGATGACGCCGAAGTTGTCGCCAATCTTCTGATGCACATTGGTGTAGAGGCGCAACTGTGCCTGATTGGCTGTGCCATGGAGTGAGTTCTTGGGATGGCACGGGTTGACGAGTGGACCTAAGAGGTTGAAGCAGGTGGGTACACCCAATGCCTTGCGGGTAGGACCTACGAACTTCATGCCGTAGGCGAAGAGGGGAGCGTGGAAGTAGCAGATGCCCGCTTCGTCCAATGAACGCTTCAGCAAGTTGATGTCATCCGTGAACTTCACACCGTGTCCTTGCAGCACATTGCTGGCACCGCTGACGGATGATGAACCGCCGTTGCCGTGCTTGGTCACTTTGTAGCCAGCACCTGCCACCACGAAGGCTGAACAGGTGGAGATGTTGAACGTGTTCTTGCCATCGCCGCCTGTACCTACGATGTCGAGCGTGTTGTACTCGCTGAAATCCATGTACTTGCCTGTCTCGAGCAGTCCTTGACGGAAGCCGAGCAGTTCATCTACGGTCACGCCACGTGTCTGCATCGCCATCAGCAAGGCGGCAATCTGCTGCACGTTATACTTTTCCTCAACAATGTTGAGCATGATTTGATGAGTGTCTTCCTGTGAAAGAGTTTGTCCATCAATGAGTTGTAAAAGATACTGTTTCATTGTGTTTAGTGTTTTAGCCAGTTATTGATGATTGTTTTTCCGTCTTTGGTCAGTACGCTTTCGGGGTGGTACTGAATGCCCCGGATGTCGAACTCCTTGTGGCGCAGCGACATGATATAGCCTTCATCTGAAACGCTGGTCACTTCGAGACAAGCGGGCAGTTCTTCTGTATCAACCACCCATGAGTGGTAGCGTCCCACCTCAATCTTCGTGGGAAGTCCTTCGAAGAGATAGTCCTTGACGGTGATGGTCGTCGGGGTTGCCACGCCGTGATACACTTCGCTCAGGTTGGTCAACTTGCCGCCAAAACTTTCGCCAATGGCTTGATGACCGAGGCACACACCGAGAATCGGCTTCTTGCCTGCATACGCCTTGATGACATCGAGCAGGAGACCTGCCTCGCAGGGGATGCCAGGACCCGGGGAGAGAATGATTTTGTCGAACTCCTCCAGTTGCTCCATCTGGAACTGGTCGTTGCGATATACTGTCACGTCGGCTCCCAACTCCTTCACGAGATGACTCAGATTGTACGTAAACGAGTCATAGTTATCGATAATTACTACTTTCATGACACAAATATTTTTTAGAAACAACGAATTAAACGAATTGGACGAATTGATTTGAAATGCCGCAAGCGGCGGCGAATGTTTACGAATGAGAGCCGAAGTGCGGCTCTTCCATGCGGCTTGCACAGCGGTAGCCAGAGCCTCGCAAGGCTCTTATTCGAGAAATTCGTTCATCATTTCCTGTCCGCATGGCAAATTCGTTCAATTCGTTTCATTCGTTGTTAAAAAGAAAAAAATCCTTGTTTTAGAGTTTCTCCGCGATTGAAATGGCTTTCCTTAAAGCCCCCAGTTTGTTGTTCACTTCTTGCAATTCATACTCCACGTTACTCTTCGCCACGATGCCGCCACCAGCCTGGAACCACAGTTCGTTGTTGCGCGAGACGAAAGTGCGGATGGTGATGGCTTGGTTGAGGCTGCCGTCAAACCCGATGCTGCCCACACAGCCTCCGTAGGCACCACGGTTGTGGGGCTCGTATTCGGAGATGAGTTGCATGGCACGGACTTTCGGCGCGCCAGAGAGTGTGCCGGCAGGGAAGGTGTCGATAAATGCTTGAATCGGGTCGGCATCCTCGTTCAGTTTGCCGCTCACACGAGAGACGAGGTGGATGACATGGCTGTAGAACTGCATGTCCTTGTAGAAGTCCACCTTCACCCCGTGGCAGTTGCGAGAGAGGTCGTTGCGAGCCAAATCGACCAGCATCACGTGTTCGGCATTCTCCTTGGGGTCGTTCTTCAGGTAGAGGGCATTCTGGCGGTCTTGTTCTGCATCGCCCGTTCGTTTGGTGGTGCCGGCAATGGGGTCGATATACGCCGTGCCGTCCTCGATGCGGCAATGTGTCTCGGGGCTGGAGCCGAAGATGCGGAAACCGCCGAAGTCCATGTAGAACAAATAAGGCGACGGGTTGATGCTTCGCAGGGCACGGTAGAGTTTGAAGTCATCGCCCTCATACCGCTGCTTGAAACGGCGTGAGAGCACAATTTGGAACACATCGCCACGCAGACAATGCTTGATGCCCCGACGGATGTTCTCACGATGCTCGTCGTCGGTCAGCGTTGACCAATATTCGCCTACGGGATGGAAGCCATACTTCTGGTAGGGACGGTTGTTCACGTCGTGCTCCAGTTGGTCGAGGTCGTCCTCTTCGCCGTCAGCCAGGAGTTCGATGAGTTTCAGTTCGTTCTTGAAGTGGTCGAACACGATGTAGTCCTTGTAGAGGATGTATTGGAGGTCGGGGGCATCGTTCTGCTCTTGCGTCTCGTCCTTCACGTCGATGTGCTCGAAGTAGCGCACGGCATTGAAGGTGGTGTAGCCAAAGAGTCCACAGTCGCTTTTGTCGTCGCCCGTGATGTTGAAACTACCCAAGAAGTCGTTGATGAGTCGTGCCGTGTTGTATGCCTCTGTGATGGGCGTGTGCGTTTCCTCGCCATTGGGGAACCTCATCACACCCACGCCATGCTCCACCGACACACTGCCGATGGGATGTACGCAGATGAACGAACGCGAGTTCTTTCCGTCGTGATAGTCAGAACTTTCCATCAGCGCACTCTGAGGGTAGGCGTCACGCACTCGCATATAGACGCTGACCGGTGTGTTCAGGTCGCCAAGAATCTTTTTTGAGGCGGTATGATAACAAAACATAGTCGTAGGTTGAATTTACAAAGAGTTATTTTAGATGTATTCCGTGTCTCTCTCATTCGTACCCGAGGGGTACACCTTGCCGTACTCGAGGGGTACGCCCTTTCGTCCCCGAGGGATACGGTTTAAGAGGCTATGGCTCTTTTTAGATGTAACATGGAAAATGTAACATGTATATTTGACATTTGGCATTTAACATTTGACATCTGATTGATGTTTCAGATACGTGTCCAAATCCTTATCTCCTCTGCCGCTGACGGTCAGCACCACCACGGTGTCTTTCGTGAACTGCTCCTTCACCTTCGGCAGCAAAGCCAAGGCGTGGGCACTCTCCAGGGCTGGGATGATGCCCTCCATGCGTGTCAGTTCGAAGGCTGCACGAAGTGCCTCGTCGTCGTTGGCAGGGAGTACCTGTGCGCGCCCCGTCTCGTAGAGGTTGCAATGGATGGGACCTGTGCCGGGATAATCAAGACCAGCCGAGATGCTGTAAGGCTCGATGATTTGACCATCCTCCGTCTGCATCAATTTGATGCGGCTTCCGTGCAGAATGCCGACGGTGCCCACCTGCATGCTGGCAGCGGTTTCGCCCGATTCGATGCCGTGTCCGCCAGCCTCGCCAAGGATAATCTTCACACGCTCGTCGTCAATGTAGTGATAGATGGTGCCAGCAGCATTCGAGCCGCCGCCCACGCATGCCATCAGGTAGTCAGGGTAATCTCTGCCAATCTTCTCTTCGAGTTGCCACTTGATTTCCTCCGAGATGACCGATTGCAGACGTGCCACCATGTCGGGATAGGGATGAGGTCCCACCGTGCTTCCTATAATATAAAATGTGTCGGCAGGATGACAGCACCAATCACGAATGGCTTCGTTGGTGGCATCCTTCAGGGTCTTGTTGCCGCTCTCCACAGGCACAACCGTTGCACCCAGCATCTTCATGCGCTCCACGTTGACGTGCTGACGCTGCACGTCCAATGCCCCCTGATACACCGTGCAGGGCATGTCCATCAGCGCACAAGCCGTAGCCGTTGCCACACCGTGCTGACCAGCACCCGTCTCGGCGATGATACGCTTCTTGCCCATCTTCTTGGCAAGAAGAATCTGTCCCAGCGCATTGTTGATTTTGTGCGCACCCGTGTGGTTCAGGTCTTCACGTTTCAGATAGAGTTGGCAGCCGTACTTCTCACTCATGCGCTTGGCATAGTAGAGTGGGGAAGGGCGACCCACATAGTCTTTCAGCAGGGCGTAGTACTCTGTCTTAAACTCCTCGCTCTCCAAGATGGGGAGGTAGGCTTTCTTCAAATCCTCCACTGTCTTGTAGAGAATCTCTGGAATGTAGGCTCCTCCGAATTGTCCGTAGAAGCCGTTTTCATCTACTTGGTATGTCATATATTTGTGTTGTTGAGTTTTCTGCTAACAAAAAGAGCCTATCGCAAGTACGACAGGCTCTTTTGTGTTCTATGCTTATGTGTTCAGTTTTGCATAGGGGCATGACCATTGGACTTACGATTTTTTGAATCCCAAGCAACGCCAACGCCAATATGTTTTGCTGTTTTGTGTCATGATTTTTATGATTTCGGCTGCAAAGTAACACATTTCTGATTTAATAACCAAGAAAAATGTAAGAAAAATGAAAATTTTTTGTAAATGGTGTCGTATTTGGAGAAAAAGGTGTGAAAAACTCTCGAGAAAAAGAATGGCGCAAGACTGAGAAGAACCAGTCTTGCGCCATTTCTTTGGGGAATAGATGCAGATGTGTTATTTCACCATCACAGTTTTGCCGTTCACTACGTAGATGCCTTTCTGAAGACCTTCCACGCTGTCAGCAACCTTTATGCCAGAGAGGTTATAGACTTCAGCACGTTTGTTGGAGTTGGCAACAGACTTGATGCTGGTCACATCTTCTGCAATGTGGTTGGTGGTCAACTGAGTGAAGTTTCCACTGGAAAGTTGCACGTAGCAACGAGTTGCATAGAAACCGTTGGTGGTGTTGTCAACATTCACGAAAGTAGCCTCCGTGTTGTCCTTTGCGAGGATGCCATAGAGACCTTCAGCCTGCTTCTGCTGCTTTGCTGGAGCCATCGTGACAGTTTCGTTTGTTCCCTGTACGGTGAAAGAAACGGAAGCGTCTTCGTCAGAGATAGCGGCTTTTTCAGCAATGAACTTCTTGCTGCCGTCTTCACCAGCATAGTGGAGGATATAAGGTGCATTAGCCTTGATGCCTTCAGACTTGCAGTTCTGGAAGTTCAGTTTCACGTTCAGACCATCATTCTCAACGCCTACCAGTCTTTCCAACTTGCAGTCGCTGCCGAAAGCCTCGTTCACTTCCTCCTCCGTCATTGCAAAAGGCAGGGAAATGGTGTTCCATCCGTTGAAAAGGAAACGGCTGACAGATACCTTCATTGTCTTGCCAGCATACTTAGCGAGGTCTGTGCCCTTGTAAGTGCTCAGTGTCAATGACTCCTGAGCCGATGCGCTGATGCAACCAAGTGCAAAAGCAGTCATGAGTAATAATTTCTTCATACGCTTTAATTTAAATTAATAATGTGTAACAAGTTATTTTATCTCTTTAATGAATCCGTTGCGATATGCAAACAGGAGACGTTTCAGGTTTTCCACCTTGGCGCGTAGCACCTTTCCCTTGTCGGTGTCCTTCACGTACATCCTTTGCGAACTCAGTTCCACAATCTGGGTCGAACTCTTGATGTCGTCGCCATTCTGAATGGCATCTTCGGCTGAACGGAAAGGTTGGTGCTGTACAAGGTCCAGCCCTCGGCTGTGGAAGGTGAGTGTGTAGCCCGCAATGCCCGTCTCAGGCTGGTAAGCACGTGAGAAACCTCCATCGATAACCAGCAGTTTTCCGTTTGCCTTGATAGGTGTTTCGCCTTTCAGCACTTTCACGGGCGTGTGTCCGTTGATGATGTGGCGATGCTTTCCCTCTACGCCAAAATCGTCAAGAATCATATCGACCGTCTTCTCGTCGTTGTTGTATTGGTAGTAGTAACCTTTTGTCTCTGTATGAGTTGACTTGTCCTTGATGAAGTACCGCTCGAAAGTGGTCATCTTGTCCTTGTCGAACAACGGCGAATCTTTCCCGCACCACAAATACCAGATGTAGTCCCTTGCAAAGTCTTTCCGCTCCTTGGGTGTGTCTTCGTTGAACGCTTCACGTACCAGGTGTCCCGTCTTCTTCATCAGTGCCAAGCCCTTGTACTTCTTCTCGCCAATCTGCACCTCTTTCAACGTGCCGTCGGCATTGAGTGGGACGGTGGCGTGGTACATCAAGTTGCTGTTGGCAATGTGGTACATGCCACCATGTGCCAAAAGGCATTGGATGTGACGTTGCAGTTTGTCGCTGGTGCGGAATGAGTGTTCCAGTTTCGCCATCAGCAGTTCCTCCTCCTCGGTCAGTTCGTTCGGATTTTCTTTGCTGACGGTGGGCAGGAATGTGTCTAACATCTCGTATTCGTTACCGTCGATGAAGCAGGTGCCATTGCCAAAATAGATATGCTCCAGCATCTTTCTGCCCGCCATGCCAAACTCTGGGCGACGGTCGATGATTTTTGCTTCTTCCTTGAACTGAATCACTGTAATTGCCTTGTGCATCTGAGCGATAAGTCGGTTTGTCTTCTTGTCGTGCTGGCTTTCCTTGGTCAGTTCGTTTGCCGTGAATTGTTTGCAAGGGTCGTCCTTATAGGTTTCCATCGCAAATGTTGCCAACGGCAGCAGATTGATGCCGTAGCCATCTTCCAAGGTAGTCAGATTGCCATATCTCAAAGAGAGTCGCAACACATTGGCAATACAAGCCCTGTTGCCCGCTGCCGCGCCAAACCACTCGATGTCGTGGTTTCCCCACACGATGTCGAAATGGTGGTAGTTCATCAGCGTCTCCATGATGAGGTGTGCCCCGGGGCCACGGTCGAAGATATCGCCCAGCAGGTGCAAGCGGTCAATCGCCAGACGCTGGATGAGGTTGCAGATGGACACGATGAAGTGGTCAGCCCGTTGAGTGTCGATGATGGTCTGCACAATCACGTTATAGTACTGATGCCGCTTCTCGCCCACACCGCTGTGGCTCTCGTGCAGCAGTTCCTCGATGATGTAGCCAAACTCTTCTGGCAGTTCCTTGCGGATTTTGCTTCTTGTGTATTTCGAACTCACCTCACGCAACACCTTAATCAATTGGTTGAGCGTGATGATGTAGAAGTCCTCCATGTTCGTCTCGGCTGCCTTGATGCGTTGCAATTTCGCCTCAGGGTAGTAAATCAACGTGCATAGTTCCTGCTTCTCTGCCAGTCGGAGTGTGGGGCCGAAAATCTCCTCTACTTTTCGTTTCACGTAGCCCGAAGCATTCCGCAGCACATGATTGAACGCTTCACTCTCCCCATGTGGGTCGCTGATGAAGTGTTCCGTCGGTTTTGGCAGGTTCAGAATAGCCTCCAGATTGATAATCTCGCAACTCGCCTCTGCTACATTCGGGTAACTTTGTGCCAGCAGTTGGAGATACCTCAAATCCTCCTTTATCTCCTCTTCCGTAAATATGTTTTCCTTTTGAGTTTCCATGGAGTGCATATTTTCGCCACAAAAGTAAGGTTTTTTTTTCAAACAAACAATAAAATTATATTTTTTAACTCTCGGAAGTTCTTTTCGCCTGCGGTGGACGTGTAAAGTGACCAAATGTCACTTTGAAAAAGCAGAAAGAGCAGTAAAGCAAATGAAACAAGAAAGACCTGTTTATATTTGTTTTTACATGTTTTTTCTTCACATATTTCTTGGGAGCGTTGCCCCAAGTGTTTTTCTTTCGTCACACGAAGCGTAATAAATATATCCGAAACTTGAGTGATACCATTTTCGTCGTGAACTAACACAATTCTTTTGAAAAGAGTTTTTCCCTTACACTTTTTCGGTTCTTCGGCTTTTGATTTGTGCATTTTGTTGCTGATTTTATGTATTTGATAACTATTTTACAATTATTTTTAATAAAAAATGAAAAAAAGTCACCAAAAGTTATGGTTATTCTAACAAAATGTTATAACTTTGCACTCGAAAACAAAAAAGTGGCAAAGAGACACATTTATTAATTAAAGTAAAAAGATTATGGCTGCAAGACTTAGATTTAAGGTTGTAGATGAGGCGTTCAAGCGTGGTCCCGTCACAGTGGAACTGCCTAAAGAACGTCCGAGTGAGTATTTTGGCAAGTATGTCTTCAATAAGCAGAAGATGTACAAGTATCTTCCTGCCAAAGTGTATGCGAAGATGTGCGATGTCATTGATAACGGCGCACCTTTCGACCGCACCATCGCCGATGCTGTAGCACAGGGCATCAAGACATGGGCAATCGAAAATGGCGTGACTCACTACACCCACTGGTTCCAGCCTCTCACAGAAGGCACAGCACAAAAACACGACGGATTTGTAGAACACGACTGGAAAGGCGGCATGGTGGAAGAGTTTGAAGGCAAACTCCTCGTTCAGCAAGAACCCGATGCAAGTTCCTTCCCTTCGGGCGGCTTGCGCTCCACCTTTGAGGCGCGCGGTTACTCTGCTTGGGACCCCACATCACCTGTCTTTATTATTGGCGACACGCTGATGATTCCTACCGTCTTCATCTCCTACACCGGCGAGGCACTCGACTACAAAGTGCCGCTCAAGAGGGCGCTCCATGCTGTCGATAAGGCAGCCACGGCAGTGGCTCAGTACTTCAACCCCGAAGTGACCAAAGTGATTTCCAACCTCGGTTGGGAACAGGAGTACTTCCTTGTTGACGAATCGCTCTATGCCGCCCGTCCCGACCTCGTGATGACAGGTCGCACCCTGATGGGACACGACTCTGCCAAGAACCAGCAGATGGACGACCACTACTTTGGCTCCATCCCTGCACGTGTGGAGGAGTTTATGAAGGACATCGAGATTCAGGCACTCGAACTGGGCATTCCTTGCAAGACTCGCCACAATGAGGTGGCACCCAACCAGTTTGAGTTGGCGCCTATCTTCGAGGAGACTAACCTTGCCGTTGACCACAACATGCTCATGATGAGCATCATGAAGCGGGTGGCTCGTAAGCACGGTTTCCGTTGCCTTTTGCACGAAAAGCCCTTCAAAGGCATCAACGGTTCGGGCAAGCACAACAACTGGTCACTCTCTACAGACACGGGCATCCTGCTGCATGCACCGGGCAAGACCCCGCTCGACAACCTGCGTTTCGTCACCTTCACAGTGGAGACGCTGAAGGCGGTTTATGACCACAACGGATTGTTGAAAGCCTCCATCATGAGTGCTACCAACGCTCATCGCCTGGGAGCGAATGAAGCACCTCCAGCCATCATTTCCTCCTTCCTCGGCAAAACCGTGACCGACTTGCTCGACCATGTGGAGAGGGCTGACGAAGACGCACTCAATGTGGCTGGCAAGACAGCGTTCCAACTCGACCTGCCTTCCATCCCCGAACTGCTCATCGACAATACCGACCGCAACCGCACCTCACCGTTTGCCTTCACGGGCAACCGCTTCGAGTTCCGCGCCGTGGGCAGTGAGGCAAACTGTGCCTCCGCTATGCTTACCCTCAACGCAGCCGTGGCTGAAGCCCTCATCGATTTCAAGGAGCGTGTGGATGCCCTCATTGCTAAAGGCGAAGCAAAAGAGGCTGCCATCCTGAAGGTGATACGCGAAGACATCAAATACATCAAGCCCATCATCTTCAACGGCAACGGTTACAGCGACGAGTGGAAAGCCGAGGCAGCCAAGCGCGGTCTCGATTGCGAGACTTCTGCACCGCTCATCTTCGACAACTATCTCAAGGATTCGTCTGTCAAGATGTTCGAGAAGACTCACGTCATGCAGAAGGCAGAACTGGAAGCCCGCAACGAAATCAAGTGGGAGACCTACACGAAGAAAATCCAGATAGAGTCACGCATCTTTGGCGACCTCTGCCTCAACCACATCATTCCTGTGGTCACCAAATACCAGTCGATGCTCATCGACAACGTACACAAGGTGCAAGGCATCTTTGCCGCTGAAAAGGCACACAAAATATCGAAGGAGAACCTCTATATCATCGAGAAAATCTCCGACCACGAGTCCTTCATTATCGAGAACGTGGAGAAAATGGTAGAGGCTCGCAAGGTGGCGAACCACATCGAGTCGGAGCGCGAGAAAGCCATTGCCTACCACGACACCGTGGCACCACTCCTTGAGGAAATCCGCTACCACGTCGATAAACTTGAAACCATCGTTGATGACGAGGCATGGCCACTGCCCAAGTACCGTGAACTCCTCTTCATCCGATAAACAAGCACATCTATTTCTTTTGTTGGTTGTTATAAACAATGAAGGGAGCCGCTGCGAAGCGACTCCCTTTTTGCTTGTTATATGAAATCATACGTTGTGCCCCTTAAAACAAGATTTGTCGGAACAAATTATTTACAATTACTGCTAATTATCATTTTTCCCAACTGCCTTGGCGGTGAAAGAACAAAAAATCTTTGTGAGGTAGCCTCTTGCACTGTGGCGCAAGATAAACAAAAATTGACTATAATTAACGATAATTTATCCCGATAATCATTTTTTTTTATTGGGACTGGCTTGTCAGTCAAGATTTTTATGTATCTTTGCCACCAAATCTTGCTTGATGCACTTTTTCTGAGTGGTTGATGGCAAGAGCAGCCTTTGGCTGCAAGACATATTTAGGAAGCGCGTACGCTTTATTTCCTGCTTGAGAAACTGGACACTTCTCATTTGGAAAGGGATTTTATGCACGCCGCATAGACGACCGTGTATAAAGGGAAAAGACGTCACCGCTCTCCTTCGATGGTATCATGTAAATGACTTTTGAGTCATACTACATATACATTGAAGGTGTGAGCTGTCATCTATTCTTCTTTATACAGGTCAGTCCAGTACCTTCAAGCAGAGAATGGGCACTTTAGGCTCACACCTTTCTTTTTATGTTCATTCTGTAAATTCAAACCCTTTTCCAAATCAGGTATCGTCGAGCCTTCGATGCCACAAAAAGATGGCATGATCATGAAGAAAACCGTTTTTTTATTCATGCTTGGCATCGCCCTGTCTGTTGGCGATGTGCAGGCGCAAGGCATTTTAGGCAAATTGAAGAATGCCGCCGACAAAGTCGCTAAAACCATAGACAAAGGAAAGAATGCTGTTTCTGGTGAAGATACTTCTTCATCGGGAACTCAAACATTGCCGGAGAAAGACCATCCCAAGCCTAAAGGTCAGAAAAGCAATCTCTATGAATTGATGCGAGCCGTGAACCGTCCAGAAATGGTGAATAACATAAATAGCAAATTTGCAAACTTCAAGAAAACAGCCAACACCAAGGTCGTAACGTTGGATGGTCTAAATCGCCTGAAGTTAGGATATTATTTTGATAATCGTGCTATTGTCGCAACAGAGAAAAATGGTACTTATTGTTTTGATGAGCGAGGAAACGTGATGAAATACTGGGACAAAAATGAAGATCCGCAGAGAAGAAATTTACTTGGTAATTTGTATATTAAATTCTCCTCCAATCGTCTCATCAACATGACGAATATATCGGGCGAAGCCATCATCTATGATCAGAATTTCAATGTGGTCAAGAAAATTCCAGACGTTTCATCTGCAAGTGATTACGAGGATGGTGTGGCAATTGTTGTTACCAAAAAAATTCATTCAAATACTTCAGTAGTGTCAAACTACAATCACTATGTAGATATAAATGGTAATTTTATTTTTACGGAATTGACAAATCCTATTGATGCCTGTAGAATGACGTTGAAGACTTCTCATATTCGTTCTATGCATGATGGTTTGGCAGCCTTTTGTGTTCCATTGGGCAATTATAATGTGGCCCCTTGGGGTTTTCGTGATTCAAAAGGTAAAGTTGTCATTTTAGCCCAATACAATGAGGTTCAGGATTTCAGCAATGGATTGGCTGCTGTTTGTACAGATGGGAAGTGGGGATTTATTGATACAAAAGGCAATATGGTAATTCCGCAACGTTATTCTGTTGAACCTTCGAAGTTTGACGATTGTGGTATGGCACTGGTTGTGAATCGAGAAGGGAAATATATGTTCATTGACAAGACTGGAAATGTTGTCAGCAAAGAATACGACCGCATCACTCCTTTCTGCAATGGCAAGGCACTCTGTGCGATGGACAACGGAACTAACAGTTCAGATGATGACTACACGGTCATGTTGGATAGTAAATTCAATGTCGTTTCCATCATTTCTGATGGCATGTTGGTATTTCCCAATAAAACGACTTGCATGCAATTTTATGGAAAGAGCACTCTTAGTACCGATAACGAGAAGTATTCTAAATATGTGGATGGTGATGAGCGGATAGGTAGTCCATTTATCCATGATGGTCACTTCTATCTACATATAGATGGTTGTGGTTATTGTCTTCTTTCCGAGACGGGTGATGTGATGATGGCAGGATTGGCTGGCCCATTCATAAATGGCATTGCCCCAGTCTATGATAATGAATTTCATCCCAAGAACGTAGGCTACGTGAATACGAAGGGTGAATGGGTTATCAAGTTTGAATTGAGTGAATTTTAATCAGTTTTTATTATACATTATTAATAATTAAAAAAGTCAAGAACATGAAAAAGATTCTTTTTGTGCTGGCTGCTGCGAGTATGACAATGGCAGCCCAAGCGAAAATTCTGAGAGTAAGCAATGTGGCTGGAAGTTCTGCTCCGTACACAAGTGTCAAAGATGCCATAGGGGTAGCCGAAGAAGGAGACACCATTATGTTGGATGGGTCTGCAACTAATTATGGCAATGTGGAGATTTCAAAGCGCGTAGTTCTGATAGGACCAGGTTATCTGTTGGGGGAAAATGGAATCGTTGATGAAGCGGCACCAAGTGCTGTAATTTCAAATCTGACGGTTACAAAGAATGCCCCTAACACGGTGATTAAGGGGATAAAAATCATCAGTGGTGCCACTATCAACGGTCCTAAGACAATCGTTACTAGGTGTATGTTTACCGGCGACTTAAACTTAGGTGCCGTGAACACAATAGTTCATCAAAACTTTTTCTACAAGGCTCGGGTCGGAACAACGCAATTCTATTTGGATGACTATAACATGCAGATAACCAATAATATCATTTATGGTGGTATCATTCGCAGTATAGGAGGAAGTTATATCGCTTACAATACCATTATCTTTGAGAATACAGAAAATGCAGCATTCTCTAATATTATTACTTCTGCAATAGAACATAACATCATGCCAAATGGAGAAGTTAGTGGTAATGGTTGGAACGATACAAGTAGCAATAACTTCTCCGACAATTTAGAATACAAAGGATTCGTGTATAAAGATATCTCAACAGACATGGATGTACAATCAGCGTCTGCAAAAATTTCGGAAGATAAGTATGGTGCTTTCGCTGGTGAGGATCCTTATGTTCTTTCGGGTGTGCCATCAGGCCCCGTTATCCAAGACTTAGTGGTACCTGCTTCAGTTGAGAAAGGCAGTACAATGAGTGTTACCGTTAAAGTGGGAGTGGTAAAATGAAAACATTAAGAATCTTCACATTGGGTGTGGCTGCCATCAGTGTCATGATGGCATTGGCGCAGTCACCTGAACAGGTGGAGTATTTCTTGGACACTGACCCTGGTTATGGTTTGGGCAAGGTTGTCAGCAACATTCAGGTGGGTGACAATCGACTGACTTTTGATGTCAGCGATGTGCCCGATGGTGCGCATGTGCTCTATGTGCGTAGCCAAGATGACCAAGGCGTGTGGTCTGCCACGATGAGCCGACCGCTCTTTATCGACCGTTTGCAGGACATCGTGTATATGGAATACTTCTTCGATGGCAACGACCCTGGCATAGGAAAGGCTATTAGTGTCGCACTGCCCGAGCAGGACTATAAGGCTCATCTTGACTTCTCCTTCTCGCCCGACATCTCCGCGTTGGATTTGGGTGAGCATGAAATCTCCGTCCGTGCAAGGGACGCTTTCGATGTGTGGACAGACATGATGAGTGGCAAGTTTACAATTGTGGAGGCGAATGTACCTGAACCACCCGCTCCTGCTGTCGGTGACCTTGCCCGTTTGGAATACTTCTTCGATATCGACCCAGGCTATGGTATGGGAAAGCCTCTGCTGAACCCCTGCACAGGCACCAATATCTATCAGATGTCATTTGAAGATGTTGAGGCTGGTGCCCATGTGCTCTATCTCCGTGCCCAAGACGAGAACGGTGTGTGGTCTTCTACACTTTCTCGTCCACTCTATGTGTTGAATCCATCGGATGGAAAGATTGTGGCGTTGGAATACTTCTTCGACGATACTGACCCGGGCGAAGGTAAGGCTGTGGCAGTCACTCTGCCAAGCAATCTTGCCGAACCGTTCACTTTCGATGTGAAAACAGAAGGTTTGACGGTAGGTGACCATCAGTTCAATCTCCGTGCGCAAGCCGACACAGGTAAGTGGTCTGTGGTGAGCAGTGAATCATTTGAATTGACTGAATCCGACGGCATTGCCAATGTGACATGGACATTCCCCATCAGTGTCAAGATGCAGGATGGTGTTGGTCTGCTCGTCTGTGGAGACAATGTAGCCCGTGGCAATTGCCAAATTGAAGTGTTCTCCGTGTCTGGTGTGTTGCTTGCATCTACATTGTGGAGGGCTTCTGATCCGCAGTTATCTGTTCCATTATCAGTGCCATCTGGCAGTGTTCTCATTGTGAAAGTGACCGATGTGGATAATGGTAAGCAGGTGGTGAAGCGACTTGTGGGTCGTTGATGAATAGCCTAAAACAGACACAAAAACATAAGAACAAAGATGCTTAAAGAGCCTCGAAATCGACGTGGGGCACATCGTTTTTGAGGCTCTTTTTCATCAATTGAGACTTTTTTGTACGAGTTAAACTTGAGTAAATACTTTTTTCGAATGAAAACAATTGTATTAAGGACTTGGATTTTCACGGCTTTAGTATGGCTGGCAAGCACCGTCACACTAAAGGCTGGTACCGTTGAGGTGTTGGGAATTAAAATCAGCAATCTCGGAATGGGTGGGCGTATGATTCGTTTTGGTGACGATGGCATCTTTCTTGATGATGCAGGAATGCATCTTGAGGGCGTGGTCAACTTGAAAATTACGGGTTTTGCTGGGCAACGGTTGGTCTGTGCATTGGAACCTCTCAATGCCCAAGGTGAGGAACAGGCAGACCGTATGGGTGCATGTGTGAATTTGACGGGAATCAATGTGGCGAATAATCAGCAAACGGTGAATCTGCCTGTTTCGATTCCATACACATGGTTGGATTTGGGAAACGAACGGAGTACGTTTTCTTTTAGAGTGATCATATTGGATTCGTCTGTGCAGGCTGTAGCCAAGAAGACGGTTAACGTTGCTGCTACATCTATTGAAATTGATCGCGATAACTTGCCAAACAAATTGATGGGCGACATTTTGGGAGGTGGAAATAGTGGTGGTGGCGGTTTGGATATAGGTGGCTTGCTTGGCGGCTTGTTGGGTGGTCCTTCTGCTACAGCGGAACACACTTGTGGTGCGTGTGATGGTACAGGTCTTTGTCCTGACTGTTATGGCGATGCTTTTTTTGACCCTTCATCGTGTCGCCGATGTAGTCGTGACCCTGGCATTTGCCGTCGTTGTAAAGGGACGATGACTGAAACTGAAAGTATTGATATTAATGGGTATTATTAGTTCTGTTTTATGACTTATAAAGAGAGCCACATAAAACAAAATGAAGGTGTGCTCTCAAAACCTCAAAACCGACCTCGTCGACATCGGTGTGCTGATGTCGACGAGGTCGGTTTTGAGGTTTTGAGGATATGAATCCGCTTTATCTGACATACCCTCATTCATTTTTGTCTGTTATAGCCCATCCTGTACGAAGTGGCTCTCTTCGGTCTGCCAATGGAAGGTGTTGGTGAACACTTGCGGCTCCAAGGGTTTGTCGCTGCCGTCGGTGCGGAGCCTGAAGGGGTTCTGGCTGGTGACGGTCAACTGGTTGGTGGTAGGGTTGATGGTGATGCGACGGAATTGGTCGGTCGGAGGCAGGGAGAAATGGGTGAGGAGGGGAAGCGGCTGCCAATTGGTGTCGTAGAACTCGACGGAGGAGTCGGCAAGGCTGTCGCACAAGACGGTGCTGATGACCATGATGATGGGGGCACCTTCTTGGGTGGGAAGCATTTTCAGTTCTTTCTCAGAACTTTTCGACACGGCGATGTGTGCATAGTCGTCGGTCAGTTCCTTCATTTCCGACAGGGTGCGGAAGTGGTTGCGTGTCTGCATGGGCTTGCCGTTCTTCTGGTTATCAACCATCTCTAGGCGGTTGTATTCGGAAAGGGAAGGGCACACTTCCTGTGGCATTTTGAGGAAGAGGTCCTTGAGCGACTGCGCATGGGTGGTTTCACTCAGAATGCACAGAAAGTACAGAAATATTAAAATGGTTTTCATATTGTCAATGATGAGTTATTCATGTCTGATAGCCTCAATGGGGTCCATGTTGGCAGCCTTGCGGGCTGGGATGTAGCCGAAGATGACACCGATGAAGGTGCAGACGGCGAAGGACACGTAGATGGACCATGCGGGGATGGTGGATGGCATGCCCATCATCGGGATGACAAACTGGCTGACAAGACTGCCTAAGAGCACTCCGATGAGTCCGCCTGTGAGGGAGATGAGGATGGACTCGATGAGGAATTGCAGAGAGATGACCATGCCTGTGGCTCCGACTGCCATGCGCAGGCCGATTTCCTTGGTGCGTTCGGTCACGGAGACGAGCATGATGTTCATGATGCCGATGCCTGCCACGAGCAGGGAGAAGGCGGCTGCCACGACGAGGATGACGGTCACCGTGTCCATGGTGGAGGACATGGTGTCCATCATTTCTGCTTGTGAGCGGATGGTGAAGTCGTCTGCTGCATCGTCTTTCAGTTTGTGGTTGCTTCGTAGCATCTGGGTGAGTTCTTCGATGGCTGCGTCGGAGAGTTCTTCTGTGAGTGCAGAACAGACGATGGAGGAGAAGTAGGTCTGTGCGGCGATGCGTTTCATCACGCAGGTGTAGGGGGCTATGATGACGTTGTCTTGGTCCATGCCCCATGAGTTGTAACCCTTGCCTTTGAGCACTCCGACGATGCGCAAGGGGATGGACTTGAAGCGGATGTTCTTACCGATGGCTTCTGCTTCCTTGCCTTCACCGAAGAGTTCGGTGACAATGGTCTTGCCGACCACGCACACTTTGGCTGCCTTGCGGATGTCTTCTTCGTTGAAGCAGGTGCCTTCTTCCACGTCCCACTGTTTGATGTCGAGGTATTCGGGCGATTCACCGTAGATGGTGCTGGTCGTGTTGTTATTGCCATAGATGACTTGTCCTGCCGATGTGACTTCGGGGGACACGTTGGTGACGAATTTCTTTTCAGCGAGGATGCGCTGGTAGTCTGCCATCTTGAGGGTTTGCATGGCTGAGGGGTCTTGGCGCACTCCACCACGCATATCGGCTCCAGGACGGATGGTGAGCAGGTTGGTTCCCATGGTGGAGAGTTCCTGGCGGATGCTCTCTTTGGAGCCTTGACCGATGGACATCATGATGATGACGGCTGCCACTCCGATAATGATGCCGAGCATGGAGAGGAACGAGCGCATCTTGTTGCTGGCGATTGCCATGATGCTGACTTTGAACAAATTTAGGATATTCACGGTTGTTTAATTTATAAAGTATAATGTGCAATGTATAATTGGCTAACGCGATGCTTGCAAGCCGCATGGTTAATTATAAATTATACATTATTAATTGTACATTATTTTAGTCGTCTTGGGGTTTAGGCAGTGCTGCCAATGCTTCTGCTGCCGACTTGATGTTGGTGTTGATGGTGTCTTCGCGGATTTTTCCGTCTCGCAGGTTAATGTTGCGTGAGGCATATTCGGCAATCTCGGGGTTGTGGGTCACGAAGATGATGGTGTGTCCCTCTTGGTGCAGTTTCTGGAAGAGCACCAGCATCTCGAATGAGGTGCGTGTATCGAGGTTACCGGTCGCTTCGTCAGCAAGCAGCACGGCTGGGTTGTTGACCAGAGCGCGGGCGATGGCGACACGCTGCATCTGACCACCCGACATCTGGTTGCTCTTGTGGTCGAGGCGGTCGCCCAGCCCTACGGATTGCAATGCCTTGATGGCTGCTTCGCGGCGCTGCTTGGCGTTGTATTTGTTGTTGTACATGAGTGGCAGTTCCACATTCTCCACTGCGGTAGTCTTTGCCAGCAGGTTGTAGTTCTGGAACACGAAGCCAATCTTGCGGTTGCGTAATTTTGCGCGCTGATTCTTGGTCATCTTGCGGACGGGGGTGCCATCCAGATAGTACTCGCCAGCCGTTGGTGTGTCGAGGCATCCCAACTGGTTGAGCAGGGTCGATTTACCTGAACCGGAAGTGCCTTGGATGGTTACGAACTCGCCTTCATAAATCTTGAAACTGACACCGCGCAGGGCTTTCACAGTCTCGGAACCAACCTGAAAGTAACGCTTCACGTTGTCGAGTTCGATGACAACCTTTCTTTTATCTTGTTGTTCGCTCATGGTCTGAAACTATTTTGCGTTGCCGTTTCGGTTGTTGCCGTTGTTGCCGTTTCGGTTGTTGTTCCGTGGACGTGGCATGAAGGGGTTTGAGGTGGCAGGTTCTTCACTCTCTGTCTCTCCGCCAATGATTTCGAAGTCGGTGAGCACTTCGGTACCAGCAGTCACTCCTGACACGATTTCGGTGAGCACACCGTTGGTGGTTCCTGTTTCCACTTTGTGTGCCTTGAAGGTGTTGCCTTCTTTTGTCCACACTTTAGCGGGTGATTCCACGTCTTCCACCGTTTCGCCTTCTTGCAGCAGTGCCTCGTTCGGGGTGAAGCGCAATGCTTTGGAGGGGACGGCAAGCACACCATTCTTTTCCAGTGTGTAGATGGTCACGTTGGCTGTGAGTCCGGGCTTCAGTTTCAGGTTGTCGTTGGGGGCAGAAATGACCACTTCGTAAGTGACCACATTGCTTTCGGTGGTAGCCTGTTGGCGCACTTGAGTGACTGCACCCTCGAAGGTGTCATCAGGGAAGGCATCGACAGTGAAACTAACGCGCTGCCCTTCTTTCACACCACCTATGTCAGCCTCGTCGATGTTGGCAATCACACGCATGTCGGTGAGGTCTTGGGCAATGATGAAGAGGGTTGGAGTGGTCATGGCTGAGGCAACGGTCTGTCCTTCTTCCACTTCCTTTGAGAGCACCACGCCGTCGATGGGTGAGGTAATGGTGGCGTAGCCGAGGTTGGTCTGTGCCTTCTGCACGTTCTGCTGCTGCACCTTCACTTGCTGCACAGCCTGTTCGTATGAGAGTTTGGCGTTTTCATAATCGTTGGCAGAAACGAGTCCTTTCTCGTAGAGGGTCTTGTAACGCTTATAGTTGGCGCTCTGATAGTTGAGCGATGACTGTGCATTGGAGAGGTTGCTCTGTGCCGATGCCAGTTCGGAGAGGAGGTTGGTCTTGTCGAGTTCGGCAATCACTTGACCTCGATGCACTTCGGAGTTGTAATCGACATAGATGCGGTCGATGATACCAGATACCTGTGTACCCACTTCCACTTCCGTGACAGGTTCGATGGTGCCAGTCGCCGTGATGCTGGTGCTGATGTTTTGTTTCTCTACGGGAGTGGTGGTGTAGTTCACCTTGGTGCCTTCGCTACAAGCAGTCAGTGTTGCAGCCATCATGATTGCGGCGAATATATTGTTTGTCTTCATTTTCATATTTGTATTTTATGGTTTTTTGTTCTGGTTTTCTATAGTTCTTCTAATATGTATAGCCTTTGTTTTCTTTTCTTAATTTACAGGTCCATCTTTTCTCCTGCATAGAAGTTGAGCATGGCATCGTTGAGCAATGCTGTATATTTGGTTTGCAGCAGTTGCTGTTCGGCTTGCAGCAGGTTGTTCTTGCCTGTGGTCAGTTCGACGATGTTCTTGAGTCCGAGGTTGAACTGCTCGCTCACCAAGTCGTAACTTTCCTGCATGCTTTTCACATTAGCCAGGGCATAGATGTATTGCTGCTGTGAGGTGGTGGCATTGAGCCAGTAGTTTTCAATGGTCGAATAGAGTTGTTTCTGCTGATCGAGCAGGCTCAGTTCGCTGCTTTGGAGTGCGTATTTTGCTTTGCGGATATTGGTGCGCGCCTGCAAGTTGTCGAAAATGGGAACCGACACGCTCACACCAATCGAATTGCTTAGGTTGTTCTTCACCTGTTTGGTGAAGGCTGTGTGCTGACCCGAAGAGTTGCTGCTGCCGATGCCTGCTGAAAGTGACACTGTGGGCATATACCCCGCACGGGCTGTAGCAATAGCGATTTCGGACGATTCGATATTCAGTTTGCTTGATTGGATTTCGGGGCGGTTCTCCAGGGCTGCGTTGTAAACAGCCTGTTCATTGGGTATCATGGCAAGCACTTTCTCGTCTGATACGTTTGGGATGGCTACCTCGAAAGGTTCATTGTCGTGAATCTCCAATAGTTGCTTCAGTTGCAGTTTGTAGTTGGCAAGTTGCGACTGGGCTTGCGACAGCGAATACTGGTCTTGGCTCACCTGCGCCTCTAACTGTACAAGATCCACACGGGCGAGGCTGCCCACTTCAACCATCGTCTGTGCGCGGTCGCGTTGCATCTCGCTTGCCTTGATGATTTCTTCACACACTCTCACCGCCTCGTTTTCGTAAAGAATCTGCACGTACAGTTGGGCAATCTGCTCCTGAATGCTGTTGGCTTGCTGCTCTACAGCCAGTTCTGCCTGCTGTTCTGTCAGTTTGTTCTGCTTGATGGTGTTTGTGTTGCGATTGCCGTTCCACACTGTCCAGTTGGCATTGATGCCGTAGGAACCATTGTAAGAAACTTTGTTGCTACTCGTCGTCATCGAACCGTTTGTCAAGTTGATGGTACTCTCGGCAAAAGGTCTCCATGATGCATTCTGGTTCGTGCTGAACGATACAGAGGGGAACAGGGCAGATTTGCTCTGTAACACGTCCTCATGATTGGATGCCGCCGTTATCTTCTTCTGCTGTAACTGGATGTTGTTGGCAAGGGCATAGTCAAGACACTCTTGCAGTGTCCAAACCTTTTGTCCCCATGCCATACCGCCAGTCATCAGCACTGATAGCGCGGTCAGTAAGTGTTTTTTATTCATTGTATATCTGTTTGTTATCCGATTTTTTTGAGTGTGTTAAACTTGGAAAGTTTAATCCTTTAACATACATTATTATAATATAAAAAAGAGAAAGCAGTCGGACTGTAAGCCGGGTTCTGTATGCGCCGGATGGCACATGTCTGTCATTTATCTACTCCATGAGTCACCTCATGGCTCAAGCGTTCTACCCTCCATCGCAAACTCGAAGTTACTTGGGCGGGCAACCCTTTATCGATGGTTTACATGAACTTGCAGCACCCAAGATGCACAGCCGACATGTCACCATGCCGCTGGTGAGCCCTTACCTCACCTTCTCACCATTTCAGCCTCAACAATACCGATAACCGCTCGCAAGGGTTAAAACCTAAAGTCGGGGCTGTTGTTATTTTCTTCTGCATGACTCAACCCTCGCGGATTGCTTCTACATTAGGAAGTGGGATGCCCTGCGCTGCCCGGACTTTCCTCTTGAGACTCCGAAGAGGCTCCAGCGACAGACTGCCCGGCTGCTTTCAACCTACAAAGGTAGGCAAAAATACAACAAAAAAAGACAAACCATTGAAAAATGATTTGTCTTTTAAGATTTTTTGTGTGAAAGCGTTCCGTTTTGCCTTGGAAAATATGAAAAGTGTTACTCTGCGGAGCACTCTTCCCAATGCAGAACGGAGCCGTTTCTGCGAGCAGGGTCGGGACCTGCAAAGTCTATCGAATATGGGCTGCCAGTAGTCGGACTCTTGCCGATATATCGGTGGTTCTTCAGCGAATAGAGCATGAAGTCGTGGTCAAGATAATCTTGCCAGAGGAACACCTCGGCTTCGTTGGCGTCAGTGGTGAAACGCACATCGCCAGGCAATCCTTCGCCATACACCTTGATGTAGCGTCCATCGGCACATTTCAGTTGCACCATGCCTGTCCCGCAGTCAATGATTTGGAACTGTGTGCGTTGGCTCTTGTCTTCGGCACGGGTGTCGTAGAGGATGCCGTGTGGGTCGGCTATGGCTGGCAGTCCTGTCGCTTTGTTGATGATGCGGAAGGTCTTGCCGTATGGCGTGTTCCCAGAACGGTCAGCCTTGGGTTCTTCTACTGTAAAGTTGTCAAATTCGGCATAACCACCGTTCTTGCCATCGACGTTGAAGGCAAACAGCGCATGGCGAGAGCCTTGGAAGGTGGTGAGTTGATAAGAGAGGGGCATCATGCGTCCCAAAGTCTGGAAGGTGATGCCATCGGTTGAGTAAGCGTATTGTGCCTGGTCGTCATCGTATTCGCCGATGCTGCGAAGCCAGATTTTTCCCTTAGGCAAAGAAACCTGCACATCGGTGGTGTCATTGGTCAACTGCTCGAAACAGCGCAAGGTGTATGTTTTTCCGTCTGAAGCCTTTTTCACAATGCCAATCCAGGAACAGGGCACGTTGATGTTGCCTAAACCTGCCACATCGCCATCTTTCAGTCCTTTCACATTCAGTTCGACAGTGGTGATGCTGGTCGGACCGATTACACGCTGAGTCAGCGTATTTCTTGCCCACATCAATTGTTCGGCAGGCATGGTCTTCAGACGCAATTTCCCTCCTGTCAGGTTCCACATAGTTTCTTCTGGATTGTGGTTCCATTGCCACACACGACCAAGTTGTTTTCCATCAAAGTTTTCGCTGCGTACGTAGGGAGCATGAGGCTCTGTCTGCTGCGATGTCATTGCACCATCATCCACAACCATTCCGTTCTTCACCTCCACGCCGGGCTTAAACCATGTCCTTGGCGCCCTTCCATAGTTTCCTTTAAATCCCACCATGGGCCAACCGTCTTCCCATGTCATCGGCATCAGACATACCGTTCTCCCGATGGAATGGAAATCCTGCATGAAGAGTGCCCACCATGAGCCATCCGTAGCCTGAACGATGCCACCTTGATGGGCATTCGTACAAGCCGTTGCATCCTTATCAAGAGGACCTAAACGGAAATCGCTACCATCGGGTACAATGCGACCTCTCCATTGAGTCAGTCGGGCAGCATGATAGCCATAGGTCTCATCAGCGGTGATGACACGGGTCTCGTAAGGTCCCCAGATGCTTTTCGAACGTGAACAAAGGGTGCGTCCATTGGGTCTGTAGTCGGTGGAGATGAGATAGTACATGCCATTGATTTTGTACATGTGATGCCCTTCGCCCACACCATTGCCTTCAGGGATGATGACTCGTTCCGTTCCTTCCTTGGGACCGCTCATGTCGGGCTCCAATTCTGTACATTTCACCGTTCCATAACCGTGAATGGCATACACCTTGCCGTCATCGTCAAACAGCACACCGAGATCATAGATGTTACCCTTCAGATTGTGGTGTGTCCACGGACCCTTGATATCCTTTGCCGTGTAGCACTGCAAACCTTTTCCGTTTACATTCGAGAACACATAAAACTGCCCATTTGCATAGCGGATGCAAGGTGCCCAAATGCCTTCGCCGTAGGTCTCCTTGTGGTTCTTCAGTGAAAAACGCTCGTCGTCGAAGTCGAAACGGTCGAAGCAGTAACTGATGTTCTCCCAGTTCACAAGGTCTTTTGAATGGAGGATGACCAATCCTGGCACCGCATGCATGGTGGTGCCAGCCAAATAGTAGTCATCGCCCACACGAATCACATCGGGGTCGCTGAACTCATCGTAGAAGAGCGGGTTGGTGAACGTGCCGTTGCCGTTGTCGGCTGTCCACGACTTGGTTTGTGCATTGGCACAAAAACAAGTTGCCAAAGTTAGCAAAAAGCAAATAAGTCTCATGATGTAAGTGATATTGTTAGTGATATAATATTGCTGTATGATGAAAAGACATGAGACTACAAAGGTACAATTTTATTCATCACCTCCCAACTTTTAAGGCAGAAAAACATGCACGACCTGTTCTTTTCTGTCAATTGTGTCCATCAGAATGACTCTGAACCGCAAATTATTCGGCAGAAAAAGGGATATGCCACATCTCCAACACCCTAACCTTAAGAAATCCTTTCCAAATACAAAGATGTAACATTTTTTCGGCGCTGTCAAATGTTTGGAGGTTTATAAGCCCCATCTCTTTCATTATCCAGATTAATTATCATAAGCGAAACTATCGCTCAGTGAATTGTTAATTGAATGTGAAAATTTTAAGATTTAAGTTTAATCGGTGTTAACACTTGGAGGGGATTTGTTAAACTAAATCAAAGAAACTGAAAAAGGTGGGGAAAAAGTTTTGTAGTCACGTTGATTTGTCGTTATTTTGCACTCAAATTCGAACGAAGACATCGGATAGGAAGCATTCCTATATATTATATATAATGTGTAAGGGATGCTGATGAAGAAAAGAGCAAATTAACAAATTAAACATTTATAGAATAGCAAACAGATTATGAAGCAGACAACAAAAAGATTTTACGGCACACTGGCTTGTGTTGCCTTTTTTTCGGGATTGACAGGTGCTTTTGCTTATTCTCTCTCGCAGAAGTCGGCGAGCACAGTTTTACCATCTCTCTCCTTCACGGAACCTAAAACGGAGGAGAATGCTAGCGTGATGCAACTCTCGAACGTTTCGATGCCAGCGGCTCAACCCGTCGATTTGACGGAGGCTGCAGAAAAGGCTTGCAACGCGGTGGTCTATATTAAGGTGGTGCAGAAAGGAAAGACGCAGACGATTGAATATCGCGATCCGTTTGAAGATTTCTTCGGTGACTTCTTCGGACGTGGTGGTGGTTCACAGCGTCGTCAGGTGGAGACTCCTAAACGGGAGGCTGCAGGTTCTGGTGTCATCATTTCGGCTGATGGCTACATCGTGACGAACAATCACGTGGTGGAGAATGCTGACGACATTACGATTACACTGAACGACAATCGTGAGTTTACGGCAAAGGTTATAGGTTTGGATGCCGATACCGATTTGGCATTGCTGAAGATTGATGCCACAGGTCTGCCAGCCATCGTGATAGGCGATTCTGACCAGTTGAAAGTGGGTGAGTGGGTGCTTGCTGTGGGCAATCCGTTCAATCTTACTTCCACTGTGACCGCAGGTATTGTTTCTGCAAAGGCACGTAACATTGGTGCCCACAAGAATGGCATTGAGTCGTTCATCCAGACGGATGCTGCCATCAATCAGGGTAACTCGGGTGGTGCATTGGTCAACACACGTGGCGAACTGGTAGGCATCAATGCCATGCTGTATTCACAGACTGGTTCTTTCACAGGTTATGGCTTTGCCATCCCAACCACCATTATGAAAAAAGTGGTGACCGACTTGCAGGCATACGGCACCGTGCAACGTGCGATGATAGGCATCAGCGGTATGACGCTCCACGATTATATCGACTCGAAGAAGCATGAAGATGAAAAATTCTCCGCTGATTTCGGCACGAATGATGGTGTTTATGTGGCAGAAGTTTCGGAAGATGGTGCTGCAGAAGAGGCAGGTATCAAGTCGGGAGACGTGATTGTATCGGTGGACGGAAAGAGCATCACGAAGATGTCTGAATTACAGGAAGCAACGACGAAGTACCGTCCTGGTGACAAGGCACAGATTGGTTACATCCGTGACAAGAAGGAAAAGACAGCCACCATCACATTCCGTAATGCAAAGGGAAGCACCAATGTCATCAAGACACAGAAGGTCGATGCATTAGGTGCAGAGTTCAAGGAACTGACCGATAACCAGAAGAAGACACTCCATCTTTCATACGGTGTGCAGGTGGAGAAACTGAAGAGCGGTTATCTGAAAGATGCTGGAGTACCTGAAGGTTTCATTATCCTGAAGGCAAACAACCAGAACATCAAGTCGGCTTCCGACATGGAATCAGCCTTTAAGTCAGCACAGGCAAGCGATGAGCAGACGCTCTGGATTTGGGGTAAGACTCCAGCGGGCAGACCGATGTCATTTGCGGTGTACTTGGGCGAATAAAATGGCTCGAATGTTAAAAAATGAGGGATTTGAAGAAAAAAATCTTCAAATCCCTTGTTTGTATCCGTATAAAACATTAACTTTGCTATCGGAAAACAACGAAAGCCACCTGAATCGGTGAGTGAACCGAACGAAAAAGGGTGCTGGAGTTTACATATAAGCCGGGGTACAGGATCGATCGGGATACTCATCAAATTATACACTGAAACCGAGATGATTTTACCGTCCAATGGCGGGCCACAACCCAGAAGTCGCCATGTCTTCGAACATGGGGTTTCGGTTTCTGGAAACCTTTGAGTCGGTGGATTACAAAAGGCGGTAAATACTCAAATCTTACAACGTCGGAGTTTCATCACATCTCCTCCCGGCTTTTTATAAAGGGTGAACTTATCAAACAATAAGTTCACCCTTTGCAAGGAAAGTTGCCGGAGTGGTCGATCGGGCCGCACTCGAAATGCGGTGACCGGGTAACTGGTCCGGGGGTTCGAATCCCTCACTTTCCGCTGGAAGAGAAGGAGGAACTACCTTGAAAGGTAATCCCTCCTTTTTGTTATAAAGAAGAGGGTGTGTCTGTTGCTTTTTTGTGTTTATATTTTTCAGAATGTCATTCGTACTTTCAGACGGATTCCCCATTTGTTGGTGTTGGGATTATTGAGGTAGGTGAGACGGCGGACATAGTCAATCTCAATGAGTTTGAATATGTTGTGGATGCCGACACGCCACTCGATATAGGGCTTTCGTTCATCCATACAGACGGTGTTCTGTTCGTAACTGCCGTCAGCACGGAAGTGACCAGGGAAGTAGAAGAGGTCGGGATCGGAATAGTTGAGTGTGGATGGGTTGTTCTTGTCGGTTAACTGTCCCCACAAAACATTGACTCCAACGCATTCGCGCCATTTGAGTTTCTTCAGCAGGGGAATGCGGTTGAAGAGCCATCCGTTGAGGTCCCATTCGGTAAGCATTGACGCATAGCGGTCATTGAGAAATTCGAGGTTGGAGATGAGATAGAAGGTATAATCCTCAATGATATAGGAAGTGTTGGCTGCTGGATGGATGAGCAGGGGAAAAGGTACTTTGTTCCATTGTGCACCTGCTTTGATGTCGATGTCGAATTTGCCGAATTGCCCTAACCAAAAGCGTTTATAAACGCCCAGTTCTGTGACGTTGTAATTGTATTCTCCACCCACAAATCCCTTGATGCCTTTTGTATAGTTGAGTGAAAGGATGGGGGCATCGTGGTTCACTTTCACGCGACGTTGTTTTGTGTTGATATAGGTGACATTCGGTTCATAGGACACACCCACCTTAAATTCTGAGGTGGTGATGCCTGACAGCCAATGGGTTGGGTCGTTGACAGGTGTGCCCACACCATCCAGTTTTTGATAAAATAAAGCATCTACTGGGTGGTTGCGGGTGCGTGTGTATTGTGCGTTCACCTTGATGCCTTGCTCAAACTCACGTGTGTAGTCGATGTGCAGTTCTCGGGTGTGATGGTATTGGTCCACGGTCGAGGCATGGAAGGCAGTGAACATGTTATCCTTATCAGTAGGCACGAATTTGTCAAAAGGCGAGATGATGTCATCCCACCAGTAGATGGACAGATTATGCTGGGGAAACTCACGTGGCAGATAGGCTTTCTTGTTGAATGCATAGGTGAGTTGCCCCTTCCAATAGACGTTGTGAGTCTTGGTGCCGTAAGCGACATAACCGTTGGCGAAAAGGTGAGGGGAGAGGTTGGCTGTGGTGAGTGCTGAAGCACGGAAACGCAAATCATCGTAGTGGTTGGCTGAAATCATGGTGTTGACAGGACCGATATCGACATAGTTGGGATGGAGTGAGTCGCCTGTCTCTACAAAGTTTTCCACCAGTGCCTTGAAGCCAAAGAGTACATACTTAAAGCCTTTGATGTGGGTGAGACGGTCAAGAAAACTGTCCATCTTTCCTTCTGACGTGGTAAGTTTCACTTGTCGGTATTCATTCCAAAAGGCTTCGTCCTGCATGGAGGCATCAGGCTCACGAAGCGTATTGCCTTTGATGTTTTTGAAAAGGGATCGGGGAATGTCCTCAAAAGAGACGTGGGTCAATCGGGTCACTCGTTGTACCTGAAACTTGCCTAACCACTTGCTGAGTTGCAGTTCCACAAGCATGTCGTTGGTGGAAGCGATGCGGTCGCCACTTTCTAATTCCTCAAAGTCTTGTGCAATGACCATGTTTTCCACAAAGTTCACATCGCTTCGTCGGGGAATGGTGAGTTCCACACGTCGTACTTGGAATGTGGAGTCGGGGTCAAGCAAAATGTATAGATGACCTGAAAAGCCGAAGTCCTGCTGGTTGTTGGGTAAGAAACCGACATCGACCACTTTGTCCTGCTCGATGAAAATGGTGTCTTGCAGATAATAGCGGTAGAACGAGATGGCATTGTCGGCAATGGGCGAACGGAAAGGATATTGCAGTAGTCGGCACTCGTTCTCGTAGATATCGACATCTGTGAATACATCCTTGAGGGTGGTGGTCAAAATTTCACCTGTGTTCACCAGTTCGGTCACCCCTTTGTTGCTTTCGCCTTTAATGACTTGCTTTTCTGATTTCGGGTTTTTGCGATAGTAGATTTCAGAAAGCGTTTCATCAACCGTAAGTGGCAAGATAAGTTTGCCTGTCTGAGGTGATTTTTCCACGTGGTCTTTCAAAAAGGCAAAACGCTTGTATTCTCCTTCGTCAAACACCTTGTCACTCACTTCGTTGAGGGAGAATGTCATTTTCTCATATTTGGTATAAGTGAAGAAGTCCTTGCTGTGGAGGTCGCTCTGTTTCTTGTTGGCAATCACCTTCTTCATCAGTTCGACGGCTGGATTGTTTTTGCGGCTGTATCTTCCTTTTTTTGCAGAAACCGTCACTCCCGTCAATGTTTTGTCGTCAGGAACGAGTTTGATGGTGATGTCCTTGTTTTTCCCAAATTCCTTCAGAGTGATGGTTTGTGTCTGATAACCCATCGAAGATATGGTGAGTTTCTTCCAGGTGCTGTCTTCTTTAATGACAAAACTTCCATCCTCATCGGTCTGCTCGCCTACATTCTTGCCATCATAATAGACGTTCACGTAGTCGAGTGGTTCACGTGTTTTGCTGTCGATGACCTTACCCGTCACTTGCGCATTCGCCGTGAGAAATGAAAGTATAATAAATATTCCTAAAATGTATCTTTTCATCCTTTGCTGATTGTTTCTGGCAAATCTTTAATATTATATATAATGTATGTCGGAACCGTTTCATCCACCTCCTCTTTACCCCATCCGACACCTTTTACCCACACAGTTTTGCACCCCAGTTGGGTGGCAGGGATGATGTCTTTTGAAAAACTGTCACCTACTACAAGAATGTCGTTTGTCGGCAGTTCTTCCTCCGTTTTTCCTGTCACTTTTCTAAGTGCATCGATGCCTAATTGATAAATTTGAGGGTCTGGTTTCCGTACCCCTACTACAGCACTTTCCACAATGTGCTGGAAGTATTGCAAACGGAAATCAGCGAGAATGGTTTCAATGTTTCCATAGAAGTTGCTGACCAGCACTAAAGGATATTTCTCTGCCAATTGTGCAAGGACAGGACGGCTGGTTTCCAGTACTTTCAGAACGTAATTGTAGCAGTATTGTGCCACGTTATCACTTTGTAGTTTTCGTTCTTTTTCTGCTACATTCCAAATACCTCTGTCTGTCAAGTCTTTCGTTTCGAGGTCGCACTTGATGGTGAGGAGGTCGAGAAAGTTGTGTGTGGGCTTAATGTAGGGATGCTTGGCAAGGGCTCGTTCGGCAAAAACGTAACTGGTACGGAACTCTTCTTTGCAGACGGGTATGCCTACTTGCTGATAGCCTTCCCACAGCACTTCGCTCCAATGCACAGAATTGGTGTCGATGGTGCCTCCGTAGTCGAAAATGATGGCTTGAATCATTGGGCGTTTGAGATTTTTCGATTAAACTCCTTGCAGAATCCTTCGTGTGTGTGCCGCATGTAGAGGTAAAGTGCAGTGAAGAGAACCATCTCTGCCAACAGATAGAGCCACGGCAGGTCAAGCAGGAAGGAAAGGTAGAGAGTGATGGCGCGTGTGTTAAACGTGAGGATGTTTGCCCATTTCATCATGGGCAGACTTTTCAAACGAAACTCTTCGCGGAAAGCCTGTGGAATGTTCTCCACAGCACCGTATTTTCCTTTCAGAGTCAGCATCAGTTGTTGGAAGGTTGGGGTTTGTTTTTCCTGGCTGCGAGTGTAGTTGATGTAGGTGAGCAGGAAAAGTTTATAGATGACATTGCCTTTCCAAGGTGTTGTCTGATAGATTTGCTTTTGCTGTGTAGAATTGTCGAGTTCACTTCCAGCCTTGCCTTTCAAGAAGAAGAGGTGAATTTGGCGATAATAGTCAGCCAATCCACTTTGGCGAGCATGAAAACAGACTCCTGACACCCATACGGCAACATAGAAGATGCTGTTAGCAATAAAGGTGTTCCGTTCATTGGCTTTGATGCCCAACCATTGGAACTCCGCATCGTGATATTGGTAGAAGCGGATGAATAGGGCATGATAGAGGAAAAAGAACCACACATCGCCCGCTGCACCGTCAAGAATGCGCCCCAACTGTGTTTTCTTGCCTGTCATACGTGCCAGTTGTCCATCGGCACTGTCGTAGAAGTTTGCCCACGTCAGCAACAACACACCAATGATGTTGTACATGAGCCCTTCCCATCCAGCCATGCGGTAACTGCCAAAGCAGAAAAAGTAGGCGGATGCCACACCGATAATCATAGAGAGAATGGTGACGGTGTTGGGATGTATGTCGAAATGGTCAAAAAACTTTGCCCACCAATAGCCAATGGGACGTGTCCATACGGTATCGAGCCATTCTTCCGTGTCGTTCGATTTGAGCGTTGATTTAATTGCTTCTTTCATGATTGTACAATTCTTTTTGCGATGGCTTTCGCCGCATCTTCCGTACAACTGGAGAAACTTGGAAAGTCGTTGAAGTCGATAAACCAGAAGTCGCCTTGTTCATCGATGATGACATCGCCGCCATAGATGGGTACATTCAACTTCTTCGCTATCATGTCAGCATAAAGTTTGATGCGTTCAGCCTTGAAGGGGAACCCTTTTTCCTTTCCGTTCACCTCTTCAAACCCAAATTTGGAATGTCCGTGACTGGCGTAATTCCAGCGGAAGAAGTCTGTTCCCTCCACTCCATAGAATTTCACTAAATCGCCAGGCTGATGTTCTTGTGCTATCCAGAGGTTCACATCGCGTTCTTCAAAGTTCTTGAAAGCCTTTTCGAACTCCTCCCTTGACGAACAAAAGGCTGTGTCTTCCGCCACAGTTGCACTACCATCGCAGTTCTTTAGCCACAATGGAGGAATGATGTCATCTTTACTTCCTGTTGAACAATACAGTAAATTTCGTTTTTCTCCCACCAAAAACTCAGGTTGCGGAATGCCTGCTTCCAGCATCTGTGTTGCCACAGCCGCCTTGTTGGTGCTGCTTAGGATGCCATCAATACTGTTGATGAATTTTCTTTGTGTTGCCACATCCGTCTCCTTTTCCAGCATGACAAGCGAGTAGAGGTCTCGTGCCATGGTGAACATGCGGTCGTAGGAGGAATAGTCAAATCCCACCATTTCACTTTCTCGAATAGTTTCCACCTCGTGCCCCATCTCCTTCAGTCCATCAGTTACGGCGATGAAGATGGCTGCATCGTTGCCTGCCAAATTGGGCGAATATTTTAATCCTCTGCTGATACCTAATATTTTCATTACCTTGAGGTTCGATAGACTCTTGAAGTGCGTATGTGCTCAAGAGTCTCGCTAATTTCGGCTGCAAAGGTACGCATTTTTTCTAAGGTGGCGAGGGGGTGACAAATGAAAAAAGGTGACAAGGGCACAAAAGGGATAAAAAAGGACAGAAAAAGAACCAAATCCGATTGCTTTTTCCTATGGGAGTTTTTCATTTTTGATGCAGCGAACCTCGTCATTCCATCTCTTTTGTTCGTTGAATCTTGTCGCTGAACCGAAAAAAGCGAATAAATTTGTTTATCCGATTTGTTAGTCGTACCTTTGCAACGAAAAAATGTATAACTTCTACTTTATAGGGGTGAAATATGGAAGAAAGTGTTATATTGAAAGAAGAAGAGAGAGAGGAAATCAGGCTGACTGTAAAGAAGTTGCAGTCGCTGGTTTCGGAAGTGCTGAATCCGGATGATTTCCATAAAATCAAGGAAATTCTCCTACGTGCCGTTGAGACGGGGCAGTTACATCGTAACTCGTTTGGGTTGAATCCAATTCTGTTTGACCTCCAAACGGCTGTCATCACAGCAGAGGAGATTGGGCTGAATCGTGCCTCGATCTTGAGCATCCTGCTGCATGACTGCGTGTCGCTAGGTGTGATTGATATCGCGTATGTGAAGCAGGAATTTGGTGACGATGTGGCACATATCATTCATGGTATTTTGAGGGTGAATGAACTCTATGCGAAAAACCCGTCTATTGAAACAGAGAATTTCCGCGACCTTTTGTTGTCATTTGCCGAAGATATGCGCGTCATCTTCATCATTATTGCAGATCGTGTGAACCTGATGCGCCAGATTAAGGATAAGGGCGAAATTGAAGAGCGGACACGAGTGGCTACGGAGGCTGCTCGCCTATATGCACCTTTGGCACACAAACTGGGTTTGTATCTGATTAAGCGTGAATTGGAAGACTTGTCGCTCAAGTATTTGGAGCCAGATGTTTATTATATGATAAAGGAGAAACTGAGCGCCACACGTGCGGCTCGTGACCTTTATATTGCTAATTTCATCGGTCCTATCGAAGAAAAGTTGAAAGCGGCTGGATTGAAGTTCCACATTAAGGGGCGTACCAAATCCATCCATTCTATCTGGCAGAAGATGAAGAAGCAGAAGTGCAAGTTTGAGGGCATTTACGACCTCTTTGCCATCCGTGTGATTCTTGATTCTGCACCCGAAAAAGAGAAACAGGACTGTTGGCAGGTGTTCAGTATCGTGACCGACATGTACCGTCCCAATCCAAAGCGTTTGCGCGACTGGCTCTCTGTGCCGAAATCAAATGGCTATGAGTCGTTGCACATTACTGTGATGGGACCAGAAGGAAAGTGGGTGGAAATCCAGATTCGTACAGAACGTATGGATGAAATTGCAGAGCGTGGCTTGGCTGCCCACTGGCGATATAAAGGCGTGAAGGATAGTGGCAGTAAACTGGAGGATTGGCTGCAAGACATTCGCTCAGCATTGGAGCATCAGACAGAGAGCGACGAGTTGCTGATGGACCGCTTCAAAGTAGACCTTTATAGCGACGAGGTTTTTGTCTTCACTCCCAAAGGCGACCTTTTCAAATTGCCTAAAGGAGCAACGGTGCTCGACTTTGCGTTCCAGATTCATACGAATGTCGGTGCGCATTGTACGGGTGGAAAGGTGAATGGAAAGAATGTTCATATCCGCACCAAATTGCAGAGTGGTGACCAGGTGGAAATCCTCACGTCGCAGAAACAGCAACCGAAGCGTGATTGGCTGAATATTGCGATTACTCCGAAGGCAAGAGCCAAGATTCGTCAGTCGCTTACTGAACAGGAAATGCAGGTGTCCACCTTCGCAAAGGAGGCTTTGGAGCGGAAGTTCAAGAATAAGAAGATTGAACCTGATGAATCAACCATGATGCGCCTGATTAAGAAGTTGGGTTACAAACATGTCACCGAATTTTACAAGGCAATTGCAGAAGAAGTGCTGGATGTAAATACCGTCATCGAACACTATCAGGAGATTCAGGAACGTGATGCCAATCCCAACGCTTTCTCCACAGAGCAGCGCAGTGCTGATGGTTATGTGGCAAATGTGGTGGATGACCGTGCGCAGGGAAATGCCGACGTGTTGGTGCTCGACAATAATTTGAAAGGGGTGGATTACAGTTTGGCAAAATGCTGCAACCCCATTTATGGTGACGATGTGTTTGGTTTTGTGACGGTCAATCGGGGCATCAAGGTGCATCGCCAAGACTGCCCGAATGCACAACTGCTTCGCGAACGCATGAGTTATCGTGTGCTTCGTGCGCGATGGGCGGGTAAAGGGTCGAAGCAGTATCCTGTCACGCTTCATGTGGTGGGGCATGACGATATAGGCATTGTCAACAACATCACCTCTATTATCAATAAGGAGAAAAATGTCATGTTGCGTGGCATCAGCATTCACTCCTCAGAAGACGGACTCTTCTCTGGCACTCTCACCGTGATGATTGACGACCAGAACCAGTTGACACAACTCATCAAGAAGTTGTCCATTGTGAAAGGTGTGAAGAATATAACAAGATAGGGTCGGATGAAAGTCGCTTTGATATTAGTCGGGAAGACCGTGAATCGGCATTTCGTCGATTTGATAGAAGATTATGTGTCTCGTGTGAAACACTATATCGGCTTCGACGTCATCACTATCCCCGAACTGAAGAACACCAAGAATCTCTCTCCCGACCAGCAGAAACAGCAGGAGGGAGAACTGATTGTCAAGCAGATTCAGGCGGGCGACCATGTGGTGCTTCTCGACGAACATGGCAAGGAACTGCGTAGTGTGGAGTTCTCCAAATATATGGAGCAGAAAATGCTAACCGTGAACAAACGGTTGCTTTTCATCATTGGTGGTCCCTATGGCTTTTCCTCCGATGTCTATGCTAAGGCAAACGAGAAAATATCCCTTTCCAAGATGACATTCTCCCACCAGATGGTACGCCTTATTTTTGTGGAACAACTTTATCGTGCCATGACCATCATGAAAGGTGAACCGTATCATCACGAATGACGATGAAAGAACTTTTTGATGGAAATATCTGAAGGCGATAGGGCTGAAAATCGCCCTGAAATCATATAAAAAGGTGGTAAAATGGCAAAAAACAGGCTAAGAGTGAAAAATAAATGAAACTAAATTTGTGCAGTTGAAAAAGTTTTCCTACCTTTGCACCCGCAAATTGCGTGGGGACACCCGTGCATAGTGCTTTGTGTGGGTTGTCTCCCATGCCAAAAGCAGAAAGGATGGTTCGGTAGCTCAGCTGGATAGAGCAACAGCCTTCTAAGCTGTGGGTCTTGGGTTCGAATCCCAACCGAATCACAAAAGAAAAAAGAAACACCCCTAATTTTCAAAAACAAAAAGGGTTGAACGTTCCGAATTTCGCAAGGCGGGCATTGCGGGCCCGCAGGAATAGTGAAGACCTGTACTTCTCCAAGTAAAATTAGATTTGAAAATTAAAAAAAGATAACAAGAAAATGTCAAAAATTTGTCAGATTACAGGTAAAAAGGCAGCGATTGGCAACAATGTGTCACACTCACTGCGCAGAACAAAGAGGACATTCGATGTCAACTTGTTCACTAAGAAATTCTACTATGTAGAGGAAGATTGCTGGATTGTGCTCAAGGTGAGTGCAGCAGGTTTGCGAATCATCAACCGCATTGGTCTCGACGCTGCTCTGAAGCAGGCTGTTGCTAAGGGCCACTGCCAGTGGAAAGACATCCAGGTTATTGGCTAATCATTAAAGTAAGGAGAACAGAAAAATGGCAAAGAAAGCGAAAGGCAATCGTGTGCAGGTCATCCTTGAATGCACAGAAATGAAGGATAGCGGTCTTCCAGGAACATCAAGATACATCACCACAAAGAACCGCAAGAACACTCCCGACCGTCTGGAGTTGAAGAAGTATAACCCCATCCTTAAGAGAATGACAGTTCATAAGGAGATTAAATAATTAGAGAACTATGGCAAAAAAAACCGTCGCAACCCTCCAGAATAAGGATGGTCGCTCTTACACAAAGGTCATCAAGATGTTCAAGTCTCCTAAGACTGGTGCATACGCATTTGACGAGAAGATGATTCCTGCTGAATTGGTGAAGGATTATCTGAAGGATTGATTTTGTATTCTGAACAATTCAGAAAAAGATACGTTTGGGGACACTTTTAGGGTGTTCTTCGACATAAAGGCTTTGAACCTCTCCATTTTTGGGGAGGTTTTTTTGTTGTTTCACGAAAACATTCTACCTTTGGCACCACCGAAGGTACTTTTATTCGGAAAAATTCAAATTTATTTGGTTATTCTCTTGCTTATTCGTACCTTTGTAACTTTTAAGGAGATATTGGTATTATAATTGAAGTTGTTAAGAAAGAAAGGAGAAAGATATGGGATTTTTTGATTTGTTCTCAAAGAAAAAGAAGGAAACGTTGGATAACGGGCTTGCCAAGACGAAAGAAAGCGTGTTTGGCAAGATTGCTCGTGCTGTGGCAGGTAAGTCGAAGGTCGATGATGATGTATTGGATAATTTGGAAGAAGTGTTGATTACGAGTGACGTGGGTGTCGAAACAACATTGGAGATTATTCGCCGCATTGAAGAACGTGTGGCGCGTGACAAGTATGTAGGGACGGATGAACTGAACAATATCTTGCGTGAGGAGATTGCGGCATTGCTGACCGAGAATAACAGTGAAGATACAGAAGGTTTCCAAATACCGGAAGGGGCGCATAAACCTTACATCATTTTGGTGGTAGGTGTGAACGGAGTGGGCAAGACAACGACGATTGGTAAGTTGGCTTATCAGTTCAAGGAGGCAGGTTTGAAAGTGTATCTTGGTGCTGCCGACACGTTCCGTGCAGCCGCTGTGGAGCAGATTTGCATTTGGGGCGAAAGAGTGGGGGTGCCAGTGGTGAAGCAGCAGATGGGTAGCGACCCCGCGGCTGTGGCGTTCGATGCAGTGAGTTCAGCAAAGGCTAATGGTGCTGATGTGGTGATTATCGACACGGCAGGTCGTCTGCACAATAAGGTGGGATTGATGAATGAGTTGACGAAAATTAAGAATGCCGTGAAGAAGGCGGCCGGGTATGATGCTGACGATGTGATGTTGGTGCTGGACGGTTCGACAGGACAGAATGCTTTTGAACAGGCAAAGCAGTTCACGAAGGCGACAGAAGTCACCTCGATGACGATTACGAAGTTGGACGGTACGGCAAAGGGTGGTGTGGTCATCGGCATCAGCGACCAGTTCAAGATTCCTGTGCGGTATATCGGATTGGGAGAGGGAATGGAAGATTTGCAGGCATTCAATCGGAGAGCCTTTGTGGATAGTTTGTTTGGAGAATGAGAAAGAACACGATTGATATTATCACCCTTGGATGCTCGAAGAATCTGGTGGATTCCGAGCGGCTGATTCGTCAGTTGGAACTGAACGGCTATCGTGTCACTCATGACAGCGAGCATCCGCAGGGTGAGATTGTGGTGGTGAACACGTGTGGCTTCATCGCCGATGCACAGGAGGAGAGCGTGAATATGATACTCGAACTCTGTCAGGCGAAAGAAGAAGGGCGTGTAAAGCAGGTCTATGTGATGGGGTGCCTATCCCAACGCTTCATGAAAGAGTTGGGGCATGAGATTCCACAGGTGGATAAGTTCTACGGAAAGTTCAACTGGACAGAACTGCTTGCCGACCTCGGGAAAGTGTATCAGAAGGAACGTCAGTATGAGCGTCGATTGACCACTCCCAAGCACTATGCTTATCTGAAGATTTCAGAAGGTTGTGACCGTCATTGTGCATACTGTGCCATCCCTATTATCACGGGTCGCCATCAGAGCCGTCCGATGGAAGACATCGTGGCAGAAGTGGAGCACTTGGTAAGCGAAGGTGTGATAGAGTTTCAGGTGATAGCGCAGGAACTAACCTACTATGGTTTAGACCTTTATGGAGAGCAAAAAATAGCGGAACTGATAGAGAGAATCAGCGATGTGAAAGGTGTGAAGTGGATTCGTCTGCACTATGCTTACCCGATGAACTTTCCGTGGGAACTGTTGCGTGTGATTCGTGAGCGGAAGAACGTCTGCAAGTATCTCGACATAGCCTTGCAACACATCAGTACGAATGTGCTCACACAGATGCAGCGGCACGTGAATAAAGAGGAAACCTACGAACTCATCAGGAGAATCCGTGCAGAAGTGCCGGGCATCAGTCTTCGGACAACCTTGATGGTAGGCTTCCCGGGAGAAGGCGAGGCAGAGTTTGAAGAATTGAAAGAATTTGTGCGGTGGGCGAAGTTTGACAGAATGGGTGCTTTTGCCTATTCGGAGGAAGAAGGAACCCCAGCACAGAAAAACTATACGGATGAAGTGCCCGACGAGGTGAAGCAGCAGCGTCTCAGTGAGTTGATGGATATTCAGCAAGAAATATCCGCTGAAGTGCAAGCCGAGAAAGTGGGGAAGACCTTGAAAGTCATCATTGACCGAAAGGAGGGAGAATATTATGTGGGGCGCACAGAATTTGACTCGCCAGAGGTTGACCCCGAAGTCCTTATTCCTTTGACAGAAGGAAGGCTGAGGAGAGGTTGCTTCTACAATGTGAGAATTGTCGATGCTGACGATTTCGACTTATATGGTAAATGGGAAAAGGTTCCTAAAAAATAAAAGGGATGACGAACAAGGAATTTATGGAAAAAGTCTCGCAGAAGGCTCATCTTGAGATGGAGGAAGTGAAGAATCTCTCTTCTGCGTTGATGGAAGCGGTGCTCGAAGGAATTGCCGATGGCAATAGTGTCGCAATCCAAGGCTTCGGTGTGTTTGAACCACGCGAGAAAGCCAGTCGCAAGATTTACAACCCGACCACAAAAACATATATGGTGGTGCCTTCAAAGACAACCCTCAGTTATAAGATGAGTGCCGTTTTGAAGGAAAGAATCAACATGGAGTAAGCCTATGAACGAGAAAATATCATTTCAAAGCATTTCAGACGCGCTTGTGCGGAAAACGGGCGTGTCAAAGAAAGCGGCAGACACGTTCTCCAAGGCTTTCTTCGACACCATTGTCGAGTCGCTTTCCAGGGGGGAGGATTCGGTCAAGGTGAAAGGATTGGGCACATTCAAATTGGTTACGGTGGAAAGCCGTGAGAGCGTGAACGTGTCCAATGGCGAACGAATTGTCATTCCTGGTTATAAAAAGGTGTCTTTCACTCCCGAAGATGCTGTGGTGGAGTTTCTGAATAAGGGGAAGGAAATGGAAAAGGCAGAGGAAAGCATTGCCGAAGAAATTTTGCCTGCCCAGGAAGAGGCACCAGTCGTGGAGGAAAAAGACCCCGTGAATGAGTTGATACAAGTGCCGGAGCCGACACATGTGGAAGAGAAGCAAGATGAGTTTGCTGGCATCGACTTGCTCATTTCCACTCCCGAAAGTGTGGAAGAGGTGCGGATGCAGTATGAAGATGCGAAAGAGAAGATGGAAACAGCGGTGGAAGAGGCTCGCAAGGCAAATGCCGAAAAGGTCCGTCTGGAAAAGTTGCTCGAAAGGTTGGAAAAGAACATGCAGCCAGAACTGGAGGCGATGGGAACTGTTGCGGGAAATGGCACAACTCACCTGGAAGAGGTGAAGAATGAAGAGGAACCAAAGGTTGCGCCACTTGCTGTCCAAGATAAGAAGGAAGAAACAGAAACAGTGGAGCAGGACATTGCGGAAAGTAAGCGGCAGGAAGCCTTCAACCGTGTCGTAAACAGCGAAGGGAAAGCGGAAGAAAAGCCACGGAAGGGTGGCAAAGGTTTCATGCGGTTCTGGTTGGTTACTTTCATCGTCCTTCTCCTTGCAGCCATCGTGTTCTTCCTCTACAAGACCTTCCGAAACATCGAGGCAGTGGAGAAAGTTCCTGCAATAGAACAGCCTGCAAAACCGAAACCCGCTCCCAAGGCGAAAAAGGAAACCAAGAACACGGCGGACGGCACGAAGTCTGCTTCTGGTGTGAAGAATGATTCAGTGAAGGCAGATGAGAAGCAACATCCTCAACAACCTGCTGTTGAGGAGAAGCCTGCCCGTCCCACTACGCATGTGATGCGGCGTGGTGAGTCGCTCACTCGAATCTCCCAACTCTATTATGGCACCAAAGATTCCGTCCGTGCCATCATCCGTGTCAACACCTTCAACGACCCCAACAATGTGCCAGTAGGTGCAGTGGTGAAGTTACCTTGAAGATAGAGGCTGTTGCAGAATCCCAAAATCGCTTGCCAATCCAAAGGCAAGCGATTTTTGTTTCCCCATGTTTGTACCCAGCGCATAGTATTGTTTGCACCCAGCGCGTAATATAGTGCGCACTCAGCGCCTGTCATTTCGTGCTGAGTGCGCATCATTGACAATCAGCGAATTATGATTTTTGACCCTTCTTCTCCCTAAAAAAGGCTTTTTTTGCCTTTTCACAACTTTTTTTGCCTCTTCCCCCCAGATGCTTTGAAAAGGTTACGAATATCTACGAATAAGATGTTTTTTATACTTTTCAGGAGGTGTAAAGATTCATCTTTGTATTTTTTACTGAAAAAGATTTGATGTTTTAGGAAACTTTTGTAACTTTGCCTCATCATAATTAACAGAAGTAATAATCTAAAAAAATGAATAAAGAAACAGACAGTATAAAAGATTAAAAAAGGAATGAAGTTGCACGGGTGTGACTCTTCCATCGGGAACAAATAACACAAATTATTAACCTTTACAATAAAATGTGCGTTGTTCCTGTTCGTACTTAACATACCACTTGAGCTTTTCTGCTCTTGTTCTTTTTCGTTTGAATACCGCCAAAATATTCATCATGTGAGAGCAAGCAGTTCGGAAAGTTCACGTCCGATGGGCGTGAACTGTTCTTGCTTGTTTACATGATAGGTCACTTGGCGGTAACCCAAACGAAAGGATAAGCATCGAATGGTTGACGCCTTTTTTTGTACACAAACCAAAATTCAATGAAATTGCGAAGTTTACTTTTTATCATGCTTTGTGCCTTCATTCCATTGGTGGCAAAGGCACAATACACTGTTAATGTCGGTTCAGACATAACGCTGTATGCCCCCTCTTCTTCTGACTATAGAAAACCTGACCTGTATGATGTGAAATGGGAGGCAAGCGGTTCAGGTTCCGTCACATTTCTCAATCCGACTCAAAGTCCCACGGGAGTTCGTGGCGTGTCGGCAGGTGAGGTGAGAATTTATTGTACTGCCCGATATTATAATCAGGCACGATGGAACGACCCTTTGTATTCCAGCCCTGTTGTAGTGTATGGCTCCTACACTGTGACCGTTGTTGACCCTAACGGTTCTGGCTCAGGCGACGACCCCTACAACGGTGGAGGTTCAGACCCTGGTACAGGGGGTAACACAGGGGACTATATTCAAGATTATACTCCTGAGGGCTATCTAATGCTGTTTCGCATAAAGAATATTTATGGCGAAAAATGTGCTGTGGTTACAGGGGGTGATTACGGCGGTACGTCGAGACTGGCGATAGACAAAAATATAGAAGGAAAAGTGACCATACCCGAGACGGCAAAAGGCTATCCTGTAAGAGAAATTGCAAATTCTTCTTTGCAGGGGATAAGTGCATCAGAACTGGTTCTTCCTAAAAATTTGCAATACATAGAGGGATATTCCATTCATGGCGAAAATCTTACGACTATAACATCCTTGAATGAAAATCCACCAGTCTGTTCAGAAGGTAATGCCGTCTTTTTCTGGGGGTTCAATGAACGCTACGACCCAATAGACGTAACGAATACAATGGTTCTCTACGTACCTTCCGAGAGTGCCAAAGAGAAATACCAGAGAGCGGCAGGGTGGAGTAAATTCAAGGAGTATAGAGTGTTGGAAGAGGAGAAGGAGCAACTTCTGCTGGCTGCCTCACCTGCTGGTGGCGAGGTGAAAAAAGGAACGGTGGTGACGTTGACTACTTCCAATGCGTCGGATGCCGACATCTACTACACGCTGGATGGTACCACACCATCGACAAACAGCACCCGATACACATCATCGGGCATCACTATCAATGAGTCTTGCACGCTCAATGCTATCGCCTGTAAGGATGGGTATAAGGACAGCGAAGTGCTGACGGCGACATATACGGTGAAAAAGGAATCGGTCGAGGGATATTATTATGTTGGGCAAATGAACTCATGGGATATAACAAGCCAGAGTATTCCTTTTATAAAACAAAGTGATGGAAAAACATGGGAACTGACCATATACACAGAGACTTCTGATGAGTTCATGATTGCACCAACTTCGACTACAGATTGGACAGGTCTTGTATATGGTGCACCATCTGATTACCCAACGCCGAAAAGTGGTACAATGATAATCGGTGACACACGTAAAAATTTCATGGTTATTGCAGAATCAGGTATGTATTCATACACAGTGAGAATTGTTCCATCTACAATGTCTTACGAAATCATTGTGCATCGGAATGTACAGGACTACGATGTGACTCTCTCCAATGCTGGTTATGCTACTTTCTATGACTCTCAGACTGCCTATCGTTTGCCGTCAGGTCTTTCGGCAAGTGTGGTAACAGGAGTAAGTAATGGAAAATTGACGTATAAGTCGATTGCAGACGGTGCTATGAGTAATGGCGTGATTCCGAAAGGCGTGGCGGTGATGCTGACTAGCGACAACAAGCGGGCGACTACCTATACGCTGACGGCTACGGAGAGCACGGAAACCTACAGTGGTACAAACCTACTGAAGGGTAGCGATGTTGCGACGACCACCACGGCAAGTGGTAGTAACTATTTCTATAAGTTGTCCTATGGTCAGTCGGGCACAAACTTGAACGATGTGTTTGGTTGGTATTGGGGCGCACAAAATGGTGCTGCTTTCCAGATTGATGCTCATAAAGCATGGTTGGTTGTACCGAAGTCTGCTGATGCTCCTATTCGTTCGTTTGTAATTGACGAAGAGACAACTGGGCTTGCTGATGTGAAAATAGATGGTGTGGATAATGATGTGTACTATGATTTGCAAGGTCGCAGCATATCGAAACCAACATCAAAAGGCATTTATATTCGTAATGGAAAGAAAATAATAATCAGATAAAATAGAAAGGATATGAATAAGATAAAAATATGGGCTTTTGCTTTAGGGACACTTTTGTGTCTATTTGCTTGTGATGGTGATGATAATGGTGGTGTAGAGGAACCTAAGCCACAGACCTATACTCAGTCTGTTACAATGCAAGCCATAGCAGATGACAAGGTTGTGGTATTAGAAAAATTGAATGCTCCTATTGTGGAGATGACAAGTTATGCGACTTGGCTGCAAGTAGAACAGGAACCTTATACATCGGGTTCACCATCTGTGAGATTGATTGTAGAGGCTAATCCCAATACTTCAGAGCGTGAAGCAAGGGTGATAGTCACTACTTATTCGAAAGACAGGCTGGATTTGACGGTCATACAGGATGCTAAAGGGGAGACTCCTTCGGAAGAAGAGGACTACACCATTGAGAATACTCACGATGCGGTGACAGACCAATCTGCATACGCTCCCATTCGATAAAATCATGACTTAAAATTGTTATTAGATGTTTTTCATCTATGCAAATATGCACCCACAAGGCTCATGGGCTTTGTGGGTGTATGTTTGTGAGCCTTGTGGGTACAGGCTCAAAGAGGTTGTGGGCTTTCTAAATTGATAATTCATTAATTGATAATTAACTATCTGGAGTGTTTTTGCTGATTAAAAACATGCTGGATAGCAAATTATGAATTGTGAATGATGAATTATGAATTAAAATTTGTAATTTTGCACTTGGTTTCGTATGGAAACTGTTTTATTAACGATTAAGAATAAAGAGAAAAAGACAATGGAAATCAATAGTTGGTTTGAATGCAAGGTGAAGATGGACGTGATGAAGGATGATGGCACACAGAAGCCTGAGACGTTCACTTATCTGGTAGATGCACTGAATTTTACGGAGGCTGAATCGAGAATCATCGAGGAGGTGAAGCCGTACACGAGTGGTAATCTCGATGTGACGGACATCAAGCGTGTGAAGTATGCGGAGATTTTCACCAGCGACAGCGATGTGGCTGACAAGTGGTATAAGGTTCGTTGCCTGTTCATCACGATAGACGAGAAAACGCAGACGGAGAAGGAGATTGCCAACAACATGCTGGTGCAGGCAGGAACTTTCCACGAGGCGGTGGAGAACTTCGACAAGGGCATGAAGGGTTCCTTGATGGATTACCGTATTGCGACCGTGCAAGAAACAAAACTGATGGATGTGTTCCGCTATGTGGCTCGCACCAAGCAGGAGGATGAGGCTGCAAAACCTGAATACGAAGCGTGATGATTGCTGAGAATCTGAATAAGGTGAAGGAGACACTGCATCCGGGGGTGGAACTGGTGGCGGTGTCGAAGTTTCATCCTGTGGAGGCTTTGCAGGAGGCATACGATGCGGGTCAACGGGTGTTTGGCGAGAGTCATGTGCAGGAACTGGTAGCAAAGCAGGAGGTGTTGCCTAAGGACATCGTGTGGCACTTCATCGGTCACTTGCAGACGAACAAGGTGAAATACATGGCTCCGTTTGTGAGCCTGATTCATGCGGTGGATTCCGTGAAGTTGTTGAAGGAGATTGACAAGCAGGCGCAGAAGTGTGAACGTGTGATAGAGGTGCTTTTGCAGGTTCATGTGGCGGCAGAAGAGACGAAGTTCGGTTTCTTGCCAGATGAATTGATGGCAATGCTGGAGGCGGGCGAATGGAGGGACATGGCGCATGTACGCATTGTCGGGCTTATGGCAATGGCGACGAATACGGATGATGAAGTCCGCATCGCGAGTGACTTTGAATGTGTGCGGCAGTTGTTCGGGAAGGTGAAGGAGCGGTTTTTCGCTGACTTGCCCACTTTTCAGGAACTCTCGATGGGTATGAGCGGTGACTATCTGATAGCACAGGAGCATGGCAGCACGATGGTGAGGGTGGGGAGCATGATTTTTGGCGAACGACACTATAATTAATGAACTAAAAACCTACAATACTATGAATCTAAATGATAAAAAACGAGATGTGGCAAGAGAAATTTGCCGTAGTTATGGGATTACACTGAGTGTGGAGGCACTGCATGCCTTCGCTAATATTCTTGTGCCGTTTAAGGTGCTGAGGGGGCATAAACTGGTCAATGAGGGTGAGGTCTGCAACTACATGTTCTTTGTGGAAAGAGGAATGGTGTTGCAGTATTACATGAAGAACAACGTCACCGTCACTGAACACATCAGCCACGAGGGAGACATGGTGATTTGCATTGAGAGTTTCTTCCTGCGTGAGCCGTCCCGAATCATCGCCTCGATGATAGAGCCTGGAGTTGTGTATGGCATTCCGTATGACGAAATGCATGCGATTGCCAGCCACTCTTTCGAATTGTGCCAACTCATTTTCAAGTTCTATCAGCGTTCGCTCATCATTTCTCAGCAAAAAGCCGATGTGCTTCGCTTTGAGACTGCGAAGGAACGCTACATCCGCACCATGCGTGAGAATCCCGAAATCATTCGGAGGGCACCACTGCACAATGTGGCATCATTTTTGCAAATGACGCCCGAGACGTTGAGCCGTGTGAGGGCACAGGTGACGGAAGAGGATATAAAAAACTAATTCACCTGATTGATGGGCTCTCCATCCAGATAAGCCCGAACATTTTCTGTGCAAATGTTGATGAGACGCTGTCTTGCCTCGCGTGTTGCCCATGCAATGTGAGGGGTGAGATAGCAGTTCTTGGCTTTTAGAAGAGGATTGTCTGCCGGGGCTGGTTCGGTGGTGAGCACATCGGCTGCGTATGCTGCGATTTGGTCGTTGTTGAGTGCTTCGGCAACGGCAGCATCTTCCACCAGGGGACCACGTCCGGTGTTGATGAGGATGGCGGACGATTTCATCATCTCCAAGCGTTCTGCATTCACCAGATTCCGCGTGGATTCGGTGAGTGGGCAATGGAGGGACACGATGTCGCACTGTTCAAAGATGGTGTCTATGTCTGCCTTCATGATGTCGTAGGGCAAATCTTCCTCATCCTTTGAGGTGTATGCCAACACTTGAAGCCCGAATCCTGTGGCGATGCGGGCTGTTGCCATACCTGTGTTGCCCAATCCGATGATTCCCATCTTCTTGCCGTACAGTTCAAATAAATCGTGGTCGAGATAGCAGAAGTCGGGCGATGCTGTCCATTTGCCTTTTCTGTTTTCGTTGGCATAGTGGTCGGCACGGCTCACGATGTTGAGCAGGTGGCAGAACACCATTTGTGCCACACTTTCTGTGGAATAAGCGGGAATGTTGGTCACCACGATGTTTTGCCTGCTTGCCACTTCGAGGTCAACCACATTGTAACCAGTGGCAAGCACACCGATGTATTGCAAACGTGGCAACATGTTTAGCACTGAAGCATCGAGCACCACCTTATTGGTGAGCACCATCTCTGCACCTTTGCATCGTGCCACCACTTCCTCGGGGGCTGTGCGTTCGTATGTCTCCACGTCTGCCAGTTCTTTCAGTCCGTCCCAAGTCAGTTCCCCTTGGTCAACGGTATATGCATCAAGTATAACAATTTTCATAAGTCAATGATTTCGGTGCAAAGGTAAGCATTTTTTAATTCATAATTCATTAATTTTAATTCATAATTCACCATTCGGCATGTTTTTTCAGGAAAGAAGCATATTGGATAGCAAATTATGAATGGTGAATTATGAATTATGAATTAAAAAATGCTTACCTTTGCAAAAGATTTAGCAATCATGACCGATAAAACACCTGATACAATCCAAGAAAATGATTTCACTTACGACCACGTGCTGAAATATACGGGGTTGTTTGGGGGCATTCAAGGCATCACAATGCTTGTTTCCATTGTGAGGAATAAAGTTGTTTCGGAGTTTTTAGGTCCGTCGGGCATGGCGGTGATAAATCTTTTCAACAATGCCGTCAAACTCATCAACCAATCAACTGATTTCGGAATCTCGTTCAGTGCCGTCAAGCATGTGGCTGAACTCTTTGACCGTGGCACAGAAGAGGAGGTGCGGAATTTTGTGCGAACTGTTCGCACTTGGTGCTTGTTTGCAGGATTGCTGGGCATGTTGGTTTGTCTGTCCCTGTGCCAGCAAATCAGTTATTGGACATTTGAGAATTACGAATATGCACCGCATTTTGCCCTTCTTTCCTTGGTGGTCGGAATGCTTGCCATTCAGGGTGGGGAAATCGCGATTCTGAAAGGCTTGAAGCAACTGAAGAAGGTGGCGCTGATCGCCGTGTTTGGAGCCGTCGCCACTTTGCTTATCTGTACACCCATCTATTTCTTTTGGGGCATCAAGGGCATTGTCTATTCGTTGCTGTTATGTAATGCAGCCGTTCTTGCTGTCCATCTGTATTATTCCACGAAGGTGATCCCCTGGCGTGTGTCGCTTTTTTCTAAGGAAGAATACAGAAATGGCATCCCGATGCTGCAATTGGGGGTTGGGTATATTGTTGCAGGTATTTTTGGTCAAGGTGCGGAGTATGTGATCCGAACCTTGATTCTTCGTTTTGGCGAATTGGCGGATGTGGGTCTCTACACCAGTGGGTACACGTTGGCTGTCAGTTATGCCAACATTGTGTTTGTGGCTTTCGAGGCTGATTATTTCCCCCGGCTTTCGGCTTCGCAGCATGACTTGAAACGGATGAATCAGACTATCAATCAGCAGATAGAGGTGGGCACGCTGCTCATGGCGCCTCTTCTTACGTTTTTTGTGCTTGCCATGCCCATCCTTGTGCCGTTGCTTTTTTCTTCCGAGTTCGTGGATGCTGTGCCGATGGCGATATGTGCCTCTTTCTATATGTTTTTCAAGGCATTCTCGTTGCCGCTTGCCTATCTGGCATTAGCCAAAGGAGATTCGCGCATATATATGATAACGGAACTGATGTATGACATCTTCATCGCTTTAGCCATTCCTTATGCTTTCAAGTGGTGGGGATTGGAAGGTGCAGGCTGGGCTTTGTCGGTAGCAGGATTCTTGGATATGATGCTCATCCACATCGTGTACGGCATTCATTATGACTATCGCTTTGCCTTTAGTCGGCTGAAAATCTATCTGGTACAATTCTTCTGCTTCTCTGCGGCAGTGTTTGCAGCCCTTCATGAGAACCCTTGGATGAAAGTTGTCACCGCTGTTGCCTTGGTGGTTTCTGCCACCATCTCATTTGTGGTGCTCAAGAATGAGACACATATTATTCCTAAAATCAAGAAGAGACTATGGCGCAAGTGACGGTGTTGACAGCGGTGTATAATGCTGAAAAGTATTTGTCTCAATGCTTGGATTCGCTGAAGGACCAGACCTTGAAGGATTGTCAGTTCATCTGCATTGATGATTGTTCTACCGATCATTCCTACGAGATTTTGCGGAAATATGCTGAAGCCGACTCTCGTTTCCAATTGCTACGCACTCCTGCCAATAGCGGACAAGCCAAGGCTCGGAATTTGGGACTTCAGTTTGCACAGGGGAAATACATTGCTATGCTTGATGCCGACGACTGGTTTGCGCCTGACACGTTGGAATTGGCATGCCGGTCTTTACAAGATTCGGAGGCTCAATGTGCGGTTCTTCAGTTGATTCAGCATTATGAAAAAGAGGGACGCGAAGAACTTTATCCCATCAAGAGTTCTAAAACGGAGTGGAGTGGGGAAGAGGCGTTTCGGCTTAGCCTCGATTGGTCTTTGCATGGTCTTTATGTGGTGACGGCTGATATTCATAAGCAGTTTCCTTTCGACGATTCATGCCGTCTTTTCAGTGATGACAACACTACCCGCCTGCATTATCTCCATTCCAATAAAGTGGTTCTTTCTCAAGGACGTTACTACTACCGCAAGCATGCTGCCTCTATGACCAATGCTTGCACCATTCGCCGTTTTGACTATATGCTTGCCAATCTTTCCATGAAACGTCAACTCGAAGCCTTGCCGTTGGACAATAAGCAAGCCATTCTCGATTTTTACGAAACTGACCGCTGGCTGAACGTTGTCGGTTGCTATTGGTACTATTACCAGCATCAATCTGCATTCACTCCCGACGAGCAGAAAGAGATTGAAGCCCTTTTCACTCGGATGCTCCCCACCATTGAAGAACAGCGTGTTGCACCAAAAGTGAAAAGGAAGTTTGGTTATTATATTTTCAAAGACTATTCAACCTTCCGACGGATGGAGAATCTGTACTTTTCTCTTCGGAAGATATGGCAGAAGATAAAGTGGAACATCTAAAAGAAAGAAGGCTTCACGAGGGGTGTCCTTGTGAAGCCTTCTTCTATGTTGTGCAGTTCCGATTCTTACTTCTTCTTCATGGCAGCGTAGCGGTTCATGAACTTATCGACACGACCTGCAGTATCGACGAGTTTAGCCTTACCTGTGTAGAATGGGTGAGAAGTGGAAGAAATTTCAATCTTGATGAGTGGATACTCCTGTCCTTCGAACACTTCTGTTTCGCTGGACTTTGCGGTGGAGCGAGAGAGGAACATATCGCCGTTTGACATATCCTTGAAGATGACAGGACGATAGTTTTCTGGGTGAATACCTTTTTTCATTTTTGTTTTTTGTTTTATACAGTCAATATACTACTGCTGGTGTAACAAATTGTTTTTATCTCTGATGCTTTTTGTAAAAGCGGTGCAAAGGTAGTGCAAATTTTAGACAATACAAAATAAAAAGGCTTTTTTTTTATTTTTATTGCTAAAATCGGCGGTCTTATCTAACGGTGCGACTTTTTATGAAGCGGACAAAACAAAAAGCGGTGATTTTTATGTTTTCAACAAAAAAAGTGTCCTGATATGTGAAAAAAACTCTTAACTCTTAACTCTTAACTCTTAACTTTTCCGTATCTTTGCATCTGTTTTTGGATAATATACATTATTATTAATTTATAAATATTCAAGTTTATGGTAAGTTACAAAGAACTTGGTCTCGTGAATACCCGCGAGATGTTTAAGAGAGCAGTGGCTGGCGGTTATGCTATTCCCGCTTTCAACTTCAACACAATGGAGCAGATGCAGGCTATCGTGATGGCTGCTGTTGAAACAAAGTCACCTGTCATCATGCAGGTCAGCAAGGGTGCCCGCAACTATGCTAACGGTACCATCCTCCGCAACCTCGCCAAAGGTGCTGTAGAGTATGCTAAGGAACTCGGCTGTGAGCATCCTGAAATCGTTCTCCACCTTGACCATGGAGATACTTTCGAACTCTGCAAGGACTGTATCGACAATGGTTTCTCTTCTGTCATGATTGATGGCTCTTCTCTTCCATACGAAGAGAACATTGCTCTGGCAAAGAAGGTGGTTGACTACGCTCACCAGTACGACGTGACTGTTGAGGCTGAACTGGGTGTGCTCGCAGGTGTTGAGGACGAGGTTCAGGCTGCTGAGTCTCACTACACAAAGCCAGAAGAGGTGATTGATTTCTCTACTCGTACAGGTTGCGACTCTTTGGCTATCTCTATCGGTACTTCTCACGGTGCTCACAAGTTCACTCCAGAGCAGTGCACACTTGTGAATGGTGTGTTGGTTCCACCACCATTGGCATTCGACATCCTGCACGAAATCGAGAAGAAACTTCCTGGTTTCCCAATCGTTCTGCACGGTTCTTCTTCTGTTCCTATGGACGAAGTGAACACTATCAACCAGTACGGCGGTCACCTCGAGGCTGCTATCGGTATCCCAGAGGATCAGTTGCGTGAGGCTTCTAAGTCTGCTGTTTGCAAAATCAACATCGACTCTGACTCTCGTCTCGCCATGACTGCTGCTATCCGCAAGCACTTGGCTGAGCATCCTGGTGACTTTGACCCACGTCAGTACCTGAAGCCTGCCCGCGAGAACATGAAGAAGATGTACATCCACAAGATTGTGAATGTGCTGGGTTCTGATGGCAAACTTGCTCAGTAATGACTTTTTTTGACAAGTGAATAATTGGAAGTGAAAAATCCGTCTGCCTCCTGTATGATTAGGTGGTCAAATGGATTTTTCACTTTTTCTTTTATCCTATACATTGTTTCTTTTCCAGTTCGTTGGTTCATGTCTCGTCGGGTTCTCTTTTCCATGTTCCTCTTCGTTCTCTGTCTGATGCGTGTTGCTGCACAGGTGGAGGATGTGGTTGATGCCGATTATCTGGCAGAGATTGATTCAATAATGACACTCTATGAGGAACAGGACCGCATGGTGCGGGTTGAGAAGACCGTGAAGGAGTATGAGGCAACGCGGTTGAAGAAAGAAATGTCGATGGGGGCAGGAGGAGTTCTGCCGTTGGCACGTGGCTTGTTGCTTTCATGGACCGACCATCATTTCATCACGCAAGATGCTCGTTTCCCCTCGAAAGGTGATGGGGTGAACTGGAGTGCCTATGCCGTGGGCGGTGTGCCATTGGTAGCAAACTGGGCACTGAGAGCGGCAGGTGTGAAGAGCCGTTCCAAGTTGGAACGTATGCTTACAGCCAATGCGATGGCGTTGGGTCTTTCATTTGGTGCGACGGAAGTGCTGAAAATCTCTACTAATGAGGGAAGGCCCGACCAGTCGAACCGGCATTCATTCCCGTCTGGACATGCCAGTTTCGCTTTTGTGTCTGCCAGTATTCTGAGCCGCGAGTATGGCTACATCTCACCGTGGGTGACTGTGGGCAGTTATGCCACAGCCACGGGTACGCAGTTGCTCCGCATCAATCACAACAAGCATTGGATGAACGACCTCTATGTCGGTGCTGGCATTGGTATGATTAGCACCAATCTGGCGTATTTCCTGACCGACAAGATTTTTGGGATGGATGGCATCAACAAGCCCGAGGTGCGCAAGAAGGATGTGCTTCGGCTCTTGCGGTTCAATGAAAAGCCCACAGGCATTTCACTTGTTTCGGGTACAGAGATTGGCGACCGTAAAATTCACTTTTCCGATGCTACCCTCAAGACTGGTGCCTCCATTGCTGCGGGTGCCGATTTGACTTGGCACCTCAAGTCCGATGTGGCTGCTGAGGTGATGGTGAGGGCTGTTGATGCACAGGTGAAGGTGTTTGGGCAGAACCACACTTTTACGGGTGACCACCTCAATCTTTATCACCTGAATGCAGGTGCCAAATACAGTTTACCTATCAACATGGGCAATCGTATGGGAACGAGGGCTTTTGCTGGTGTGCGCATCATGGATGGTGCCAGTTTGACGGATGGCAAGAAAACGTATGCCATCCCCGACGAGACCAAGTTCGAATGTGGCATAGGTCTTACATACGAATGTCTGGATTCCGATAATTATGCGTGGGGCTTCATTGCTGACTATTACCACACTTTTTCCCATTACATGAAGAACCGCTACAGCATCAGTTCTGTGTGGAAGATTCTGTTTTGATTCCTCCCTCAAACAAACAATGCTGCACCCGTCTCTCGACGTGTGCAGCACTGTGCTATAGCCGTAACTAATCTTTAATTATTTTTTCTTTTTGTCCCAATAAGTCTTTTTCCCATATTGGTAGTCGGTGATGCGATGCCACTCTTCGGGGATGAGGTACTTGCCTTCCACGTGGTCGATGCAGAGCAGTTGGAACTCGCCGTAGAGAGAACTGATGCGGGCAAGGATGCGGTCGGTGATGCGGATGTGGTGGACATGGTCTTTAAACTGTTCCACAAGATGGAACGTCTGGTTGGGATGCTTGATTTCGTGTTCGCCCCACATCCTTAAGAATGTGTTCGCTTGGCTCATTTGGCCATCTACCGTCAGCACATATAGCCTTCCGCTCACTTTCCCCATGCTGGAGGGGTCGGACTTCTTGCCGTATTCGTAACTGATGGGGTATTCGGCGATACGAGCGGAGTCTTTCATTTGCTGGATGAAGTCGTTCACCCATTGGGTATTGTAGGGTTCGGGTATTTTTCCTGTGTTGATGGTGATGATTTGCTGCACGAAGAGCGTGTGTGTGTTACCTTTCCCATACATCTTGCAGACGATTCTCTCTTTGTCGTGACTGATGTCTGAGGCCGTCAGTTCAATCGTGTCACCTTGTGCCGTGTGCGTTTCCACATGCTGGAAGTTGCTGAATGACCCATTGATGAGTTTGCTGCGGATGGCATCGATGGAGTCTCTACTGATTTCTTTTTGCCATGTGAAGATTTGGCGGAGTGTGTCGCCTCCAATGATTTCGGTTCTGTCATAATACCCTAAATCTTCTATGCCCAGTTGCAGACGGGTCTTTTCGAGTAACGACAAGTAGTGGTAATAGTCTTCAGCCGTTGTTGGGTGGTCGGCTTTCAGTCTTTCATAGTCAGGCACACGCTCCACCTTGCCGTGGTCATACGTCAGCATGGTCTCGTAGTCTTTGGGCAGGGTGAACGTGGAATCGACTTGGTCGATGAACAGGATGGTGTATCGTCCGAAGTAATCTTTCTTGCCATACAGTATTCCATATTCTCGGGGTGACTGGTCGTCGCCCCATCTGCTGAGCCTGAGATAGGCGAAAGTTTTGTCTGCGGGGTTGACGAAATCGTAGTTGAACTCCTTGTCCATGTTGTCGTGCAGATAGCGGAGGATTTCTCGATGGAGGTCGGTGATGGCTGCATCCACTTTTGCTTGGGGGATGATATAGAGTGTGCCGCTGCATCCACCTTCTACCACATTTACTCGGTCGCCTCCTTTGAACGACTTGGTGACCATGTTGTTGCTGTCCTGCTCCAGCACATAGGAAAAGGTGGCATTGTCAGACAGTTCGTCCTTTTGTGTATTGTAGCGGTAGGAGACCCTGTGTGTCTCGCCTCCTGCTGCCTCTGTCATCTGGGCAATGAAGGGGATGAGAGGGCGGTAGTCAAGCACTTGCCCGTTGCTTTTCTTTTCTGTATTTTTTGTGTATTCCACGGCAAGGTTGCATCGGTCTCTGTCGGGACGATAATGGAAAGTGGCACTTTCTAAAGCATGGTTATGATAACTGTTGTAAGCGTAGCGAGGTGTCTCGTCGGGATATTTCGCCAGAGCCAGGGCATAATCGATTTCGTCTTCCGTGCCTTTGGGTGTCTGCTGATGGTGACAGGCAACGGCATGGCTGGAGGCATCGAGGAAGTGTTGCATCACGGTGTCCTTCAGCAGTTGCAATTGGCAACGGACAATGGGTTTGTCTTTTCTGATGTCGTAGCCCTTCTCCCAACTTCGTTCTTCGTAGATGCCCTCGTCTGTGCGTCCGAGTGAGTAGCCAATTTCCTTGGGGTGGTGCTGTTCCAGATAGTCCATCAGTTGCTGGATGCTGTTCTCGTTTTGTGCGTGGATGGCGATGGTTTGCAGCATCATCGCCAGCATGAATATGGGGTGTTTCATTGTTTTCTTGGTTTTTTAATGTTGATTTTCAATCATTTCAAAAACGGCATCGCATTCTTGTTTCAGTTTCTCGTTCAGTGCCGTGTATTCTTCCAATGGATTCTTTTGCGATTCCACACCGAAAACGCTATCAACAGACATGAGGTCACTTTGGTCTTCTTCGGCTTCTGTTGAAGATTTTGGGGCAGTAGTGCTGGCGAGAAACGTCTTGGGCATCACCTCCGAGGTGTCCGTCATTGGCATTTCTTGCGGACGTTCCTTGGAGTGGGAGTCCGTTTGTGCCGTCGGCTGTTCAGAGGTGTTTCCGTCACCCCCTCTTGGTGGAGCCAAGATGATGGCGACGATGGCTGCCACACAGGCTGCCGCCAGCCAAGGCCACAGGGCGATGCGGCGTTTCTTCGGAGGGATGTTCGCCATCATGCGGTCAAACGCTTCCACCTTCTCTTCAGACAGGGTGAAACCATTGTCGAGGCGGGCAGTGGCAAGCACCAGTTGGCGCACAGCCTCCTCGTCGGCAGAGAGGGCTTCGTGACTCTGTCGGTAGAAGTCGGCAAGTGCCAGTTCTTCCTCTGGGGTGGTTTCGGCATCGAGATAACGCTCGATGAGTTGTTGGCGCAATGCCTTGTCGTTCAGGTCTTTCATCTATAGTCCTCCTTTCCTGAGCAGTTCAGCCATGCTTCTCCGTGCGGCAGAAATCATGGTCTTGGTGCTTTGTTTGGTGGTTTTGCAAATGGTTGAAATCTCGTCCAGTGTCATTCCCTCGCTCTTCATCGTCAGCATCCTTCGTTGGGTGGCAGGCAAGTGGCTGAGTGCCCACAGAATCTGTCTTTCCGTGTCTTGGCTGATGAGTGCTTGGTCGGTCGCTCGGGTGTCAGCCATGTCGGTGTCGTGCAGGGTGTCAGTCGGTGCCTGTTGTCGGCGCAGCAGGTCGATGCACACGTTTTTGGCGATGGCTACAGCAAGGGCTTCGAGGCTGGCATAGTGTTCCAGCCGCTCGCGCATCTGCCACAGCCGGAAGAGGGTCTCCTGCACCATGTCCTCCGCCTCCTCGGGCAATGACCTGTCTGCCAAGAACCTTTCGCACAGTTCCAGCAGCCTTGGGCGTATGTCGTTTGCCATTTTTTCAAATGCTTTCATCATCTTCTTTTGTGCATCTCTATGATAAAGACGTAAAAGTGGGGCAAAGGTAAACTAAAAAAACGAGAAAAATGCAAAGTCGCTGCATTTTTCTCGTTTTTGATAGAAAGGCAAAAAAGGGTGTTTCAATACCTCTAAACCGACGTCGTCGACATCGGTTGACCGACATCGACGACGTCGGTTGAGAGGTGTTGAAAGAAGTTTTTCAGGGGTTATGAATGACTGCCGATGAAGAGGAACAGCATGGACAGCAGCACCAAGGCGAGGTCGATAACCTTCGACTTGAGGTTCTTCTCGTGGAACGCCATCGCTCCGAACAGGAAACTGACCAGCACCGAGCCGCGACGCACCATCGAGACGATGGAAATCATGGCGCCGTCCAATCCGAGGGCATAGAAATAGGCGAAGTCGGCAGCAGAGAGGAACACGGAGATGAGGATGATGCACCAATCCCAATGGAAGGGTGTGGTCTTCTTGTGGGTGGGCCACCACAGCAGGAAGAGCACGACGAGCATCATGAAGAACTGGTAGATGTTGTACCACAACTGCACGGCGAGTTTGTCGAGTCCTACACCGTGATTTTCGGGTGATGCCATCAGGAACTTGTCGTACAACCCCGAAATGGCACCCAGCACATTGGCGAGCACCACGAACACAATCCATTTGTTGTGCTTGAAGTCGATGCCCTCCTTCTTGCTGGAACGGGAAAGCATATAAAGCCCCACCATCGCCACAATGACACCGAGCCACTGCCACACGTTCAACTTCTCCGCAAAGAACGTCAATGCCCCAATCAGCACCATCACAGGACGGGTAGCATTGATGGGTCCCACAATCGTGAGCGGCAGGTTCTTCAACCCGAAATACGCAAACAGCCAACTGGCGAGCACGATGCACGACTTCAGCAGGATGTACTTATGTTCCGCCCACCCATACTGATGTGTGTAGAAAAGGCTGTCCTCAGGAATCACTCCCTGTGCCGACAAAACGATGAACGGCAGGAATATCAAGGACGAAAACAGGGTGTTGAGCAGCAGCACCGGAATCACCGCATTCCCCTTGAGCGACTTCTTCTTGAAGACGTCATAGAAGCCGAGGAGACAGGCGGAAAGGAAAGCAAGAATGAGCCACATAAATAAACGTTAATAAGCAATTTTACATTAATAATAATTCATGAAAAATTCGTGGATAATTGATGGTAATTCGTGTTTTATTTAAACATAAATTATCACGAATTATCCATGAATTAATCATAAATTATTTTTGTTTATCCATTTTACGAATTATTCATGAATTATATTTTCTTCTTCAGCATATTCGGGGTAGAGCATGTTCATGTTTTTGTCAAGTAGGATACACTCGTTTGTCTTTTCGATGTAGGCATAACGCTCACCTTGCAAACTTGGTTGTCCGAAATTGATGAGCAACCCAATGGGCTTCTTTGTTAATCGCAGATAATTGAATAGTTGGGCACGATGAGCAGAACTTAATTTTTTGACAGACTTTAATTCTACAATAATATCCCCCACTACTAAATCCATTTTGTAGTATTTCTCCATCTGATGGTGCTTGTAGAAACATGGTAACAGTTTCTCTGTCTCGCTCTCGATGCCATTGTCGAGTAATTCCAACCGCAATGCCTCGTTGTACACAGGATCCAACAGCCCCCAATTCAACTCACGATGCACCGTCATCGCTGCTCCGATAATCTCATAAACGGCATCTTTATACTTTCTTGGATTCATCTCTATATAAATTTATGATAAATTCATGGCTAATTCATGAAAATTCTTGTTCAAATATTATTCCGTTCCCCTTCTGCTTGAGGTAAATTGGAATTTATCTTATTATGTTATTATTTTTTATATAGACATTTCCCTTTCCTGTAATCATCTGGAGAAATTCTACTTTTGCTATCAAACTCTAATTTATATTTATCGACATCCCATTCCCATGCTTCTTGCATTACATATTGTTTGTCATACAAAATCCAAATGAGTTTATCCCACAGATAATTAGTCGCTTTGGCAACGATAGTGACTTTGCTACCAGGCTTGCCGCTTGGTCGATTCGCTTTAATTTGGTATCTTTGATTATTAAAAACAAAATCCGATCCTTTATTTACGGCAGTTTTATCCTTCATGTATTCAGAATACTCGTTTTCTGTCATTCCAACTAACAAGGCAGCATCATATTCTGAAATTGCACTTGTAATTGAAGGTGCCACCCCAAAACTTTCTTGCCATTGTAAAGCAATAACAACAAGTTTATTTCTTAAAGTCATATAAAAGTAAGGATAATGTATATTGTGTAGTTTATTGTTTAATAATCGGAATGCTAAATTCCAATTTATCTGTTTTATTCAAAAATATCTTCTGGATACGTCACATCTGCTAAGAACAGTGCATTTCCGGGTACAGATGTCCCAGCCGAGCATCGGTCCTTCTTCTCGATGATTTCACGGAACTGCTCGATGGTCAGCACACCACGCCCCACATCGAGGAGGGTGCCAACGATAGCACGAACCATGTTGCGGAGGAAACGGTCGGCAGTGATGGTGAACTGCCACTTGATGGGAGAGACCTGTCTCCATTCAGCATGGGTGATGCGGCAGTTGTTCGTCTTCACATCCGTGTGGAGTTTGGAGAAGGAGGTGAAGTCGATGTAGTCGAAGAGGGTAGCAGCCGCCTCGTTCATCAGGTCGAAGTTGAGAGGCAGAGGGAAACGGTAGGCATACGGCTCGAAGGGCGACTTCTCCGTGATGACATAATAATGATATGTACGCGATGTGGCGGAGAAACGTGCGTGGGCATCCGCCTTCACAGGAATGATTTTGTGGATGGCGATGTCGTATGGCAAGAACTTATTCAATTTGTAAGCGAGATTGTCGTCCACTTCTTGGGTGGTGTCGAAATGTGCCACCATCAGTGAGGCATTTACCCCGGCATCCGTCCGTCCTGCACCAGTCACTTCAATCTGTTCACGCAGCAACGTGGAGAGTGCCTTGCTGAGCACCTCCTGCACACTGATGCCGTTGGGCTGAATCTGCCAACCGTGATAACGTGCTCCGTCGTAGGACAAATAGATGAAATAGCGCATAACTCAAACCCTTAAACTTTTGACAATATATTACCGCAAGCGGTCTTTAGAAAAACAAAAGAAAATAGTAAAAAACAAAATAAAATATTTTTTCTTGTTTTCTTTTGTTTTTTCAAAGGCGCGAAGCGTAAAACTTCTAAACTCTTTTATGGTGTCACTCGATTGTGGAAGAATACCCTGTGCAGGATGCTCTTGGCTCGGATGCTGGGTGCATGAACTGTTGCCCTGTTCCGATAGAACAGCCAAAGCATGGCGGCTGCCGTGATGGTGGCAATGCCGTCGGCGGTGGCGATGCTTATCCACACACCGTTTGTTCCCCAAATTTCAGGAAAAATGAGCAGGAAGGGCACAAGGAATACTAACTGGCGGCTGACCGACAGGAAGATGCTCTTCTTTGCCATGCCGATGCTCTGAAAGAAATGCCCCGTCACGATTTGGAAACCCACGATGGGCGACATGACGACGATAATTTTCATGCCTGACACAGCCAATGCCGCCAGGTCGGGGTCTTCTGTGAACAAAGCAACAGGGTAGTGGGGGAAGAACTCGCAGAGGATGAACGAGCAGCACATCACGATGGTAGCGAGGATGATGGCTTTCTTCAGCACCTCGTTCACTCGCGCTGGCTGCTGTGCCCCGAAGTTGAAACCTGCAATCGGTTGCATACCTTGACAGATGCCCATCACCACCATCACAAACAGGAACGTGATGCCGTTCACAATGCCGTATGCTGCAATCGCCAAGTCGCCTCCATGCTTGGTCAATCCTTTGTTGATGAGGATGACCACTAAGCAGGCGCACAACTGCATGCTGAAAGGTGAAAGACCAATGCTGAGGATGTTCTTCACAATGCGCTTTCTTAATCCATAGATGCCTGAATGCAAATGGATTAAGTCTTTTTTGTTAGAGAGAATAGAGATAACATAAATGAGTGCGACAATCTGTGCCAGAATCGTTGCGTATGCCGCACCCTTGATGCCCATGTTGAATGTGAAAATGAACAGTGGGTCGAGGATGGCATTGATGACCACCGTGGCAATCGTAGCCGACATTGCCACATGCGGATGTCCTGTGCTTCGGAGTGCGCTGTTCAGTCCCAGATAGAGGTGTGTCACCACATTGCCATACAGAATAATTTCCATGTAGTCGCGAGCATATTGCAGGGTGTTCTCCGAAGCCCCGAAGAAGAGGAGCAACGGGTCGATGAACACCAATCCAAGCACACCCACCACAACACCTATAATCACGTTGAGCGACACCATGTTTCCCAACACTCTTTCAGCCGTCTGGTAGTCTTTCTGTCCCAACTTAATGGACATCATCGTTGAACAGCCCACACCCACCATCGCGCCGAATGCGGCACTGAGGTTCATGACGGGAAACGTGACTGCCAAACCGCCCAGCGACAATGTGCCCACATCGGGGATGCGCCCGATGAAGATACGGTCCACCATATTGTAGAGCGAAGAAGCCGTCATTGCCACCACTGCTGGCACTGCATATTTCATTAGCAACTCACCAATCGGCCTCGTTCCCAGTTCCTTTGTTCTGTTGTCTTGCATAATGTTCTTTTGTGTTTCGAGTGCAAAGTTACGAACTTTTTTCAAAAAAATGGGTCATACGAGTATCTGATTTCCGTTTTCGTTTGTCTTTATAGATAGAAGTTTCCGATAGTTCTGATTACATGACACTTATGTGACAATGAAAATCAAGGCCATCCTTATACCCTATCGGAGCAGGAGTAATGGTATTTATTTGGAAAAATATGTTTCATGTGTGTAATTTTATTTGTGAAAATAGTGCTATCTTTGCAGCAAATAATTTTTTATGTGTATGAAACATCAGATTTTGGCGATGACGCTGGTGGCATTGGGCTTGAATGCACAGGCGCAGGAGGGACCCACAATGGGATGGAGTTCCTGGAATACTTATGGAGTGAACATCAGTGAGTCATTGATTCGTCAGCAGGCGAATGCGATGGTGACGAAAGGACTGCAGAAGGTGGGTTATGACCACATTAATATTGATGATGGCTATTTTGGAGGTCGCGACAAGGAGACAGGGCAGTTGCTCATCCATCCCACACGCTTCCCTAACGGGTTGAAAGGTGTGGTGGATTACATTCATAGCAAGGGCTTGAAGGCTGGCATTTACAGTGATGCAGGACACAATACCTGTGGTAGCATGTTCAATGGCGATGTCATCGGCAAAGGAGTGGGGCTATATGAACACGACCAGCAGGATGCCGACTTTTTCTTCAAAGAGTTGGGTTTCGATTTCATCAAAGTCGATTTTTGTGGGGGTTCTTATTATCACAACGAAGACCATCTGGTGCTCGATGAGCAGATGCGATACTCTGCCATTGCCGAGGCAATTAAGAATACGGGACGTACTGATGTACGCATGAATGCCTGCCGTTGGGCTTATCCTGGCACATGGATTGACGGTGCTGCTTTTTCATGGCGCACCACTGGTGACATCAATGCCAGTTGGGGGTCGGTGAAGGGCATCATTGCCGAGAATCTCTATTTGAGTGCTTATTGTAGCAAGGGGCACTACAACGATATGGATATGCTGGAGGTGGGGCGTTCCTTGACCACCGAGGAGGATAAGACGCATTTTGGCATGTGGTGCATCATGAATTCTCCGTTGCTGATTGGCTGCGATTTGACTTCGGTGAAATCGACCGCACTTGCCTTGCTGAGAAACGAGGAGTTGATTGCCTTGAATCAGGACACGCTCTATCAGCAGGCTTATGTGGTGGGATTCACCAACGGCTGCCATATTTTGGTGAAAGACCTCGAAATCTTGGGTGGCACGAAGCGTGCCTTTGCGGTATATAATCCTAATGACAATGCACGGGAGGTGACGGTCAAATTCTCCGACCTTTGTCTGGCTGGCAATGTAAGTTTGCGTGATGTGTTCACGAAGAAAGATGTGGGTGATTTCACCGACGAATATGAGGTGACCGTTCCTGCTCATGGCACCCGCATCTATGTGGCAGAGGCAGACCGACGTGTGGAACGCATCCGCTATGAGGCTGAAACTGCCTACATCAGTGATTACCAGGAAATAAAGAACAACCAAAGCGAGAAAACAGGCATCTATTCTGCCGATGAGAGTTGTTCTGGCGGTTACAAGGCGGGTTGGCTGGGCTATAGCGACAAGAACGACCTCGTATGGCGCGATGTGGACTCTGACAATGGTGGCGACTACAAACTCACCATCGCCTTTATTTCTGGAGAAAACCGCAATATTGTGGTGAACGTAAATGGTAAGAAAGTGCAGAGTGTTGTCGCCAACTCAGGCAGTTGGAACACCGTGGGTAAGAAAACCATCAAGATTCAGTTGCAAAAGGGTCGCAACACTATCCGTCTCTCCAATTCCAGCAACTGGATGCCCGATATTGACTATATCGAATTGCAGTCGGATGTTCCTGCGGGCATCCAGGCAGTTTCATCCTTGAAGAACAATGTCGATGTTCCTGCCTATGATTTGTCTGGTCGTCCTGCCACAAAGGATTCCCGTTTCCGTATTCAAGGTGGAAAGAAAACGATGCGCAGATAGACTCGGAAATAAGTAATGCCTTTGTTGCCTAATCATTAAATGAGAATGGAACAGATAGAAAGAATCCAACAGATGGAACAGTGTCTTGACCGTGCATCTGTTGCTGTCAAACAGTTGTCTGATGCCCTTGACCAGTATGCCGAGGCGCAGGAGGCACTTCAATCCCTGAGTGACTACTATGGCAGTCCCCAATGGAAGCAAGACTATGCCGACGATGAGGCTGGTCTTTTTCCGCAAAACCTCCAACGTGGTGTCCTTTCCGAAGATGGCATTTGGAATGTGCTGGAGGAGAATCGCGAATTGATGGATAGGATGAGGGACATCGTTGGAAATGAGTTGCAGGAATGAATCTGCTATCAGCAAGTGCGGGGCAAGAAAATCTCTTGTCCCGCACTTTTTTATGTAGCATGTTTCGTACTAATCCTGGCAAAGTTTCATTTTATTGTACTTTATCCCAACTGGGTGGTTCCACTCCGAGGAGGTTCTTCACAAAGAAGTCGTAGCGTTTGTGTTCGCCGTAGGATTCGCCCATGGTGTGGTGGGCACCAGGGATGAGGATGAACTCGAAGTCTTTGTTGGCTTTGATGAGGGCGTTGACCACTTGATAAGAAGAAGAGGGATCCACATTGTCGTCCATTTCACCCACGACGAGCATGAGTTTGCCTTGCAGGTTCTTGGCATTCTCCACGTTAGAACAATCGATGTATGACTGGTCGATGGGATAGCCCATCCATTGCTCGTTCCACCAGATTTTGTCCATACGGTTGTCGTGGCATCCGCAAGCAGCATAGGCTGACTTGTAGAAGTCGCCATGGAAGAGGAGGGCACCGAGGGCTTCCTGTCCACCTGCCGAACAGCCGTAGATGCCTACACGGTCGATGTCCATGTAGGGGTACTTTTCGGCAGCAGCCTTGATCCATGCGATGCGGTCGGGGAAACCTGCATCTTTCAGGTTCTTATAGCACACCTGCTCGAAATCGAGATTGCGGAACGATGTGGTCATGGCATCGAGTTGCACGACGATGAAGCCGAGTTCTGCCACTTCTTGCAGATTGTAGAGCCATGGAGTGAACTTCTTCGGCACATACTGGTCGCCAGGTCCTGAATAGATGTACTCGATGATGGGGTATTTCTTGTTGGGGTCGAAGTTGGATGGGCGCTGAATGAGTCCCCACATGTCGGTCTTGCCGTCGCGACCAGGAGCCACAAACACTTCGGGGGCTTTCCAGCCTTCAGCCTTCAGTTTGGTGATGTCGGCAGTTTCGAGCGTGGAGATAAGTTTGCCATCGACAGCAGAACGGAGCACGGTGACTGGTTCCTGATCCACCGAAGAATAGGTGTCGATGAGTGCTGTATGGTCAGCGTTGAAGGTGGCTTCGTGAGTGCCACGTTCGGGTGTGAGTGCGATGAGGTTCTTGCCGTCGAGGTTGATGCGATAGTAGTGGATGTTGTAGGGGTCTTCTTCGGTTATCTTACCGTCGAAACTGGAAACCACCTTGCCCATGTTCTTGCAGTTCATGCCATTGGCAGAGAAGATGATGTAGCCCTTGCCCTTCTCGTTTATCTCGGCATGCTGTACGTCGCGCACCCAGAAATCACCCTTGGTCACTTGGGTCATCTTGCCCTTCTTGCGGTCGTAGAGATAAAGGTGTGCATGTCCGTCGCGATCGCTCTTCCAGAGGATGCGACTCTCGTCGAGGTCACGACGCAGGTTGCGTGAGTAAGCCACATATTTCTCGTTCTTCTCCTCGATGAGGGTGCGCACGTTACCCTCCAAATCCATCTCCAGCACACGGTAGGTCTTGTGACCGCGTTCGTTGAACTCGAAGGTGAGGGTCTTTCCGTTCTCGTCCCAATCGGGGGCAGTCACCTGATACTGAGAGGCGAAGAGTTCACAAGATTTGGGATAGATGGTCTTCTTGTTCTCCACATCAACCACCACCGGAATACGGTAGTTGAGCGAGTCGCCCGGCTTGGCATACTCCTGCTGTGAATACTTGGGCTGCACTTGGTCGGTGGGCGAAGACATCGTGTAGGTCACATAGTGCTTAGGGGCGGGCTTGATGAGCACGGTGGCATAATACTTGCCATCCTTCGACCAACTGCCCCATGAGGAGTAGTAGCAGGTGTCAACACCGTCGGTCGTGATGGCGGTGGCGTTGGCAGCATCGTTGCCGCTGACCACATACAGGTTGTTGTCCTTATGAATCATGAACGTGCCCTTGTTTACGGGATGTTCGGCACGTCCGTCTTTTTCGTCTCTCACTTCCATCCAGTGATGGCTCTCGCCGCCTCCCCAGTTCCAGTTGTTGCGACGGCGGTTCAGTTCTGGGTTAGTTGTTTGGGTCTTTTCGCCAGTCTTGGCGTTGACCTGATACCACACGGTGCTGTCGCCGTTGTAAGTGGAGTAGATGAAGCGGTCAGGTGTATCTTCCTCACCTCGGGAACGGCGCACATTGACACTACCGTTTGCCATCTTGTAGGAGTACTTGCGGCTGATGCCAAATGCGTTCTTGTAGTCTTGCACAGTTCCTTGTGCATGGATGCTCAGTGCGGCAGATGCCACGAGAGCCAAAGCAATAAGTTTCTTCATGAGTGATTAATATAGCATAAAGTTAATAAATATTGTTTCTATGTTTGTGACCTCAATAGAGGGTGAAATCATTGTAGAAATAGTAGTACCACCAATAGGTTGTGCCGTATTTGGGACGGAGTCGATTGCCCATTTCCTTTTCGCTGATGCCTTGTTGCAGTAGCGTGTTGTAATCGCTGACGAAACGGTTGTACTTGTCAGCCACGAGTTCGTCAAATCTGAATCCGTTCAGTTCAATGGGGGAGTCCTCAGCATTGCCCAAGAGGATGGCACCTTCTTGATAGAGTGTCGGAATGGTCTCATCGGGGTGGTTGTGGGCGTAGTCGTAGAAATGTACACAGAAGGCGTAGGCATCTTTCGACCAGAGCGACATGCAGATGATAAGGTCTTCCAGAAGCGGAGTGGATGCTTGGGTCAGGTCGGAGAAATGCTGCAGCAGGTATTGGTCGCAGAGTCCTTGGTCATCGTCGAGAGTGTTGACATCCTCTTGAAGCAGTGGCGCAAGAGTTTGATATTCGAGGCTTTGCAGATAGTCGGTACTGTTGAATATCCAACGTTCACGTTCTATTGCCCATTGACGATGGAAGAGGCTCGTCTTGAGCATGGCGAGGTATTTCTCTGCCATTTCAAACTCCCGATTGAGCAGGGCGGCACGTGCCATCATTCTTAGATTGCGGAAACTCAGTCCATGTTTCACGGCACTCTCCATAGCACGGCGGTATGTGTAGTTGATTTGCCCAAACTGATAGTAAATCAGAGCACCACCTAACTGTGAGACATGCACTTGTAGGGATTTGCCAGCATTGGGCGTGGTGCCGCAATTGTTGAGTTCAAACATCCTGCCCAGTTGTCCTGTATGCATCAGGGCGATGTTTTTGTAGAGCACCATCAAGTTGGTGGGTTCTGTCCCCTCCTTCTGACAAGCCTCCATCTCCTTGACGACATCGTCGAATCGAAATTCGTCCAGAGCGCGATACATCCGCATCTCATGCTTGAAGTTCTTGTCGGTCATCGTGATGAGGAACGAACAGTGGTGGTTGTTCAGCACATTTACCCTCTGGAGGTCGAAGACAAAAAGCAGGCAGATACCCACTCCGATGAGGCACAGTTGATAGGGCAGCAGATTGTCCAGCCATTTTCCGTGTTGGGTGCGGCTGAGCAGGGGGCGCAATAGGGTGGCGCACAGGAGAATGAACAGCAATGCCAGCGTGGGTTGGAATGGAAAGCCAGGAGTTTTGGCATAGTAAATCCAATAGCCATAATCCAGTATGTTGAACAGCAGGAGTGCGGGCAGAACCAGTGCCATAGGGGAGAGTTTGTCCTTGATGCTGAATAGATGGAGGGTCAGTAGATAGATGAGTACCCACAGGGCGATGAGAATGGTGCTGCCCAACCACGGATAGTAGAAGAATTGGGTGAGATAACACGCAGTCCATGCCCCCCATCCACCTTGGTCGTCAACAATTTCCTTCATGAACGTGTGTCCGCTGATGAAGATATTGTTGTCTTGAATGGTGTACAGATAATCGCTATTCATCACCGGCAGCAAAATGTATGCTACGGTGATGAATGCAAGTATATATATGTATTTGAGTTTAATCATCTATTGGCATATTTTGCCGGTACTGCATCTTCCTTGGCTTTCTTGGCAAACTCCTGTGGGGTAATGGTGACGGGTTCAACCATAAATTCAGGGCGATTGAACGAACGGAGGAAGAATGTATAGAAGTTCGGGTCTTTCTGGGGAACGGCAAATGCCTTGTGTGCCTTTCCTTTCTTGTCGAAATAAGCGATGTAAGGACGGGTGTAGTTACCATCGTCACGGCGAGAATCCACCATTATCCATCTTCCGCTGCTCGACCATGTAGGATAACTCTCCGAACGCTCGCTGTTGACGGCATCCAACTTCTGCACCTGTTTGGTCTTCAAGTCCATCATGTAGATGTCGGCATCGGCATGCCATACGTGGAAACAGCCAAATTCAGCCTGTGCGAAAAGTATGTAGCGTCCGTCGGGGCTGACACGGGGCAGGGTGACACTCTGTCCGAGTGAATCGGAAGCGTTGTAAATCATCTGTACATTGCTGAACTGTTTGGTTGCAGGGTCAAAGTCGGCACAATAGAGGTCGTATTTCACTTCCTTATATCGCTGAATCATTTCCGTTTCTTTGGCAATGCTGTCGTTTTGGTATTCAAAATGTGCGGAACAGAAATAGAGTTTCTTGCCGTCAGGGCTCCATGTGGGGAACACCTCCAGTTCGTCGTCCAGTTCAGAAATGATGCTCACTTCGTTCTTGTCAACATCGTAGAGAATCAGGTCGCTCTCCGTGTCCTGCACCTCGATCTTGTTCAGGTCTTTCGTGTGGAAAGATTGTCCTGTCTTGTTGGTGGAGAAGGCTATGAGATTCTGTGTGGGGTGCCATGCAGGATAGACACCGGCACTGAGGGTTTCATCCGTCTTGAGGTCTATCTTGCGCAGTTCGCCGTCGGTGACAATCATGGTACCGCCATAGCCCTGTCGCATGTGGAAGAGCATGTTGTCGGTCTTGAAGTTCTTGTAGGAGTGGCAATTGATGCACTGACCCGTGCTTTCGGTGCTGACCGACATGTTGCTGTAGATTTCCCTCTCGTCGAAAGAGGTGAGGTCGCGCTGATTGATGCTCAGTTTCTCGTATGCCACATAGGATGGCTGAATGACGCGGTACGAAATGTACTGGTCAATGCTGTCCTCTGCCACATAGATGTTGAAAGGCTTGAAGGCTTTCCATGCGCCGTCCACCTTAGCAAACACATCCACTTGGATGCTCTCTCCCTTCGAGGCTTTCATGATTTCTTTCCATTCCTCTTCGTCTATCAGCACCTTCTGGTCTTTTCCGTAGGTCATTTCGCCACCAGGGTAGGTGAGCCGTGCCACTACCTCGCTAGCACCTTCTTGCACCGCAAAATTCAAAGGGCAAATGTTGAAGGGTATCGTCACTTCAGTGTAATCTGGATAGATTCTTGGCAGGCGTGATTCCTGCTTGGCATCAGTAGGCACTGTCGGTCGGTTGCATGCTATCAGCATTGTGGCTGCAACCAATATGGATATAAACTTTTTCATCATTGTTTCAATAAAGATGCCGAATGGCAAAATGGTAAATTATAGATTGTTTGGTGGAATAATATCATTACTGTTTGATTATCAATAAGAATGCACGTCGCGGCAGAAGAAGTAGAACCAGTAGAACGTGTCGCCATAGGTGCTCTTCATCGCTTCACCCACTTCTTTGGGTTGCATGCCTGTCTGGAGCAGCGATTGTGACAGTTGCTGGAAGCCTTGATAGCGTTCCTTCACCTTCGCGTCGAATGGCATGTTGGAGATGTTGACGTTCTGAGGTTCGAGATTGCCGTACAGATAGGCAGCCTCTTGGTAGTGGGTTGGCATTTCTTCGCCTTGATGCAATTGTGCATAGAGGAAGAAGCGCGGCCAGAACAACTGGATGTCCTTCTGCACCATTGCGTAGTTCAGCGTCAGTTCCTGCAAGAGTTTGTCATCCTTGTTCATGGTATTGCTGAAATAGTTGAGCAGATACATTTCACACAAGCCATTGTCACCATCCAGCACGGTGCCCATGTGGTCACGGAGTTCACGCACCGTGTCAAACTCGTGGTGTTTCTTGATAAGTTCAGGCTTCTCTGTAATAGGCATCAAGTCTTGCGCCCAATCCTTGTAGAAGGTGGAAGTACTCAGGATGTCAAGGTATTTTTTTGCCGCATCCATTTCGCCACCTATGAGGGCACATCGTGCCAACATCTTCAGATTGTCGAAATTGTAACCGAACTCCACACTGTTTTCAATGCACCAGCGCACCGTGAAGTTTGTTTTGCCATGATAATAGTAAATGAGTGGGGCAGCGGTCTGCACCATGTGGACAGCAAGGGTGTCGAACCCATTCGTAGGAGGTTCGCCCATGTTGTTGTATTTGAACATTCGGGTACCCATTTCTCCCTTGTTCATCAAAGCAATGTTTTTCATCAGCACCATTTGGCGTGATGCGTTGCCTGGAATATTACCCATTTCGTCCAACACCTTGTCCCATTCCTGTTCCTCTGTTGCACGGTACATACGCAGTTCGGCATGGTAGTTGTAATTCTGGAAGTTGTTCTTGTCAACCCAAATGTAGGAGGCAACCATCAGAGCGATGGTCACGAGATAAACCACCCATACCATTTTGCCCTTTAGGTCTTTTTCTTTCGGGAGGAATGGGAAAATCAAAGGAATGGCAGCCAACACCATGAAAGGAATCTCTGGTGTGTAACTGACCATTTTATCGTTGATGAAATTGGGGAATCCTGTTGTCCACGCATCTTCCAAACGGATGGCAGAGTAGAACTGGTAAGAGAACAAAGGTACCACACCAATCAGCACCAATGGGAACAGCACAATCACCATCTTTCCCAACAGCGGATTGCGTTTAGGCTCTTCGTACAGATTTTCTTCAGGTTGAGCAGGTTTCTGCAGGTTGTCGGCAATAGCCATCACGGCGATGTATGCCAATGTCAAAAGAGTGTACCATCCTGCAAAAGAGTAGGTGAGAGCCACCAAAGTTGTGGTGATGATGCGGTCAATCTTTTTTCGTTTGAGGCTGCTGTGTAACACCATCATCGCCATTACAAAAAAGTAACCGACTGTGCCGTAGAACCAATAGCCCGTCTGCTTGATGTAGTAAATCCAGTAGCCCATATCAATCATGCTGACCAGCAGGCAGACAACAGGAATTGCCAAGACAGCCATCCATGCTCCCTTGACTTTGAATGCCAGTTTGCTCAGCCACATGCTTGCCACCCAAATGGCAATCATGATGCCAGCGCCCCATGCGGGGTGATAGAAATATTGTACCAGATAAGATGCCACCCAACTGATGAATCCTCCTGGCAACTGCATACATTCCCGCAGAAATACGGGGTTGGTCGTGAAATAACTCTTCGACTGTGCCATGAACAGCACGTCGCTGTTGCAACCGACAAGATAATACCCGCCTAATACCGCAATCGCCACGGTGACAGCCAGGGCTATCAGCATGGATGCAGTTTTTGTGATGGTGAGTGGTCTTTTTTCTTTTTGTTTTGATTGTGACAGATTGTTTGTCAATAAAGGCTTTTTCGTCTCCGCAATAGTCTGCTTCTTATAACTTTTTTTGCTCATTGCCTCAGAAAATGTTGATTTGGCGGCAAAGTTACAACTTTTTTGCGAAAGAAGAGCATCTTTAACCAAAAGATTTGACAACTTGAGTTTTTTTGTCTTTTAACGCGTCAATCAATGCATCGAGTTCGTTGGTAAGCGACATGTAGTCCTCCAGTTTCAGAGGACAGGCTTGCAGTTGTTCGCCCATGCCCTCGGGAATCGTCTCAAAGGCTTGTTCCTCCAATGCCTTGCCTTTCTCGGTCAGGCTCACAATTTGCTGGCGCTTGTCGTTTTCGCCGCGATGACGCTCCACGAGCCCCTGTTTTTCCATGCGTTGGAGCAGAGGAGTGACGGTATTGGTTTCCAACACCAATCGGTGGGCAATGTCATTCACAGGTTGGCTGTCCTGTTCCCACAGCACCATCAGTACCAGGTACTGCGGATAGGTGATGCCCAACTGTGTAAGCATCGGTGTGTATGCCTGTGTGATGAGCCGTGCGGCGGTGTAAAGTCGGAAACAAATTTGATGGTCTAATTGTAATTCTTTGTGCATGATAAGTGTCTGTAAAAGTGTAGATTGTTCCTTTGAGGTTCAATCTACACTTTTGATTCCTTTTAGAGCATTTCCTCAATGTCTTTCTCAAAGTCCTTTGGCTCTGTTGTGGGAGCATAACGCTTGATGGTTTCGCCGTCCTTCGAAATCAGGAACTTCGTGAAGTTCCACAAGATGTCGCTGTCTTTCTCCACGCTCTTGCTGAGTTTCTTGAGCATGGCGTGAGTAGCCTTGGCTTTCAAACCGTGAAACTCTTCGGTGGGTGCCTGCGTCTTCAGATACTCAAAGATAGGCTCTGCGGCAGGACCGTTCACGTCTGTCTTCTTCATGATTTGGAACGTCACACCGTAGTTCAGTTGGCAGAACTCCTCAATCTGTGCGTCGTTGCCCGGGTCTTGTTCTTTGAACTGATTGCATGGGAAGCCGATGATGACGAGTCCCTTGTCCTGATACTTCTTGTTCAGTTCCTCCAGTCCTGCAAACTGAGGAGTGAAACCGCACTTGCTGGCTGTGTTCACAATCAGCAACACCTTACCCTCGAACTGAGCGAAATCCAGTTCCTTACCTTTGCTTGTCAAAGCCTTAAAATCATAAATCTTTGCCATAATGATTTTGTTTTAATAATGAGTTGTTTAGTTTTTTTAATTGTTTTTATTGATGCTTTTGTCGTTTGCGATGCAAAGGTACGACTTTTTATTTATATCGCAAGCGATTTATTATAACTTTAACCTTGTTTAACAATGGGTCGTTTGCGACACATTTCCGTCGGCTTGAAATGATGACAAGGAAATGCCCCGCTCGCAGTCACAGCGAACGAGGCATTTCTTTTGAACTAATCTTTTATTACTTGAGATTCGTACCCGAGGGGTACACTGTGCCGTACCCCTCGGGTACACCTCACCGTAGTCGAGGGGTACGTTTCTTTCAATTCATCAACAGGATGGGGTGCTTCTATGGGGAAAGAGGATGTTTGTCAAACCATTCTTGTGAATAGTGTGGAATGCAGATGCTGTTGGAATCCTCGCTGTCAGCACGTTCGATGATGACTTGCTGTGTGGCTATCATATAGTATATAATGTATGCGTGATAGTGACGCTGTTCATCCATCCAGCCGAGGAAGATGCGTTCGTCCTCCTCGCCGTCGTCTGTCCATGCTCGGTAACTCACCGTGGGGTTGAGGGTCTTGCGGATGCGTTGGTGGAGGGCATCGAAGTCTTTCTTTGAGGAAGGTGTGCGCACAAGGTGGGCATGGGTGGGACAAGGGTGGTCTATGCCTTTCCACCACATGTGACCCTCGTGGTCGTTGCTCACAAAGAGGGTGTCGATGACCTGAGCATGGGGTTGTGACTTTCGGCGTTGCAACTCCTTTTCCATGAGTTCTATGAGTTTCGTTGGATTTCCTGTCACGTCATTCACCATTTGTTCCGTACCTGTCAAATGTTCGATGAGGCGGGCAAATCCGGGGACAACTCCGCATGGTTCGCCAGGGTGTGCCACTACGCGGATGAGACAGAACTGCCCCTGATAGTGACCGGCAAGGTACAGGTGAAAGGCTCCGTTGACCGTGAATGTGCAGATGACGCTGACCAGATACGGCTTGCCATGCCACACGCTGTTTCTGAGGCTTGTGGTTACGTTGTCGTGTCGGTTGTAGCGACTCACCACATCCCGCCATTGTTCTATTTCCTTGTATGTCTTTGAGGGCAATAGGACGATACGGGCTTTGGTGCGGCTGCTCTCATCCGTAGTTCCCAGCCACCACTCATAATCTTTGTCACCATCGTACTGAAATATGGTATCGGCGACAAGGGCATCACTGCGTTGCGAGTACTCGTCAAAAAGAAGGATAATAGGGTTGGCTTCCGTTGCCGACAGTTCCTTGTGGAAGAAGCCTACGCCCGGTCCGTTGGCGGAACTCTTGGCGAGATTGATGCTGCCGGGGCTGTTCACACCGTACTTGAACGCCAGTTTCGAGCGGTTGTAGGTCATGAGGAAATAAGCCGATGTGTCGCCTTGCTCGGGGTGCAGGCGCATGGCGATGCGTCCTTCAAACACCTCGCCTGCTTGTTCTTCGGTCATCTTTCGGAGGTGGGGCAGTTGGTCGATGTAGGGGCGTATGCCATAGAGAACCTTCCTCGTGGCTCCCATCGGTTCATTATCGATGGTGATTTCACCTCGGCAGGCATGGTTGCGACCGTTGCTTTCCATGACGAAAAGACCGTCAAGGCTATTCATGGCGAGATAATTCATGATGCTATCAACAACTTGGTCGGTTGTTGACTGTGCCAGTATGTCCATCGGACAGAGGAGCAGTAGGTATAAAACAATGTATTTCATATTGCGTCCTATTATAAGTTTTCAAATTCATTCATCATGGCTGTCAGTTCGTTTGCCATTACTTCCATTTCACAATCAATGCAGACATCGTTGTCTGAGGTGGCAAAGTTTTTTTCCTCTGCTATATTGACGACAGCACTGTGTCGGGTGTTGGAATGCTTGGTGGCGGTTGGGACATTGGGGCGTTGAGCAGGTGGTGCGGTCACCTTTTCCGTTTGCGGGTTTTCTTCTTTTGCTTCCGTGCGTGGCTCCACAGGCTTGCTGGTTTCCACCTTTGCCACCACCTTGGATTGCCCTTCTTCCTTTTCTGGCATCATCTTTTCAGCAAGCAGGAAGATTCCTGTGATGACTGCTGCTGCACTGATGGCACGGAGCATCCACATCCGCACAACCTTGCTTCTTTTTTCAGCGGGTTTTATCTCCTTGCGGGAAGGTGCAATGGCTTCAATCTGTGCCATTACCCTGTCCTCAAAGTCATCGGACAATCGGGGCACTTCTCGCCTTGCTTTCATCCGCCGCATCACTTTGTAGAGGGCATCGTCTGCTATGTCAATGTTGTTTGTCTTCATGTCTGTTGGAGTTGCTTTTTTAGAAATAGTTCATGGGTGTGTTGCCCCAAGTTCCATGTAAAGTTTCTTTCTGATTCGTTGCAGGCGGTTGGCCAGTCGGCTGGCTTCGCTGTTGAGGATGTAGGCAATGTCTTTCAGCGGTTTGCCTTCCTCATAGTAGAGCCGCAAGAGAAGTTGGTGTTCGTCGGGCAGTCGCCTTACCGCTGCCTCCAATTGCTGCAACTGCTCTTCCTGTGCTCCAGCCATCCACTCGTCCGTCTCCTCATCTGTCACCTCTGAAAGCAGTCGCTCGTCTTCGTCCCACGAGAGAGTGGTCACTCGCTTCTTCCTTCCATGTTTCAACGCTTCGTTGTAGGCGATGCGGTGCAGCCATGTGGAGAGCGATGCCTTGCGGTTGTCATACTGCTCCAGAAACCTGAAGGCGTTCACGAATGTGTTTTGTAGCACATCCTCTGCATCCTCTTGGCGGCTGACAATGCCGAAGATGAAAGCGAATAATTCGCCCTCATATTTCCTCATCAGGTGGCGAAACTCACTTGTTTCCCCTCCTAAGATACGCTCTATCAGTCGCTTCTCATCCATTGAATGCGTAGTTTTCCTACTTCTTTTATCCCTAAAATCCGCAACTATCATCCAATACACGATTAAGGGTAGATTTATGAGTCGTTAGTAGCAGCTTTCAGTAAAAAGCAACAGCACAACATCAATATGTAGCCACCATCCCCTTACCCCACGATGCGACTTGAGGTAA
>JAFUYM010000039.1 GCA_017470525.1 Bacteroidaceae bacterium
AAGTCAGTGTCGTTGAAGAGTTCCACCGTGATGGTGTCTCCGAGGTTGTGCTCCTCGTCAAACTTGAACTCGGCCAAGTGGGCCTTTGGTGTTGTACCAGCCTTCTTGAAGTGACCCATCATCTGCTTGGTAGTGTGCTTTTCCTTCTTGTCCTGGAAACCTACCTGTACAGCAGCATAGCCATCTTTCTCAACAGTTTTAACCTGAGTTACAACACAAGGACCTACTTCGATAACAGTGCATGGCAGATTCTTGCCCTCAGCACTGAAAACGGATGTCATTCCGATTTTTCTTCCAATTAATCCTGGCATTTCAATATAACTTTTAATTGTTCTCTAACTATCAAACCTTAATCTCAACCTCAACACCGCTGGGGAGTTCGAGTTTCATGAGAGCGTCCACAGTCTTAGTAGTAGAACTGTAGATGTCAATCAGTCTCTTGTAAGTGCTGAGTTCAAACTGCTCACGAGACTTCTTGTTCACGAAAGTAGAACGGTTCACTGTGAAGATACGCTTGTGTGTTGGGAGTGGAATAGGACCGCTCACGATAGCATCCGTAGCCTTCACTGCCTTAACGATTTTCTCGGCTGACTTGTCAACGAGATTGTGGTCGTAAGACTTCAGTTTAATACGAATTTTTTGCTGACTCATTTTGTCTAATTATTTAGTAATTAATATATATAAGTAAGAGGGTATGCAGACAAAGAGTCGTTTGCTTGTCTGCACCCCCTAACTATTCTTGATTTATACGAGATCCACGCGACCGTTGCACTCCTGCAGCACAGCCTTAGCGATGGTGCTTGATACCGGAGCATGGTGGTCATACTGCATAGATGAAGTGGCACGTCCCGAAGTGATGGTACGAAGAGCGGTCACATAACCGAACATCTCGCCCAGTGGAACCATTGCCTTCACGATACGTGCGCCAGAACGGGCATTGTCCATACCTTCCACCTGACCACGACGCTTGTTCAAGTCGCCAATCACATCACCCATGTTCTCCTCTGGAGTAACCACCTCAAGTTTCATGATAGGCTCCATCAGCACTGGCTTAGCCTGAGCGCAAGCGTTCTTATAAGCCTGACGTGCAGCGATTTCGAATGACAACTGGTCTGAATCGACTGGGTGGAAACTACCATCCACGAGGGTCACCTTCATGCTGTCCATTGGGAAACCGCCCAGCACACCATTCTTCATGGACTCAGCAAAGCCCTTCTGAACGGCAGGGATGAACTCCTTAGGCACATTACCGCCCTTCACCTCATCAACGAACTGAAGACCTGGACCCTCGAAGTCGTCATCTACAGGACCCACCTTCACAATGATGTCGGCGAACTTACCGCGACCACCAGACTGCTTCTTGTACACCTCGCGGAGGTCAACAGTCTTGGTGATAGCCTCTTTGTAGTTCACCTGAGGCTTACCCTGGTTACATTCAACCTTGAACTCACGCTTCAGACGGTCGATGATGATGTCGAGGTGAAGTTCACCCATACCAGAAATCACGGTCTGACCAGACTGCTCGTCAGTCTTCACGGTGAAAGTTGGGTCTTCCTCAGCCAACTTCTGCAAACCGATGGACAACTTGTCGAGATCCTTCTGGGTCTTAGGCTCCACAGCAATACCAATCACTGGGTCTGGGAAGTCCATAGACTCCAATACGATTGGTGCATCCTCGTCACAGAGCGTGTCACCTGTGTGGATATCCTTCAAGCCCACTACTGCACCGATGTCACCTGCACTGATTTCCTCAACAGGGTTCTGGTGGTTAGAGTGCATCTGGAAGAGGCGAGACACACGCTCCTTCTTGCCAGAGCGAGAGTTATAGATATAAGAACCGGCAGAAACCTTACCCGAATAAACACGGATGAAAGTCAGACGGCCCACGTATGGGTCAGTGGCAATCTTGAAGGCAAGAGCAGAAGTCTTCTCATCCTCAGATGGCTTGCGGTCTTCTTCTTCCTTTGTCGTAGGATTAGAACCCACGATGTTAGGAGTGTCGAGTGGTGATGGCAGGAATGCGCACACATAGTCGAGCAGTGTCTGCACACCCTTGTTCTTGAATGAAGAACCACAGAGCATTGGAGTACACTCAAGTGCACAAGTTGCCTTGCGGAGAGCGCGGATGCACTCTTCCTCCGTAATGGTGGATGGGTCGTCGAAGAACTTCTCCATCAGCGCATCGTCGAACTCTGCAACAGCCTCCAGCATCTTACCACGCCATTCCTCAGCCTCAGCCTGAAGGTTTGCAGGGATGTCCTCTACGTCATAGTCAGCACCCATCGTCTCGTCGTGCCACAGGATAGCCTTCATCTTGATGAGGTCAACCACACCCTTGAAGTTCTCCTCTGCACCAATAGGAATCACCACAGGAACAGGCTTTGCGCCCAACACTTCCTTCATCTGGCGAACCACCTCGAAGAAGTCGGCACCAGAACGGTCCATTTTGTTCACATAACCGATACGAGGCACATTGTACTTGTCAGCCTGACGCCATACAGTCTCAGACTGTGGCTCCACGCCACCTACTGCACAGTAAGTGGCAACGGCACCGTCGAGCACACGGAGAGAACGTTCCACCTCAGCGGTGAAGTCCACGTGTCCCGGAGTGTCAATCAGGTTGAACTTATACTTGTTACCGTTCCAAGTCCAGTAAGCCGTTGTTGCAGCAGATGTGATAGTGATACCACGCTCCTGCTCCTGAGCCATCCAGTCCATGGTAGCAGCACCGTCATGAACCTCACCAATCTTATGAGTCTTACCTGTGTAGAACAGGATACGCTCCGATGTGGTAGTCTTACCAGCATCGATGTGGGCCATGATACCAAAGTTACGTGTAAGATGCAAATCTTGCTTTGCCATATCTCTTTTTCCTTTTTACTTTTTACCTTGTTAAAAACTATCGAGTTGAAATTAGAAGCGGAAGTGTGCGAATGCACGGTTAGCCTCAGCCATGCGGTGCATGTCCTCCTTACGCTTGAACGCACCACCCTGCTGGTTGAACGCATCCATGATTTCAGCAGAAAGTTTGTCTGCCATGCTCTTGCCCGAACGCTTGCGAGCGAAGGAAATCATGTTCTTCATTGAAATAGCCTCCTTGCGGTCTGCACGGATTTCCGTTGGCACCTGGAAAGTGGCACCACCGATACGACGGCTCTTCACCTCCACCTGAGGAGTGATGTTGTCCAGAGCGGTCTTCCAGATTTCGAGCGGGGACTTCTCCTCGTTCTTCATCTTGTTCTCCACGTTCTTCAGCGCTGTGTAGAAGATGGTGTAAGCCACGCTCTTCTTACCATCATACATGAGGTTGTTAACGAACTTTGTCACCTTCACATCTCCATATACTGGATCTGGAAGTACCACACGCTTCTTTGGTTTAGCTTTTCTCATTTTTTTGTTTGATTTAATCTTTCTTTAGTCTGAGGCTGCATACTGTGTGTGTCTTCAACGCCCACTTTGAGGGGCATTTACTCAACCCTTCAAGCATTTCCGTCAAACCAAACGTTGTGAAAAAACTGTTGTTTCTTTTTGTTCTTTGTAAGAAAAAGGATTACTTCTTAGCCTTTGGACGCTTAGCACCGTACTTGGAGCGGCGCTGTGTGCGGCTTGCCACACCTGCGGTATCAAGCGCACCGCGAATGATGTGATAACGTACACCTGGGAGGTCCTTCACACGACCACCGCGCACCAGCACGATCGAGTGCTCCTGAAGGTTGTGGCCTTCTCCTGGAATGTAGGAGTTCACCTCCTTCTTGTTTGTCAGACGAACACGAGCGACCTTTCTCATCGCTGAATTAGGCTTCTTAGGAGTGGTGGTATAAACGCGCACGCAAACACCGCGACGCTGAGGGCATGAATCCAATGCAGGAGACTTGCTCTTATCTACCAACACCTTACGGCCTTTTCTTACCAATTGTTGAATAGTAGGCATTTTGTTTAATTTTTTATATGATTATTATTGAATTATTGTCTTCTGTTCGAGCGCCCACATGCCCCTTCCGCCCGAAGGGGAACTCGTTGCTTAGTGGTCAGCGACTCGCTTTGCTTCGTGCTAAATTTATGTATCGTCTCTTTTCTTTTTACCTTTTTCCGCCCTTCTTGCAACAGGGCGAAATCTTCCCACACGACACTAAATGTACCTAACCAAGGCACACACTACTCCAAAAAGTGGTGCAAAGTTACGAAATTTCTGCCAAACAACATCTTTTCAAAAGATTTATTTTCCGTCCACTTCGACAAAAAGCCCCGAAAAGCATCATTTTTAATTTATTTTAACAATACCAAGTTCTCCAAAAGCAATCTCCACATGGCAAAATGCACTTAAATCATCCTTCAAAGCAGCCGCAGGGAGTCCGTCAAAAGACACCCTGCGGCTTTTTGTTTTCTCATTATTTGTCCTCGCAAGCCTACATCACATCCTATATATTATTATATAATGTACGCGCGAGGAAAAACAGCGAATCCGTTTCTATCGGGGCATTATGCCTCGCCCTTCTTGATTGTGAAAGGCGCGATGGTGCTGCCCTCACGAGGCTGCTGAGGCTGAGAGAGTTTGATGGTGCCAAACTGCTTCTCGTACTTCTGCACATTGTCCTGCAGTGCCATCAACAGGCGCTTGGCATGCTCCGGAGCCATGATAATGCGGCTTCTCACCTGTGCCTTGGGCAATCCAGGCATCATTTGCACGAAATCAGCGATGAACTCGCTGCTTGAATGAGTAAGGATGGCGAGGTTTGAATAAATGCCCTCTGCCACCTCTGGCTTCAGTTCAATCTGAAGTTGTTGGTTGTTGTTTTCTGCCATAATTGTTTTTGTTTTATATGTCAATCTCGTTTTTGTTGATCTACTTCCATCTTTTATATCTCTCAATCACCCGGGCAGGTCCATCGCCCACCCACGAATAACCATTTCTGCGCTCATACCCCACCTCCGAAAGACTCTTCCGAGGCACACCGTCGCGGTCGCAAAACATCGGTTCGCCCTTCTCAAGGTCATAGAACCGTGCCCACAACAGCGGCGCATCCTTCTCCTTCACCAGTCGGATATCCCTCTGTCCCTCCTCATTCGTGAAACGCTCCACCGCCACATCCTTCATCGCATGCGCCTCCAACCATTCCACACCACATTTCACCGCTTCCCTCACCTCTTCGGACACCTCCTCTTCGTCCATCAACATATCCAGAATGGCGCAAGTCTCGCCATTGCCCGTATAGGAAGGCAACTCATACGCACGGGCTTTCACAGGTGCAAAGGTCTGCTTGTCATGCTGTTGGCACCACACCGTCCGTTTGCCTTTCCTCCAAGCCTCCGTCCCGTAATCCAACACCCGACCCGACTCATCCACACGGATTTGGCAATCCAGCACACACCGAACGCCCTTTTCGTAAGCAGCCCTGCACTTCTTCTTCGTGCCCTTGTCAATGCCCAAGCCGCTGAAACGGGCATCCTCATTCGCCACATCCCTCAGCAACTTCAGCACATTCACCATCGCGTTGTCATTAAACGTGATTTGCGTCGAATAGTCCTCCGCCCGCTTTTCTGGGTAGAACTGCGGGAAGCCGCCATTGGCATACTGCATCTTCAGCAGATACGCCAATCCCCTCTTGAAGGATTCGCAATACCGCAGTTTACGTTCATTCACCACATCCTTATCCACCCACTTCGGCACATCTGCCGCCATCTTATCATAATAGGCGACCACCTTCGCCAACGTCTCCATCTCGCTGGTTGTCGCGCCGTTGTCAATTGTCGAGCCGATGCCCGTTTTCCGCCAGTTCATCGCCTCTTTCGGGTCAACACCCCTCAGCCAGTCTTGGTTTTTCGGCCATCCGCCCGACTTCATCTGGTATTTCACCACCGAATCCGCCAACTGCTGCAAATGCTGCTGTGCCGCCATGCCTAACGCAAGACAGCACCCCATCACAACCAAAACGAAACGCTTTCCCATATATCGCCATTTTCTTTTGCGGTTGCAAAGGTACACTTTTTCTCTGACATAGACAGCACAACAGCAAGAAAAAAAATGATGATGAAATCGCTTTTACTGAGAGTATGACACGACCGACGGAATGACGATGAAAGAACCTCTGAAGGGGAGAGACTCTTACCCTTGGAAGGGTGAGAGTCTCTCCCCCAAAAGGGTAAGACTCACTCCCCTCTGGAGGCTCTGAAAGCCTCGTTTGAGAGATGCTGTCGGTGAGGATGAAAGCGAAAGCGAACGTGCTCTGCCATGAAGGCAGACGGCACTTCGTTTGACGGCCATGCGGTGCATAAGGTGTTGCGTGGAGCAGGTTATTGTTTCATCATTGTCGCATTTGCCCACAAAGGGTCCCAATTTTACACCTATGGGTGTTTGAGCAAGGATATTTGACTTTAAAATAGAGAAAGTTTCGTCATTTTGGGGTCTTTCTTCATAAAAAACAACAAATTATCTGTTTTAGTACAGATTGTTGAAATAAAATTTCGTATCTTTGCAAGCAAAATTACGGAGATGTCCGATTTATGCTTTGAAATCCAGAATTAGATTCTATTACTAACTATTAAATTCACTTAATGATGAAGAAATCTTTACTCTTTTTCGCAATGGCAATGATGCCTTTCGCAGGTGTCTTTGCACAGGAAGAAGGCGGGGAGGAAGTTGTTGAACAGACTCCCATCATTTACACCAAGTCGTTTCAATCGTTGATTGATGACGCCAAGTCCATTGTGGCAGACAGCCACTACACCCAAGGACAGAGTGATTTGCAAGGGGCTATCGCTACAGCAGAAAGCCAACTTGCAGGTTTTGCCAATCCAGAAGTGGATGTGGACGAAACCGCTACCGAAGCGATGCAAAGACTGAACACTGACGTGTACAACGCCATGACAACTTTGCAAACGGCTATTGACGAATTCGTGTTCGCCAATCCACATGCAGATGCTACAGAAAAGGTGCTGAACAACAGTTTCAGTGCAGATGCCACGAATGCCACCAACATCACATCATGGGTGACAACCAATTTCAAGCAGAACAGCCGAACTGTCAGTTACAGCACTAACCGCCGCAACGAAAATGGGGAAGCATACGCTTTTGGCAAATTCGTTGAGCAATGGAGCAACAGCGGTGTAGGCAATCTTTCTGGTTCTGGCGACATTCACCAAGTGGTGAGCGGTCTTCCTGCAGGTCACTATCGTCTGAGCGCAGACATTTTCGTACACAATCAGAAATACAGCATAGACAACGAAGAAGCCGTTGGTGTGGAATTCTATGCAAACGATGCAATCCGCGAGGTGGGTATGGTCGGCTTTGCCGATGCCAATGTCGCTGCCTTCAGCATTGACTTCGACCTTGCCAATGGTGAAGATGTCACTATTGGTCTTCGTTGGTCAGATGTGAATTTCAACTGGCTGGGTTGGGACAACGTGACCCTGCTTTTCATTGGCGACCCCGACATCTATAATAGCATAGCCGATGTGGAGAAATTGAATGCTGCACGTGAAGCCCTTGCTGCTTCTTTGGCAACAGCCAAGGAAACTCTTGACAACGAGAATGCTCCTCTCTATCGCATCGAACTGCAAGATGCCATCAATGCAGCCAGCGAATACGGCGAATCTGCCACTTTGGAAGAGTTGGAAGAGGCAAAGGCAACGTTGGACGGTGAGGTTTCTGCTTTCAACCAGAACAACCGCTACTTCACCAACTTGCAGACAGCCATCGAGAACGCCGAAACGCTGTTAGCATCAATGACCGAAGGCACCAAGGCTTACAATGCAGCCATCGAAGAAGCCAAGACTGCACTTGAAACTGCAAAAGCCTCTGCCGACCAGACTGACGCTGCTATCGAAATACTGCAATCAGCACAGGCAGCCCTGGAAGTTGCTGAATCTGATTTCCGTATTGCCAATGCCAGTTACGCAAATCCAGCCAATGTCATCACCAACGGTAACATGGATTCAACTGCAGGTTGGGAAATTCTGAAGGCAAGTGACACTAATCCTGACATGAAAATCAACAAATCTGGTGATTACGCTTTGTTCAGCAAACCATTCATGGAGTGCTGGAACACCAGCGGCAGCAGCATCGGACAGGAGAACTACGCTCGCCAAGCCGTTACTGCACTGCCTAACGGACTCCCATTGCCAGCAGGCTACTACGTGCTGAAGGCTGCTGCTTTGGCAACCCAGCAGGGCGATGCCAACTTGCAAGTGTCGGGTGTCACTTTGAAACTGGAAGATGAAGAAGTGGCTATCCATACAGCCAACGGCGTTCCAGAAATCTACACATTGTATTATAACAAGACTAACGAAGGTGGTGAAATCAATATCGGTCTGTTTATTGACGCTGCCACTGATGCCAACTGGATTGCATGGGACGAAGTGGAACTTCTGTATGTAGGCGACAAGGACAAGTACATGGCTGACTACGCAGAGGCTGTATTGGGCGAAAGCATGGCAAATCTGAAGGCTGCTGTGGAGAAAGCAAATACATTGATTGAAGACGTTGACATGAACGGCGTTGATTTCGAAGGCACCAAACTCGGCTTCGCTATGGAAGAGGCTCAGTATTACATTGAGAATCCTACGGACGAGGACGCTTCTCAAGAACTCTTTGAGCAGTTGGCAGAAGACATCAACGAAGGTATCAAGGACTTCTACACCAGCGGTGTATCGCCTAAGGAAGGCAAAACCTTCGACTTCACTCAGTTCATCAAGAATGCAGACTTCGACGTTGAAGCAGGTGAGGAATGGACTGTTGAGACAGAGGAAGGTGTTCTGCCCAGTGGAACTGATTGTGCATATTGGTGGTTTGGAAGTTCTGGTCCTTCTGAAACGACTCAAGAATTCAGCCAGACACTGGAAAATATGCCAGCAGGTAACTACTTGCTCGAGGTGAACTCTGCCATCCGTGTAGATATGACATACGCTATTGATGGCTACACGGCTGAGAACCTGCCAAACAACCTGACCAGTTGCCAAGTTTATGCCAACAACGACACCACAGACGTACACCCATTCTTCTATGAGGACGAGGCTAAGGGTCTGACTCTGGAGAGCATGCTGGCAATGACCAACGACTGGGACTATCGTCATGGCAATGGTACTCTCCTCGACTACATGCTGAAGCAGACTGACTACTTCAAAGTATCTATACCTTTCACGCTTGACGAAAAGGGCGACATCAAGATTGGTTTCCGTGTAGAACTCCCTGGCAAGAATGGTCAGATGCCATTCGTTGACTATTTCCACCTGGCATTCTATGGCAATCAGGAGATTCCTACTGAGGACATCACTGCCATCAAGGAAGTTGCAGAGAAGGCAGCCACAGCCAACGATGCCATCTATGACCTGCAAGGTCGCAAGGTGACTGGTCAGCTGACATCAGGCATCTACATCCGCAACGGTAAGAAAGTTCTGGTTAAGTGAGAGTAAAAAGAATCAAACTCATTTGAATTCTTTACCGAACGTAAAGAACTTGCGCAAAGCGAACATTCTGGTTAAGTAATAAAGAATGTATAATTTATAAACTTATATAAACCAAAAGAACGGGAACACTTTGAAGTGTTCCCGTTCTTTGTATCACACAACTATAAACATGAGAGAGGTTACTTGCTGGTGATGTGCAAGAACCTTGTGATTTGACTGCCAAGGCTTCTGTCCTTGTTGTCGATGAAAGCATCCAGGATGCGGGTTTTGCCATGAAGAGGAATCACATCGTAGTCAGCAATGGAGGCAGGAATCAATGCGCTATGCCCCTCGCGAAGCTGAACCTCATCGTCCGTCGTGCGCATACGAAGGCGGCAATCGCCCTTGATGCACATGCAGATGATGAAACTGTCATACTTGATGAGGTTGCGGTGGAAAGGAGTTGTCATTTCGGTCACACGCACACTAAAGAAAGGAGAGTCGATGACCAGGTTTGCACGGTTGCTTTGATTGCTGTATTGAGTGCGGTAGTCATCCTCCACATGAAAATCCAATGCCTGAGCAGCCAGTTCGGTATGCAGTTCACGAGGCTTGCCATCCATACCTAGACGATTATAGTCGAAAATTCTGTAAGTGACATCGGAAGACTGCTGCACCTCGGCGAGAAGGATGCCCCCACAAATGGCATGCACCCGACCCGCAGGGAGATAAAAGACATCGCCCGACTTCACTTCATGCTTGGCAAGCACCTCCACAATGCTGCCTTCAGCCACACGACGCTTGTACTCTTCGGGCGTTATCTCATGCTGGAAACCCGCATAAAGAAAACTCCCCGGTTTGGCATCGATGATGTACCAAATCTCGCTCTTGCCCAATTTCCCATGCACACGCTTTGCCATTTCATCGTTGGGATGCACCTGTATGCTGAGGTCGCCCTCCGCATCAATGAACTTCACCAACAATGGCAACTGCCCCCCATACTTCCGTGCCACCGCTTTACCCAAAATCTTGACAGGATGACGGCTGATGACACTATTGAGGTCTTTGCCTGCAAAAGCGCCATTGCTGATGATGCTGGTGCTGGAAGGCACAGCACTCACCTCCCAACTCTCGCCAATGGGGTCTTCTGTGGCATCCATCCCCTTGTAAGGACGCAACCGTCTGCCTCCCCACACAACAGCATGGAGATTCGGTTCAAAAAGAAAAGGATATAAAAGAGTCATACAGATTTTCTTCTTATGCGTTTGCAAAGGTACACATTTTAATTCATAATTCATAATTCACAATTCATAATTGGGCTAACGCGATGCGAAAAAACGGGAAAAACAATCCGAATGGCAATAATTATGAATTGTGAATTATGAATTATGAATTAAAATGTGTATCTTTGCAACGTCTATCGAAACAGGACTAAAAAAACTTTTACTAATTCTAAAACTAACCTTTTATGGCACAAAGATTTATTTTGAATGAAGTGTCTTACTTTGGCGCTGGGGCTCGCAAAGAGTTGCCGGAAGTGCTCAATCGCATGAATCTGAAGAAGGCATTGGTATGCAGTGACAAGGGACTCATCAAGGTGGGTACCACCAAGATGGTGACCGACGTGATGGATGCTGTCGGATTTCCCTACGAGATATACAGCGAAATCAAGCCCAACCCCACGGTGACAAACGTGCAGCAGGGAGTGGAGGCATTCAAGAAGAGCGGCGCCGACTGCATCATCGCCATCGGTGGCGGTTCAAGCATGGACACAGCCAAGGGCATCGGCATCGTGTCCAACAACCCCGAGTTTGCTGATGTGGTAAGCCTTGAAGGCGTGGCTCCCACCAAAAACAAGTCTGTGCCAATCATCGCACTGCCCACCACTGCGGGTACTGGTGCTGAGGTGACCATCAACTATGTGATTATCGACGAAAAGCGTCAGGCAAAGATGGTGTGTGTGGACCCCAACGACATCCCAGCCGTAGCCATCGTTGACCCCGAACTGATGTACACCTTGCCAAAGGGACTGACCGCTGCCACAGGTATGGACGCACTGACCCATGCCATCGAAGGCTACATCACAAAGGGTGCATGGGTGATGAGCGACATGTATGAATTGCAAGCCATCAAGATGATTGCCGAGAACCTGCCGTTGGCAGTGGAAGAGCCGACCAATCCCGTCGGTCGTGAAGGCATGGCACTGGCACAGTACATTGCTGCACAGGCATTCAGCAACGTGGGCTTGGGTCTTGTGCACGGCATGGCGCATCCGATGGGTTCACTTCATGACATCCCACACGGTGTGGCAAATGCCCTGCTCCTCCCCACCATCATGGAGTTCAACATGCCGAAGTGCATTGAGAAGTTCGGTGTCATTGCCAAGACGATGGGTGTTGACACCACAGGCATGAGCGCCGAAGAGGCAGCACAGGCAGCAGTCGATGCCGTCCGCGCACTGAGCATCCGAGTGGGCATTCCACAGCACCTCTCCGACCTCAACATCACCGAGAAGGACATCCCAGCCCTCGCTGCACAAGCCATTGCCGACGTATGCACTCCAGGCAATCCTCGCGACGTGACAGAGGCAGAAATCGTGGAACTTTACAAAAAAGTGTTATAAATGTACAATGTATAATTATAAATTACTTAAGACTATGGCTTACAAAATCATTGACGTAGAGGGCATCGGTCCCGTGTATGCCGAAAAACTTCAAGCAGCAGGCATCAAAACAACCGAAGAGTATTTGGAAAAGTGTGCAGCCCCAGCAGGTCGCAAGGCTTTGGCTGAGGAGACAGGCATCAGTCCCAAACTCATCCTCAAGTGGGCAAATCATGCAGACCTGTTCCGCATCAACGGCATCGCCAGCCAGTTTGCCGAACTGCTCGAGGCAGCAGGAGTCGACACTGTGAAGGAATTCCGTCACCGCGTGGCAGCCAACCTCCAGCCCAAACTGGTGGAAGTGAACGAGCAGAAAAACCTCTGCAATCGTGTGCCCAGCGTGGCTGAACTGGAAAAGATGATTGCTCAGGCAAAAGAATTGGAACCCGTACTCACGTATTAAGTGAAAAGTGACCTGAAAAATAAGAAATGTGTTTTCAAGCGTGCTTGAAAAGTGAAAAATTTGCTACCGCATTTGTTAGTCATTCTGTTGGCTTACTGCTGCGGTAGCAAATTTTTCACTTTTCACTCTTCACTTTTCACTTTCTTCTGATACTCCGAAGGAGTCACACCATATTCAGCCTTAAAATTCATTGAAAAACTCTTGGCGGTGGTGAAACCTACGGCATAGGCAATTTCAGCGACCTGCATTTGCGAAGCCTCCAGCAAAGCCTTTCCACGTTTGATACGAAGGGTACGGATAAACTCGGCAGGTCCTTGTCCTGTAATAGCCATGAGTTTCTTGTAGAGCGTGGAACGTGACATACCCACTTCTGCCGACAGCGTTTCCACCGACAGTTCGGGATCATCCATACGCTGCTCCACCATCTTGATGAGTTTTTGGATGAACTGTTCATCCAGCGGTGTAATGGTGATTTCACTGGGCTCTATATTCATCTTCTGACGGAACTGCCGATGGTTGTTCCTCTCCCATTCCAAGAACTTCTCCACCCTCAGTTTCAGCACATCAATGTTGAACGGCTTGGTTAAATAGTCATCAGCCCCCACCTGCAAACCCTCAATCCGGCTCATGTCGGTGGTTCGTGCCGTCAGCAAGATAATCGGGATGTGCGAAAGATTGATGTCCGTCTTCACCCTCCGACAGAGTTCAAATCCATCCACTTCTGGCATCATCACATCACTGATGATGAGTGCCACCTCCTCCTTCATCAATATATCGAGAGCCATGCCACCATCCGTAGCAGTCAGCACCCTATAGTCCTCCTTCATGCAAGTGCTGACAAAGGACAGCATATCCCGATTGTCATCCACCACCAGCACCGTAGGCAGAGCCGTCTTGCCTTCTCCGTCTTCAGCCTCCGTATGCTGCTTGCTGATAGAGTCATGTTCCCCATTGGAAGCCCCCTCCTGCACCACTGGCAACGAGATGGTGAACACACTACCCTGCGGCACATTGTCACTCACGCTGATAGAGCCTTTGTGCAGTTTCACATAATCGCTGGCAATGTGCAGACCAATGCCACTGCCCGTCTGCGAAGCCTCATTCGTGCTCGACTGGTAAAACCTCGTGAAGATATTCGCCTTGTCGCTGTCAGGAATCCCCTTGCCCGTATCAGCCACCGTGATGCTCACCGTTTCTTTCCCCTCGTCCATCGTTTCATTCCGTTGGAAGCCCAACACGATGCTTCCACCCGTCGGTGTGAACTTCAAGGCATTCGAAAAGAGGTTATAAATCACCTTATTCATCTTTTCCTTGTCATAATCCATAATGAAGGAATCGGTGTCATGGTCAAACGACAGACGGATGTTCCGTTCCTCAGCGTAGTCGCTGAAAGAGACCAGAATGCTGTTCAAGTGGTCAATGATGTCGTTGCTCCTCACATTGAGCGTCTCCACTCCCACGTCCAATCTACGGAAATCGAGCAACGAACTGACCTCGCCCAGCAACAGGAGCGCATTCTTGTGCATGCTCTTGAGTTGGTCAAGCAGGTGGTCAGGCACCACACCCCCCTCCATCTTCTTCACCATCTGCTCCAACGGCGAGATGATGAGCGTGAGCGGTGTACGCAAGTCATGGCTGATGTTGGTGAAGAACCTCAGTTTCATCTCCGTAATCTGCTCCATCTTCTGACGTTCCATCACCTGACGTTGTCTATCGGCACGCTCCTTCTGGCGTTGGCGCATCCTGTACCATAACCACACAGCCAGCAATACCGCCACCAACGCATAGACCAAATACATCGGTGTGGTGCGGAAGAAAGGCGGTGCCACACTAATCTGCAATTCTCTGGGTTCACCCATCGAACCATCCTCCTTGCAGACACAAATCTGCAATGTGTATTCTCCTGAAGGCAAAGCATAAAACGCCACCTCATTGCGGTCGGTCACCGTCCAGTCATCCATTCTCCCCACCAGCCGGTAGGCATAGCGAGTCCTCTGCGCACTCACCAGACTCCCTGCAAAAAACTTCACCATCACATGGGCAGCATCATGCCCCAACCTGATGTGGGTGGAATTTTCGTTCAGCAAACTGTCTCCCACCGCAATCTCTGTCACGATGAGCCTGCCCTCCTCCCGTCTGGCAGACACGAAAGCCGACGGTCGGATGCTCACATACCCCTCCGTACTGCCCATCAGGATGTCCCCTTCGGGAGCATACACCATTGCCCCGCTGTTGAACGGCGGCATCCACTCCACTTTTGGCAGAAAGTTTCTTGTCACAAACGAGACCCTCTCCTTTTCCACTTCAGGCGTGATGCTCACCATCCCACCCCTTGAGGTACACATCCACAGCGTTCCTCGGTCATCCATTGTCATACCTCTGACAATATCCGACTTCCTCTGGATGTAGAAAAGCGAATCCCGCTTCATATCATACATAGTGACACCTCGCTTGTGGCACAAAGCCATCATTCCCGTCCTTTTGTCATACTCCACCTCCATCAGCATCATATCCAGCCACTGCTGAGTTCCTTTCCTGTTGCCCAATGCCACCCTGCATTTTCTGCTGTTCAAGTCATATATCCACAATCCATACACCGAAGCAATATACATCGTATGTTTGCCATCAAAATAAAGGTCATTGCCGTGAATGTCAGCCTCTCCTTCAGCACACACTACCTTTCCCTTCTTCTCCTTCTCGTTGAAGACAACCGTCTTTCCGATGGAAGCAGAAGTCCAGAGATTTCCCCGATTATCATGGGCAAGTGTCCATACATCATTGGTGGGGAACGAGCCATCATCTGCAGAATATCTCTCATACTGGTTCGGAGTCAGCAGATGGTAAAGCCCCTGATTATATGAGCCCACCCACATGCCATCCTTACCGTCGGACAGCAACGCCATGACCGTAATGTTCGGCAGTGCCGTTTTCACCACCGTCCCATCCTTCCTCTCCACAAACACACCGTTACCATCAGTGCCCATCCACAAATCGCCATTTCTCCCATACGCCATGACGAGTATATCGCCACATTCACGGGCATGCACCTGAAAGACCCGATAGGCATTGCTCACATACGACACCCCCGTCTTCATGTGCCCTACCCATACGGTTCCCTGTCCGTCGCATTGCAGACAAGTCGCATTGTCCGAAGGGAGTGACAGCGACATGTTTCGTTGGTGGCGCAGATTCACAATCTCTTCCGTCTTCTTATTATAAACAAACAAGCCCTCATGGTCGGTAGCAATCCAGATGTTTCCCATGCGGTCATCCACCACATCCCTGATGGCATCGCTCTGCGACCAACCTTCCATCCTCGGCAGCCCCACCATCTCCTTTACCCGTTTTCCACCCACCGAATAGCGGCACAACAGTTCTCTTGTGGTGCTATAGACCCACAACGTGCCATCGGCATCCGCAAATAGTCCGAACCGTTCATTCCTTCCTCGCCCCATCTCATCGGGCAGTTCCACCTGCTGCAACTCTCCCGTTCCATTGGAAAAATGCCACACCGCATGGTCGGCATAAAAATAAAGACCGTCCGACATCGCTGCCGCCCCCTGTTTCCACACCTCTGGCATCGGCACCTTGGGGAGATGCCACGAGTCATGCTGTCCTGTGATGCCATCGTGACGATGGATGCCTTCACCATCCACCACCCACAACACACCTTTTCCGTCCGTCACCACCCGAAACTCACCCTTCGGCTGGATGCCCTGCTCCGCAAGCCGTTCCCGTGCATCCGTACTGAATTGGGCAGTGTGGATATCATAAATAAAATAGCGGTTACTTTCACACCCTATCCAGATATTTCCCTCCACATCCTCTTGCAAAGACTTGATAGATTGATTGAAAAGTTCAGCAAATGTAGGATGACCATCTTCCACAAAACGTGCCTTCACCTCATAGCCGTCATAGCGGTTCAGCCCTCCCTCCGTTCCAATCCACAAGAATCCACGGCTGTCAGTCAGGAGACACACCACACTATTGCTATGCAGCCCGTCAGCCGTTCCCAGCGTCCTGAACTGGTACTTGTCAGTCGTCTGCATCACTCCTTTCGAGCCTTGAGCCACGTCACCCTTTGGCACTATTGATGAAACTTGTGCTGAGCAAAGACTGCCCAGCACAAGCATGGATGTTATGATTGCTATTTTGCAATTCTTCATAGACCGAATTTCAGAATCTTATCTTAGATAGAGTTGGCTTCGTACAAGTTCTTCACGTTCGGTAAAGACCTCAAACCAAGTTTGGTTCTTTACTCTCACTTCACCAGAACTTTCTTCCCATTCTGGATATAGATACCACGAACGGAAGCAGGATTTACCTTGATGCCCATCAAATTGTAAGCATCTGCACCTGACGTAGAATTGGCAACAGCAGGAGTCTCGATGCCTGTTGCATCAACACTGACACAATAGAGACGGAAGTTGTCGAGTTTGTAACGTCCTGTGCAATCCCACCAGTTGTTTTCATAATTGCGGTTCATGGCACTCTTGTTGTTGTCCGTGCGAACACCCAGTACAAGGTCTTCACCAGCCTGAATGCTGACCTCAACAGTGAGCGTTGACATATTGCCCATATCACCCACCTCACCAGTTTCATTGGTGTTCACCTCATCGTAACCTGCGAATGTGCGTGAAACCTCTTCTGGGTGAAGAGCATCAAGTTCTGACTCATTATAGAACTCAGGCATACCATAATACTGCGCGTTGTTGTTCACAAGCAAACGCTGTCCTGTGAGGCGTGAGCAACCACCATCGTAAGTGACATTCATATCAACAGTCACCTTATAAGTACCAGTAGGCAACCCCTTGATGGTCTGATAAAGATAAGCATCCGGAACAGGTGCAGAAAGCAGACAGTAAGAATGAGCGCCATCGGTTGTATAGGCATTGTCCTCAATGGCTGTCCAACTGTTGATTCCTGCATCAGTCAACTCTTGAGCAGTACGGCAATCCTTATCACCAATCAACATTGTCCATCCGTAAGGAACGGTATGTGCAGCACCTCCTACAGCCTCGTCGTTGCCGTAAGTGTTTTCAAAACTTGGATTGATAATGAAACTTGTGATATCATCGCCAGCCTTGAAGCCACCACCAATTTTTGCAGCAGCAATCAGGTCTTCCATCTTCTTCACAGTCGTAGAAACAGCAGCAGAATCAAAGGATGGATAGTCAGACTGATAATCCTCGTTTGTTGCATCGTAGAATGTTTTCAGCTCTTTGCCAGCAGCAGATGCTGCAGCCTGTGAGTCTGCCAACGTTGTTTCAGCCTGTGCAAGCGTGATAGAAAGCAAGGCGTATTCCTTAATGCTTACCGAAGCCTGGTCGGAAAGGGCAAGAAGGTCTGTTGCTGCACCATTGATGGCATCAAACTTGCTGTTTCTGTCTTTCAGAACAGCCTCACCTACGCTCTTAGCCTCCTCCAATGCCTTACGAATCTTTCCGTCCATTTTCTTCGACAGTACTTCGTCGGCACGTGCAAGCGCATTCTCCAGATTCTGGAAGGCTTCTTCAGTGTCTGCTCCAATATAGTAGAGGCGCAGGTTTGTGAAGCAGTTCCAGAAACCATTGGAAGAGCAATCAAACTCAATTCTCAAAGTATTGTCAGTCACCGTTGCTTCCACCACATTATTATATAAACCAAGGTCAAAGAACTTGAGAGCGACATCTGCATTGTCCGGCACATAATAAGAACTACCTTGATAACCCTCCTGAATGTCAGTAGGACCACAAGCAAACACATTATGAATCGTCACCTCACCATCGTTGAGACGAATCTTTGAAGTCACTTTATATGTAGGAGTACCATCACCCTGTGCCCAGTCATCATCAGATGCACTCCAATCCCATGAACACCACTGGAAACCTTGTACCTCAAGACGATAGGTGCCATTCGCCACATTCTCAACCACCTGCTCTGCCGACCAGTCAGACCACCAACGTTCCAGAATCTGCTTGCCAGAGTCAATGCTGAAATCGTTGAGTGTAGCCTTCCAACCGCCTGTCGTGTCAAATCTGCCATTCACCAAAAGGTCAGTCACATCGGTACCAGCGGCAATGACAGAATTCTTTGCTTTGTCATTAAGTTCAGAAAGAGTCTTCATGATTTCCTCAATCTGCCCATTATTGTAAAGATGCTGTTCTACTTTTTCGGAGATTTCATTATCAGCCAAATAGTCTGAAAGTTTTTCCATTTCCTCAGAATCTCCTTGAGCCAAAGTTTCGTTAGCCGTCTGGAGCAGTGCTTCGAGACTCTCGTATGCTTCCTTGTTCTTTACAGCCTCCTCATAATCTGCTTCAAATGTGGCGAAAAGAGCCTCCTGTGCATCCACATCACCACCAGCAATCAATGTCTGTGCCTGACTGATGTCGGCTGTAAGTTTATTGAGGTATTCTGAGCAGATAGCAGCCCCATCCACCAGAGGTTGTGCATTGGCTATGAGTGTAGAAAGACGTTCCGAAGCAGGCTTTTCGCCAAGATATTCGAGTTTGAAGTCGAGAATGATGCACTGCCCCACATTGGTGCCTTCAAACATGATGCCGACCTCAGCATCTCCAGTGCGGCATTCAAACACCACCTCAGAATATCCAGCAGACCAACCCGTGTCAGCCAAAGGAGCCTGATACAGTTTCTCTCCCACCTTGGCATAAATGTATGCACCCTTGATGGGATCGCCATCCTCACCTGTGTGACGAATCCAGAAACCATAGTTCTCAAACTTATACTTTCCGTTCTTCAGTCCTGTCAGAGACTGATACACCTTGTTGTCGCCAAACGCACCGCCAGACCACGAGCCCAGAGTCTTGTTGTCATCATAGAAGCCTTGGCTGTCCGTTTCACCCATACCACAGAAATAAGCAGGCACCATCGTCCAACCTGGCACATCGTGACCATCATTCACCCAATTCTCAGTCAAGTCCGCATTGCGTACATATTTAGAAGTGACATCGGCAGGATTCTCTTCTGTCGCATTGTTCACACGAACATCGAAAAGAACATTTTTCACACTCTCCACTGCCGCGTCATAATCCGCAGTTGTCGAAGCGGTGTTGTTATAGACAGCCAAGAGATCCTTCACATCATAGCCACTCTCCTGCAATTCTGTCATCGCATGATGCAGGTTCACTTTGCTGAGGAAATTCGCATATTCTGCTTCAGAAAGGATATTCCACTCAATGGCTCCATCTTCCGACTTCAGCACAGGCATAAGCACCCACTTCGCATAGGAAAGTCCCATCCACATGTCAGGATAAAGTTCCCAAGAGAAATCCACATCCGACTTGGAAGGACGGATATGATAGGTGCCAGCCGACTGCTTTTCCACATACCATGCCGTGTTTTCATCTTCAGAGCCACCGTTATATCCCACATAATCAATGTCGGAGAAAAGGTAGCCTTTCGAGCATTCCATCTTCCAGTCACCCCCACTCACCTGCGTGAAAGTGATGGCAGAACCTTGACTTTCCAAAGACGTCTGTGCGCCTTGGGTGTAAACAAACTTCTCTATCGTTGCGTTGTAGAGATAATACTGCTGTCCGCTTTCGAGCGTACAGTCATTTGGTACCGGTTTTGCCCATTCTGCCGCAAAAGCGTTCAAACTTGCTGTAAAAATGGCTGCGACAAGACACCATGTTTTTGTTCTTTTCATACTTGTTAGTTTTTCTTTCGTTTCTTTTGATTTCTTAAATGAATGTTTTCGCTTCGCAAATGTACGCTGTTTCTCCGACACAGGAGGGTCAAAATGTTTCCAAAGAGCGACATGATGTTGATTCAACCACAAAATAACCCCTCAGTCAACATTTTTTCCCTTCTTTCACTCATTTTTTTCCTTCCACATGGAAGTTTTGTAGTACCTTTGCATACAAATTCAAAAAACTTATAGACCCATTTATCTTTTACAACTATGCATTTTCTTCGACTTTCTTTATGGGCTACCGCTTTCTGCCTGTCCGCCTTCTGCTTCCAAGCGCAATCGCAAACGGCAATGGAGGTGGCTGAAAACATGTATCCAGGATGGAACCTCGGCAACACCATGGAACCTGGTCCCTGCGATTGGATTAGCAATAAACTGAACTACGAAACGGCATGGCAAGGCAGCAAAACAACTCAAGCCATCATCGACTTTGTAGCAAAACAGGGATTCCGTTCTGTGCGCATCCCTTGTTCGTGGATGGTGCATTGCGATGCCAACTACAACATCGACACGAAGTGGATGGACCGAGTGCAGGAAATCGTGGATTACTGCATCAAGGACAGCCTATATGTCGTGCTCAACGACCACTACGACAACGGGTGGATTGAACGTTCGTTCGCCAACAAGACAGAGGCTTCGGTCAGCATGAACTGCACCCTTCTGGGCATGCTGTGGAGACAGATTGCCACCCGATTCCGCGACTACGACCATCATCTGCTCTTTGCCGGGATGAACGAACCTGATGCTGCAGGGGACAACAGCAAGGACAAAAGCGGAGATATTGCCACACTCATCAAATATGAACAGGCTTTCGTGAATGCCGTGCGGCAAACGGGTGGCAATAATGCCAAACGTGTCTTGGTGGTGCAGTCGCCTTCGACCAGCATCGACCTCGCCTATCAGTATGACGTGATGCCCACGGATGCCACTCCTGATGCCCTGATGCTGGAGGTGCATTTCTATGCACCCTTCAATTTTTCCATGATGACAAAAGAGGAATCGTGGGGCAGTCCGTTCTACTATTGGGGTGCCGCCAACCATGTGGAAGGTTCCACCCACAATGCCACCTGGGGAGAGGAATCCTACATCCAGAGCCAGTTGCGCCAAATGAGGACGAAATACTCCTCAAAGGGCATCCCCGTCATCATGGGTGAATTTGGCTCGCTGTGGCGCACCATGCCCGCAGGAGAGAACCAAGAGAAGCACGATGCTTCCATCTATACGTGGTACAAGACCCTCTGCAAATATGCCATCCACAATGGTGTCATTCCTTTCGTGTGGGACACAAACAACTGCCAACGTCCCTCCATGGACATCATCAACCGCAAGACCCTCACTGTCTTCAACCCAAATGCCTTAGATGGCATCATGGACGGATGTGCCGATGCCGTATGGTATGGCACCACCGACATTCTCCTTCCCTCCGCCCATTCGTCTTCCACTCCTCTCTACGACCTCTCGGGTCGCATCCTCTCCACTCCCCCATCCAAAGGCATCTTCATTTCTGATGGGAAAAAGTGGATGAAAAGGTAATTAACAATTATTTAAAGATGCTCTTCAGTATCTCGTTTGTCACCTGACGGGTGGCAGTACTGGCGGCTGTCTTGGCGGCATTGCCGAGAATCGAGCCTGAAGAGGACTTCTTGGTGGCAGTAGTCTTCTTTTTCGTGGAAGTGCTACGTGAGGAGGAAGAGCCTGTGATTTTCTTACCGACCGAAGTGCCCACCTGACGACCGACGGAACCAAGGACGGCACCGATGAGGGTGCCGAAGATGGTGCGTGTCCATCCGCTGGATGATTTGGACTTCTCCTTGGCTGCCCGTTCCTCTTCCTTGCGACGTCGTTCTGCTTCTTTCTCTGCTTCTTTGCGCTGACGCTCTGCCTCACGTGCAGCCTCTTTCTCCAACTTTTCCTGTTCACGCTGACGGCGCAGGGCTTCTATTTCCTCGGCTTTGCGCTGACGTTCAGCCTCCTTCTCCTCTTCTTTCAGTTGACGTTCCAGTTCTTTCTGCTGACGTTCAGCCTCCTTTTCGGCTTCTTTCTGCTGCTTGGCTTCTTCCTGACGGCGCAGGATAGCGGCTGTTTCGGCATCCTCCTGCTCTTTCTGTGCCATCAGCACCTCGTAGGCACTCTCACGGTCGAAGTAGTCGGCATATTCCTTGATGTGGTCGGGAGCAGCATTCTGGATGTCGATTCGCTGACCTTCGGTTATGGCACCGATTTGGCTGAGGGGGAAGAGCACCTTGGCACGTTGCACAATGGTGGGTGCTCCCTTTTCATCGAGCACCGACACGAGGGCTTCGCCTGTCTCGAGTTCCATGATGGCTTGCTCGGTGCTGAAGGAGGGGTTGGCACGGAACGACTGTGCTGCCACGCGCACTGCCTTCTGGTCTTTAGGCGTGTAGGCACGGAGGGCATGCTGGACGCGGTTACCAAGTTGTCCGAGAATGGAATCGGGAATGTCGGAGGGTGACTGACTGATGAAGTAGATGCCCACGCCTTTGGAGCGGATGAGTCGGATGACCTGCTCCAACTTATCCACCATCGCCTTGGAAGTGCCGTCGAAGAGCATGTGTGCCTCGTCGAAGAAGAAGACGAGTTTGGGCAACGGGAGGTCGCCCACTTCGGGCAGGGTGGCATAGAGTTCGGTCATGAGCCACAGGAGGAAGGTGGAGTAGAGTTTAGGATTGAGCATCAACTTGTCGGCAGCCAAGACGCTCATCACACCCAAACCATCCTCGATGTCGATGAGGTCTTCCACCTGAAAGGCTGGTTCGCCGAAGAATTTGTCTGCTCCTTCGCTCTGGAGCCCTAAGAGAGAGCGCTGAATGGCTCCGATGCTGACAGTGGAGGCAGTGCCGTAGGCTGTCAGGGATTCAGGATGCTGCGCCACAAAGTCGAGCATCAGCCGAAGGTCTTTCAGGTCGATGAGCAGAAGTTGATTGTCGTCGGCAATTCTGAATATCATGTTGAGCACACCGCTCTGCACTTCTGTCAGGTTCATGATGCGGCTCAACAACTGAGGTCCCATGGCTGACACCGTCGTGCGCATGGGGAAGCCCTGTTCGCCAAACACGTCGTAGAAACGCACAGGACAGGGCTTAAACTCAGGATTGGGCACACCAAATTCATCCTTGCGCTTCTCGATGAAGGAGGACAGTTTGCCTGCCTGCGAGATGCCTGAAAGGTCGCCCTTCATGTCTGCCATGAAACAGGGCACACCTGCCTGACTGAAAGTCTCGGCAAGCACCTGGAGAGACACGGTCTTTCCTGTACCAGTTGCACCTGCAATAAGACCATGACGGTTACACATTCTGCCCACCAGATTGATGGGTCCATCGTCGCAATGCGCGATATAAAGATTGCCGTTGATGTACATAAGAATTTGGAGTTAGGAGTTAGGAGTTAGGAGTTGATAACGGGCAAGTCCGCTGTTGAGCCATTCCATAAACTTGTGGATGTCCTCGTCGTAGGAGTAGGAGCGTTCCAACGGATTGCCCTCGTTGTCGAGCAGCACATAGAATGGCTGGGCTGTGGCACCGAACTTGGTGGATTGCAGATACCCCCACTTGTCGCCCACAGTGCGCAGTTTCCTGATGTTGCTGTCGTAAGAATTTTCATACTGATAGTTATTCTCCCCATCGGAGGCAGAAACGCTGATGTCAGCAGAGAGTCCCACACTGAACATCGGATTCTCATCACCATCCTCACCCTTCACAAGGATAGGTTCCGGGAGTTTGGTCTTTTCATCCACATAGAGTTGGATGAGCACATATTTGTTCGTCATGATGTCAGCCACCGTTGGGTCGGTGAACACGGCAGCCTCCATCTTGCGGCAGTTCACACAGCCATAGCCCGTAAAGTCAATCATGACGGGCATGTGGTGCTCTTTCGCATATTTCATTCCCTCCTCATAGTCGGTAAACATGGGCTTCACCTCCTGTTCAGGAGCCAAATTGAAGTCCTGCGTCTTCATCGGTGGGGCAAAGGCACTCACCGCCTTGAGAGGCGCCCCCCACAAGCCTGGCACCATATAGATGGCAAAGGCAAACGAAACGAGCGCCATGCAGAAACGAGGGATGGAAGTCTTCGGATGCATCACCACATTGCCCATCTCATCATATTCCTCCTCATCATGCGGGAAACGAATCCAGCCGATAAGATATGCACCCAGCAAGGCTGCAAGGACAATCCAGAGAGAGAGGAACACCTCACGGTCAAGCAGTCCCCAACGGTTAGTCAAGTCTGCCACCGAGAAGAACTTGAGGGCAAACGCCAGTTCGACAAAGCCGAGCGTAACCTTCACCACATTCATCCAGTTGCCGCTCTTGGGCACCGAATTGAGCCACTGAGGGAACAGCGCAAAAAGCGTGAATGGCAATGCCAAGGCAATGGCAAAGCCCAACATGCCGATGACAGGCCCCACAATGCTGCTGGTGACCACCTGCACCAAGAGGAAACCGATAATCGGACCTGTGCAGGAAAAACTGACCAGCACCAGCGTGAACGCCATCAGGAAGATGCTCAGCAGTCCCGTCGTGCTGCTTGCCTTGTTATCGACGGCAGTGTTCCACTTCGAGGGCAGCGTAATTTCAAAGCCACCGATGAACGAGATGCCGAACACCACCAGCATGAGGAAAAACAGGATGTTGAACACCGCATTGGTTGCCAAGTCGTTCAATGCCGACGCCCCGAAAATGGCAGTAATCACCAATCCGAGCGTCACATAAATCACGATGATGCTGATGCCATACAGCACCGCATCGCGGATGCCACGCTTCTTGGCAGCCGCCTTCTCTTCCTCCGTCGATTTCTTCGTCGTTCCTTTCTTCAGGAAGAAAGACACGGTCATCGGGATGATGGGCCACACACAAGGAGTGACCAACGCCACCAGACCGCCCAGAAGTCCCAACAGGAAGATTTGCCACAGAGAGGAACCAGACGTGTCGCTGTTCCCACCCTCGTCAAAGGCAGCGAGTTGGTCAATGACAGGAGCCCAGATGCCAGCATCGGTAGATGTTGGAGCCGCTACCGAGTCATTGTCAATGGGTAACAGGTCGTATGAAGCCGTGTCCTGTGCCACAGGTTCTTCCAGAGCCGTCTCTGACTCTTTCTTCTCTTCTGCTTTCGGCTCTTCTTTTGCCTTTGGCTGAGCCACCTCGCCGTTGAACTTAAAATCCACCGATGTAGGAGGGATGCAGTTCTGGTCATTGCAGGCACCATACTCCAGATAGCCCTCCACCTCATACTTGCCACCCAACAGTTTCAACTTCTGCGTGAACGTGGCAGTCCTCTCAAAGAAATAGACATCGGCATCAAACATTGCCTCAAACTTCTTGATGGGCGTGGTGGCAGGCTTCAAAGCCCCATCCAACTGCGCACCCGCAATCTTCTCAATGTTGAGAGTCGTCGGGGTGGGACCACCGTCCACCACCTGCGTACTGTACATGTGCCAACCATTGTCAATCGTGCAGGCAAACGTGATGACCGCCTCCGTAGCCGACGTTTCCTTGATGGAAGTCGCCACCTTCACAGGCTTGGCAAACTGAGCGTTCGCCACCCCCATGCAGCACAGCGTCAGCAACGTAAATAGTAATCTTCTCATATCTTCTCCAGTATTTTACGGTTTTGAGGGTTGTTTACACAATTCCTTTTTCCTGCAAATAATGCAAGGCGTCAATCGCTGCATGGCAACCGCTGCCAGCCGCACTAATCGCCTGACGATACAATGGATCAGCCACATCGCCAGCCGCAAACACACCCGGCACATTCGTTGCCGTGGTCGGATGCTGCACCTTGATGTAACCCTGCTCATCCACCTCCACATCAGGGCGGAACACCTCGCTGTTCGGATGGTGCCCAATCGCCAAGAAGAACCCGTCTATCGGCAGGTCATAGCGACGTTCACCCTCCTTACCCTTATTCTCAATCAGATGGGCACCTTCCACACCATTCTCGCCATACAAGCCCTCCGTCTGCGTGTTCCAGAGGATTTCGATGTTCTCCGCATTCTTCACCTTCTGCTGCATCGCATCGCTGGCTCTCAACACATCGCGGCGCACAATCATATACACCTTCTTCGCCAGACTCGACAGATACTGAGCCTCCTCGCAAGCCGTGTCGCCACCGCCCACAACAGCCACCACCTTCTTGCGGTAGAAAAAGCCGTCGCACGTAGCACAAGCCGACACACCCTGCCCAGCATATTTCTTCTCATCGTCCAAGCCCAGATACTTGGCAGAGGCACCTGTCGAAATAATCAGCGTATGCGCCTCCAGCACCGTGCCGTCGTCCGTCGTCACCTTATGAGGCGCCGTTCCGTCCTTCGACAGTTCCACCTTCGTCACCACACCAAACCGTATGTCCGTTCCCAGACGTTCCGCCTGTTTCCGGAGGTCGTCCATCAGTTCCACACCCGTCGTGCCCTCCGGATAGCCAGGGAAATTATCCACTTCCGTCGTCTGCGTCAACTGTCCGCCCGGCTGCAAGCCCTCATACAGGACAGGCTCCAGCGAACTTCTCGACGCATAAATGGCAGCCGTATATCCCGCAGGACCGCTACCAATAATCAAAGTCTTCAAAGCCATATTCTAACAAATGATTCTTTTATGATAATGATTTGAGAGTGCAAAGATACGCATTTTTAATTCATAATTCATTATTCCGCATGTATATTTAAACACGAATTACACGAATTTAACGTGTTTAAATAAAATATACGAATCTTGAATTCTGACATTTTCCCTTTTTCACTTACTTGTCATGATTTCCAGCACACACTTGTCCGTCTCGTCCATCGCATCATGTCCGATGCGTGTGAGGTTATGAATCGACTGGTCCACATCATCATCGATGATGCCCTCCACCGACGTGACACAGTTGCTCTGCACCGCCAGCATGGCAGACAAGACCGCCGTGCTCACCCCCGAAGCCAACTTCAGCGCACACGAAGGTTTCGCCCCGTCACAAATCATGCCCGTCAGGTTCGCCACCATGTTCTTCACCGCATACGTCACCTGCTCATAGCCGCCACCCATCAGATACGTGATGCCACACGCCGAACCCGTCGAAGCCACCACACAGCCGCACAATGCTGACAACTTCCCCAATGACTGCTTGATGTAAATTGCCGTCAGGTGACTCAGCATCAGCGCACGTGTCAGTTCCTCCTCCGTATTGTGGTTCTCCTCCGCAAACTTCACCACCGGCAACGTCGCACAAATGCCCTGATTGCCGCTGCCCGAGTTCGACATCACAGGGATGGTCGCACCTGCCATACGCGCATCGCAAGCACAAGCCGTTGCCGAAATGATATGCGCAAAAATCGTGTCGCCAAAAATGCCCTTGCCCAACGGACGCGTCAGCGTCTTGCCCAACAAGTGCCCGTAGTTACCCTTCAGCGAAGCCTCCGCCGCCTGCTCATTCAGGTGCTGCGCCTCACGGATGAACTCGATTTCCTTCAACGGAGCCATCGTCGCGAAATCATATACCAACTTCATGTTCAGGCAACTACATTCACACCCCCCCTCCGTTCCGCCCTCAGCCCTTCGCTCCAGCAACACCTCCCCATTCCGCTTCACCAGCACGAAATCCTTGTGTCCACCACTGATGATGGCTGTGGCAGTATCGTCTCCACCCTCCACCGTCACCTCAATGTACAACTTCTCCGCAATGTCCTCCTTCAGCCCGATGTGAATACGGTTCTCCGCAATCATCCTCTTTCCTCTCTCCACCGCCTCGTCCGTCACATCCTTCAGCACCTCCAGTTCATACTCCGACCTCCCGATGAGCGCGCCTAACGCCACCGCAATGGGCAGCCCAATCATCCCCGTGCCAGGGATGCCCACCCCCATCGCATTCTTCAGGATATTCGCTGACAACAGCACTTCAATCCGTTCGGGCAATACGCCCAAAGTCTCCGTCGCCCGTGCCACACACAATGCCACCGCGATAGGTTCTGTACACCCCACCGCAGGCACCACCTCGCTCCTCACCAGAGCGATAATTTGTTCTCTAACCTGTTTTTCCATAATGCAAAGGTACGATTAAGTGAGCACAATTCAAAACAAAAATAACTTTTTTTGTTTTTCCCCCTTTTTCAGCGGTGTTTAGGCGAATGAACTCAGAGTCTTTGTATTTTTCCTTGCGTACGTACATATATATTTATATACGGCACCTCGCTCCCCCGTTCGTGTGAGCACATCTACCACATTTGTGGTATTGCCCACATGGGGAAAAGGGCGTACCTTTGCAGTCGAAAACCAATTAACACAAATTAAAACACGGCAAAGGATAATGAACGGAAAGAAAGTTTTTTTAACGCTGCTATTGGCAACCTTGGGTATCGTAGGGACAGAGGCATGTACGTCTGTGCTGGTGTCGGGCAGGTTTACGAAGGATGGACGTCCTTTGCTGCTGAAGAACCGTGACACAGGCAATCTGTTGAACCACGTGCTCATTGTGCAGGGAGAACGTTATCAGTATCTGGCGATTGTGGCAGATGGCGACACCTTGCCATACGCTGCTTGGGCGGGTCACAACGAAGCAGGCTTTGCCATTATCAATACGGCGGCGTATAATCTGAACGGCAAACCTCAACAGGATAGTCGGAATGGTGATGAAGCAGCCTTGCGTAGTCAGCAAGAGGGACAACGAAGCAGACGCCCCAGACGACTGAATGATGGTGCTATCATGCGGAGGGCGTTGGAAATTTGTGCTACTCTGGAGGATTTTGAACATTTTCTTGACACGCTGACAAATGCGGAAGGCGATTCGAACTTCGGCGTCGTTGATGCCAAAGGAGGGGCTGCGTACTATGAGGTGGGCAACCGCACGGACAACGACAAGAGCCAACTCCGATATGTGAAGTTCGATGCCAACGACCCTCGGGTAGCCCCCTACGGTTACATCGTCCGCACGAATCATGGCTATTCGGGCAATCGCGAGCAGGACAAGGGCGTGGAACGCTACCTTGCCATCAGCGAGTATATGCAGCCACGTGGATTTACACAGGACTATGACGCACGCACGTTCATCACACAGATACCACGCACGCTCCGTCATGGATTGACACATCTGGACGTGCACGACTTTGCCCCTGAGGATGAGACAGAAGCGGTCTTCTTCCCTTTTCGTGACTTCATTCCGAGGTATCAGACTAGTTGCACGGTGTTGGTGCAGGGCGTCAGAGAAGGTGAAGACCCGCGGCTGACGGTGAGTTGGACAATTGTAGGCAATCCACTCACAACCGTGGCGGTGCCGCTGCTGCTCACGCCTCATGGCTCGCTGCCAGAACTGCTGGGCAGGCATGACGGCAAAGGCTCGCTACTGAACCACTGGGGGCTGGAGTTGAAGAAACAACTCTTCCCCGTGACAAGAGGCAACGGCATTGACTACATCAACGTGGCGGCACTGCTAAACAAAGCCGGCACAGGCATTCTGCAACGAATTCTACCTGTGGAGAAAGGTGTGCTCGACCGTGGCGATGAGGTGCTGGCGAAACTCCGCACCGCTGGACGGTTGGATGTGAAGGAGGTGGACACTTATTACAAGTGGGTGGACGAGGAACTAAGGCGGCAGTATCACGAACTTTTTGGTTTTTAGGAAGATATATTCATTACACATTTAACAAACAAAACAAGACATGACAAACAGGAAACGTTTTTTAACCGTGGCGGTGGCAACCATCGTCTCGGTGGCAGGAGCCTTTGCCCAAACAATCAAGGGTACGGTGAAGGACTTGTTGACGGGTGAACCCATTGTGGGGGCGACCATCCGTATCAACAATGTGAAAGGTGGCGGTGTGGTGACAAATGCTGATGGCGAGTTCACCATCAAGGCGAATAAATTGCCTGTGTCGCTGACTGCCTCGCTGGTGGGATACAGGAAACAAAATGTCGTGGTATATGATGATGAAGAGGACGTGGAGATTGCCTTGAAGGAACAGGTGCAGTCGCTCAACGAGGTCATCATCGCAGTGCCTTACGGACAGGTGAAGAGAGACAATTTCACAGGTTCGGCGACGTATATCTCGGGCGAGCAGATTGCCCAGGCACAGGTGAGCAACGTGACGAAAGCACTGGAAGGTACAGCACCAGGTGTACAGTCCTTCTCGTCAGCCGGTCAGCCTGGCAGCAGTGCCAGCATCCTCATTCGTGGTGTGGGGTCGGCAAATTACTCGAACGAGCCGCTCTACGTGGTGGACGGCGTGCCCTACGGAGGCAGTTTGAACACGATTGCCAGTGCTGACATAGAGAGCATCACTGTGCTGAAAGACGCTGCTTCGACATCGCTTTATGGCTCACGTGCTGCCAATGGTGTCATCATGATTACGACGAAGAAGGGTCGTCTGAACGAGAAGGCAAAGGTGGACCTGACTGCCAAGTATGGTTGGTCGAGTCGTGCCATCAAGGATTATAAGCAGGTGGGTACGCAGCAGTGGCTGGAACTGTTTTGGGAGTCACTTCGTAACTATCGGCAAGATCAAGGCTTCACTGCAGAAGAGGCAGCAGAGTGGGCATCGAACAACTTTGTGTCTCGTTTGGGCATCAATCCTTATGGTACGAACTTCCCTCAGCCTATTGGCACGGACGGAAAGTTGGTGGCTGGTGCAAGCCTGCTGTGGGATGATGATTGGGACGATGCTTTGCAGCAGAATGCTCATTATCAGGACTATACGGTGAGAGTGAGCGGCGGAACGAACAATACGAAATACTTCTTCTCTGCAGGCTATCTGGATGACCAGGGTGCGTATAAGGCGACGGACTTCTCTCGCTACACCCTTCGTGCCAACATCGAGACCCAAATCAAGCCTTGGTTGGAAGCAGGTGTGAATCTGGGAACGGCATATACGGTGACGAACGAGCCACCACAGACGAGTGTGCAGTTGTTGAGTCCTATTTTCTATGCACGCAACATGAGGGGATGGATGCCCATCTATCAGCATGACTTGGAAACGGGTGAACTTCTGCTGGATGACGCTGGCAACCCTCAGTATGACTATGGACTTTATCGTCTGAACAACTATAATGGCTATAATCTTGTGTCGTCGCTCGATCATGATCGGTGGAGAGATAAGCGTGAGACGGGGTCAGTACGTAGTTTTATCACAGTGAAACCCCTGAAGGGATTGAGTTATAAGTTCAGCCTCAATATCGACTACAGCAACACGAACTCATTGACATATCGTAACCCCTCTGTCGGCAAATACGCAGCATCGGGTGGCTCGGTATCGCAGAGTAACAGCCGCAGCACACGAGTGACGCTGAACAATGTGGTGAATTACTCGACTACGTTCAATGAATTGCACAACCTGCATCTGATGGCAGGTCATGAGTACTACGAGACGAACAGCCACAGTTTGAGTGGCGGTAGAACGGGTATCTTGACGGATGGGTATTATGAGTTGAGCATGGCTTCGACGATTTCCAGTTCGACAAGTAGCAGTTCGGCATATAAGTTGTTGAGTTTCTTCAGTAGTGCTGACTATAATTACGCAGAGAAATACTATCTGTCGGGCTCGCTCCGTACGGACGGTTCTTCTCGCTTCGCTCCCGACAACCGCTGGGGCACGTTCTGGTCGGTAGGTGCATCGTGGAAGTTGAGCAGTGAGAAATTCCTTGCTGACACGAGTGGCTGGCTGGACAATCTCGGACTTCGTGTAAGTTATGGAGGTCAGGGTAATGACAATGTAGGCTCAAACTATCAAGCCTTGTTTGCTATCAGCAACAACTTGGGCAATTCGGGCTTGCGTGCCTCGACGCTGAGTTCAGAGAATGTACACTGGGAGACGAACCTCAACCTCAACTTGGGTCTCGACTTCGCTTTGTTCAGCAACCGCTTGCAGGGTTCGGTGGAGTATTTCGTGCGTCGCTCAAAGGATTTGCTGTTCAGTCTTGATTTGGTGCCATCGTCAGGTTTCAGCAGCACGAGCCAGAACATCGGTGCACTGAAAAACTACGGATGGGAGTTCACTCTGTCGGGTTATCCTATCAGCACAAAGGACTGGAAGTGGCGAATTGGTGCTAACTTAACCACTTATAAGAACAAGATTACATCGTTGCCAGAAGAAGAGATGTGGAGTGGTAACAGAAAGTGGGTGAGAGGCGGTTCGCTGTATGACCTCTATGTGGTGGAATGGGCAGGCGTGAACCCAGAGAATGGTAACGGCCAGTGGTGGTACACGAATGCTGACGGCGAGCGTGTGAAGACGGAAAGTTACTCGCAGGCGAACACAAACGAAAACAAGGTGTATGTAGGCAAGTCGCTGCCGACGTTGAGCGGTGGTGTGAACACAGAACTGACGTGGAAGGACTTCTCATTGTCTGCCTTGCTGAGTTTCTCGCTGGGTGGTCACATCATTAACAACGACTATTCTCACATCATGCAGCAGGGTGGTCACTGGTATGCTTGGAGCGTGGACATCCTCAACCGATGGACTCCTGAGAACACGGAAACGGATGTGGCAAAGTTGACATATTCGCCACAGAAGGTGTACAGTTCGGTGGATTCTCACTTCTTGCAGAGTAGTTCGTATGCACGACTGAAAACGTTGACGTTGACGTATAACCTGCCCAAGAAACTGCTTCGCCACGCTGGTATCAGTAAGGCAAGTGTGTTCTTGCAGGGCGAGAATCTTCTGACATTTTGCGGACAGCAGGGTCTCGATCCAGAGCAGTCGTATGACGGTTCAAGCAATTTCCGCTATCCTGCCATGAAGACCTTGTCAATAGGCGTAAATGTGGGATTTTAGGAGAATGAAGAATCTTTTCGGAATAAAAATAAAAGATAGACAGATATGAAAAAGAATTGGAAGAATATATTGGTTTGGGCGGCTCTGCTGGGTGCGACTGGCTCTTTCACTGCGTGTGATTTGGAAACGCCGCCAACGTCTTCGGTGGACGTGGAGAGTGTGTTTGGTTCGACCAGCGATGCTGAAATGGTGCTGGAGGGTGTGTGGCGATACTTGCTGGATGCCAATAGCGGTGACCGTAACCCTTCGTGGGGCACCATCCGCATGACCGATGACTGCATGGGCAACGACATTGTGGAAACGAACCGCTATGGGGCGAACACGAGGTATGACTTTACGGATATTTATGGGCGTGCCAATAGTGCAGGCTCACTGGTGTGGACGCTGATTTATGCGGGTGTGAACAATGCCAACAACGTGCTGGACAATATCGACGATGCGACAGGGCAGACGGAAGACCGCAACCGCATCAAGGGGCAGGCTTACGGACTGAGAGGGTACATGTATCTGGAACTGGCGTCGCATTTCAGTTTTGCCATCGACAAAGACCCGAATGCCGTGTGTGCTCCTATCTATACGAAGACGACTGACTTTGCCCAGGCGAGCGAGGGTGTGGCTGCCAGCAGTGTGAGTGAGGTGTATGCTCAGGCTATTTCGGACTTGGAGAATGCCCTTGAGTTGATTCCGACAAACTATGCCAGAACGGCGAAGTATCAGATGAACCGTCAGGTGGTGCTGGGCTTGCTCGCTCGTGCCAACCTCTATGCCCGCAACTGGCAGAAGGCACTCGATTATAGCGAGGAATTGCTGGGGCTGAATCACTATCTGATGACGGAGGAAGAGTGGAAGAGCGGTTTCAATCAGGTGAGCAACAACGAGTGGATTTGGGGTCATCCGCAGACGGCAGACCAGCACGGATACAGTCAGATTCTGAATTATCTGAACACGACGGAAACGTCATCGACGTATTATAGCCTGATGGTTGACCCTTACTTCCGTGAACTGTATAACGACGGCGACTATCGCAAAGACCAGATTTACTGGTCGCCCACTCCGTCGCAAAACCCTGCTACGGCAACGATTCTGTGGATGAGGAACGAGAAGTTCCGCTATTATGATGCCAACTCGAAATATGGCGACGTGGTGCTGCTCCGTTCGGGCGAGGTCTATCTCATCAATGCGGAGGCAAAGGCTCGTCTGGGACAGAACAGTGCGGCTGTGGCAAGGCTGAACGAACTTCGCACGGCTCGTGGTGCGACATTGGCTTCTTCCTCATTGTCGGGTGACGCTCTGGTGGAGGAGATTCTGGTGGAGCGTCGCAAGGAGTTGTGGGGTGAGGGCTTCTCGCTGGTGGACATCATCCGCAACCAGAAGGCGGTGGAAAGGCGTGACTGGCCTGACACAAACTTTGACTACACATGGGTGGACAACAATGGGGTGACGCAGACTCGAAGCATCCCGACCGCAGGTCACCGCATCATCAACCTGCCCGACGGAACGCCGTTTGTGCCGAACAGCAAGTATTATTTGTGGCGTATTCCGAACACGGAGGAAACGGCGAACAAGCATCTGTATGAGAATTATCAACGACTTTCGATTTATGATTAAAAAAACAGAAGGACATGAGAAAGAGTTTCCTTTTTTGTGCCGCTGTGCTGACGATTTCTCTGGAACTGTCAGCACAATGGCAGAATCAGCCCGAGCCTCTGAAGGTGGCGGTTGACGAGACGACCTTCCGTGAGCACGTTCGTGTGTTGGCGTCGGATGAGTACGGCGGCCGTAAGCCGTTGACTCCATACGAGCAGAAGACGATTGACTACATCGCGGGGGAGTTCAAGAAACTGGGCTTGCAGCCTGCGGGTGGCGACAGTTACTTCCAAGAGGTACCACTGGTGGATGCGACCGTGAAGGCGAAGGGCGGCAAATTTGTGGTGAAGGGTCCCAAGGGCAGTACCACGCTGAGGGACTTTGACGACGACATCATCTGGACGGCTCGGAAGGATCTGCGTATCGGCTTGAAGAATGCGGAGTTCGTCTTTGTGGGCTTCGGCATCAATGCCCCTGAGTTTGGATGGAATGACTATGAGGGCATCGACGTGAAGGGCAAGGTGGTGGTGGCACTGGTGAACGACCCTGGCTATTACGACCAGACGCTTTTCAAGGGCAGACAGATGACCTACTATGGCAGATGGATTTATAAGTTTGAGGAGGCGAGTCGGCAGGGTGCCGCAGGCATATTGGTGGTGCACGACGATCGTCCAGCCTCGTATGGTTGGAACGTGGTGCAGGCTTCGTGGTGGGAACACAACTTGGAACTGATTAACGATAAGGACAACCGTGACTTGGTTCTGTTCAAGGGGTGGGTGACTCGCCCGAAGGCAACCGAACTGTTTGAGAATGCTGGCTACACGTATGAAGAACTGTTGACGAGGGCACAGAAGAAGGGCTTCAGGTCGTTCTCTTTGCAATCGAAGGCAAACATCGACTTCGTGAATGACGTGTCGGTTGGCATCTCCCACAACGTGGCGGCTGTGCTGCCTGGCACCGACTTGAAGGATGAGTACGTCATCTATAATGCCCATTGGGACCACTTTGGCATCGGCAAACCGATTGATGGCGACTCCATCTACAATGGTGCCAGCGACAACGCATCGGGTGTGGCGACCATTCTGACCATTGCCAAGAAGTTTGCTGAACTGGGGGTGAAGCCTCGTCGCTCCATCCTTTTCCTCGGGGTGACGGCAGAGGAGGCGGTGCTGCTGGGGTCGCAACATTATGTGACGCATCCTTTGGTGCCGCTGGAGAAAACTGTCGCCGTGCTGAATTATGACGGCACGGCACCTGCTCCTGCTACGTATGACGTGATTCACCATGCCGAGAATACGGCGGATAAGTTTGTACGAATTGCGGCAGAGGGACAGGGCAGAACCTACGTGCCCGTGAAGTCGGGGACGGGCTATCGCTCCGACCACTTCTCTTTCAATCGTGTGGGTGTGCCGACGATTGTCACGCGTGGAGGTCGCAGCCAAGTGAAAGAGGGGGCACGTGGCAGAAAGCCTGGTACCTACCATCAGCCGTCGGACGAATACAGCGAGGATTGGGACGTGGCAGGCACGGTGCAGAACATCGGATTGACGTTTTCCATCGGCTGGCTGATTGCCAACACGGACGAGACGGTGGAATGGTATCCTGACGCTCCGTATCGGCGAAAGTAACTCAGGGAGAGTAATCACTAAAAAAAGGAAAAAAAATGATGAAGGTAAGATTGATGGTTCTGTCTTTAGGGCTGGTTGCTGTGTCGGCTTGCAGTTGGGGACAGACAGAAAGGGCACAGGTCAAGATTGTGGGCGATGTGCCAGAGGGAGTGACAGGCAAGGTGTACTTGCAGAAGTTTAACAATAAACTGTTCGATGATGTGGACTCGGTGGAGATTGCCGACGGCAAGTTCTCTTTCGACGAGACGCTGGAGTTGCCCGAACTGTATGGGCTGACGACGGGCAAGGAGCAGACTCCCTACTACCTTTTCTTGGAGAAAGGTGAAGTGAAGGTGCATCTTGACCCTCAGCAGGGCTACCGCAACTCGACAGCGGCGGGGTCGGCTTTGCAGGACGAGTTTGTGGCATACAAGCAGCAGCGTGGCGTGGACATCGGCCAGTACATACGGCAGCATCCGGCATCGTTGGTTGCGGCATACGTGCTCTACAGAGATTTCTCCTATCGGCTCACTCCCGAGCAGATTCAAGAGCATATCGCCTTGCTGAACGAACCGTTGCAGAAGACTGTCTATGTGGACATCTTGCGTGACTTTGCCAAAACGCTGGATGCGGTAAGTGTGGGCAAACAAGCCCCCGACTTCTCGGCGGCGACTCCCGACGGGGGAATTTTGTCGCTGAAGGAGGTGCTGGCACAGAACAAGTATGTGCTCATTGACTTTTGGGCATCGTGGTGCGGTCCTTGTCGGCGGGAGAACCCCAATGTGGTGCGAGCCTATCAGACGTTCCACGACAAGGGATTTACCGTACTGGGCGTATCACTTGACAAGTCGAAGGAAGCGTGGCTGAAAGCCATCGCCAGCGACGGGCTGACTTGGCAACATGTGTCCGACCTCAAGTTTTGGGCAAGTGAACCTGCCCAACTCTATGGGGTGCGAGTCATCCCCAGCAATTTCTTGGTGGACAGCACAGGCAAGATTGTCGCCCGCAACCTGAGGGGCGAAGACTTGACCGCATTCTTGAAAGAGGTGCTGGAGAAGGAATGAATTTCATTTAAACAACTCTGCCAACTTCGTGCGGAGGTTCTCGCCTCGGGCATCGTTGTTGGAGACGATGACACGGGCATCCTTGTCAAGCAGATAGACGGTGGGGTAGAACTGTACCTTGTAGAGTTTGGCAATGCCTTTGTCGCCGTCGATGTCGTTGGGCCAAGGGGTCTTTTCCTCGTCGAGTGCTTTCAGCCAGTCAGCCTCTTTCTGGTCGGCTGAAATGGAGACGATTTGGAAACCCTTGTCTTTGTAGATTTCGTATTGCGACTCGAAGTTAGGTATTTCCTTACGGCAAGGTCCGCACCAAGATGCCCAGAAGTCAAGCAACACGTACTTGTTCTGCTTGCAGATGTCGTAGAGGTTCATCTTCGCGCCAGTGGCATGGTCGGTGAACTCGAAGTTGGGCATGGGAACATCAGTGGACACGGGCACGACCTTGTCTGCCACCACTTTGCCGTAGAAGGATTTCTTGACCTCGTCGGAGAACTGGTCATACACAGGTCTCTGCTGAGGTGTCAGATAGTTATAGTTAGTCACCATAAAAAAGGGACCGAACCAGTTGTCTTTGTTTTCCGTAATAGCATCGCCAATGGTTTTTTCCACCTTGTTGAAGAAGGCTTTTTCCGCCTCAGCCAGTTTCTGGTATTCAGGGGAAGCCATGATAGCATCCCATTCGGAGGTGCCTCGCTGTGCCTTCGAGAGTTTATCCACCACCTCCTTGTTGTCCTCATGGTACTTCGCGTACTCGGCATTAAGGGCATTGCGGTTAGGACGGTGAGCGAGGTAGTAATCGTGAGTGGGTGAACCTTTCACTTCGAGCCGGTTGAAGCCCATCGCCATCTTTCCATCGCCAGCGGGGTCAAGATGCACATCGGCATCGAGTGTGACATGCTCACCACTGCCTATGGCGACAATGGTGCCGCCATAGGTATCGACCACTCCGATGCGGTAGCCTCGGGGTTCGGTAGCATCCCATGAGAAGGTGGCTTTTCCTTCTTTGGTCTCCACCACCTGGAGGTCGGGTTCATCTTCGTAGGTGCCTGCCAAGGCGATGGATAGTTTCGTGCCGTCTGCGAGTCCATTCATGTTGACATGAACAGTCGTGTTTTGTGCATTTGCCTCCATGCACAGCATCATGCTTACGAGCATGGCAATCCATAAGTTTTTCATCTTTGTTCTTATTCGTGGGTTAATAAAAAGTGAATTAGACGGTGCAAATTTACATAAAAATCTTGATTTGCAAGCCCGCCACTATAAAAACATCAATTCTTCGCTCATATTTTTCTTTTTTCAAGGTGCTCAGGCGAACGGAGTTCGGAGTCTCGGAACAAATTATCGTCAACCTTTAGCTCGGCGTAGCCAATTATTGGTCATTATCGTTTATCTTGCGCCGCAGCGCAAGAGCCATCAAAAACTTTTTGCTCCTTCGCCGCCAAGGTGACTTGAGAAAACGGCAATTGCGATAGGACAAAATGAACCTTTCTTACAATAAAGCCCCTTAGTAGATGATAAAAAGAAGGATTTCTCGTATTTTCCTCCGAAACGACCTAATTATTTTAATCCTAAAATCCGCAACTATCATCCAATACACGATTAAGGGTAGATTTATGAGTCGTTAGTAGCAGCTTTCAGTAAAAAGCAACAGCACAACATCAATATGTAGCCACCATCCCCTTACCCCCCGATGCGACTTGAGGTAATACGCAGATTCAAACCGGAAAGAAAGGATTCTTATCCGAATTCTGTTTTGAAGGGTTTTGCATAAGCTCGGTTCTCTGTGTAGATATTCAGCACGTATTGCCTTGCAGTCATGATCCACTTG
>JAFUYM010000040.1 GCA_017470525.1 Bacteroidaceae bacterium
GTCACCGATGATGCTGGTTTGGTTGGTCATGGCATTGTCGCGGTAGCCAAAAGCACCATTGATGAGGAGCCTGTCGTCGAGCAAACGTCCTTCGAGGAGACCCTCTACATCGAGGTCATCCCAACCTTTCTCGCCGGTCGTGAGAGACGAACCAAAGTTCCAGTTGCTTTCCCGTCCAATCATGTTGCTGAGCATCTGGTTGATTTGTCCGCTCAGCGTAGAGGAGAGCAGGGAGTTCATCGCCTGTTCAGAGTTTCCGTTGCCGTTGGCACGTGCATATTCATTCGGGTAGAAACGTCCGAGTCCGAGCAGGTAAATCATCTGTGTGTTCATCTCTTCCTCAGAGTTAATCATGGAGCGGACCAACTGGCGCACCTCTTCGTTCACGTTCGGAATATCCATGTCAAACGCAAAGTCCATGTTGCCCAACTTACCTGTGATGTCGAGAATGCAGATGACCTTCACCTTATTGTTCTGCGAGAAAGCGGTGGTGGATGTCAAGTCGCTGAGTGGCACGGAATTGATGGTGTGATGGCAAATCAGGTGGATGTTGGCATCAAAGGGATTGCCGTTAAACTCCACCATCGACCCTGGCTGCAAAGTCAAGTCGCGGAAGATGATGTCTTGCAGATACAGTCGATAAGAGCCCGACGAAATGTTGTAGTTTCCAAACATTTGGAACGAGCCTTTGTTATACCATCTTGCCGTGATTTTGGCATTACCGAATGTGCGCATGTAACCATCTTCTATATTGTCCATGCGCAATTTCACCTCACAAGCAGGAGTGAGGTTAATGTCAAAGTTGATGAAGATGTCGCTGTTATAGTTCTTCTTCGCCTCCTTCACGATGGTGAGCGAATCTTTCTGAACTGGCTCATCAATGATTTCTCGTGGTTTTAGGTCGAACACCTGCGGATGGACTGCCATGATGGAATCCCGGTCGCGGAACTCAATGAAAGTGTTTCCCGTGATGGCATCAGGTGTAGCGGCATCGTAGGCAAACACCGAACCACGGGTCGGGGTGACACTGGCGTTCACATAGAGAGGATGCCCGTCCGAACCGTCAATGGTCAAATCGCCGTTGGCAAAGACGGTGGCGAGGAACTTGTCGCTGTTGAATTCCGTCTCGTCGTAAGCAAGCAGTTCGTGAAGGTCAGCCTTGAAGTGGTAGGCAAAGTTCTTCATATTTCGGTGGGTCACCTGTCCGTTGATGCTGGAACGATGCCCAAAGCGGTCGTAGATGCTGATGTCCCTGAAATCAAACAGGTAAGGTCTCATGTGCAGGGTGTCGCCTTCGATGTGGTAGGGCACATTGGTTGCCCTGAGTCGCAGGTTCATGTTCGGCACGGCATCGCCCACGATATTGACATTGTTGAGAGGTCCGATAATGCTGACAGGACCAGTCACATAGCCAGACACCTCCTTGAACACACCTCCCAAGAATCCATGAATGAAAGCCGCATTGGTGTTGTGTGTGTTGACATCTATCCGCATATCGTTCTGGGCAGGCGAAACCCAGCCAGTCAGCGTGGTGATGCCCGTCACGTTCTTGTTTCTGCCTGTCAGTCCGTCGGGCACTTGGTAGAGGTCAACAATCCTGCCTTCCATCGCAATGCCTTCCACCTCCTTGTCCCAGTGAGCGGTGATGTTGGCATCGCCCAACGGTCCTTCCTGCACGGAAAGGTTTTCCACAAAGAGGTTTGCCCTCACGTCAGGCACTCCACCGCCTAACACATTGTTTACGACAGCGCTGCCCGAAGCCTTGCCTGCAAACCGCACCACATTCCAATTGATAAGCGATAGAATGTATTTGATTTCCAGATTGTTCAGCGTTGCCACCAAAGAGTCGGAAGGCGAACTCGATGCCCTGCCATCAATAGTCAGCGAACTGTTGGCGTTATCATTGGAGAATCTCACGTGATGACACTCAATGTCCTTGTTATAGAAAGAAATGCGTGACGGTGCTACCGTCCACGTGGTATCATTGATGACTGCATTCGACTTGCGTAGGGTGATGTCAGTCTTCATCTTGCCCAGCGAATCGTTGAACTGCACGATAGGCAGCAATTGCAGAATGATGTTGTTGCTGCCAGAGGTGTTGAGGTAGAGGTCGCTGGTGATGCGGTTGTCATGTACATCAGCCACCACATCCAGTTTCGTCGAGGTGGATGGCTTTTCGTCGTCGTCACTTTCTTGGAAGGTCGATGCAATGGCATGCACATTCATGTTGTCTTGGGTCGAATTGCAAGCCACAGCCAAGTTGTCGTATTGATTGCTGTTGTAGGTGAGGCATGGTGCATCTAATTGCAGCGACATCTTTTCGTCCGACGAATCCATCTCTCCAAACAGGTGGACAGGTTGCGTGATGCCAAAATCGGCATCGGTGAAGTGGTGCAGAATTGGAGCATCCGTGAGTGTGAGGTCGTAGGTGAATCTCGTCTTTTCCGCTTTTTCCGTTTTGAAGAAGATGGGCAAATGATACGATAACTGATTGGTGAAACTCCTGACAATATTTCCAAGGTTGGATTCGTCTCGGATGCTGCCCGAAAGGAAGTCGCTGCTGATGGTGTACAGGCTTTCTCCTCCCTCCAGTTTTTCAGCATTGAAGCGCATGTTGTCCAGATGGAATTTTTCAGTGGGAGTCGTGAGGTTCAAATCCTCGATGGCGGCGTTGCCATACAGGTGTTGGAAGTCACTTCCCCGAAGGTCTGCCTGTAGATAAAGTGCAATGTTTTCTCCAGCATATTCTTGTATGAGATTCAGATTGTTAGGATTGAACTGTTCCAGTAACAGATTCAGTCGAATATCCTTGGCTGGTGCATCGGAAAAGGCGAAGTCGGCATTGGCTTTCACGTTCTCATCGTCAATGCTTGCAGTGCCTTCAATTCGTGCCGATGTGCTACGTGCATCCAACGCAATGTTCTGGTAGTTGTAGCCGTTATAATAAATACTGTAGATGTCGCCAGACACCTTGCCGGCAGGGAAAGGTTTTGTCTCGGCAAGATTCATGGCAAGGTCGAGATTGAACGACGTGGAGCCAAACTGTTCGTCGTTTTGCAGTTTTCCGATGTTCACGCTGTCGCCACTCACGGTGCCTGTCAGGAACCGTTCGGCATCGTATGTGATGTCGTAAGCCAGATTGCCAATGCCGGTCGAAAGGTTTCCTTCCGATGTCAAGTCGCCTTGAGCGGTATAGTTGACCGTTCCTTCGTAGTTCACCTCTTGGATGGCATCAATCAGTTCCTCTTTCCCGTGGTTAGGACTGAGCGCATCCACCCAGGTGAGCATCTCGTCGCTCGTCACGTGCAGGGTCCGGATGTTGGATTGTATGCCCCGTCTGTGTCGATTCAACGGATTCATCACCTTTGCCGTTGCAAGGAGCAGCAGACTGCTGTCGTTGGCATTGATGTTGCAGTTTTTCACGTCGATTTCCTGCTCGTTTCCTTCCATGTCGATGCTGAAGTTGACGGGAGTTGTCAAGGCAGCCAACTTCTCGTTCAGCAAAGCCAAATCCTTCGGCATGATGCTTCCCGTGAGCGGTGTGCCGTGAAAGCGGAACGTGCTGTCGGTCGTAAACTTTCCGTATTCGGCATAGAGCGAATCGACCGCCAAATGAGAGTGGGGAAGGGAAAGGCTGAAATTTGACAGGGTGGCGATTTGCTGATTGGCAACCAGTTTCAGTTGCGTGTCGTGGATTGCCAAACCCGAATTGACCTCTTTGGCTTGCAGACGTTTGATGGTGACATTCAGGGAATCGTTGGTCAGGCATCGCAAGGCAACATTCATGCCGCAGTTGCGCAGGTTCAGGTGGTTCACATCAAGGGTGCCGCTATGCACCGTCTCAGACAGCACATCGTAGGTGACATGGGCATGCCGCATGATGAACGAGCCGATGTGCAGATTGATTTCCGAGGGTTCTTCCTTCTCCTCTTTCGAGAAGGCATCGACGATGAACTGATAGTTCGGCGGGCTTTGAGGCGTTTCCTTGTAGAGAGAGGCTTGGACTCCAAACAACTGCGCCGTGCCGATGTCGATTTTTCCCGACAGCAACGAAAACAGATTGATGCTTGCCGACACACGGGCTATGCTTGCCATCTGCTTGCCCGATGGCTCGTGGATAATCAGGTCGTTGACAATCACGCGGTTCAGGAGACCGAGGTTGATGCCTCCAATCTCCACGTCCGACTTCAGTTCTTTTGACAGAATATTAGCGGTCCAGCCTGCCAGCGCATGCTGCATGAACGGCAAACTGAACAGCAGGACAATGGCGGCATACACAGCCACGATTGTGCCTACAATGTTGACTAATATTTTCTCAAGTCTTTTAATGGCAGAAGCGTTTTGTTAGAAAGTCATCCTTGGGGCGTTGCTTTCGATTTTCCGTTTGAAATCCACCATCTTGATGGCAGTGATGGCACACTCGTCGCCCTTGTTGCCAAGCCGTCCGCCAGCACGGTCTTCCGCCTGCCGCATGTCGAGCGTGGTGATGAGTCCGTAGATGACAGGCACATCCTGCACCGCGTTGAGACGGGCAAGCCCGTATGTGACTCCCTGACAGATGTAGCGGTCGTGAGGCGTTTCGCCGCGAATGACACAGCCCAGCGCAATCACCGCATCCACATCCGCCTTCACCATCTGCGAGGCTCCATACACCAGTTCAAAACTGCCCGGCACCGTCATCACCGTGATGTCCTGAGTCTTCACACCGCTCTTGATGAGCGTTTCCTTCGCACCGTTCAGCAGTTCCGCCGTGATGTTCTCGTTCCATTCAGCCACCACGATGCCCACCTTCATGCCCGTGGCATCAGGCACCGTGTTAATGTCATAATCAGACAGGTTGTGATTCTTTGTTGCCATAGTGTAAAGATTGAGAAATGAAAAAGTGAAAAATTTGCTGCCGCAAGCGTGTGTAATCAAGAAACAAATGCGGCAGCAAATTTTTCACTTTTCTTTTTTAGTTTTTAACTTTATTTCGTTGCTCTTTCAATGTACTTGTCAATCTCCTGCGACAGAGGACTGCGGAAGTATTGCTTCTTAATCTTGTTGTAAAGTTCCACAGCCTTATCGTTCTGACCGAGAGACTCATAAATCTCGCCAGCCTGAAGCAGGAACACAGGGCTCACTGCATCGTTGTCAGCCTTCTCGGCAGCCTTGACGAGCGTCTTCAGCCCCTTCTCCTTGTCGCCCTTCTCCACATAAAGGTTACCCAGCGCTGCGATGGCTGCGGGAGAAACCATGTCGTCATCCTGTGTGTCGAAGTCCTCCAGCATCTTGATAGCCTCATCCACCTTGTCAGTCTTTGCGTATGCAAGACCAGCATACAACTTGGCGAGGTTGGCAGTCTTTGTACCGCCGAACTCATCAATCACCTTCAGCAGCCCCTTGCTGTTGCCGTCACCCTTCAGTGCCTGCTCATACTGCTGCTGAGCGAAAGCCGTCTGAGCAGATGCAATCGCCTTCTGAGCCTCCAGTTCCTTGCCTGCCATGTAGTGCCTGTAGATGTAAATACCTGCCACAATCACAACGACTGCGCCGAGCACCGCTGCAATCTTTTTCCAATTCTTCTCGATGAAAGCCTCACCCTTGTTCAACTGCACGTCAAGTGCGATGGGCTCATCATTCTTTACCTGTTGTTTTTTGTTTTTTGCCATGATTATTTTTATTATTTTGTTATTTTTTCTCTTCAGGAATCCCTCGTTGCAAGCACCAAAATCACCTGCTGATGCCGCATCCAAGTGGATTTTATCCAAAAATCATGCAAAATTACAACATTTTCCCCGAACAATAAAGACTTTTCCCAAAAAACTTCACTTTTCCCCGCAATCCGTTGGAAAATCAGCCGCATTTGGCTGAGAAAAACCCTACGTGCACACCCAGCGCATCGTATTATTTACACCCAGCGCCAAATAATACGCGCACTCAGCGCCTGTCATTTGGTGCTGAGTGCGCATGTTTGATAATCAACCCGTTACGATTTTTGTCCTTTTTCGTCAAAAACACCCCAAATTCACCCCCTCAAACTCTTCCCTCACAACCTCTCTGAGCCTGCACCCACCAGGCTCATGAGCACACACCCACAACCCTCGCGAGCCTCGTGGGTGCAAACACAATCTTTGTCAATGTCATTGTTTAATTATGGCCACACAAATATAGTATAATCCACTTCCCATCATTGTCTTTACCTTCATGTTTCAGTCTGCTCATCTTCTGCAAAGCAGAAAGGTCGCGTTCGATGGTGCGTTGGCTCACCGACAAGGTCTCCGACATTTGTTTGCCGGTGATTGTCGGAGACTCTTTGATAAGATTGAGTATTTTTTGCTGGCGTTCAGTGAGTTTCATCTCCGACATGTTTCCGTCATGGTCTCCGACATGTGGGATGCCGAAAGAAGCAAATATGATGGTCTGGAATTGGGTCGGAGTTGATTTGAATTTGGGTTTCAACTCGTCCCTATATCCATCCAGTGCTTTGGTCTCATTGTAGATGCGTGTTAGGCCACTACCCCGTTTCTCCATGTAGTCAAGTTGAGCCATCACGTTTGCGAGTATGGGATTTCGTCTTTCGGAAGACACATCTTTGATGTCCAAGTCCTGAATCAGCAGACCATTGTACATTCCACCTGGGGATGTGACTGTTAGGCGGTCATCATAAATGTCAAGATGTACCTCACTACCCATTACTGTATAGTCACGATGGATGAAATGGTTTACCATTGCCTCTAGAACAGCACGTTCGGCATACTCGGGTTTGTTCTTTCGTCCATCAGGCAGTTTCTCCCAGCCTCTCTTGGTGTTAGACTTCACAAAGTTCATGGCTTCACGGAGCAGCATGAGGACATTACCTGTATACTCTGCATCATTGATGGCATCGCCCTTTTCCGTTCCATCCCAGCGGGTACAATAAAGGCGAGACTGCCATAAAGGGCAATCATCGGCAAACAATGCGCCTGCATTCGTAAGGTTCCCTGCACCTGTTACAAGACCAAACGATAATAGATACTTCTTGTCCCATTCTTGTTTGGTGCGGTCTTTGAAAGTATTCGCTAATATCGTGAAAGCATTGTCTTCAACCTTATAATCTGTGTGGAGGGAATCGTAGGTTTTATTAGAACCTTTCAGTACCAAGCGTACCATTTGCTCTGCCATAGCAGGAAGACTCTCATCACCAACACGGACAAAGGCTATGCGTTGACCATCACCGACATAGTAATATGGAGTATAATGCCCCGCATTGACTTTGAGTTGCAAGATTTGTAAATCATCTATATCATGCGGAATCATTTCCACCTCTGGAAGAGGATCCATGTAATCGCGAATCTTACTACTGATCACTTCGCAAACATGCTGTACATCATCGAGACCTTTGACGATGCCATCATTATCAATACCAAAGAATAGTGAGCCACCCAAGCCATTGGCAAAAGCGCTTACGCTCTTCAACCAACTCTTAGGCTTCTTTTCTTCAAGCATCACCTTGAAATCGTATGCAGTACATTCCGCTATCAGAGTCTTTAATTCCATTCTATATGAATTCGCGTTTATTATCTTGCAAAGGTACACTTTTTTATTGAACGTGGAAATGTTTTCCCGAAAAACTTCATCCCAACCATTCTTTTTCTTTGAAAAACCTGCCCTCTCATAACCATGCCCGCCTAAAGGGCGCACCCACAACCCTCGCGAGCCTCGTGGGTGCGCGCAGGAAAAGTTTCCCAATAGAGCCGGGACACCAAAGAAAAACCGCTCACAACAAATACATTGCAAGCGGTTCCTCCACATTTGTGCTTGAAAGCACTACTTCACAAACACCTTCTTTACAGTTCCATCGCCCATTCGGAGGATGTTCACTCCTTTCTGCAATTTCTCAACCCGCTTGCCATCAAGCGTGAAGATTTGAGTGTTTCCATCTTCCGCATGGATGTCAGCGATGCCATCCACAAAGGTGAACTTACCAGTGATGGTTACATCATGGGCAGGCATCGTCGTGGGAATGGCATCCCAACCAGAGAAGATGTAACCTTCCTTTTCAGGGGCAGCCTCTTCTGCGATGTCAGCACCATACTCAACCGTGTAGGTCTTGTACACCTCTTCGTCTATCATATATGTGACTGTATATGAAGGCATAGTCGGAGTCCATTTGATGCTGTATATCTTGATATAGTTCTCCGCTTCATTAGCCAACACACGAAGTTTTCCGTCCTTGTCAGCAGATTTCAAGATTGTACCATAAATATACACGTATGACGTATCGTTGGTCATATAGGGAATTTCTACCGTTCCACGTTCTGATTGCGTGTAGGTTTGCACTTCGCCATCACCAATCTTTACGTTCAGGACGTAAGAGCCAACAGTCTGTATCGTGATGCTGATGGTTCCTTTTCCGGCTGTCACTTCCATAATGAGACCATTAAAGTTCTCTTTCACAGCCTCATCATTCACATCCTTGCCTACAACTGTTTCCAACTGTTCTTCGCTCACCACGGAAGAGACTACTACACATTTTTCCTCCGCCAGAAAGCCGTCTTCACCTTCCGCATTGAGATTGAAGTAAATATTATCAATCACAACACCAGACAGGTTCTGTCCTTCTTCCATATTGTCCGCAAAAGCAATCTCCGTTTCTTCCTCCATCGGCACAATTTCAATATTTTCTTCCTCTAATGGAATGATAGTTCCAAAACTGCTCCACGGCTCGGTGGTCTTGTAGGCATCAATTGATGCTTCTGGAACATAGAGGGTGGCATTCGCCAAATAGGGCGAGTAGAATGTTTCAGTATCCGTAGTTGGCACTTTTGTTGCGTGACAAATGACGGATGTCAAGCTCCAGCAGTTTCCGAAAGCCCCATAGTCGATGCTTGTTACGCTGTTGGGAATGGTGACGGATGTCAAGCCATAGCAACTAGAGAAAGCATAACGACCGATGGTTGTTACGCCGTTTGGGATGGTGACGGATGTCAAGCCATAGCAGCCATAGAAAGCCCAATCGCCAATGGATGTTACGCTATTGGGGATGTTCACGGCTGTTAAGTTGCTGCAACCATTGAAAGTACCCCCGCCGATGCTCGTCACGCTGTTTGGAATGGTGACGGAGGTCAAACCGCGGCAATTATAGAAAGCATAATCACTGATGCTTACCGTTCCATCTTTTATGTTGATTTCCGTATTGTTTGGCATTGTTCCTTTGTATTTGTATAAAACATTCCCCAAATAGACAACCCCATCTTCTTGATTGTTATACCACGGTGTGCTATCGAAAGCACTAATGCCGATGCTCGTCACGCTGTTGGGTATGGTGATAGAGGTCAAGCCGCTGTAAAGGAAAGCCCCACTGCCAATGGATGTAACACTGCTGGGGATGGTGATAGAGGTCAAGCCGCTGCAATAAGAGAAAGCGTCATCGTCAATGCTCGTCACGTCGTTTGGGATGATTGTGTTCTGACAACCTGCAATCAAAGTGTTGGATGCTGTTTCGATAATTGAATTACAATTATTTCGTGAATCATAGACGGGATTTTCTTTTTCTACAAAGATGGAGGTCAAGCCGCTACAGCCAGAGAAAGCACCATAGCCAATGGATGTGACGCTGTTTGGAATGGTCAATGAGGTCAAGCCTTTGCAGTCATAGAAAGCATGATCACCGATGGATGTGATGCTGCTGGGGATGTTCGCAGAGGTCAAACTGCTGCAACCCGCGAATGCATTAATGTCGATGCTCGTCACGCTGTTTGGGATGATTGTGTTCTGACAACCTGCAATCAAAGTGTTGGATGCTGTTTCGATAATTGAATTACAATTATTACGTGAATCATAGACGGGTTTTCCGTTTTCTACCAGGATGGATGACAAGCCACTGCAATCCCTGAAAGCCCCATTGCCGATGCCCGTCACGCTGCTGGGGATGGTAATGGATGACAAGCCACTGCAATCCCTGAAAGCATATTGGCCGATGCCCGTCACGCTGTTGGGGATGCTCACAGAGGTCAAGTTGCGGCAATAAGAGAAAGCATAACTGCCGATGCTCGTCACGCTGCTCCCGATGTTTAAGGATGTCAAGCCACCGCAATAAGAGAAAGCATCTCTGCCGATGCTCGTTACGCTGTTGGGAATGGTGACAGAGGTCAAGCCGAGACAGTAATAGAAAGCATAATCGCCTATACATGTCACACTGTTGGGAATGGTGATTGAAGTCAAGCCGTGACAATCGCTGAAAGCATTATTTCCGATGCTTGTCACACTGTTGGAAATGGTGATTGAAGTCAAGCCGTGACAATTGCTGAAAGCATTATTTCCGATGCTTGTCACACTGTTGGGAATGGTGATTGAAGTCAAGCCGTGACAATTGCTGAAAGCATTATTTCCGATGCTCGTTACGCTGTTAGGGATAGTGATGGAGGTCAATCCACTACAGACCCAGAAAGCCCCATCGCCAATGGATGTGATGCTGTTGGGGATGGTTACAGATGTCAAGTTGCTACAGCCAGAGAAAGCGTCCTCACTGATACTTACCGTTCCATCTTTTATGTTGATTTCCGTATTGTCTGGCATTGTTCCTTTGTAATTGTATAAAACATTCCCCACATAGACAACCCCATCTTCTTGATTGTCATACCACGGTGTGCTATTGAAAGCCCTATCGCCGATGCTCGTCACGCTGTTGGGTATGTTTACGGAGGTCAAGTTGCAGCCATAGAAAGCAAAAGAGCCGATGCTCATCACGCTGTTTGGGATGTTCACGGCTGTCAAGCCGCGACAATAATAGAAAGCATCATCACTGATACTTACCGTTCCATCTTTTATGTTGATTTCCGTATTGTCTGGCATTGTTCCTTTGTAATTGTATAAAACATTCCCCACATAGACAACCCCATCTTCTTGATTGTCATACCACGGTGTGTTATAGAAAGCCATTTCGCTAATAGTTGTCACGCTGTTTGGAATGTTTATGGATGTCAAACCACTGCAACCAGAGAAAGCCCCAATGCCAATAGTTGTCACGCTGTTTGGGATGTTCACAGAGGTCAACCCGCTGCAGCCACCGAAAGCAGAATTGCCGATGGATGTGACACTGTTGCCAATGTTCACAGAGGTCAAGCCGCTACAGCCAGAGAAAGCATTATAGCCGATGGATGTGACACTGTTTGGGATGGTCAATGAGGTTAATCCGCTGCAGCCATTGAAAGCATAACCGTCAATGGATGTGACACTGTTGGGAATGGTTACTGAGGTCAAGCCCCTGCAAACATCGAAAGCAGAACTGCCGATGCTCGTCACAGAATAGATGACACCTTTATACAAGAAGGATTCGGGAATAACAACTTCATCGGTGTATTTGTTTTCACCACTTGTTACTATTGCGTCATGACTTCCAGTTTTTAAGTTATAATAGATACCATCTATTACAACATCATACGCATTTGCATTAATAGACAGTAACACTCCCTGTGCCACCATCAAAAGTTTTAGTAATGTTTTTTTCATAAAATTAAAAAGAAAAGGCGGAACTGCTCTGATTGCATTTTCCGTCTATCGGGCACCGCCAAGTAGCCATGTACAAAGAAAAGCACGAACAATCCACGCCCTTACAGACGTGAACCTTCATCACTTGTTCTCTTGTACGAAATATTGGCGGTATCGATAGACGAGAACAAGGACTAAAAGTCCAAGTTATTATGTTATGAGCAGAAACGCCGAGTTAATAAAAAAAAGTTTTTTGTTTCTCGTGGAATCAAGGTGAGGCTGAGCCGACACCACATCCCGTGTTGCGTTTCTGATAAAAAAGTTATTTCACTGTCTGTTTCGTATTCAAATGTTTTTAGAGGTTAAACACTTATGTTGATTATTTCTTTTCTTTCTCAATATATCGCTTGATTTTGTCGATGAGTTATTTTTATGGTGTTGGGAACAAAAGTTCTCCTTTGTGTCTCTTACCCGTGGATGGCTCTATGGTCAGTTTTCCCTTCCCAATGATGTCCATGCCAATAATGACTGCACCTTGACCTTCCCCAGGAAGTCCATATACATCCAAATCAAAAATCAAGTCAGGAGAGAGCATCATTTTTACACCATACACATTCACGTCGTGCAATTTGTTTCCTATCTCTATCAATTCTTGACGTTTGGGTGCAACAGCCAATTGGCTAATGATGTCCATGCTGACAGAGGTACGGGTTGCACCTGTGTCAATCAAGGCTGCATCTGCCATGTAAAGATTATTGTAGTCAACAGAGAAAAGAACACAATCCTTACACATCCTAAAGGATGGCTCAATAGGATATTCTTTCAGTGGGAGCGATACGTATTTCATAAGCGGCCTTGGCTTGTGCAATGAGTTTCTCTTTTTCCTCCATGCTCAATACGCGCTGTTTCTTGCGGCGGCGGGTCAGCATTCTTGGTCCTATCACTCCGATGTGCCCGATGATGGGCTGCTCTTCTTTCTTTTTCATAGGCTTCTATTTTTGTTTATGTTGCAAATGTACAACTTATTTCAGAAGAAACAAAAGAATTGGTGAAAAAATCACCGAAAGTTTGGGTCGGCATTGTTGAACGTGTATCAGACTTGCCGATTTATCATACAATATTGGCAAGGATTTTTTGTGTCCTTGCCTTTGATTCGCTTATCTAACCGATGCTTTTGCCACAACCACTCTTTGTGTGTGCGCATCCACTCGATATAGTTCAGAACTTCTTCTGCCGACCACCCAAGCGATTTCGTTACCGTTCATGAGAAGGGGCTGACGTTCTTTTTCGAAGAGACAGAGTTTCTGGTCGGTGAGGAAATCGCTGAGAAGTTTGCGTTTTCCGTGCATGCCGAAGGGGGCGAAGGTGTCGCCTGTCTGGGGAGTGCGGAGTGTCAGTTCTCCATGCAGTTTGTCAGCATCGAAATAGGCAAAATGTGGGTCTTTCAGGATGTGGACTTGTGTGATGGGAACAACCTCTTTGTGAATCTCTACGGTGGGGTAGTTGAGGCTTTCGAGGATGATGTTTTCCCTGTCAATCAGCAATCTGCGACCGTTTGCCTCAAACAGGCGACCGCTTTCGGTGAGGGAGGAAAGGATGCTTTTCAACTGCTGCTTGTTGAAGCCCCAAGGGGCAAGCACTGCATGCAGGACAGAAATAGGGGAGGGCTGTTGCAGGAGCGGATGGATGCTGATGTGTAGTTCGCCGTTTTCTTTTGGGCAACAGCATTCCTTGGCGGCTGTTTGGATGGCTTGTTGATACACTTTCCATGCCTCGTTCAGGTTTTCCATGGTCGAGGTGATGTTTCCTCGTGCGCCCTGATTGATGCTTTCCAGCAGTGGCATGATGTCTAACCGCACCTTGTTTCGGGCATAGGCATCTTCCAGGTTGGTGTGGTCGGTCACATAACTTTGCCCTGTCTTTTCCAATTCTTCCAATATCTCTTTTCTGCTCAAACAGAGCAATGGACGAATCACATCGCCTTGTTTGGATTGCATGCCGCAGAGTCCTCTGATACCTGTGCCCCTTGTCAGATTGAGCAGCAGGGTTTCGGCATTGTCGTCTTCGTGGTGTCCCACGGCAATGGCTTCTGCATCCGTCTCTTTCATCACTTTTCGGAACTCGTCATACCGCAGTTCCCTTGCTGCCATTTCAATGCTCATTTTTTGTTCTTTGGCAACCCGTTCGGTGTCGAAATCAACCTTTCGGTATGTCACTCCCATCTTTCTGCACCATGTTTCGACAAACCGCTCGTCCCTCATGCTTTCATCTCCCCGCAAATGGAAATTGCAATGAACCGCCACCACTTCATATCCCAACTTGTGAAGCATCCATGCCAGACACACGGAATCGGGTCCGCCACTCAGACCGACCACCACCCGTGCCCCTTGCTGTAAAAGTTGGTTTTCACGGATAAAATTTGCTACTTTCTCCCTTGTTTGCCTCATAACGCCCACAAAAGTAGGGAAAAAACATTGCCTGTGCAAAAAAACTTCCCGAAAAATTTGTCATTTATCCAAAAAGCACTACCTTTGCACTCGCAAAACGGCAAAATACTCTCTGGTGCGTTGGATGAGTGGCTTAGTCAACGGTCTGCAAAACCGTGTACACCCGTTCGAATCGGGTACGCACCTCCAACAAAAGGTTCAACATACGTGTGTTGAGCCTTTTTTGTGTTTGATGATGGCAAAGATGTTTCCGATACTCCTAAAAAACAAAAAGGACTCCGCAACTTATTGGTTGCGGAGTCCTTTTCTATGATGATGTTCTTTTCTTCTTTTTACTTGATGCCCAGTTTCTTTGCGATGTTCTTTGGAATGGCATTCTTGTGGATGAGGATGTTCATGGTTTTGTAAGCCACGAAAGCCTTGGATGCGTACCAAACGCCCTTGTACTTGTAGTCGGTACCCCAAGAGTTCTTCACCATGAAGTATTCCTTGCCGTTCTGGTCGGTGGCAATTCCGTAGATGAGCATGCCGTGGTCGTCGGTGGTCTCCCAGTTGTCGTATGCCTCTTGGCGCATCTCCTGAGTGATAGTGAGTTCGGGCAGTGGACGTGCGGTGTAGGCGGCACGGCTGGGTGTGGCAGACTTGCCAAACCAGTGTTCGTAGTCGCTTCCGCTGGTTTCCTTCACCTTTTGGAGGTCGGGACATACAGCGATGCCTTCGCGAGAGAAGCCGTTTTCGGAAACGTCAGCACCCCATGCAAAGGTGTAGCCATTCTTTACGGCAGAATCCATCACTTCCATGAACTCGTCGATTGGAAGGTTGTAGGAGAGTCCCCAACGCCAGTTGTCCTGCACTTCGATGACGAACTGCTCGTAGAAAGGATGGTGTGTGAAGGATGTGAGGCTCACATAATCGTCCATGTTCAGACCTGTGGATGCCATGTAAGACTGTGGTGTGTACTTCTTGCCGTTGTAGGTGAACTCTGTAGGTGTTTCGCCCAGATAGGCATCGATGGTGGCACCGATGGGCTTGAACCAGATGGGAGAGAGTTTTTTCTGCTCGCCCTTAGCCACGGCTTTCACCATAGGGGTGAGGATGTTGAAGAACTCGCCGAAGTTGGGCAGCGAATCACCATAGAGCGTGCCAGGCAGTGGCATGGCTGTCTCGGGAATCATGCCGTAGTGCTTCATGCAATACACGCAGTCGTAGAATGAGCCGCCTTGGCTGAAGTCCATGTCGCCATGCAGACGCACGGTTGCCTTGGCACGGTCTTCATAAGTCTTGTGAGCGAGGTACATTTCGGAGAAGTCCCATTCGCCCTTGCCCATGCGAAGCAGTTCTGCCTCGAAGTAGCCGAGTGAGGAATATGCCCAGCATGTGCCGGAACGGTTCTGATTTTTAGTGGATGTGATAGGATTCTCTTTCACAACCGTGAACTGGAAACCCTCATCTTTCTTTTCTTCTTGTGCGAAGAGGGTAGTGCCGACTGCCAGCAGTGCGGCAAAAAGCAAAGTTTTTTTCATTTTTTATTTATAAGTTTTAAATCATGTGTCTTTTACGATTATTTACTAATAAATTCTTCCACGTCGTTGATGTGGTAAGGAATAATCTTGTCGCCAATCATTTGGCATCCATCTTTTGTGATGAGGATGTCATTCTCGATGCGGATGCCTCCAAAATTACGCCAAGGTTCAAGGGCTTCGTAGTTGATGAACTCCATGTGTTTCTTCTCCGAGCGCCAAAGGTCAATCAAGTGAGGAATGAAGTAAAGACCGGGTTCGTCAGTCATGACAAAACCTTCTTGCAAACGACGACCACAACGCAAGTTGCAAAGACCAAATTGTGTGGATGGCTGCACTTCGTCGTCGAAGCCCAGATAGTTCTGACCGAGTCCCTCCATGTCGTGAACATCCATACCCATCATGTGTCCGAGACCGCAAGGTGAGAACATGGCATGTGCACCAGCCTGTACTGCTTCTTCTGTGTCGCCTTTCATGAGTCCGAGGGCTTTCAAGTGTTCTGTCATGACACGGGCAGAACCCAAATGGATGTCAAGCCATTTCACACCAGGCTTTGAGTTTGCTATCACCCAGTCGTGAGCGGCTTCAACACCTGCGTAGATTTCACGCTGTTGTTGGGTGAACTTGCCTGATACGGGGGTTACACGGGTGTGGTCAGAGCAATAGTTCTCGCTGGTTTCCGCACCTGCATCGCACAGCATCAAACGACCTGCTTCCATAGGTGTGTAACTGGGGAAGCCGTGCTGAATCTCACCATGTGTGGAGAGTATGGCTTGGAATGAAACGCCATCGCCGTAACTCATGGCAATGCCCTCAATCACTCCTGCAATATATTTTTCTGTCACACCAGGGGCACACAGTTTCATGGCTGTTGTATGCATCTCGTAGCCAATCTCCGACGCTTTTTTCAGTTCTTCTATTTCTTCAGGCTTCTTCACTGAACGCATGGCAACGATTGCCATGATGAGTTTGACAGATGCTTTTTCCTTGCTTTGCAATGGGTGAATGCCTACGAGGTCTGCCAACTGAATCATCAGGTCGTGACGATATTGAGGCAGGAAATGGATGGTTTGTCCTTTTGATTTAGCGGCATCTACCACGGTTTTCAGTTGTGACATGGATGCTGTGTTGGCAACGCCAGTGCTGGCTGCAAGGTCGCTGACCGATGGCACAAAGCCTGTCCAAATGATGTTGTTGATGTCGATGTCATTGCCGAAAACCCATTCTTTGTCGTTGTCAATGTCAATCACTGCGGCGAGTCCTTCGCGTCTCAATCCAAAATAGTAAAGGAAACAACTGTCCTGACGGAAATGGTAGGTATTGCCTGGGTAGTTGTTGGGGGCGTCGTTGTTACCGAACAGGATAATCAATCCTTCACCAACACGTTTCTTCAGTTCCGCGCGACGCTGCACGTAAATTTCTTTTGCAAACATATAGGTAATATTTTAGGTTAATATTTTTTCGAAGGAGTTAGTCGGATGATAAAACAAAAAGGAGTTTCATCTAAACGGTTCTTCCCGAAAATTATTGCAAAAATACATATTCTCTGCCAAACCCGCAAATTTTCAATCCCTTTTTGTGGGATGAAGAAAGAAAAGCGCATCGGGAAGGGCTAATTTCTATGATTTTTCAAGTGCTACTTTACCCCCAACTCCGCTTTCTTTGTTTCGTATTTGCTTTTCAGGCTTCGTGCCAACCGCTTGATTTCTGGAATCTGTTTGCTGGTGTGTTCTACACAAAGGTGAATGTCGTCCAGTCCTTTCAGCATGCCCAAACGACAGTCTTGGAATCGGTAAAGTTCCTGTTTGGTGCTGATTTTCTCTATTCTGCTAATGAGGTTCTGAAGATTGGCAATCACCCCGCTGGCAGGAATCTCATAGTCTCGACAGGCTTTGTTGTAGGCTTCTTCTGCTTCTGATTTGTAGTTTTCAAGCACCGTCTTATCGTTGCCTTCAAGATTGGCAATGTCTTTGTTGAACGACGCTAATGCCGATGTGTATGCTTTCTTGGCATCAATCAAAGCATCGGGCGAATTGACAGCGGTCAGTTTTTCCGTTACAGTGATGAGGTCATGACAAATGATGGCACTCTCTTTCTCAATATGTTCGCTCTCGGCAATGTTATTGTAAACCACTTCTTCTGCGGTTGGCAAGTTTTCGTCTTCGTGGTCGAAGGCATGGGTGCCATTTCGTTTCGGGGTGTTATCGCATGCCGACAGTAGGAACAAGGAAACGAATGCAAGGCTGGGGAGCGTTTTCTTCATCTTGAACATGATTTATATATGGATGATGTGTAAAGTGGAAAAAAGGGACATATCCTTGCGGACATGTCCCTTGGGTATGTTTTTAATCGAAAAGATTCATGCAATTATTCAGCAGATTCCTTTGTCTCAGTTGCTTCAACTTCAGGCTCTTCCTTAGCAGCCTTTGCCTCTGTTGCCTTTGGGGCTTCTGCTACAGGTTCTTCCACCTTTGGCTCTTCTGCTTTCACCTCTTCCTTAGCGGCTTTAGCCTTAGTAGCCTTTGGTGCCTTTTCCTCTGTCATCTGAGCCTTCAGAGCAGCCAAAGCATCGATGTCACCGAGAGATGTAGAAGCGGCTACATTCTTGATAACAGGAGCCTGTTCCTTCTGTGGACGGCTTGCTTTCTTTGCAGCAACCTCAGCCTTCTTGGCTGCCTTTGCCTCAGCACGGGCAACATCTTCGAAGATGCGAGAGTGAGAAAGAATGATGCGCTTAGCGTCCTTGTTGAACTCAATTACCTTGAAGTCGAGAGTCTCGCCGAGTTGTGCCTGGCTACCGTCTTCCTTCACGAGGTGCTTAGGAGTTGCGAAGCCTTCAACATTGCCTTCCAATGCGATGACTGCACCCTTGTCGAGCACTTCTGTAATCTTGCCTTGGTGAACAGAGTCCTGAGCAAAGATTTCTTCGAACTTATCCCAAGGATTGTCTTCAAGTTGCTTGTGACCGAGAGAGAGACGACGGTTCTCCTTGTCGATGTCGAGCACCTGAACCTCGATTGGCTCACCAATCTTTGTGAACTCAGATGGGTGCTTCACCTTCTTGGTCCAAGAGAGGTCTGAGATGTGAATGAGGCCGTCAACACCTTCTTCCACTTCAACGAATACGCCGAAGTTAGTGAAGTTGCGAACCTTTGCTGTGTGCTGGCTGCCAACAGGATATTTCTCTTCAATCTTCTCCCATGGGTCTTCCTTAAGTTGCTTCACACCGAGAGACATCTTGCGCTCCTCGCGGTCGAGGGTGAGGATGACTGCATCCACCTCGTCGCCAACCTTCATGAACTCTTGTGCAGAGTGGAGGTGTGCGCTCCAAGACATTTCTGACACGTGGATGAGACCTTCTACACCTGGTGCAATCTCAATGAATGCGCCGTAGTCAGCCATCACAACCACCTTGCCATGTACCTTGTCACCTACCTTGAGGTTGGGGTCAAGAGCATCCCATGGGTGTGGAGTCAACTGCTTCAGACCAAGAGCGATACGCTTCTTCTCGTCGTCGAAGTCGATGATAACGACGTTGAGTTTCTGATCGAGTTGAACGATTTCCTTTGGATCGCTTACGCGGCCCCAAGAGAGGTCTGTGATGTGAATGAGACCGTCAACACCACCGAGGTCAATGAATACACCGTAGTTTGTGATGTTCTTAACGGTACCTTCGAGAATCTGGCCCTTCTCCAACTTAGAGATGATTTCCTTCTTCTGCTGTTCGAGTTCTGCCTCGATGAGAGCCTTGTGGCTAACAACCACGTTGCGGAACTCCTGATTGATTTTCACAATCTTGAACTCCATGGTCTTGCCAACAAATGTATCGTAGTCGCGGATAGGCTTCACGTCAATCTGTGAACCAGGGAGGAATGCCTCAGTGCCGAACACGTCAACAATCATACCACCCTTTGTGCGGCACTTCACGAATCCATTCACGATTTCGTCGTTTGCAAGTGCTGCGTTCACGCGGTCCCAAGAGCGAGCCTGACGCGCTTTCTTGTGAGAGAGCACAAGTTGACCCTTCTTGTCTTCCTGATTTTCGATGTAAACCTCAACGGTGTCACCCACCTTGAGGTCTGGAGCGTAACGGAATTCGCTGCGGGCGATGATACCTTCGCTCTTGTAGCCGATGTTGACAACAACTTCACGGTCGTTGATGTTGGTGATAGTACCGTCAACCACCTCGTTGTCGTTCACATTGTTGAGAGTGCCTTCATAGGCTGCTTTCTGAGCGGCTTTGTCTGCTGCGCTCACGCCGTCGTTCTCGAATGCCTCCCAATCGAAACCTTCCAGCGGTTTAATGTCTTTAATTGCCATAAATTTAATAAGTTGTTTGTTTTAATTTAATAAAGTTAGACATTATGTTGATAAAATCTAATTTCTGTTTGGCGGGTTGGAATTGACCTTCTTGTGAGGAGCAACACCTATCTGAACCCAAAACGGCTGCAAAGTTAGTGGTTTTCTGACAATTGGCAAAATTTATGGTGCTGATTTTGTCAAAAAAACGATGTTTTCCAAAAAATGTTTGGATTTTTTTCGCTTATGCCGCTTTAGGATGTGCTCTTATCCCCGTTATGTCTTGTGTTGGTTTAGAAATCGGGAAAGTCGTTCTTGGCAGTTTTTACCGCAACACACTCCATTTCAATGAGCCAAGTGGGACGACAAACAGGAGCGAGAGTGATGACGTATGGGATATGAGGGAACTTCTCTTCAAAGAGTTTCTGTACAATCTGATAATCAGCACCGTCGCGCAGATAGACAACTATCTGCATCACATCATCGTATGTCATTCCACCTTCTTCAAGCAACTTCTCTACATTTTCCCACATACGGTAGGTCTGATTCACGATATCGCCTACGTGTATCACCTCACCTTTGTTGTTGATGGAGGCTGTACCTGAAATGTAAATGTGGTTGCGGTCGCCATACTGCATCAGTGTGCCACGTTCGAAGGTCACGCCATACTCAATGGTTCTGTTGAGGTGCGACAATGCGTAAAGGTAACGTTGCTGTTGGGGCTGGAATCCAGTCATGGCATAACTACCCAGTTGTACCAGTGCTTTCGGGTCGGCTGGTGTGCCGCCAATACCTGTGGAAGCGATGTAGTGAGTGTCGGGTGTGAGTCCCTGTTCCATGAAACATTCACGGCGTGACTTGACCAATCCATTATATTGTGTATCGACATCGCGCACGAAGAACCAGGTGCGGATGCAGTTCGCTTCGAGGGTGGCGTTGAAGAGTTTGAGGGTGTCGATGTAAGTGAAGAGGGTTTTCCACGTCTGCATGTAGGAGGTGTCGGCAGTGGTGTTCATAAGTCCCATCGTCCAGATGTGCTGATAGCCATTGTGAGAAACAACGGTGGAGCCGTTCATGTTGCTGATGTCGGTGCCTCGTTGCAGATAGAGCCAAACAGCGATTTTGGAACCGTCGAGCGGTGGCTGCTGGATGTAGGAGATGGTACATGGGTCGTTTTCTTTAATGAATGGCACCTGATTGGTGGCATCGCTCAAGAAATAACGCTTGAAGACCGTTTTTGCACCTGACAATTCAGGCAGAGCCATGAGGTGGCTTTCGGCTGTCTGTATGCGTGAGAGTTGCCCAGAGAAAACTTCGCCTCTGGGTGCGATGTGGAGAATAGCATGATACTCGGTCACTTCGCCAGCGGTGAAATGGGTGAGTTCGATGCGCGCTCCGATTTCTTCTATGTTGATTGCTTGAAATTCCATAATGAGTGCAAAGGTAAGAATAATTTGCGAGTTGACAAGTTTTTTATGCTTTGTGCCGATAGAAAAAAGGGAAAAAACAAAAGAAAACAAGAAAAACGGTCTCTTTTTGCCTTTCTGTTTGTTCTACTGGCGATTGTTCGCAGCGTTGAACTATGTATTGTATAGAAGGTGCATGACAAGTATGCTGATGTCGGCAATGATGAGGAGAACTGTGTACTTCTTCATTCGGGGAACAAAGAGAAGGCACGTGAGGATGAAGCAGAGGATGGGAGGAACCATGTACCAAGGAACTGCATTGACGAGCAGTTCTGTCTGGATGCGGAAATCCGATAGTGGTTGGTCGCCTTGCGAAAGGGGGTGGTAAAGTTCCCCTTTGGTGAGCAGGGCAACGAGGGTGAGTCGTTCGTCGATGTCGGGGTACTTGTCGGGAGGTAATCGGTAGTTCCCTTCTTCATCGAAGAAGTCGGCAAATCGGGCGTAACTGCTGTGGATGCCCAGTTGTTGGCACACATTGGGGTCGGTGATGCGTATCATCGCCACGTCTTTCCAATCTTCAGGATAGAGTGCCCATGAGAGCATGACTTGTTCGGGAGAAAGCCCTTTCCATGAATTTTTGCCCGTTAGTTGTTGGGTGAACTGCGTGGCAGGTGTATTGATGGGGCAGACACGGTTGTGATAGACGACTTGCACCGTGCGCATGGAATCGGCTTGCGACCGTTCCACCACACGGATGCTTGCTGTCAGGTTGCAGGAGATGCAAATGCTGGCAAAGGCAAGTATCAAGCATCGGCTGCGAAAGGTGTTCTGTCCCATGAGTTGTTTCATTCTTTTGCCCCTCCGTCAATCCATGATTTGATGATATTGAGGAAGGGGGCGTAGGCATCATCTGCAAACAAGCCCATGTGTGAGTAGCCTACATTATCGTCACCCTCAGTAATCACTTTGTACAAGAAACTGTTCTCCGCATCACCAGGGATGACGCGAGTTCTGGTGCTGTCCTTCTGCGCTTTCATCCCGACCAAACTGCTGTAAGCATGTTCTGCCGTAAGGTCGAGGTTGGCGGTTGCACGTTCCGAGGAGTGGCAACGGGAGCAGTTGGTACCTGTTCCTTGAAAAATGAACTGGTTGATGGCTCCGAACATGCCGACATTCAGTGTGCCCACGTCAATCTTGATGGTGTCGGCATAACGCTGGTTTTCGGGTATCTCATAAGAGTAAAGGGTGGCAATTCTCTTGCGGAGCGTATTGACCACCACAATTTCCACCGTGTGGGCATTAGTTGGCACATTGGACAGTTTCAACACCTGCACCGTATCATTGGCTGAAGATGGCAACACCTTCTGAATCAGTGAATAGTTGCTCTCGTCATCGAAACAGGCGGCTGCCACAGAATAGGTGCCGTTCCATGTGTTCAGTGATTTGAAAGTGCCCGTGATTTGTACGTTATAGGAATCTTCGGTGTTCACATACACAGGGTCATCCACATGCCCGTCGTCGCAACTCATCAAACTCCACGTTCCTGCTGTGACGAGAAGGACACTCATTATATATATATAGCGTTTCATTGTTTCGTCATTTATTCTCTTTCAGAGACTTCCCCGTTAGAAAGTGTACTGAAGCATCACAGTTGCAGAGTGTTTTGCCACACCGAGGTCGTCATTGTCGCGGTCGAGTTGTGTCTCGTGTCCTGTGCGACCAATGTACTGATACATGGCAGAGAGTTTCAGCCCTGTACCTTTAATGAAATAGTTGACACCCACGGCAGGCATATTCAAGACACCGTCTTTACCGCTGCTGTTGCGGTCGAGGAAGTCATATCGGAGTGCCACCTGTGTCTGGGGAGCCACAAAATAGCCGCCTTGAATGTAGCCACCGAAGTAGTCGAACTTGTCCTGAATTTTCTGACGGTCGGTGAATCCCACGTGCATATAGTAAAACTCTCCACCCAAGTAAAGTTTCTTGTAGATCCATGTGGCTTCAAGTCCGTAACGTGCGTCGTTGGTGCTTTCGCTTTCACTCTCCACGTTCAGGTTAGCTGATGCAGCCAATTGGAACTTGTTTTCATTCAAGAGTTTGGGATTGCCTTGAGTGGCTGGCATCGCACCCATCGGTGCCCATGTGAAACGGGTGGCATAGAGAAGAGAGGGAATGTGCCAATCGTCGGAGAGCGTCTTGGTGGCAGTGTTCACCGTGGCACCTGTTCCATTGAAGAGACCTGCTTCATAACCCCACCATTTACCAATTTTACCATGAGCCATCACACCGAGGTCGAAGCCTGTGCCAATCTTGGGAGTCACGGCATTGAGCACATAGGGCATGATGGTGGTGGCGGTGAGAGAAGTAGGAAGGTTGGGCATCAGTGTCTCGCCCAAAGTGGTGAGGTAGGCATGGCTGAAAGGAGTCTTGAACTTACCCACCTTGATGGCAAAGGCATTGCTTGCCTTCACGTCGAACCATGCTTGCTGTAACAAGGCACCACCTGACTGGGAGGCATTGATGGAGAGGTTATAGGTGACAATCTTGTACGCCTTTCCAGTGAAGCCTAATACAGCGTATGGGAAAGAGAAGCCGGAGTTTGCCACATTGTCCTGATTGTAGGCTTTGTCCAGCCCTTCATCGTCATAGTAGTTGAAGTTGGCTGCTGTTTGAAGCATGAGGTAAGGCTTGAAAGAGAAATTGCCATCCTTGCTTTCCACTTGGAACATACGGTCGGAACCGATGGTGACAACGCCATTGTCAGCGTCGAAATGATCGCTTTGTGCAGATGCGGTGAGCGATGTGAGTGCAGCGAAGGCTGCGATATAGAGTGATTTCATTGTTTTGTTGAGTTTTTATGGGGAATTTTAGGAATAATGAGGGTTCTGAGAATGAGGGGAAACGATGAGGTTAGAGCGATTCGAGGAACTTGATGAGGGCTTCTCGGTCGGCTCTGTCCATCTTCTTGAAGAGATTCTTGCTGGCTTCGCCTTCGCCACCGTGCCAAAGGATGGCTTCGGTGAAGTTGCGGGCACGTCCATCATGCAGGAAGTGGGTATGTCCGTTCACCTTCTTCTGCAAGCCGATGCCCCAAAGAGGAGTGGTGCGCCATTCGTTGCCTCGTGCCAAACCGCTCACGTAGTTATCGTTCAAGCCCACGCCCATGATTTCAGAACCCATGTCGTGAAGCAGATAGTCAGAGTAGGGGTGAATGGTTTGACTGCCGAGCCAAGGGAGTTCGGTCCCATTGAGCAGGGTGGCTCCACGTGGACGAGTGTGGAGTGTGGTCACGTGGCAAAGGTGGCACTTGGCATTATAGAACGCCTGTTCACCCTTTGTGATGGCATCCCGTTCGCTCACGGTGATGATTGAGCCGTCAGACTTTGTGAGCGTCACCTGTGTGGTCTTGCTGCCTAAACGACGGGCAGGAACGCCGAGTGAATGCAAGTAGAGGTCCACACATTCCATGTCTTCGGTGGAGACATCGAGTTGGTCATACGTGAGTCCCATCATGGAACCCTCCACCATCTGGTATTGTCCTTCGCAGATTTCCTCTGGATAGCGCGAGTTGGTGGCACCCATGTCGGAAGAGAAACCCAGTTCGACCGTCAGGTCAAGGTGCTGTGCCTTGTTGCCAGAAAGACCAACCCCCTTCACACCTTTCTCGGTGATGTAGTTGCATTTGCCTGAAATGCCATATTCGGGATAGTTGCTCTTGGCTGCCAATTGCTCAATCTCGTTGCGGTCAATCGCCATCATCTGCCCCATGCCGACGTGGCGCAAAGGAATGCGGACGGTGCAGAAAAGGTCTTCTGGCTTGATTTCCACAGAGTCTTTCTTGATGTCGTCCCACATCTTCTTGTACCATTGAACCACGGTGTAGTTGGGTTTGGCGAGTTCATACACTTCCCCGTCGGGGAATTGTCCTTTCTCGTATGCCCAACGCACCTCTAACTTGCCTTCGGCAGTCACACCGTAGATGGTTTGGTCGTGGAGCACACGACCGTAGTTTTGGAAGAAAACGCCGTTCTTTCTTGCCACATATACAAGCATGGCAGACATTCCATTGGTGCCTGAACCATAGACGGGTGTTCCATCATCATCTGTGCCGATGCGATTCCACACACCCGGATTGGTGCGTCCTGCATTCATGTGACAACTGCCGCAGGAATAGCCGGCATAGACAGGTCCATAGTTGTCGGTCACGTTGTCGTAGAGACGGTCACCCGTGTTGAAGCGGGTGGCGTATGTGCCTGACAACCATTCGGCATCGGTGTCGAATGCTTTGGACGAGTTCATGAAAATGGTTGATGTGCCAGCCGAGAGCGCGTAGTTCTCGAGTTCTCGCGAGTGGGTTTCCAAAAAGTTGTCCACCCCCTCCGTGTCGTCCTCGCAGGAAGTGAAAACCGTCACAAGCCCTAGACTCATGGCAAGCCATCCAACACAATTGGTTAATTTACTCATATTTTTAGAATTACATGCTTTTCAAAGAGATTGAAAACTCATTTCCCCCTTTAACCCACAAGAGTGAAGGGGAAAATGTAATCATTTTCCACCTCCACTTTGGATAACTAACAGGGTTAATAATCGAATGCTTATTTAACGGTGCGTGGTTGTCCGTCCTTGTAGAGCAGGAACTCCAACGTGTGGAAACCACGGAGTGACTGAGCAGCCTCGATGGCTTCGCTGTCCTCGTCGTAGTCACCTGACCATTCCATTTCTGACCATTTCTGCGATTTGAGCAGGTTGGCAATGCCGACAGCATCGAGTGGCCAAGAGTCCATGTTGGGGTCGAGACCTAACTCTGACACAGGACCGAAGAGGAATGCCTCAGAAGACTCCCAAGGCTGACGTGCATCGATCCATGCGGCACATGCTGCCTCGAAGGCACTGTTGGAAGGATTGGCTTGTAATGCTTTCACCGCAGTGAGCAGGGCATTGTTCTTCTCCACCAAATCCTTGTAAGTGGGCAGTGCCACCACATCTACGAACTGATTAACGATGGCTTGTGCATCTTCCTCAGAGAGGTTGTCCTCGATGACACCCTTCAGTGCTTCGAGGCTTGCTGTCAAAGTAGCACATGCCTCCATTGCCTCTTCTGCTTCCTCAGAACCGATGTTGTTGCGGAAAGGTTGTGGGATGGCATCAATGGCGTTCCATGCAGCAATCGCATTAGTGTAAACAGCGGCACTGGCTTCGATAAGCGTGTTATTTCTGCTTGCCATCAGTGTGTACATGATGGAAGGGCTGGTCAATGACTGAGGAACAATCTGATTGGGGTCGCCTTCAAAACGCGTACCACAAATGGAATTGATGATGGAGAGGATGTTGTTCTTGTAGTCATCGCGAGAGTGCCAAGAGTACCAAGACTCCACTGCGTAGAGTGCCTTGTTCTTCTGACCGGAAGTCCAATAATCGACTGGCTCACCGATTTTTGCGGTACCAACTTCATTGGCAATGTCGATGCATCCGTCGATAATCTGCTCCACACAACCTACAGCGGAAGTGAAACCTGATGCAGAGGTATGATTCTTGAAGGCTTCAGCAAAACTGCCTTTCCATTCATCATAGAGATTCTTTGAGTCGTTGGTCAGCAACTGAGCCACATTCACAGCATAATTACCCCAAGCGGCTGCGTTGGAAGAAGTGTAGTCAAGGCTTTGAGCCTCTTCTTCCGTTAACTCTGTTTCATTGTTACCATTGTTGTTGTTGTCATCGTCGTCGCCACATGAAACGACCGAGAAACCGAGTCCCAAAACGAGGAGACCCATAAGAAGGAAATTCTTTTTCATTTTTTCTGTTTTTTATTGTTAGTTATTGATTTTCAATGATTCAATTGTTTGCCGTTCTCACTTCTTCCAGAACCATCCTGCCCATGCTACGCCAATGGCAAACTCGTTCTCGTTGTTGTATTTGCCACCACCGATGCGACGGCTCGTGTAGTCGGCTTTCACCACCAATTGGGGCAGCGCGCGCCAGTTCATGCCCACCACCCACATGGAAGTCTTCAGACGGTCATCTGCCACATAGGGCGAGAGAACGTCTTCCTGAGCGTTGTAGTATTCATAACGCCCAAAAGGAATCAGTTTCGGACAGCGGGCATCGTTCACAATGCCTTGGATGTTCAAACCCAGTTCTCCGCCGAAAGCCACCGCCTTGTGAGCCACGGGCGTGAGGCGAGAGTAGGGCGATTTGTTGCTGAGTTTACCGTTTTTGCTGCTGAGCACATTGCTGTTGGTGAGGTTGCCCCACAGGAAGTTGGCACGTGTCTCCACATATTTATTGATATACTGTCCGTCGAGGTTGTAGATGCGTACAGGCATCTTTCCAAGCCCATCATACGTCTGGCTCTTGTCGGCATTGTCACCCACATTGGCACAGTAGTAGAACGCTGCACCGAGACGAAGTCCCTGCACACCGCGCCAGTTGATTCTTGCCACATAGGCAGGGCTGGTGAAGTTCTCCTCCTCAAAGATGCCCTGCTTGCCGCCTGCCGCCCATGTGTTGCGGTCGAAGCCGTTCGCGTTCAAGCCGTTCACAATCTGCACCTGATAGTCGAAAGTGGCATACTTCTTTCCGAAAGTTCCGAAGAACTCCAAGCCTGTCTCATGCCATGTGTTCGGCAGGATGGTTGTCTCACCTTCAGGGCGAACCGTGCCGAAGAAGTTGACTGGCTCATGATGTGAATTGTTCTGACCAACAGGCACGATGATGTGACCTGCACGAACATTGAAGGCTCTGTCTATCAGTCGGGTAATGTGGAATTGTTCCAGTGCCACTTCACCTCCACGTTCCACCTCGGTTTCATACTCACCGTTTTCCGTGTTCTCCAGTTCGTAAGCCGTTCCGACGCCACCGCTCTCGAACTCGATTTCTGCACCGAGAATCCATTTGTCTGTGAATTTGTAGTCGCCAGCAATGACGAATCGGGGAATGCTGATGGTGTTGCGGCGTTCCTTCGGATTACCTTCCGAAGCACCATAAAAACGGTTGCTGCCATAATTCTTGAAGGCTGCCACCATTTCGCCATAACCACCAATGCGGAACTTGTTCCATCCGCCATACTGAATGCTGTCTTGTGATGCTTGTGCCATGACGTTGCCTGACAGAGCAATGGCACCCATTATCAATGTACCTCTTAATACTCTATTAATACTCATTGCATCGGTAATTTTGAAATCGAGTGCAAAGTTACCGACATTAAAAAACCTTCACAATACCCAATTTTGGTAAAAAGGCACATGAAAATGAGTATTTTTTCGTTTCCGATACCCACTCCAACAAAAGAGATACCCAAACTTTTTGCCGTTATACCCAATTTTGAGTATCGGTTTCGGTGGTTGTCGAGGCTCCCGGTTCTCTTCTATGTAAGCACCCACAAAGTTCGCGAGCCTTGTGGGTGCAGGCTCATGAACTTCGTGGGTGTAGGCTCAAAGGGCGGCAAGGTGCGCGCTTTGAGAGGATGTGGAATCAGGGTGATTGGCTGATTGTCAGCCTTGTTTTTCACAGGGCTTGTCGTTGCAATGACAAACACCTCCACTATGAGGGCAAGAGCCACAATTGCAGCCCTTGTTCTTGCCCGAAAACTGCCGATAGAAGTAGCGGATGAGCACCGCTGCGGTGGCGGCAAGGATGAGATAAACGATGAGGTCTTGAATGCCCATAAGCGTCTGTCAGAAAAGAGAACCGATTTGATAAACAGCCATTGAGGTGAGCCAGGCAAGCAGGGTGGTGTAAAGGGCGGTGAAACCTGCCCACTTCCAACGACCCGACTCGTTTTTGATGCCGATGCAGGTGGGGATGCAGGGGAAGTAGAGCAACACAAACACCATAAAGGCAAAGGCAGCCAGAGTGCTCATGCCGCTGGTGGTGATGTCGCCATGATAGAGCACAGCCATTGTGCTCGCCACAATTTCTTTGGCACCGACACCCGTGATGAGTGCCACGCCTTCCTTCCACTGCAAGCCGCATGGACGGATGATTGGTTCGATGAACTTACCGATTTGCCCGATGTAACTGAGTTCCATCTGCTGTTCCTCAGTCGCCTCAGCGTGATGGGGGAAGTAACTGAGTGCCCACACCACGATGCTGGCAACCAGAATGGTCGTACCCATCTTCTTCAGATACTGCTTGCCTTTCTCCCACGTGTGACGGCTCACGCTCTTGGCAGACGGCATACGGTAGGGAGGCAACTCCATCACGAAAGGACTGCTTTCGCCCCTCACCACAAAGCGGCTGAACAACTTTGCCATCAGCACACTGAACACGATGCCGATGAGGTACATGCCAAACAGGATGAGTGCCGAATTTTTCGGGAAGAAGGCGGTGATGATGATGATGTAAACGGGCAGTCGGGCAGAGCAAGACATGAGCGGGATGATGAGCATCGTGATGAGCCTCGACTTGCGGTCTTCGATGGTGCGGGTCGCCATGATGGCAGGAATGTTGCAGCCAAAACCCATAATCATGGGGATGAACGACTTGCCGTGCAAGCCCATGCGGTGCATGATTTTGTCCATGATAAAGGCAGCGCGCGCCATGTAGCCGCTGTCCTCCATCCACGAGATGAACGCATAGAGAATCATGATGTTAGGCAGGAAGACTATCACGCTGCCCACACCGCTGATGATGCCATCGACAATGAGGTCTTTCAGCGAACCCTCGGGCATCCACTCACCCACGATTCCACCGAGCCATTCCACACCCATGTCTATCCAATCCATCGGGTATTGACCGATGTTGAACGTGCAGAAGAACATGAGATACATGAGCAGCAGGAAGATGGGATAGCCCCACACCTGATGGGTGACCACGGCATCGATGCGCTTGGTCATCAACCGCTTGTAGCGATGCACTTTCTGGAAGGTCTCCTTCATTGCACCTTGCACGAAGCCATACTTCGCGTCGGTGATGGCAGATTCGCTGTCCTCGTCGATTTCTTTCTGAATGGCACGTTGACAGGCATCCCTCTCGGCAAGGATGGCGGCTTGGTTATCCAACTGGCGGATGATGCTCTCCACCTGACGGTCGTTCTCCAAAAGTTTGATGGCAAGGAAGCGAGCCGAATAGTTCTGGTGGGGCTCTGGATTTTGGCGGATGAGAGCCTCGACCTTGGCAATGTTCTCTTCGAGCAACACTCCATGATTCACGTGGATATGTCTGGCAATCTTTTGCTTACCCTCCGTGATTTCGATGATTTGATGAAAGAGTTCCTTCACGCCTTCACCCGTGCGACCGACGGTTGGAACGATTGGCACACCGAGCAGGGTGCCGAGTTGATGGCGGTCAAGTTGGTTGCCGCTTTCGCGCAGTTCGTCATACATGTTCAGTGCCATAATCATCGGCACGTCCATGTCGATGAGTTGGGTGGTCAGGTAGAGGTTGCGCTCCAGATTGCTGGCATCCACCACGTTGATGATGATGTCGGGATGCTGCTCGATGATGTATTTGCGCACATACAGTTCTTCGGGCGTGTAGGCAGACAGGGAATAAGTGCCGGGGAGGTCCACCAGATTGAAGTGATACCCCTCGAAGTCAAAGTGTCCTGCCTTGGCATCGACGGTCACACCCGAATAGTTGCCCACCCGTTCGTGGGCACCGCTGGCAATGTTGAACAGCGAGGTCTTTCCGCAGTTGGGGTTACCGACGAACACGGCGGTCAGTTCATGCTCTTTCACACGAGCCAAACGATGGATGACATCCTCGCATTCATCGGCAGGGATGCCTTTCTGTTCAGGGTGCGAAGCCTCCCATTCCTTTGCCTCTTCTTCGCTGACCACCTCGACCAGTTCTGCCTCCGCACGGCGCAAACTGACCTCATAATCCATGATTTTGTATTTCACGGGGTCGTGCAGCGGAGCGTTGAGCAACACTTCCACACTCTTCCCTTTGATAAAGCCCATTTCGACGATGCGTTTGCGGAAACCTCCGTGTCCCATCACACGTACAATCACGCCCTTCTCGCCCGTCTTTAATGCCGAGAGTTTCATGTCCTTTTTAATTTTGTGTGCAAAGTTACCACCTTTATCTTTGCAAAACAATACTCATTTGTCGGTAATTTCTGCCCGAATCGGAAAATAATCCTTCATTTATCGCCCCTAATTCCCAATTCTTCACTAACTTTGCATTGTATTAGCATTAAGGTTTACGTGATTCTGAATAGTATTTACCCTCAAAACACATTCAGAATTATGGTTACGTACAGAAAAAGTTATATGGCTGGTCAATACAAGTCAACAGACAAACTTAGTTATGTGATTGCCAATGACTATCGCCTTCTGCAGGTGATGAGCCGATTCGGCATTTCCTTGGGTTTTGGTGAGAAAACTATCATGGAAGTGTGCCGCCAGTGCGGTGTGGATGCTGACACATTCCTGACTATCATCAACTATGTGAAGGACGGAGCGGAAAACCGTCCGCAGCGTGTGGACAAGGTGAGTGTAGCCTCTGTGTTGGGGTATCTGAAACGTACCCACACCTATTTTCTCGGCTATCTGTTCACCAACATCCGCTTTCATCTGCTCAATGCCATTGACTGCTCGGTGCAGAACGAGATTGCCTTTCTTGTGCTCAAGTTCTTCGATGAATACGTCGAAGAGGTGCGCAAACACATGGAGTATGAGGAATCGACGGTGTATGCTTATGTGCAGAAACTGCTTGATGGCGAATTTGTCTCCATCGACAACAGCCACCTGCTTTCCCGCCACCATGAAGCCATCGAGAGCAAACTGAAAGAGTTGAAGAACCTGTTCATGCAGTACTATCCGCAAACGGAGAACAATGAAAAACTGAATGCGGTCATCATCTCCATCTATCAGGCAGAAGAGGATTTGAGCATCCACAGCATGGTGGAGGACAATATCTTCGTGCCAGCCGTTCGTCGTCTGGAGCATCAGGCGAGATTGCGGCAGCCAGCCGACGACGACCCGCAAAATGGCGGTGCGTCGGGTGGAAACGAAGAACAACTTTCGGAGCGTGAAAAGGAAATCGTTGCTTGTGTGGCAAAAGGCTTGGCAAACAAGGAAATTGCCGACCAACTCTGCCTCTCTGTCAACACCGTCACCACCCATCGCCGCAACATCGCCCGCAAATTGCAGATTCATTCACCTGCGGGTATCACGATTTATGCCATCGTGAACAAACTGGTGACATTGAACGAAGTGAATATATGATTCATATATTATATTTATGGAAAGAAAAGTTGCATTAATCACTGGTATCACCGGGCAAGACGGTTCATACCTTTCAGAGTTTCTTCTTGCAAAAGGTTACGAAGTACACGGCACCATTCGCCGTTCTTCCGTCGATTATCGCGAGCGCATTGCTCACCTTGAAGGTGCTCCCAACTTCCACCTGCACTATGCCGACCTCGGCGATTCTATGTCGATGCTTCAGGTGGTGAGTAAAGTTCAACCAACAGAAATCTACAACCTTGCCGCTCAATCGCACGTGCAGGTGTCGTTCGACTCTCCTGAGTTTACGGCTGATGTGGATGCAGTAGGTGTGCTTCGTGTCTTGGAGGCAGTGCGCCTTTGCGGATTGGCAGACAAGTGCCGCATCTATCAGGCTTCCACCTCCGAGTTGTATGGAAAGGTGGAGGAAGTGCCTCAGAACGAGAAGACCCCGTTCCATCCATATTCTCCTTACGCTGTGGCAAAACTCTATGGCTTCTGGATTGTGAAGGAGTATCGTGAGGCTTACAATATGTATTGCTGCTCGGGCATCCTGTTCAACCACGAGAGTGAACGTCGTGGAGAGACTTTTGTCACTCGCAAAATCACCCTTGCTGCCGCACGTATCGCTCAGGGCAAGCAAGAAAAACTCTACTTGGGCAATCTCTCTTCGCTCCGCGACTGGGGCTATGCCAAGGACTATGTGGAGTGCATGTGGCTCATCCTTCAGCAGGAGAAGCCAGAGGACTTCGTGATTGCCACAGGCGTTCAGCATTCTGTGCGTGAGTTTGCCTACTATGCCTTCAAGGCTGCTGGCATCGAACTGAAGTTTGAGGGCGAAGGCATGGACGAGAAGGGCATCTGCATTGCAGGACCAGACAACCTTGTGGGCAAGACCCTCGTTGAGGTAAGTCCCGACTTCTACCGTCCAACGGATGTGGTCAACCTTTGGGGCGACCCGACGAAGGCAAAGGAGAAACTGGGTTGGAATCCGCAGTCAACCTCTTTCGAACAACTCGTTTCCATTATGGTGAAGCATGACATGGAGAAAGTGGCTGCCGACCACGTGGCATCCGTCATGAGAACCAACTTGGCAGAGTATCTGGAAAAAGGACTGGTCAAATAAAAACAACGAATACGACGAATATATCGAATAGATGCCGTGAATGCCGCAAGCGGCAGCGAATACAAACCAATGCTATTCGTTTCCATTCGTCGCCGCTTGCGGCATAAGGAAACTCATTCGAAAAATTAGTTATATTCGTTGTTAAAAAATAATTTTATGTTAGACAAGAATTCAAAAATATTTGTTGCAGGACATCATGGCTTGGTGGGTTCTGCCATCTGGAACAACCTCAAGGCACGTGGCTATGAGAACTTGGTGGGCAAGTCGCATTCCGAATTGGATTTGCTCGACCCTGTGGCTGTCAAGCAGTTCTTCGACGAAGAAAAGCCTGATGCCGTTGTCTTGGCTGCTGCCCATGTGGGTGGCATCATGGCAAACCTCCAATACCGCGCAGACTTCATCTATCAGAACTTGCAGATTCAGCAGAACGTGATTGGTGAGGCATGGAAACATGACGTGAAGAAACTGCTCTTCCTCGGTTCCACCTGCATCTATCCAGGCGAAGCCCCGCAGCCGATGCCAGAGGACTGCCTGCTCGCCTCACCCCTCGAATACACCAACGAGCCATACGCCATCGCCAAGATTGCAGGCTTGAAGATGTGCGAGTCCTTCAACCTCCAGTATGGCACCAACTACATCGCCGTGATGCCGACCAACCTCTATGGTCCCAACGACAACTTCCATTTGGAGAACTCCCACGTGCTCCCAGCCATGATTCGCAAGATTCACTTGGCAAAGTGCCTCAACGAAGGCGATTGGGAAGCCGTCCGCAAAGACCTCGGGCTTCGTCCCGTCTCCATGAAGGTGCCCAAAATGGTCGATGGACAAGGTGCTGGTTCCGTAAGCAGCGACGCTGTCGCTGCACAGAAAGAAGCCACAGCCACCCAAACCATCATGGCAACCGCCATGAGCGATGAGTTCACCATCCTTCAGGTGCTCCGCCACTACGGCATCACTCCCGAAGCCGTCACCCTGTGGGGCACAGGCGCACCGATGCGCGAGTTCCTCTGGAGCGAGGAAATGGCAGATGCCTCCGTGCATTGCCTCCTCAACGTCGATTTCAAGGATGTGGTCGAAAAGAGTGACTTCGTCGTCAACCGCGATGGCATCAAGGAAATCCGCAACTGCCACATCAACGTGGGTACAGGCAAGGAAATCTCCATCAAGGAGGTCGCCGAGCGCATCATGCAGGAAATCGGCTTCAAGGGCGAACTCCGTTGGGATGCCTCCAAACCCGACGGCACTCTCAAGAAACTCACCGATGTCTCGAAACTCCATCGTCTCGGCTGGCACCACACCATCGAGATTGACGAAGGCATCCACCGCCTCTACGAGTGGTACTTGCAGGGCATCTGCATCAACCACAAACAAGGGTAACGCATCTTTATTTATATATATAGGCAAGGGGACGAATCATTGTGTGATTCGTCCCCTTTATAGGTAAATTTTTCTATTCGACGCGGCCAGACTGTGTTTTTATATCGATGGAATGATTCTTCTCATCAATCGTACCCCTCGGGTATACAATGCCGTACCCCTCGGGTACGGTGGTGCGTAGCCGAGGGGTACGGTCATATAGAAGTGTCGTTACTGATGGGCATTCTACAATCCACGCCCATGACAGTTCTTATACTTCTTTCCACTGCCACAAGGACAGGGGTCGTTGCGTCCGATTTTGGGACCGTTGTTGACAATCGGGGTGATGGGTTGGCGGGCACGGGTGTCGGTTGCGGCGGCTTGTGCCTGCTGGCGCTGGGTTTCCGATGGCTCGTCGAGGTTCTGGTGGGTCTCGGTGAGGCGCTGCTTGGGCTCTTCCATGGAGGCGGCTGGTGCTTGCTGCACATCGCGTTCCTCGGCAATGGGGATGGAGCAGCGCATGAGCACGGAGATGGTGCCGTCGTTGATTTCGTTCACCATGTTGTCGAACAGGTTGACGGATTCCAGTTTGAAGATGAGGAGCGGGTCTTTCTGCTCGTAGGAGGCGTTCTGCACGGATTGCTTCAGTTCGTCGAGGGCACGGAGGTTTTCTTTCCATGCGTCGTCGATGGTGTGGAGCAGGATGGCTTTCTCGAAGGCGACGAGGATGGAGTTGCCCTCTGTTTCGTAGGCTTCCTTGAGGGGGATGCTGATTTGGTAGATGCGGCGGCCGTCGGTAATGGGCACGAGGATGTTTTCGTACATGTGTCCTTGGTTTTCGTAAACCTGCTTGATGACGGGGAATGCCGTGGATGCCAGACGTGCGCTGCGCTTCTTGAAGGAGTCGATGACGATGTCGAATGCTTCGTCTTCCAACTGCTGGCGTGTCTTCTCTTCAAACTGCTCCATGGTGAAGGGTATCTCCATGGCGAGGATGCGCAGGAAGTCTTCCTTGCAACTTTCGTAGTCGCCGTTGCTGAGGATGTGAACCACGCGGTCCCAAATCATGTTGGCGATGTCCATGCCGATGCGTTCGCCCATCAGGGCGTGGCGGCGACGCTCGTAGATGACTTTGCGCTGCTTGTTCATCACATCGTCGTATTCGAGCAGACGCTTGCGGATGCCGAAATTATTCTCTTCCACCTTCTTTTGGGCACGCTCGATGGATTGGTTAATCATCTTGTGCTCAATCATCTCGCCTTCCTCGAAGCCGAGGCGGTCCATCACCTTCGAGATGCGGTCGCTGGCAAAGAGGCGCATGAGTTTGTCTTCAAGTGACACATAGAACACGGAAGAACCGGGGTCGCCCTGACGACCTGAACGTCCGCGCAACTGGCGGTCAACGCGGCGGCTCTCATGACGTTCGGTGCCGATGATGGCAAGACCGCCTGCGGCTTTCACCTCGTCTGAGAGTTTGATGTCGGTACCACGACCTGCCATGTTGGTGGCGATGGTGACGGCTCCGAGCATCTTCTCCTCTTTGGTGCCGTCCTCGTTGATGACTTCGCCGAGGGTGCTCTGACCTGCCAGTGCCACGATGTCGGCTTCCTTCTGGTGGAGTTTGGCGTTGAGCACCTGATGTGGAATCTTGCGCATGGAGAGCATACGAGAGAGCAACTCGGAAATTTCCACCGAAGTGGTGCCCACCAGCACTGGACGTCCAGAGTTACGCATCTTCACAATCTCTTCAATCACGGCGTTATACTTCTCACGGTTGGTCTTATAGACACGGTCGTTCAAGTCGTGGCGAGCGATGGGGCGGTTGGTCGGAATCTCGACAACATCCAGTTTGTAGATGTCCCAGAACTCACCAGCCTCGGTGATGGCGGTACCCGTCATACCTGCCAACTTGTGGTACATGCGGAAGTAGTTCTGCAGGGTGATGGTGGCGAATGTCTGTGTGGCGGCTTCCACCTTCACACGCTCCTTTGCTTCAACTGCCTGGTGCAATCCGTCGCTCCAACGGCGACCTTCCATGATACGACCTGTCTGCTCATCCACAATCTTCACCTCGCCGTCCATGATGACGTAATCATCGTCCTTCACAAACATGGTGTATGCCTTCAGCAACTGCTGGATGGTGTGTACGCGCTCGGCTTTGATGGCGTAATCCTGCATGAGGGCATCCTTCCTCTTCAGTTTCTCGTCTTCGTTCTCAAACTTCTCGTTTTCGAGTGCGGAGAGTTGCGTGGTGATGTCGGGCAGTACGAAGAACTGGTCGTCCTTCACGATGTTGGCAATGAGTTGGTTGCCCTTGTCGGTCATCTCCACCGACTTCAGTTTCTCATCGACCACGAAAAACAGCGGCTCGATGGCTTCGGGCATGCGGCGGTTGTTGTTCTCCATGTAGATTTCCTCCGTCTGGAGAAGACCCGTCTTGATGCCAGGTTGTGAGAGGTATTTGATGAGGGCATTGTTTTTGGGCAAACTCTTGTAGGCACGGAAGAGAGAGAGGAAACCTGCGGTCACATCGTCCTTGTTGTCCGACTCGATGAGTTTCTTTGCCTCTGAGAGGTAGTTCTGCGTCAGGCGGCGCTGTGCCTCCACCAGTTGCTCCACGATGGGGCAGTATTCTTCAAACATCTGCACGTCGCCCTTGGGGATAGGACCTGAGATGATGAGCGGAGTGCGGGCATCGTCGATGAGCACGGAATCGACCTCATCGACAATGGCGTAGTTGTGGATGCGCTGTACAAGGTCTTTCGGTGCCATCGCCATGTTGTCGCGCAGGTAGTCGAAACCGAACTCATTGTTCGTGCCGAAGGTGATGTCTGCCTGATATGCCTTGCGACGAGCCTCAGAATTGGGCTGGTGTTTGTCGATGCAATCGACGCTGAGCCCGTGGAACATGTAGAGAGGACCCATCCACTCGGAGTCACGCTTGGCGAGGTAGTCGTTGACCGTGACCACATGCACACCGTTGCGAGAGAGGGCATTGAGGAACACGGGCAGGGTAGCCACGAGGGTCTTACCTTCACCTGTCGCCATCTCGGCAATCTTGCCTTGATGCAGCACGATGCCGCCAAACAACTGCACGTTGTAGTGAATCATGTTCCATGTCATCTCGTTGCCGCCAGCCACCCAGTGGTTGTGCCAGATTGCCTTGTCGCCATCAATATCGACGAAATCATGCTCAGCAGCGAGGTCGCGGTCAAAGTCCGTGGCAGTCACGATGACATCGCCATTCTCTGCCTCGGCAAAGCGGCGAGCCGTGTCCTTTACGATGGCATACACCGTAGGGAGCACCTCCGTCAACCCTTCCTCGAAGAGGTCGAGCACTTCGGTTTCCTTCTTGTCGATTGCCTCGAAGATTGGCTGGCGCTTGTCAATGTCTGTCGCCTGAATTTTATCTTTAAGTTCAGCGATTTCGGCACGCTTGTCCTTCACTTTGTCCTGAAGAAAAGCCTTAATTTCATCCACTTTGGCACGAAGTTCATCGTTGCTGAGTTTCTGAATTTCTGGTTCCACAGCGAGCACCTGTTCGACGATTGGGCGAATCTCCTTGATGTCGCGAGCCGCCTTATTGCCGAAGAGGCTGCTCAGAACCTTGTTTAATGAAAATCCCATATCTTTGTATTGTTTTTAGTTTCGTTGCTTGTTTTTTATTTTTCTTTTAGTTTTTCTAGTCTTTCTAGTTTTTCTAGCCTTTCTAGTCAAGCTGGCCTTTCTAGCCGTGCTAGCCCTTCTATTTATGCTAGCCTTTCCAGCCTTCTATCAAAAGAGGGGGGAAGAGGAACATGCGTTCGGTGCCCTGATGCGGATGTGATGGGCAATTGTCGGTGCGATGCAGTCAACGGTGACTGGTGTGGCAACCTTTTCTGCCTGAATGGTATATCCGAAAAATATCAAAGGAAATTCAAAGAAGGAGTCACGCTGCATCTTCTTGGTGTCACGGTCTTCGTTGACGAGGTTCCATCCTGGTGACACCTGCACGATGATGTCGCCCGAGCATTTGGGGTTGAATCCATTGCGGATGCTGCTGATGCCGGGTGTCCATGCTCCTTGTGTGATGCGATGAGAGGTGAAAACGTCGCGGACACCGCTGAATTGGAACAGGAAGTCTTCGCAGTGTTCCAACACTTCTGCCAACTTCAGTTGTTTCTGTTCCAGCAACTTATGGTTCAGATAGAACTGGTTGCCATAGTAACTTTCCACATACTGCCCATTGCCATACATGGCGCAGAGGTACATGTTCAGCAGGGTGGCGCAGCGGTTGATGTTGAACTCACCTGTCGGAATGCGGTATTGGGCAAGGTCTTCCGTGTTCTCCACTTCGTCATATCCTGTCGAGGTGATGAATATCAGAGTCTTGTCTAAACCCACCAGTTGGTCAATCTTCTGGAAGAGTGTGGCAAGTTCCTCATCCAGGCGCACGTAGGTGTCTTGCAGTTCTGTCGTGGTGGTGTTCTTGTTGTCGGCATGGAAGTCGCCCGCATAATAGCAGATGGATAGGTAATCCGTCACATCGTCGATGCCGGCATGACCACTTTCCATGCAGGAACGGGCAGCCTTTGTCACTTCCTCGTTCACAAGTCCTGATGTCTTGAACACCCTGTATTTGCCGTCCCCCGTGAAGGTGTGCGAGAAAGGCTTTTGTGTGGTGGTCAGATAGTAGTTATACGACCCCACATAGTCGTTCGTGGGTTTCCAAACCAGCGATGCGATTCGGTTGGAAAGTGCGCTATTGTCGAGATACCTGAACCATGAGGGCGTTTCCCCGTAGTAGGTCGTGCCTGCCCATTTGCCGCTCTGATTGTCAATCCACATTGCCCAATCGGCAGCATGGCCAGCCGCCAAGATGGCTGCCTCCCGATAGGGTGCCACACTATATACAAGTGCCTTCCCCCTTGTAGCAGCCTTCAGTTCGTCGCCGATGGTGCTGACCAGCAGGTTTTTGGGTGAAGAGCCGTCCGACGTTTCCACTCCTTTGTATCGGCGGTCATCCACACAGTAGTTCGTGTGCAGTTCCGTGCGGCTCATCCATTCCTCGGCAATGATGCCATGATTGTAAGGCACGGTGCCTGTCACGATGGATGCAATGGCTGATGCGCGGTCGATGGGCGCATGCTGATACTGAACGTTTGAATAAACCTGCCCCTTCTCCAGCAAGAGTTTGAAACCGCCTTCGCCATAGAGCGGCATGAAAGCATTGAGATAGTCGGAACGGAGTTGGTCAATCGTGATGCCCACAACCAATCGCGGCACAGCGGTTGTCTGTGCCATCGTGCCTGCCACTGCGATGGAGGCGAAAAAGGTGGTGAGCATCTGCTTCTTCATTGTCCTCTTTATTTTGTTATGATGTCTTTTTCTTTTCGATGAGATAGTATATAGTGGCTCTTGTCAACAAAATCAATACCACGACATACATGGCAGGATGAAACACTTGCGGACAGAGCCACATTGTCAGTAAAAATGCCGCCAGTACTGCCACATTGACGATTGCCAACCGATTTCTGCACCCACGACGTTGGCACACAACCATCCACGCAGCATAGCATAGGGGGATGGGGTTGAAGATGATGACGAGCCAGTTGCTGTCCACTCCTGGGTGTTCCGAGAAGAAATAGAGGAATGCCACGAGTATGCCCGCCAAACCTTGCAGGGTGGCTAAGGTGACATCGAGCCATAAGGACACTTCTCCGCGTCGCCAGTCATATACAGAAATGCCCCCCACAAGCAGCAGCAACAAGATGAAAGTCACCATCGGGGTGAAGAACGAAGGAGCCTCCTCTGTGTAGGTGGCAGGTATCAATACCCGTTCCATGACTACATATTTCCGTTGTGTGCTGTCAGCGTCCTGAATGGTTGACCGCCCCACCACTTCCTGAAAGTAAGAAGGCATGAACAACTTTGTGCGTTGCTTGGAGTCAGGATTGACAGCCATAAGCGTCCAATCGTCAATCTCATGACCGAGAATCATGTCGATGCCAAAGCAAATCCAAGGGCTCTGATGGAGTTTCTCATGCAGAAAATCGCGCACGGTTGTGGAGTAAATGCCCTCTTTTCCCCAGTTGTAAATCACGTCTCCTTCTTCTTCGTCTGCCAGGCGTTCTATCTGAAACTGAACCATGTTGGTGCAGTTGACACCAAGCCACCTGTAGCGGTATTCCTGATTCTCTGGACGTAAATTCTCCAGTAGCATCCTCAACAGACGGTTGGCTTCTTCCTGCGACAGATTCAGCACTTGTTCCGTCACGCCGTTTCCCATTTCCTCATAACGGTAGATGAAAAAATCGAATGGCTCGGCTGCCAACAGGTAGTCAGTTTGTCCCAGCAGGAATTTCCACACAAAATTGTCAGAATCGTAGTTGAAGCAGCCATAGTTGAACACCACATCCTTCTTCAAAGTGAAGTCCTGCACACGCAGAGCGGTATGTCCGAACTTGGCATACAGGTCGGCACCTGGTGTGCAGGTCAGAATGGAGATGCTGATGGAGTCCAATTTAGGCATCTCCGTTTCGGCTGCAACAGAATCGACCGACAGCGAATCCTGTGCCGTCATGGAAACTCCAAATGCCGTCAGAAAGACCCAAAAACAGATATGTCTCAAAAATGTGTCCATAAAAACTTTGCAAAGGTACGAAAAAAATCCTGAACAGATGCCCAAACTTCCTAATTATCTGCAATTTTGACCTCAACTTGCGGCAAAGTAATCCAAAATAAAATGAAATGGTCTCTTCCCTCATCTGCTTTTTCACCTGTCGGTTTTTTTCATCAAGATATATCCGCGTTTCTTGAGCGAAGAAAGTGTGAGGGTGGCATCCGATTGGAGAATATGGCGGAGATAACTGATTTGTACATTGAGTGCGAGGGAGTTGGCATAACTGACATTCCCCCACACACGTTTGAGAATGGTGTCACGTTCCACAACTTTGCCGAAATTCTCCGATAGAATCGTCAGTATTTCCGTCTGGCGAACAGAAAGATGCTGCTGCATTCCATTGTATTCGACAATTGACAGGTTTGTGTCGAAAAGCGTTTCTCCAATCATGAAGCGGGAGGGTTGCTCCGAGGTTTTATGCTCAAATCTTTCTTTGATTTTTGCAATGAGTTCTTCGGGATAGAAAGGCTTGGGTATGTAGTCGTTGCCTTTCAGATGGAAACCCATCAGGCGGTCAACCTTCTCGGTGCGGTCGGTGAGGAAGAAGATGAGCACTTGATGGTCTTGCTGACGAATGAGTTGTGCCAATTCAAAACCATCCATTTCGGGCATGTTGACATCGAGCAACACGAGGTCGGGACGAACGGAAGGGTAGAGTTCCCATGCGACACGCCCATTGTTGGCGTATGTCACCTCATAGTCCTCCACTTCGAGAAACTTCTTGAGGAACATGGAGTTGCGCACATCGTCATCAACGAGTAGTATCTTGATTTTCTTCATGGTCTTGTGGAAGGATGATGGTGAATGTGGTGCCTTTGTGTTCGATGCTGCTGAATGAGATGCTGCCGCCATGTGCCTCGACAAGGAGTTTCACATAACTAAGTCCCAATCCAATGCCAGGGATGGCGTCTGATTGTGCTGTATGACTACGGAAAAATGGGTCGAACACATAGTGTGAATCTGATTTTGAAATACCATTGCCATTGTCGGCTATGGTCAGCAGAAGATGCCCTTGCTTGTCTTTTTGATAATCAATGGTGATTGTGACGGTTTTGCCCGAATACTTAATGGCATTTTCGAGCAGATTGCAGATGATATTTGCCAGATGCATTCGGTCAGCACAAACCATGAGGTCTTCAATGGGTTGTACTTCCATGTTGACCTGTTTACCGCTGGGTGGGTTCTGTTTCTTGATGCATTCAGTCAGCAGTGGACGTAGTGGAAATCTCGACCACACCAAAGGTATTCTGCTGGCATCTTTCACTGTGATGTCACGAAGTTTAGCGAAATAAGCCGTCAGATTGTCCAACTCTTGATGGGAACTGGCGAGGATGTTTTGTTGGCTTTCTTTGTCTTGCATCATGCGCTCGTTTCCCATAAAGGAAACACACATTTTTAGAGTGGAGATGGGACGTTTCAATTCATGAATCATCGTGCGAACAAAATCCTGTCGCAGTTCTTCGATGCGCCGTTGCTTGCGGATGGTGATGATTTGATAGATGAGGCAGAATATCAGGACAATAGATAAAATTGTCGTGAGGCATAGTGTGTAGAACATTCGTCGAATGACAGACGAGAGACCCAAAGGCAGAGAAACGGTAAGTGTCTGCTTTCGCAGGATGTCGAGCGGATAAGTGACGGATATGCTCGGATGCAGCCAAGCGGTATGATGTTCCATTGTCGGATTCCACATCAGAGAGTCGATGTTTGCTGTGTTGACAAGGTCGGCATAGATGTCTTTTGACCGAAGAATGGAATCGAGCCGTCCAGCCTTGAACGGGTGTTCTTCATTGATACGGAAACGCTCTATGGCAGTCGGTGCCTGCTCATTAGTCAACTGGGCGGAAAGGTTCTCTCGGAACTCGTGTTTCTTGATATAGTTCCGTTCCCCGTTTTTATAGGCATTCTCCACAGTAGCCAGACGGAGTGTGTCGAGTTTGGCTTTTCCATACCATTTGCCTTCCACAGAATAGATTGCCAAATTCCACACGATGGAACTGTCGCTACTCAGATAGGTTTGTGTGCTTCCATACCAACGTATAGATGATACAGGCATGTTTTTGCGCGTCTGGATTTCCTCTTCTATTGATTCTACAATCTTGGCATATTGTTCTTGTTCATACTCTTGCACGGATTGTTGGTAGTGTGTCCAAAGCCAATAGCCTTGGGCAATGCAGTAGGCGGCAATGACGCAGATGGTCAGTGCATAGATAAAGCGGATTCTTCTTTTCATGTTGCAAAGATAAGCATTTTGAAATGTCCTTGCCTACTTCCTCACGAGAAACTTTTGCCATCGTAATAATTTAGTAATAATTCCCAATGTTTGGGTAAGGATTTTTTTCAGTTGGAAGAGTCGAAAGGCACTACCTTTGCACCCAGAAATTTTCCAACTGTATCAACTAATGCAGTCACAACTGCACCCAAAAACATGTATAATGATGAAAAAGAGTATTTTCGCCCTGTTGCTTGTTCTTGTCTCGGCAAGCATCCTCATGGGGCAAGAGACAGGAGAGAAGAAAAAGGAAACCTACTACGTTGGTTATGTGGCAGATGCATTGACACATCAAGCCGTCGATTCAGGCATGGTGTGGCTGATGAAGACGGACAGTACAAAACTGCATGGGAGCAGTCTTTATTCCTATAATTACACCTCGACAAAAAGGGTGACATCGTTCACGTTGCCATTGGAAAAACCTGGCAGTTTCCTTGTGTGTGTGGAAGCCAAAGGGTATGAGACGAAATATGTGCCATTGGAAATCAAACGATTCTACAAAAACGAAAGGTATATCAATCGTGAACGTCCCATCTATTTGCGAAAGCAATCGGAGGATAAGGAATTGGCAGAAGTGGTGGTGAAAGCGACAAAGGTGAAGTTTTATCATGATGGCGATACGCTGGTGTTCAATGCCGATGCCTTCCAAATGGCTGAGGGTTCCATGCTTGACGAACTCATCCGCCAATTGCCTGGTGTGAAACTGAAAGAGGGTGGTGAGATTGAGGTGAATGGTCGCCATGTGGATGAATTGTTGCTGAATGGTAAGAATTTCTTCAATCATGACCGCGAATTGCTGTTGGATAATCTACCTTCCTATATGGTGCAGAGCATCCAAGCCTACGAACGTATGGACGAACTGCATGGAGGCTCGAACTTTAGCGACTTTGCCGAGCGGCAATATGTGATGGATGTGAAGTTAAAACGAGAATATCAAATTGGTTGGGCATCAAATGTTGAAGCGGGCATGGGTACGGATGAACGATGGCTTGCCCGACTCTTCGGCATGCGTTTCACACCTCATTCCCGTTTGGTGCTATTTGGTAATGCCAACAATGTGAATGACAACAGAAAGCCTGGGCAAGATGGCAATTGGACACCTTTGGAACAAGGTACAGGATTGATGGACACCTATGACATGGGTGGTAACTGGAATGTGGAGCAGAAAGACAACAATTGGCATTATCAAGGTGATGCACGTTATACCTATAGCGAAAGCAAAGACGATACCCGCTCCACTGGTGAAACTTTTCTGACAGGAGGCAACACTTATGCCCGTTCCCACTATGATGCTCAAAGTTACGACCATAAATTGCGTTCCTATCATGCACTTTCTATCTCCAGGCGCAGCATCTGGCGAAATTGCCTCAAAGACATATTCATTCATTTTTCCCCGTCTGTCGATTATCACCAGTGGCACAACCATTCCACCTCGGCAGATGTCACCCTTTCTGACAATGTGGCGGAACGGTGGGGCAAGGAATGGGTGGATAGTTTGATGGCACCACAAGCAGGTGAATTGCTTCGTACCTATGCCATCAACCGCACACTGAACCAAGCACGAGGCAATGGGCATTCACTGAATAGTTCTGCCTCATGGACTTTCCAATTCAATCCTGCTCACAACGACAATCTGGCGTTTCTCTTCTATGGGCATCTTTCCTATGCCCGCACCCAACAACGCGACTTCGACCACTACCTGCTGGAATATCCAACCCAATTCCTCACTGCTGCAACCTCGTTGCAGCCCTCACACGACTTCCGCAACCGCCACGACCACACCTACAACCGCCATTTCAGTACAAGCATCCACAGCGAACTGCAATATCGCCTTGCCCAGTTCAACATGCTCTCTTTCTCCTACGAACTATCCAGCACCCATCAGCGGAACAATCGTTCCCTCTACTTGTTGAACCGTCTCGAAGGGTGGGGTAAAGACACCTCCCATTCCCTCGGCATGCTTCCCTCCACCACAGAACTGTTGCTTGCCCTTGACCAAGGCAACTCTTCTCACTCCCGAACCACATCCTTATTGAATGAACCATGTCTGCACTATCAATATGCCAAATACACGAACAAGAATACACGCATCTTTTCGGTTCATTTACCATTCCAAATTGAAAGGAATGGATTGCATTATCAACGAGCCCAACTCGACACACTTTTTCATCACGACAATATACTGTTCTCGCCTCGGCTCTCCTACCAATTTAAGCAACAAGAACGAAATCGGGAACTGAAAGCCAACTATGAACTGAAAACGTCCTCTCCTTCCATGACCCAGTTTCTCAACATCCGCGATGACAGCAATCCTCTCTACATCACCCATGGCAATCCTCATCTGAAGAATCAGCACATTCACGAATGGAGTGCCGAATATCGTGACCATTTCCGTTTTGATCCTAAGGAAAGCGAGCATCGTTTCCCTGCCACCATCTTCCATGCTGATGCCTACTTCCGTCTGCAACAAAATGCCATTGCAATGAGTTCCATCTACGACAAAAGCACAGGCATTCGCACCGTCACGCCTGAAAACATCAATGGCAATTGGTATGCCCACTTCCGTGCAGGCATCACCCAACCTCTTGACCGTCAACAGA
>JAFUYM010000041.1 GCA_017470525.1 Bacteroidaceae bacterium
CCTCAAGTCGCATCGTGGGGTAAGGGGATGGTGGCTACATATTGATGTTGTGCTGTTGCTTTTTACTGAAAGCTGCTACTAACGACTCATAAATCTACCCTTAATCGTGTATTGGATGATAGTTGCGGATTTTAGGTATATTTTGAATGTTGCCATAGATTCAATTGTTTTATGCCTTCCAGTCATTTTGGTCAGAAATCTCCGTCTTGACGAGTTCGCTAAACTTTATCTGGCCATAGCCGCGTGAACCGCTGCCACCTAAGTAGTCATTCTCCAATAGGCGGATTCCTTTCTCGAACAGTGCCACCAACTCTTCTTCCTTGTCGTCATCCCACACATTGATGATGAACTCAGCATTGAACTCTGCACCTGCTGGCACACGTTCTGTCTGACGGGGATGTTCTGCTACACCTTTGACACGATGAATGACATTTTCCCATTTACCTTCGGTGTAGGGCATGTCGAGATAAGTGCTGGCACGCAATAGTTGTCTTGATGCATCGGTTAGCATAGCATCTCTGACAATCAGTTTCGAAGGCTGATTGTCGGTACGCAACCCTTTGTTCTCTGTTATGCCAAAAAGATTGTTGACTGCTGCGTCACGTCCCACCTCGTATGCTCCTGCTGTTTGTTCCAACAGACATCTCATTTTCCCTTTCAGAGAACTGCCCGGGATATATGGCTCATTATTTTTAGTAGCCAACTTGATGACGGGAAGGTCGATTCCGCCAATTTCTACGTTTTCTTTACTACCTCCGATATGAAGTCCTGTGACCAATGTGATGGTGGTCTGTATTTTGATTTTTTTAGTCAGTTTTTTCATTGTTCTTATCTTGATTAGTTGTCTTTTCCATAAACTTTGTGGTATGCGACGATGGCTTCAAAGAATTGAATGAAATTTCTAAAGGCCAATTCTTTATTGGAACTCCCATTCACGATGTCGATGGCTTGGTCAATGACTTCCCTAAAGTCGTCTATCTTAAAAACTTTGGCAGAACTGTTGTTTTTGTGACTTCGCCCAGCCGCATACGCTAACTTGGGTTTCAACATGACCATCTCGCTTTCGTTATATCCAGACAATTCAACATTCATCTGAAGTTGTTTTACAGCACCAAAGAATTTTCGTAATTGGCTGGTCGTAAGGGATTGGATTCTCTCCTCTTTACTCCCTTTTGCCAAATGTTTAGCGAAATCCTCAGTATACTGAACGGTGTCAGGGGTTACATGGTCGGTGAACCAATTCCCAATAATAGGGTGTTCTTTTAAGTAACTCATAATTAAGAATCTTTTTTATTAAGTTTATCTTTCAATATCAATTCAGCCCATCGGGCTGCCAGTGCAATCAATTTCAAATCTCTGCCATCGTTGGCAGTCAATTTTTTGTTTTTAAGGTCTTGACAGAAGTCTTTTACCGCACGATTGTTCTCATATCGTTTCATGTAGCGGGTCAGATAGTAACTGATGTGCCAGATGTAACTGAAGTCTTCGGTTTTTCCCTGTTGCTTGCGTACTTTGTTCAAGTCGGCAATGGAGGAGTAGAGCATGATTTTGTGCAGGATGCTCTTGCTGAGCGAATACTGTTCGATGAGTGTGACGAACCGCTCCTTGTAACTTTTTACATAGGCAAATTCTCCTTCCCACGAAACGGTTTTCCCAAACATGTGGAATGCGTTTTTCTCCTTTCCTTCCTGATTGAAACGTTTGGCTGCCGCCTCTGCTTCACCTGCCATTTCGGCTGCTTTGGCAATCGGGAACTTAGGGTTCACAATGGCAATGCCTCCAGAGATACTGATGCCGTCAGCCTCGAAACGCTTCTCAGTCTCTTGGTGGATGCGTTCGGCGAAGTCAATCACCTTGTCCCATCTGCCCACGATGAAGAGGTCGTCGCCACCGGCATAGATGATGTTGAGGTAGTCTTTGAATGCCGATTCCTTCTGTAGGTTTTCTATCTCTTTTTCAAAGAAATCAACCAGTCTTTCTGAAAACGTTTGATATGCATCGAAGGTTTTGAAATCACTGTTAATGAACCGCTTGCCCAAACCATCTACGTCCATGCGAAGGATGCCCAAGTTGGTGTCGCCTGCATAGTCCTCAAAGGTTTTGAACTTTTGTGTGTTGCGGAGACTCTCTCCCAATTGTATCTGTTCCCTGACAGATGGCAGGACATAGCCTTCTTCCTTGTCATCTTTATCAAGCATAATCTTCACACAGTCAGGCGACTCCACACCTGTGATGGCACATACCTTTGTGTTGCCTCCCACAGGGATGGGTTGAAAGAATGACGCATATTCTGTCTGAAGAATGTCCTTGAATTTCTGGTTCTTCTGATGGGCAAATTCGGCATTGACCACTTGCCACAGATACCCGAGTTTCTGGTTGACAAGCCCGTTGGCATTGAAGGTTCCATCTGCATTTTCGCTGAAGGCGACATAACTGATGTTGATGCCCAACTGTCCCATGTGCTTTTCCCACAATTCTTTCTTGATGGTGGCAGCACATTTGTCAATGGCATTCGTGATGGCGGCACTGTGGTCGGTCAGCATATAGAATTTGCCGCCCGAACAATAGATGACTCTTGTGGAAGTGCCTCCTGCCTGCACGACTGCTTCTTTCAGAGTTTTGCAGACATCCTCCATGTATTGCCTCAGATAGAAGGAACGTCCCTTCAGACTGACTGCCGCCTTCTTGGAGGAGATGTTGTAGAGGAACTTTTGGATGCCAGACAGGTCGCCTCCCACAAACAATTGGTTGTAATCCTTTTTGGGTTCCATGTATGTTATGATTCTTTTTCTGTTTCAGATTCTTTTTCAGTGTCCCTTTTTCGTTCTTGACACACAATGCCGCATCCGATGCTGACATTCTTGCCGATGCCCAGATTGTTAGGGATGGACAGGTTGCTGGTGAATTTGGCATTGAAAGCCATCATGCCCACATTTTTGTGATAGATAATGTATGGCTCGCTCAATTGGGTGATGCTGACCACCAGTTCGCTTTCAAGATGGATGTCAAGTCCTTTGAGCATGGAGAGCAGGTTGGCTTTCAGGATGTTTTCCAGCAAGGCTTTTCGCTCGTTCTCATCCTCTGTCATCTGGTAGATGTGATAATTCTTTGCGTTCAGGGGAAGCCAGCGGAGCAGGTGGTATTGAAATAGTCCTTCCCATGTCTGCACCAGCATGCGCGAGGGTTGTATTCGTCCCACTTCGCATTTGGCTTCACGTTTTCCGATGATGATGGTGTTGGACATCTCTGAGAAGAATTGCCCAATCACATCGGCGCCTTCTTCCACACAGGTGATGGCTGCCTTGCCGTTCAGACGTTTGTACTGAATGAGCGGGTAGGCATACCTGAAGGTGTCCTCTCCCGTGTGGTTGTGGTAGAGCAGGTTGGCATGGTCGCCCATGCTCTTTAGCACTGCTCCACGGAACATGGGAATCTCCTTGTAACTGATGGGCAGGTCAAATTTGACGGTTAGCACTCTGATATGTTTTGCCATAGGATATTTCAGGGTCAGTTAGGAATCGGTTTTAGATTTTGGTGGTAAAATTAGGCTTTTCTATTGGAAGATACAAATGATTGGGAAACTTTTTTTATGGGAGTGACATTTTTTATGGTTGGAGGTTGCAGATTTAAGGTTTTCTTCTTGTTTTTGAGGAGTCGGGGCGAATGTATGAATCTCTCCTTTCCTGGCTGACTGCTGCTAATCCTTGTTATAATGGAAATCTATCAGTATATATTGTATATCGTTCTGTTCTTTAACGATATGTATGTAAATGGGGTGGAGTGGCGTGGAATAGGTGAAAGTGGTAAAAATGAGGGGCTTTGGGCACGGATGGCACAGGGTCAGGGTATGGCACAAGGGGCTGTAACTGGATGAAGTCAGTGGCATTTGTCAGATTCGTAGCCGCTCTGCGGCATTTCGTCGGAAAAGATTCGTCTCATTTGTCCAATTCGTTGTTGAAAAAAAATCTTTGTTCACTTGCGCTCTTTGCAGTCCGCCATGCACTCAGGTGGCATGACGGACTGCTGTTTTTGCGGGCAGATTTTCGGGTTGCAGGGTGAATTTTCGGGTTGTGGTGTGATAAATTATGTGAAAGATTTGAATTTCTGGGGAAAAAGTGCTATATTTGCACGATTTTTTACGCGTAAAATACATGAGACAATTAAAAATCACAAAATCAATCACGAACCGTGAGAGTGCTTCGTTGGATAAGTACTTGCAGGAAATCGGTCGTGAGGAGTTAATCACTGTTGAAGAAGAGGTAGAACTGGCTGCGAAGATTCGCAAGGGCGGTGTCGAGGGCAGACGAGCCCTTGAAAAACTGACAAGAGCAAACCTGCGTTTCGTCGTTTCTGTGGCGAAGCAGTATCAGAACCAGGGCTTGAGTCTGCCCGACCTCATCAACGAGGGCAATCTGGGACTGATTAAGGCAGCCGAGAAGTTTGACGAGACCCGTGGTTTCAAGTTCATCAGTTATGCCGTGTGGTGGATTCGCCAGTCGATTCTGCAGGCACTGGCTGAGCAGAGCCGTATCGTGCGCCTGCCGCTGAATCAGGTGGGTTCGCTCAACAAGATTGGCAAGGCTTTCTCCAAGTTTGAGCAGGAGAACGAGCGTCGTCCATCGCCCGAAGAACTGGCTGCCCAGTTGGATTTGCCTGTAGATAAGGTGGCTGACACGATGAAGGTGAGCGGTCGCCACATCAGTGTGGATGCACCTTTCGTGGAGGGTGAGGACAACAGTCTGTTGGACATCCTCTCGAATCCTGACTCGCCATCGGCTGACCGCACTCTGGTGACGGAATCGTTGCAGAAAGAGATTGAACGTGCGCTCGACACGCTGACCACCCGCGAGAAGGAAATCATCAAGATGTTCTTCGGTCTGGGTGAGCCGGAGAAGACGCTCGAGGAGATTGGAGACCGCTTCAATCTGACCCGTGAGCGTGTGAGACAAATCAAGGAAAAAGCCATCAGACGACTGAGGACACAGTCGAAGAGCCGACTGCTGAAAACATACTTGGGATGATGCGGAGAGTTTTTTTGATGGCATTGCTGGCACTGGTCACACTGACGGCTGCGGCAAAGAAGAAGGAGACCACCTACGGCAAAGGCGGAGGAAAGGTCTATCTCTTCGGCGTGTGCCAGCAGTTGACGGACTCGGTGATATACGTGACAGGCATCTGCGAGGTGGACAGCATCGACTTGGACAAGAAGACGAAGTTCCTGCCGTTCCGTTCGGAGTTCAGCCTGCAACTGAAGGAGTATATGGAGGGAACTCAGCGCAAGAGGAACCAGACGGCGACTGTCTTCTATTCACCGAACCGCAAGAAGATTTCCAAGAAGTATTACAAGATTAAGAAGCGTTTCCTCGACAACACCTACACCAAGATTGTGATGCTGGACGACACGCAATTCCGGTTCAAGCATCCGCTGGACTCTTACGTGTCGGAGTAGGGGCAAGGCAATAGGACTCTATATGAAAAAGATGAAGATGTTCTTTCATACCATCGTGGCGAAAAAGCACAGCACAGTTGCAGCAATGTTTTTGTTCATTGCTGCAACTTGTTCGTTTTCTGCCTGTTCAAAAGATGATGACGATGGGGGAGAACCTGAGCCTGATGCCTACGCTGACTCCTCCTATGCCAAGAGCCGGACGGTGTTGGTGTATATGGCAGCGGAGAACTCGCTGAACTCTCATGTGCAAAGCGATGTGACTGAAATGTTACAGGGCATCAAGGACTCTACGCTGTATTCCGACGACCGCATTGTGCTGTTTGTGGATGACATACAGAAGCCCCGTTTCTATGTGATGAACAAACAGACCTCGGAAACTGTGCTGAGTGGGCTGACCCCCGTGAAGACCTACGACGAGGAGGTCAATTCAGCCTCGGCTGAACACTTGGCGGAGGCATTGCGGTATGCCAAGGAATCGTTTCCTGCCGAGAGTTACGGGCTGGTGATGTGGTCGCATGCCACGGGCTGGATTCCCTCTACCTATGAGGGCGACCAGAAAACGGACGAGGAATCGAAACAGAGACGTTCGTTTGGTTTAGACAATGGCGTGAACTCCACTTCTGCCAATTTGGATGGTCACCAGATGAACATCCCCGACATGGCACGTGCGCTGGAAGCAGCGGGTGGGGTGGATTTCATTCTGTTCGACGCCTGCGAAATGCAGAGCGTGGAGGTGGCATACGAATTGCGCAATGCGACGAAAGCCATCATTGGTTCCCCTGCCGAAATACCTGGTCCAGGCGCCTACTATGGAACGATGGTGAAGGCGCTGTTCAAGAAAGACCACCCAGCCGAAGAGATTCTTCAAGCGTATTATGACTATTATACCAAGGTGCGGACAGACTATGGCATCATCATTTCAGCCATAGAGACGGCGGCGCTGCCTTCGTTTGCCAACTACATGAAGACGCTGGTGGCGAACTACCGCACCCAACTCCTGTCGGCAAACTATGGTTCCACTTTGGATTATTTTCGCTATGGCTACTGGACCATGAGCACCCCCGACATGTATGATGCTCAGGGCGTGATGAAGGTGGCATTGAGCGAGGCGGATTTTGAGCAATGGAAACAGGAAGTGGCAAAAGTTGTGACCTGCAAACATGCCGACTCGTGGTACAGCGCCTTCAACCAGCGGCTGAACACGATTGATGATGAGCAATGTTGCGGCATGTCGATGTTTCTGCCATTGAGCAAATATGCTGACAGCAGGTACAAGTTTAACGAGACTTATCTCGACACGGAGTGGGGAAAGTCCGTTTGGGAATGAGAAATGAATTTTAGGAATGTAAAATGGAAAAGATAAAGATGAATAAAGTATATTATAGAGTGGGACGGCACACGTATGGTGTGAATTTCTGCGATGAGAAAAATACGGCGGCACTGCTGCCCTCGAGCGAGCCGTTCCGATTGGACAATGCGCCAGCAGGGGATGAGCCGTTGCTGTTTGAACTGAAGGTGGATGACGAGTGGGCTCCTGAGCGGAAAGGTGAAGAGATTGGGCAGTTTGACTGTGGAGGAAACAACCACGGCGTATATAGGCTGGAAGACGGCTCTTACCAGATTATGGTGAGCGACGTGGCTGGCAGGCTTTGTTGCGTGATGCAGGCGGTTGCTGACTTTTCGTCGGCAGTGGTCAGCCTGACTGGAAACGAACACATGCGACGCTTCGGGCTGAACAATGCCCTGATGATGATGTATGCCTTTGCGGGTGCCGACAAGATGACGGTGCTGATGCATGCATCGGTGATTCGGAAGGATGGTAAGGGGTATCTTTGTCTGGGTGTGAGCGGTACGGGAAAAAGCACCCACACGTCGAACTGGCTGAAATATGTGCCGGACACAGACTTGATGAACGACGACAATCCTGTGGTGCGAGTGTGTGACGACGGGGTGGTGCGTGTGTTTGGCTCTCCGTGGAGCGGCAAGACACCCTGCTACCGCAATGTGGAAGCCTCTGTCGGTGCTTTCCTGCAACTGAAGCAGGCTCCTTACAATAAGATTCAGCGGCTGGGTGCCGTGAAGGCTTATGCCTCGCTGCTGCCGTCCTGTTCGGTGATGAAATGGGACCGCAGAGACTATGTGGGCACAAGCGACACGGTGTCGAAGATTCTTTCGCTGGTGCCAGTGTTCTTCTTGGAAAATCTGCCCAACGAAGAGGCTGTGCGCATGAGTTATGAGGCGATGACGGGAATGGCATGGAAAAACTGATAGTAGAGAACAGCGTTTTCCTGCCGCAGGTAGTGCAACTCATTGCCGAAGGGCACCAAGCCACCATCGTGGCACGTGGCAGCAGCATGCGCCCTTTCATCGAGGATAGCCGGGACAAGTTGATTTTCGGCAAGGCGGATAGCATCGCTGTGGGCGATGTGATTCTGGCGGAGGTGACGGATGGGCATTTCGTGTGCCACCGCATCGAGCGGTTGGACGGTGACACGGTGACCATGCGTGGCGATGGCAACGTGACGGGCACCGAGGTGTTCCCGAGAGCACGGGTGAGGGCTAAGTTGCTGCAAGTGGTGCGGAAGGGTAAGACCTACACGCTTGCCACTTCGAACATTTGGAAATGCTATTCGGCTGTGTGGCCTCGATTGCTGCCCATGCGCCGTTATCTGCTGGCACTCTATCGCCTTTTGTGGCTCCACCAGTTGCCTGACCGATGGACAAAGAAGTGACCCGAAGAAGATTTGTGTTAAGTGAGGAAAGAAAATAAAAATATCAATACATTATTATAAGATGAAAATCAAAAACGGTTTTGAGTTGCGCGATGTGTGTGGAGAGAACATCATCATTGCGCACGGTGTGGAGAACATCGACTTCACAAAAGTGATTACGTTGAATGAATCGGCAGCCTATCTGTGGAAGAAGGTGGAAGGCAGGGACTTCACCGAATCTGAACTGGTGGATGCCCTTCTCGACGAATATGAAGTGGAAAGGCCACAGGCAGAGGCTGATGTGAAGGCTCTTGTTGCCTCTTGGCAGAACGCTGGTCTCGTGGAAGCCTAATCTCTCCATTATTCCCATTGTTCCGATTATTTCCATCCTCCCATTCACCCCACCATGGCAAAAGTGCAAATAGAATCCTCATGGCTTGAGAAACTCCAACCTGAGTTTGACAAACCCTACTTTGAACAACTGATTCAGTTTGTCAAGGCTGAGTATGCGCAGGGGGCTTGCTATCCTCCCGGTGCGCTGATTTTCAATGCTTTCAATCTGTGTCCGCTGCCGAAGGTGAAGGTGGTGCTGATAGGGCAGGACCCCTATCATGAGCCTGGTCAGGCACACGGATTGTGCTTCTCGGTGAATGATGGTGTGCCATTCCCTCCTTCGCTCCGAAACATCTTTCAGGAGATTCAGACCGACCTCGGGAAACCGATTCCGCTGTCGGGCAACTTGACCCGATGGGCAGAGCAGGGAGTGCTGCTGCTGAACGCCACCTTGACGGTGAGGGCACATCAGGCAGCCAGCCATCAGAAGCGCGGGTGGGAGGATTTCACGGATGCCGTGATTCGTCTGGTCAGTGCGGAACGGGAGCATGTGGTGTTCATCCTTTGGGGCAGTTATGCGCAAAGCAAGGCACCGCTGATTGACGCCTCGAAGCATTGCATTCTGCGTTCCGCTCACCCCTCGCCGTTGTCTGCCTATCGTGGTTTCTTCGGCAATCATCATTTTAGTATCTGCAATCAATATCTAAAACAGAATAATATAGAACCTATCAATTGGTAACAATATGAAGAAGTTATACTTAACAATCTTTATCTCCATTTTTGCTTTTAGTGTTTCCTTTGCTCAGAAACATCAGAAGTCGGTCACTATTTTTGGCGACAGTTATTCCACTTTTGAGGGTTACATCATGCCCGAAAACAATATCACATGGTATTTCCTCGACCGTCAGCAGAAGGACAATGATGTCATTGCTGTGGATCAGACCTGGTGGTATCAGTTGTTGAAGAAGAACGGCTGGAAACTCTGCATGAACAACTCTTACAGTGGTTCGACCATTTCCTCGTCGGGCTATGGAAAGCAGGACTACACCGATCGTTCGTTCGTGACCCGTTCCACCAACTTGGGCAATCCCGACATCATTTTCATCTTCGGTGCCACCAACGACTCTTGGGTGCCATCGCCCATCGGTGAATATAAGTACAGCGGATGGACAACGGAAGACCTCAAGTCGTTTCGTCCTTCGTTGGCTAAGATGCTGGACTTCATGAAGAAACGCTACCTCGGAGTGGAGATGTATTTCATTCTGAACAGCGAACTCTCCGATGCCATCAACTCTTCGGTGTTCACCATTTGCGACTACTACAAAGTGCCTGTCATCGTCTTACGCGACATCGACAAGAAAGCAGGACACCCTTCGGTGGCTGGTATGAAAGCTATTGCCGAACAAGTGAATGCCTTTGTGCATCAGGGAAAGGGGAAGTCTCAGAAAAGGGAAGCACAAAAACCTAACAACAAGTCGCCCAAGAAGGCAAACCAGAAAAAGTAAGTTTCGATGAGAAAGTTGTTGCTTATATTTGCGCTGTTGTGTGCCAGTGTGCTGAATGCCCAGACCTCCGACTCCATCATGGCAGCCCATTTGCGGACACGTGGCGTCAAGATTTACGATGGCAATTCGGTCGCATTGCTGAAGACGGGGCACGACAAGTTTGAGGATATGTTTGAGGAGGTGCGCAATGCCAAGTCGTTCATCCATCTAGAATACTTCAATTTCCGCAACGATTCCATCGCTGGACTTCTGTTCCACTTGCTGGCAGAGAAGGCAAAGGAAGGGGTGGAGGTGAGAGCCTTGTATGATGCTTTCGGCAATTCCTCCAACAACAAGCCCATCAAGCAACAAATGCATGATTCCATCAGAGGGTTAGGCATTCAACTGGTGAAGTTCGACCCCATCCGTTTTCCGTGGGTGAACCACATCATTCCGCGTGACCACCGCAAGATTGTAGTCATCGACGGAAAGGTGGCATACACGGGCGGCATGAATGTGGCAGACTACTACATTGAAGGCATTCCAGAGATTGGCGATTGGCACGACATGCACATGCACATTGAGGGACCTGTGGTGAATGAACTGCACAGCATCTTCTGCAGGATGTGGTACAAATCGACAGGCGAATACATTTCAGGTGCTAAATATTTCCCCGAACACATCAAGAGCAATGACACCCAGCGGATTGCCATCGTGGACCGCCATCCGCTTCGCAGTGCCGATGCCATCCGCGACCTCTTTGCCACCATGCTCAACACGGCACAGCACAAGGTGTTGCTCATCAATCCTTATTTCGTGCCCACCCACAAGGTGCGCCAGGCACTCAAGGATGCAATTGACCGTGGGGTGGATGTGCAAATTCTCCTTTCAGCCAAGAGCGACATTCCGCTTACTCCCGAGGCATCCCACTATGTGGGCAATAACCTTGCCAAGCGTGGAGCAAAGGTGTATCTCTACTATGGCGGTTTCCACCATACGAAAATCATGATGGTCGATGACCTGTATTGCACCGTGGGCTCCAGCAACATGGATGCCCGTTCGTTGCGATGCGACTATGAGGTGAACACCGTGATTTTCAGCAAGAAGACAACCGCAGAACTGACGGCACTCTTCAACGAGCAACTCAAATCCTCCCAGCAAATCCACAAAGGCTACTGGAAGACACGCTCCACGGGCAAGAAATTCCAAGGCTGGTTTGGCAATCTGCTCACTCCGTTCCTGTGATATTGAAACTCCATTTGAACAATTAACTCCATCAATATGAAGCGCATAACATCTCTTTTCCTGTTCATTCTCACATTCTCGATGGCAGCCTTTGCCATCAGCAATCCCAAACGTGAATTCCGTGGCGCATGGATTCAGTGTGTCAACGGGCAGTACCTCGGCAAGACACCTGCACAGATTCGGCAGATGCTTTCCGACCAGTTGGACACCCTTCAGCAATGTGGCATCAATGCCATCCTCTTCCAAGTTCGTGCCGAAGGTGATGCCCTCTACAACTCCAGTTTCGAGCCGTGGTCGCGCTTCCTGACGGGCACACAAGGCAAGGCTCCGAGCGACGGATGGGATCCGCTGGCATGGATGGTCGCCGAATGTCACAAGCGCGAGATGGAGTGTCATGCATGGATAAACCCTTATCGTGCCAAGACAAAAACCACCAAGGACCTTTCGCCCACCCATGCGGCAGTGCGTTATCCAGAACGCATCTTTGAATATGATGGACTTTACATCTTCAATCCAGCCTTGGCTGAAAATCGTCTCTACACCTGCATGATTGTGGAGGAAATTCTCAATCACTACGATGTGGATGGCATTCACATGGACGATTACTTCTATCCCTATCCCGTGGCAGGTGTGCCAATGCCCGACCAGCGGTACTTTGAGGCTGACCCACGCGGATTCACCGACATAGCCGACTGGCGGCGCGACAATGTGAACATGCTCATTCGCGACCTCCACTATCTTGTGCGTTCTGTCAAGCCTTGGGTGAAGTTTGGCATTTCCCCCTTCGGCATCTATCGCAACAGTCCTGACGGTACTAACAGCAAAGCGGGTAGTGCCACCAGCGGTACACAGAACTACGATGACCTCTATGCCGACATCGTTTATTGGGTGAAGCAAGGTTGGGTGGATTACAACATTCCACAAATCTATTGGAATTTGGGTACAAAAGCGGCTGATTATGAGGTGCTTGTTCACTGGTGGAATGATTACTGCGGCGGTCGTCCTCTCTTCATCGGGCAAGATGTGGAACGCACGGTGCAGGGTGTTGACCCCAGCAACCCCAACTCCCATCAGATGCTCGTGAAGTATGACCTTCAGCGTTCGCTCCCCAACATCAAAGGCTCTTGCCAGTGGTATGCGGCTGCCGTGGTGAACAATCCTGGCAACTACCGCACGGCTCTCCAGAAGATGTATCATTCCGCACCAGCCCTCCAGCCGCTGATGCCATACATAGACAGCAAGGCACCAGGCAAGCCACAGAATGTGCATGCCAAGAATTATGCCATGACGGGCACGGTTATCTCATGGGAAGCCCCACGTGCCAAGAAAGAGATGGATGCCGCGCGTCAGTACGTCATCTATCAGTTTGATAAAGGCGAAAAAATCCGCCTTGACAATCCAGAGAAAATTCTTGCCATCACCAGTGGCTACACCTACACGGTTCCTTCAGCCAAGCGTGGCACCACTTTCGTGATTACCGCTCTCGACCGCTTGCAGAATGAGTCGAAACCCGTGAAAGTGAAAATGTAAGATGGATGCCTCCCGATGTGCAATGATGCAGGGTGGGGAGGCTAAAGAATCAGTTGCTCTATCGCATACGCAATGCCGTCGTCTTCGTTGCTTCGTGTAATGAAGTCGGCGGCTTCTTTCGTTTCCTGGGCAGCATTGCCCATTGCCACCCCCATGCCAGCCAACTGAAGCATGGAAATGTCGTTGTAGCCATCGCCAAACGCCATCAGTTCAGAGGGCTGCAAGCCAATCTTTTCGAGCAAGATGGAGAGGCCCTTCGCCTTGTTGATGCCAGCAGGCACAATCTCCAGGAAGAACGGTTCACTGCGGAAGGCAGCGGCTTTCCCTTCGAGTCGGGGCACCATTTCCAGTTCCAGTCGGTGCAGCGGTTCGGGGTCGCCCACAATCATGCATTTAGCCAGAGGGTAGGTCACTTCCTCCAAGAAATTCGGCACTGTCCGCACGGGCATCTTGTTGCGCATGGAGGTGAACTGAATGTATGGGTTTTCTGCCACCTCCGCCACGATGTTCTTATCGACGTAGGTGATGATTTGGAAGCCATTTCGCTTGGTGCAATCGTACAGATAGGGGAGCACCTCGCTGTCGAGCATCTTGGAATAGAGCAGTTCGTGGGTTGCCCAGTCGTAGATGGCACCACCGTTGTAACTGAGCAGGTAGCCGCCATGCTCGCCCACCTGCAAGAGGTCGGCAAGAGGGGCAGTGCCATACGTCGGTCGCCCCGAGGCAATCACAACTTTCATCCCTTGTTCCTGTACATTTATTAAGGTTTCGCGCGTGTGAGGGGAAATGGTCTGGTCACCTCTGACGAGTGTGCCGTCCAAATCGATGGCGATGAGTTTGTATTTTCCCATGTGCTTGGAACTCCCTGCGGAGATTTGTTAAATCGTTGCAAAGATAGGCAAAAAATCCGAGAATGTTGTGTCTTGGCAACGATAAAACCATTATCCAAAGCCTTTCGGTGAACTTTTTTGAATTTAGGGCGAAAAAAAACTGTAAATCTTTTGTCAGTTTCGCAAAATGTTGTACCTTTGCACTCGCTAACGGAGGAAATCAGTTTTCCAACAGAGGCAAAACCCAACAAAGGGTGCGTTAGTTCAGTAGGTTAGAATACATGCCTGTCACGCATGGGGTCACGAGTTCGAGTCTCGTACGCACCGCAAAGACCAATAAACAGTTTTCTGAGGTCTCTAAACAAAAAAGGAAACATGAGGTGCGTTAGTTCAGTAGGTTAGAATACATGCCTGTCACGCATGGGGTCACGAGTTCGAGTCTCGTACGCACCGCAAGAGAGTTTCAAACAAAAGTTTGGAACTCTTTTCTTTTTTATCTTTCTTCCAAGATTTTCAACTATTTTTATATCTTTTCATCTTTTTTTGGCAAACCTATTAAACCATTAGGACAATTTATCGTCCTATGAAACGAAACTAATAAATTAACTAACATGAGTTTATTCAGAAAATCAATTCTTTTTGCGATTTTGATGGCAACAGCCATCGCGGCACAAGCACAAACGACGTTGAAGGGAAAAATTCTTGACAGCGAAAATGGTGAAGCACTGATAGGCACCACGGTGATGGTGATGAGTCCTGATACAGTGCGCATGATTACGGGAGGAACCACTGCCAAGGATGGCACTTTCACAATCAAGAATGTGAAAGACGGTAACTATCTCATGAAAGTTTCGTATGTGGGCTACCACAACTTCTACCGCAGCATCACGGTGAAGAAGAAGGAAAATAAGGGCAATCTGACAGTGGGCACGATTCTGCTCACCTCGAATACGATTTTGCTGGACCAGGCTGTTGTGACTGGTCAACTGAAGGAAGTGGAGGTGAAGGACGACACCCTCATCTTCAATGCCGATGCCTTCAAAGTGCCCGAAGGAAGTGTATTGGAAGAACTCATCAAGAAATTGCCAGGTGTGGTCATCGAGGATGGTGTCATCAAGGTGAATGGCAAGACGGTGAAGAGGATTCTCGTGGGTGGCAAGGAATTTTTCGGCAACGACCAGAACATGTCGATGAAGAACCTGCCCGCAGAAATTGTAGATAAGGTGAAGACCTATGATAAGCAGTCTGACTTCAGCCGCATCACCGGCATCGACGATGGTGAGGAGGAGACGGTGCTCGACTTGACCATCAAAAAAGGTTTCCAGCAAAGTTGGTTTGGCAACATCGATGCCGGCTATGGAACTGAAAACCTTTATTCAGGCAGATTGATGATTAACCGTTTTTCCGAAAAACTGCAGGGAAACGTGATTGGCAACCAAAACAAGACTGGCAACAATGGTAATGCCACCAACAAGCAGGTGGGCGCCCGTCTGGTCTTTGATGTCAAGAACTTTGAGTTCGGCGGTAACATCCGCGTCAACTACAACAAGAACGACTCACACACATGGAGCAGTAACCAGAACTTTATCAGCACTAACGCATCATATAGCAATAGCCACAACTCAAACCGAAATCGAAACAACAACTGGAACGGCGACTTCAAGGCAGAGTGGAAAATAGACTCGCTCACCACCTTGCTCTTCCAACCCCGTTTCACCAAGGGCAGTTCCAACAGTTCATCCAGCAATTCCTCTGCCACCTTCAACGATGACCCTTACACGAACGGCATCACTAATCCGCTGGAGCAAATTGATCTTATCAGCAACAGCATCAAAATCAACGAGAACGTATCAAGCAACTGGAGCGAAGGTGACAACTACAACGTGAGCGGAAGCCTCATGCTCAACCGCCGCTTGGGTGGTGGTCCGTGGTTCGGACCCAGTGCCGTGACTGGCAGCAACGGGCGCAACATCAGCCTTCGAATGAACGGAACTTTAAGTGAGAACAAGAACAAGAGTTACAACTGGTCGAATGTCATCTACCACCAGCGTAACGACTCAACCGACCTCACCTACCGTCACCGCAACAATCCGTCCGACAACAAGAACTACAGCGTGGGTCTGTCCTATTCAGAACCTATCATGCGCAACCTGTTCGCACAACTCAACTACAGTTACAACTATTCGAAGCGTCACAGCGATGGACAGACTTACGACTTCGCGAAGGTAGATTCCATCGGTCAGATTCTCTGGAATGACTATGGGCAGTATGGTCTTTTGGCTCCTAATTATTTTGAGTTCCTCAGCGATTCACTTTCGCGCTACACCGACAACATCAACAAGACCCACAACATCGACTTCTCATTGCGGTACATCACTCAGTTGCTGAACATCAGTGCCGGCATCCGCGTGGAGGCACAAAACCAGAAGATGGTCTATCAGTATCAGGGACTTGACACCATTGCCAGCCGAAACATCTCACGTGTTTCACCAACGCTGAATGCACGTCTCCGTTTCACTCGGCAGCACACCTTGCGCCTCACCTACCGAGGCAACAGCAGCCAGCCTGAGATGACCGACCTCTTCAACCTGACCGATAACAGCAACCCGCTCAACATCCGCGAGGGTAATCCTAACCTGAAGCCATCGTTCAGCCACAATGTCAGCCTCGACTACAACAACTATTTTGAGGCAACGAAGCAAAGCATTTTCGGACGGTTCTCATATCGCACCACACAGAACAGCATTGCGAACCGCACGGAGTATAACGAGGAGACAGGTGGACAGCGCACACGCCCCGAGAACATCAACGGCAATTGGAACGTCGATGGAAACGTCGGTTTCAACACCCCGCTGGGATGGGAAAAACTGACCCTGAACACCAATACCACTGCCGGCTACAACAACCGTGTCAGTTACATCTACCAGAATCACGAAACGTTCAAGAACAATGTGAAGGAGACAAGCCTTGGCGAACGGATGAGCATCACACTCCGACTCAACAACTTCGACATTCGCGCCAACGGAAACATCAACTGGTCGAAGACCCACAGCGAGATGGTGGCAGCCAGCAATCAGAGCACCTTCCGATTCAGTTACGGACTCTCCTCGACAGGCAATTTCGACAATGGCTTCGGATTCTCTACCGACATCAACATGAGTTCACGCCGTGGTTATTCATCTGCCAACATGAACACCAACGAACTCATCTGGAACGCACAGGTCAGTTATCGTTTTCTCTACAAGAAGCAAGCCACCATTTCCTTGCAGGCATACGATATCCTGCATCGTCGCAGCAACATCAGCCGTACAATTAGTGCCTACTCTCGTTCCGACCGCGAGACCAACAGCATCTACAGTTACGTGATGGCACACTTCATCTGGCGTTTCAACCTCTGGGGCAATCGTGAGGCTCGCCAAAACCTTCGAGAGGCGCGCAGTTTCATGAACGAAATGCCCGAAGGCGGACGTGGTGAAGGTGGCGGTCGAGGCAACGGTGGCGGTCGTGGCGGCAATGGCGGTGGCGGTCGTGGTGGCAACGGCGGTGGAGGCTTCGGTGGTGGCGGTGGTCGCTTCTAACTCCCCGACTACATTATAAGAAAATTGAAAACCTCTCTATACAGCAAAAGCCTCGGCACATCCGATTGTGCCGAGGCTTTTGCTGTGATAAAGTGATAAGACATTTGTTTCAATGCACCTTTTCCAAACACTTTAGTTGTGCATTATACATATAATGAACAATGCTTCCATCTACCGTTTTCCTGATGATGGCATCCACCACAGACAAGGGCACGACAAACCATTCCTTCGGTTCGTGCGGTGTGCCATTGTCGTCAACGACCGTTACATGAAACAGTCCTCCCTTCAGCACCTTGTGTACCAAATCTTCAAACTTTTGCGAATGCAGGTTCACCACTTTATAGGTTGCCACCACTTTGACAGGTGCCATCAGATACGTGGGTTCGTGAGCAGCGTTTGCAATGCGTTCCTCTACGGTATTGGTGGTGAAGCCAATCTTGTACAAATCTTTCTCCCCACGGATGTTTGGGTCTTGCGAAAGTGATTGCAGCACGTAGATGTACCCTGTCGCCTTGTCTTCTTCAGTCACATCTTCCTGCTTGAAAAAACGGCTTTCCATCTCTTCCTGCAACTCTGTCACGGCATAGCCATTACCCACGACGCTCTTTCGAAGCGTTTGGAGTAGGATGTCCGACTCCGTTCCGTTTTCATAGATGCATCGTGTACGTGCATCTGGAAGGAAGTTGCTGCTCCTCCTTGTCTCTCCGATGCATTCCAGCAGCAACATCTGTCCGTCTATGACATAGAAATGTCCTTCTTGCAGATTGTTGGTTTTCGATATTCTCACCAAACTGCGTAGTCCTTTTTTCAAGTCACGATGCACCTGCAAGAACAACGGACGGTACACATCGAAGTTTTCACACCGTTTTCGTTGTGCCACATACTCTGCCTTGTTCCTCACCTCCATCACCTTTTTCATGTCGGCAGGAATGTCAAACAATTCCAGTTCTTTCGGTGACAACTCCAACAGAGGGTCGTCCAAGATGCCTTCCAATTCTTTCTCTATATCCATTCCTTATAGTAGATTTTTCTTTCTCAACCCCATCATGGATGCCCACATCATCTTTTCTTTCAGATTGCCATCCTTCTGTGGCTCCCTTCCATGTTCACTCATCCAGTTTTTCACTTCCGCCAGTTTTGTTGCCATGCGGTCATCGGCTGTTGGTGCAGCCACTTTCGGACGAACCCCATCCAGCAACGGGTCGTCAAACAATTCCAATAATACTTTTGGCCATTCCATAATCTTTACCTCTAAACTTTATCTCCTTCATATTCCAAACCTGCCAACTTCCTTGCCTTCAAGTTTTTCATCATCTGCAAGGCAGCAGCCATTTCTCTCACCTTCGGATTCGGGTCTTCGATGCTGGGCACCCGTCCTTCGTGCTCAGCCACGTATGCCTTCAGCGGTCCTTTGAAGATGCTGATTGCCTGTTCCAACGTCAGGTTGAACTTTTGTTCAGCAATCGTGTCTTGGATAATCTTCAACGTAGGTGCGTCCACCGATTTCGACATCACCTCGTATGCCCTTTGGAACGGGTTGATGCTGTCAATCAGATTGATGCTCAACTTGTCGATGTTGATGAATCGGTTCGCAATCTTAATCAGGCGGTTGCCCTCACTCTCTGGTTCATTGTCGGTCACAGCAACGGGGTTGCCATGCTCATCCACGATGTCGTTGCCCTTCACCATCGTGTCCAGCAGCACCCTTTGGCGAACTTCTTCCACCTCGTCGTCCGTCAAGTCAGGATAACGCTCCCTGATGACCTTCGGAATCAAATGCTGTGTAATGGTTTCTGCCGTGGTCGAGCCGCTGATGGCTTTCACCACCGTCTCGTCCTGCAAGATAGAAGCCTTCAAGTCGTCCAGTTGCTCTTGCACAATGAGTCGGGTCTTCTCGCTCGACAGCGATTTCAACCCTTCCACAATCAATGTACGTGGCGATGGCTCGCTGTCGTCTTTCTCTGTCTTGAACTTCCAACTCGGAGCCATCACTTGCTCCATCAGCAGCGAGGCGGTGATGGCTTTCAGAAAATCGTTCACCGCCACCTTCACGTCTGCCTGTGCCGCTTCGGGCATGGCTATCATGTTCACAAACCTTGCCGTCTCTTTACCCTCACAGTCGCGGGTGCAACGTCCAATAATTTGAATCACCTCCGTCAGCGAACCTCTCACGCCCACCGTCAGACACATCTCGCACCACTGCCAGTCGAAGCCCTCCTTCGCTGTGCCCAGGGCAATGATGATGTCCATATCCTCTGCTCGCTTCATGCGTTGCAGATACCCCTGCACCATGTTCCTCTCCCGTGAGTCATCTTCCACCAAGTCAGCCACTTTCAGCAGCCGTCCGTCCTTCGTCCGCACATGATAGATACCTGTGTTGTAGTCTTTATATTCGATGCTTCCGATGGCTCGCATAATGTCCTCCGTCTCGGCATATTTCCCCTTTCCCGTCGAGGCACGGGCATTCACACTCGGAATGTGGATGATGGTCTTCTTCCTTGTATCCAGCACCTCATCAATGTGGTCGAGATAGTTGCCTCGGTAGAAGTGATAACCCAAAACAAGATTCTTCAGATACTTGTAGCCATTCAGTTGCTGATAGTAGTTGTAGGTGACAGGATGGAAACGTGCTTCATCTTCTTGGCGAAGCACGGGGATGCCGTCGCCTCGGAAGTAAGAACCCGTCATGGCGACGATATGCCCTGTGGAGTTGTTCATCACGCGACGCACTACATCGCCTAAGTTCGACGACGCATCAGCACTCGTATGGTGAAATTCATCAATCGCCAACAGCACATCGTTGAAGCAATCATCTTCCAGTTCCTTCATGCCGTTGCGTAGGGTGGCATGGGCACACACCAGCACTTTCGAGTCGCTTTGCCGAAAGAACTCCACAAAGCGTCCCTTCTTGTCCTTCTCGTTTTTCACGTCGCAAAGGTCATAGTAGGGCGTCACTCGCCAGTCGGCAAAGAAACCGTGTTCCATCAGGTTGGTGTTCTTGAACGAGCGGCCAATGCTCTTCTCAGGCACAGCCACCACCACCTTCTTCATGCCTTGGTGTGCCAACTTGTCAAGGGCGATGAACATCAACGCACGACTTTTTCCCGATGCAGGTGGTGCTTTAATCAGCAGGAACCGCTTGTTCCTTGCCTCGTATGCCTTGGCTTGCATTTCACGCATACCCAATTCATTGATGGTTGTCGCCGCTCCCGTCTGTTCGTAGCGGATATCCACGATGTTATTGCTTGCTTGTTCTTTCATATTTTTGTGGCTTTTGTTTGTTTTATTAATTTTTATTCGTAACTTTGTCACCCAAAAGCATCATGTATGGAAACAAATAACGTTATTTCCAAATGGACGAAAGAGGACTTCCTCGCGTTGTTGGAACGTGGTCGCCAAATCAAGAAGAGACGGCAAGAAGAGGCGGAAGCATGGTATGCCGAACGCCAACGCCGCAAGAAAGAGGTTGCCGAATCTGTGTATTACGACCTCGAATGGATATGATGAGATTATCAGTCTTTTTGACGCTGATATTTCCATGTTCAACGAAATGAAACCTTGATTTCTGTAGCATAGTTTTTTCATCTTATCATTTATCTTTTGTCATTTTCTCATACAACTTAAAGAGACATTCCAGGCGGGCTTCGTCGTTGGCGAAGGGGTAGCCAGGATAGCAACTTTCCACGATGTCATCCAGTCGGGCGTGGGCATCTCGCAGGTCTTGGGGCATCTTGTCGGGGTCGTAGAGGTCGGCTAAGGTTTTGTCGGGATAGAACTCACGCGTCACCAACACATTCTCTGCTGCTTCCTCTATTTCGGCTTTCTTTTGTGGGGAAATTTTGGGGAAAGGGAAAGAATTGTAACAAAGGTTGGTATAGCGATAGTCTGTTTTTAATTTTCCTCCAATTGTTTTCATCCAAACCATATTCATGAGTGAAGTAATAATGCCGAAAACCCATGTTGGAGCATGATAAACCATATACATTGCATTATTGACTATGGTATTATTGTCGGCATACCCCATGGGAATGTATGTTCTATTAGAAGAAGATGTTGATGGAATAATCAGCGTTTGTTCATCGCAAGCATTAAACTCTCTGAATTGATGTGGTCTCTCGGCTAACTTTCTTGCTCCCTCATCATCGCTTGCAAGCCTCATCATGGCAGTGCGTTCCATTCGCTCTTTAATGATGGGATTTTTTTCTGCTTCAATCCTTTCTGCATCAGGAATCCATAGACAATAGCGTTTGTAATCTTTTATGTAGTCGGCGGAACTATATAGTTTCTTTATCCATCGTTTCGTCTCAGGATATTGTTCCAATAATGCTTTTTTCTGAAACTCATCCAAGATTAGGTTTCCTCCATCATAAGGCATACATCCTCTGATAATTTCTGGTAACTCTGCAATAGGGGAATTATGTTTATTAACAATCAAATTCCCTCCTTCTGTCAGATATGGTGAGACGTTTCTAACTTCTTTCTTTTCATTGTTGTAGAAGAGGGTGCGTCGAACTTTGTTGGAATCATTAATCAATCCAATGATGACACACGTGACACCTGCGTTATATTTAGCATTATTACTCCATTTGAAAGAAGTGTATGCAAACTCAATGCTGATACCGTTATTTAAGATAGGACTCCACAATGGTTCAACCATTTCTCCTTGGCATATAGAGTTTGTACTTACAAAAGCACATTTTGCAAGAGTGTTCTTGATGTATTTAGTTCCTTTGATAAACCATACACCTATATAGTCGATTTTCTTGTAATTGGGAAAATTCCCAATGGCAAAAGTTCTGTCTTCTTGTTGTTCTTTTTCCAGTTTGCTACTTCCCAAATACGGAGGATTGCCAAACACAAAAACCTCTTCATCTGCTGTATGCGGACAAACCTTGTTCCAGTCGATGCGGCAGGCATTGCCGCAAACAATTTGGGTGATGTTTTTAAGGGGGAGGGCTTTGGGTGCCATGCCGAAGTTTTCCTTCAGTTTGGTGTTCATCTGATGTTCTGCCAACCAAAGGGAAAGCATGGCAACCTCGTGAGGGAAGTCGAGGAGTTCGATGCCATAGAACTGGTTGAGGCTGATGACGCTGTTGTCCACAAACATAATGCCGCCTTCGCCATGACACTTACGCTGCAAGCCGAGAATGTCCATTTCGAGGAAACGAAGACTCTTGTAGGTGATGATGAGGAAGTTTCCGCTACCACATGCTGGGTCGAAGAACTTCATGCGGCTCATGCGGCGAAGCAAGGCATCGCTTTTCTTGATGAGGGTGCGGCAATCATCGTCAAACTGCTTGTTGGTGATGCCACTGATGGCGAGCATCTGACGCTGGTGCTCATACTGCTCGTTCAGTTGGTTGTACTCGCCACGCAAGTCATCAAGGAACAGCGGGTTAATCACCTTCATGATGTTGGGTACGCTCGTGTAGTGCATCCCTTGGCTGGCACGTTCCTCGGGATTGACCACCGCTTGAATCATCGAGCCGAAAATGTCGGGATTGATGTCTTTCCAATCCAATTCGCCACACTCGATGATGAGGCGACGTGCCCGTTGTCCCATGCGTGGAATCTGTATGTGCTTGGAGAAAAGTCCGCCGTTCACGTAGGGAAACTGCTTCACGATGCTGGGAATCTCCTGCCGACGGAACGAGAGGTCCATCACGTTGAAGGTCTCATCGAGATACTGCGAAAGGTCGCTGCCGTCTTCCTTGGTGTAGCGGATGATGGACGAAGTAAACAGGTTTTCCTCGAAGATTCCCGTATCTTCGGCAAAGAAGCAGAAGAGCAACCGAGTGATGAAGATGTTGAGGTCGTGCAGGTCATCATTGCTACGAAACTCGTTGTAGGCACGAAGTTCGTCGTGCAGTTTTGCCAACTTCTCCGCTGCCTTTACGTCGGCAGGATTCTCCTCTGTATAATGCACCCGTTCCACGCCCATGAGCGGATAGAAGAAAGCGAAGTCGCAAGAGAGGCGGTTGAGGCGGTTCTCGTAGGTGTCCTTTTCTCTCAGGTCGTAGGCGAGCAGCACATCTCCATCGCTGACGGCAACAATCATGGGAGCCGCTTTCACCACTTGCGGGTCACGCTTCAGCCGCTCCAACGTGTCGGAAAGTCGCTGAGGAGTGGTCGGTTGAAAACAAAACAAGCCTTTGATGAGCAAGCCATCTGTGAAAGTCTTCATGATGCCCTTGCCCTCACGATAACGTGCAATGTCACGTTCACTCTTGCCAAAGGAGAACAGCAGCCGATACCCCACCTCGCTGGCAGGTACACGACTATCGTGGAACACTTGCAGGCGTTCCTCTATCTCCCTATAGCCAAGTTGTAATTTCTTTGCCATAGGCGTAGCCTTCTGTTTTGTGGCAGAAGCACTTATCGGTAGCGAACGGGCAAAACGAAAGACCTCAAGATATAGAAAAAGCGTGAACGCTTATCATATCATGAGGCCGTAGGAATTGCCCGTGTTACCTGATAAGTTATGCCCACGCCTAAAGACGCAGACATTAACAACTTATCCATCAGTAACACATCAATGAAATTTCCTACGTTTCATGATAACCGAATAACTGCTAATGCTGTTATTTAATCCAATAAGGGGTTGCCACTTTCCGCTGAAAGGTGACAACTCAAAGGCAAAAGTACACATTTATTGATAGATGGCAAAGAATGCTTTCGTTTTTTTTGCTTTTTTATCTTCTTTCAGACCGTTTCTTGTCTTCTTATAGGTTCATTTGCCCTGCATTAAGTCAACAAACGTACCCCTCGGGTACACGATGCCGTACCCCTCGGGTACGCCGCACCGTACCCGAGGGGTACAATTATGAGAAACAAGGATCTTGTTCTAACAAGAAGAGGGGTTCCGCATACTTTTCAGAAAAAGATTCAGGTTGTCAGCACATTCTGTCGCGGTAATCTTCGTAGGTGAAGCGACGGAAGAGTTCGAAGGTGCCGTCCTCGTGGAGCATGCCGATGGAGGGATGACCGATGCCGTTGAACATGGTGGTCTTCACGGTCGTGTAGTGTATCATGTCCTCGAAGATGAGGGTTTCACCGATTTGGAGTTCGTGGTCGAACTGCCATGTGCCCATGAAGTCGCCTGAGAGGCAGGAGTTGCCACCGATGCGGTAACAATGCAGCCCGTTGGACGGTTGAGCATCAACAATTTCAGCCCCACGAATGACGGGGTGATAGGGCATCTCCAAGCAGTCGGGCATGTGGCAGGTGAAACTGGCATTGATAATGGCAGTCTTGATGCCGGCGTTCTCGACGATATCTACGACTTTAGTAATGAGGGGACCTGTCTGCCAAGCGAAGGCACTGCCAGGTTCGAGGATGATGTGCAGATGGGGATAGCGAGCGTGGAAATCCTGCAATGTCTTGATGAGCAGTTCCACATCGTAGTCCTTGCGTGTCATGAGGTGTCCGCCGCCGAAGTTAATCCATTTCAGTTGCGGGAACCACTTGGTAAACTTTTCTTCTATATGTACTAATGTACGCGCGAAGACATCGCTGCCCGACTCGCAATGGCAATGGATGTGGAAGCCGTCCACATCCTTCGGTAGAGTACTTGGCAAGTCATTTGCCAAGACCCCGAAACGGGAACCTGGGGCACAAGGATTGTAAAGTTCTGTCTCTATCTCGCTGTATTCGGGATTGACACGGATGCCGATAGATGCCTTGCCCTGCACTTGTGGGGCAAAACGCTGATATTGAGTCAAGGAATTGAAGGTGATGTGGCTGGAGCAGTCAAGGATTTGCTCAAACTCCTCTTCAGTATAGGCAGGGGAATAGGTGTGTGCCTTGCTGCCAAACTCCTCTTTTGCCAGCCGTGCCTCGAAGAGCGAAGAGGCTGTGGTGTGATGGATGTATTCACGGAAAATGGGGAAACTCTTCCACAGGGCAAACGCCTTGAACGCCAGAATGATTTCTGCATCGGCACGTTTTGCCACATCGGCAATGAGGGAGAGATTGCGACGCAACAAGGACTCTTCCATGACGTAGCATGGAGAGGGTATTTGGTGTATATTTTGTTCTAAAAGGTTTGTCATATAAGTAAATAAACAAAAATAGTCCATATAAAATTTATGAATAATTCATGGTCATTCGTGTTATATATTAAACATAAATTATCACAAATTAACCATGAATTATTCATAAATTATTTTAGTTGATGATTGTAAACTTTGCAAACTTGAGCAGCAACTGTTTCGTGCCGACGTTTTCAAACTGGACGGTGGCTTTGGTGTTGTCGCCTGTACCTTCCACCTTGAGCACTTCGCCACGACCGAAGCGGTTGTGGAGGATATGGGTGCCGACACTCAGGTGAGCACTGCCGCCATTCGGAGAGGAAGAAGAGACGGGAGGTGTTGGGGCACTGGGGCGAGTGGAGGCGACTGGTTGGATGGGGCGCATGGGACGAGTACCCATTGAGGGAGTCGGACGGAAGGGACGTGCTTTCTCCTTTGCCTCGTATTCCTCGAAGAAACTGGAGGCTTTGTCAGGCAAGCCACCGCGCATCCCCCGATGTCCGTCTGCATTGCGAATTGTCTGCGTTCCTGACCAATTCACAATGCTACTGCCATCCCCCGAGTCTTCGGAAAGTTTTGTCAAATCTTTCCGACGTCTCGTCCACGGCAATTCCACTTCGTCCCACGGGTCTTTCTTGGATGAGTACATCGTTTGCTGACGGTCAAGGTACTTGGGATTGATGTCGCCCAAGAAACGGCTGGGCGAGGAAAATTCCATCTGCCCATAGCGGAAACGGCACTGGGCATGGGAGAGGAAGCAATGGGTCTTGGCACGAGTGATGGCGACGTAGCAAAGACGACGCTCTTCTTCCATCTCTCGCGGATTGCCCGACACCATGTCGCTGGGGAACAAGCCTTCTTCCATGCCCACCACAAAGACGGTGCCAAACTCCAAACCCTTGGCGGAGTGGATGGTCATAAGCGTGATTTTGTGCTCGTCGTCGCCCTTGTCGGTATCGACATCGCTCAGCAAGGACACTTCGGAGAGGTAGTCGCTGAGGGAGATTTTTTCGTTGCCCTCCTCCATGCGCGACTCACAGAAGTCCTGCATGCCGTTGATGAGTTCCTCCACGTTCTGCTGACGCGATAGGTTTTCGGGGGTGGCATCTTGGTAGATGTCGGCAATGATGCCGCTCTGCTTCACAATCATCGTGCCTACCTGATTGGCAGGAAGGGTCTGTGCGCTCTCCATGAACTGCATGATGAGTTCACGGAACTTCTCGATTTTCGTCAACGTGCCTTTGTTCACCGCCAAGCCATACGCATCAGCCTGACCGATGACTGTCCAAAGGCTGATGGCATGCTGGTTTGCCGCCCCCACAATCTTATTGACGGTGGTGGCTCCGATGCCTCGCACAGGATAGTTAATGACGCGCTTGAACGCCTCTTCGTCGTTGGGGTTGACTGCCAGACGGAAGTAGGCAATGATGTCCTTGATTTCCTTGCGCTGATAGAATGAAAGACCGCCATAGATGCGGTACGGCAATGCCTCCTTGCGAAAGGTGTCTTCGAAGACACGGCTCTGTGCATTCGTGCGATAAAGGACGGCAAAGTCGGAATACTCACAGCCTTCCTCTCGCTTGATGCGGCGGATGTTGTTCACCACCACTTTTGCCTCTTCGATGTCGGAATGGGTGTCGAGCACATGCAGCCGTTCGCCCCGTTCTTTGGCAGAGAAAACAGCCTTGTGAATCTGTCGGCTGTTCTTGTCGATGAGGCTGTTTGCTGCCTCCACAATGTTCTGGGTGGAACGGTAGTTCTGCTCCAACTTGAACAGTTTGGCATCTTTGTATATATCACGGAAATTCAGTATGTTGTCGATGTTTGCTCCACGAAAACTATAAATACTCTGTGCATCGTCACCCACCACGCAGACGTGCTGGTGCTGACGGGTCAGTTGCCACACAATGCGGTGTTGGGCGAAGTTGGTGTCTTGATACTCGTCCACCAACACATAGCGGAAACGACGCTCCCATTTCTCCAACACTTCGGGATGCTGTTCAAAGACCAGGAATGTGTAGAGCAGGATGTCGTCGAAGTCCATGGCATCGCTCTGACGGCAACGCTGACAATAGCGCAGGAAAATCTGTCCCGTAGCAGGTCGGTGCTGCCGTGCGTCGCTCTGTGCATGAGCAGGGTTGCCCACATATTGCTCTGCCGTCACCAGTTGGTTTTTGGCATTGCTGATGATGCCCTGAATGGTGCCGGGCTTGTATACCTTATCGTCCAGTTCCATCTCCTTGATGATGGCTTTCAGCAGACTCTTGCTGTCGGCTGCATCGTAGATGGTGAAGTTGGACGAGAAGCCGATGTGCTCGTGCTCTTGACGGAGAATGCGCAGGAAGATGCTGTGAAAAGTGCCCATCCAGAGCATCCGCGCATAGTCTTGCCCCACAATCTTGGCGATGCGGTCTTTCATCTCGCCTGCCGCCTTGTTGGTGAAGGTCAAAGCCAAAATGGACCACGGCTGGTAGCCATGCTCCATCAGATAAGCGATTTTGTAGGTGAGCACACGGGTCTTTCCTGACCCCGCACCTGCAATGACCAATGAGGGTCCATCGCAATACTCCACCGCCTCACGCTGCGGCGGGTTGAACGTGTCTAAGTAATCGTTCATTTCTTCTTAAACACTGACACTTTCGGCATCTTCACATATTTGCCATTTTCAACGGCTTTCATCACCTGTTCGCCCACAACCCTCAGTTCGATGTCACCCTCGTCGGTCAGGCGCAGTTCCACATCCTGCGCATCATAGCCGATGTCGCTCACCATGCGCACCAACGCCTTTTTCTCCTCCGCTTTCTTCACTTTCAGGATGACCCATGTGCCATTGAACTGCCCTTTCAGGTAGCCGTATGTCTCTTCCCCTTCAAAGTCCTTCAGCGTGATGTTCTTCTCCGTTAGGTTAATCACCATGGTGGCTTTCAAGGCTTCGCATTCATACATGCCTTTGAAGGATTCCTGTGCCCAGCACATTGCTGTTGCACAGGCAAAAAGTAATGTGAAAAGTAATTTCCTCATTTGTCGAAATCTTTTTATTGTTGGCAAAGGTACACTTTTTTAATGATTGCAACAAGCAACCAACAGAAATATTATTCCACATACAACACCAATCCCTTCAAATATTCTCCTTCGGGGTGGTAGATGTTGATGGGGTGGTCGGCTGGCTGGTGCAACTGATGGAGAATGCGCACGTTCCTGCCAGCAGATGCTGCGGCTGTGAACACGGCTGTACGGAACTGGTCTTTATTGACGGCTTGTGAACAACTGAATGTGAAGAGGATGCCACCGGGCTGAATCTTTTCAAATGCCTTTTTGTTCAGTCGGGTGTAGCCTTTCAATGCATTGCGAAGGGCATCTTTGTGTTTGGCAAATGCAGGTGGGTCGAGAATGATGAGGTCGTAAGGTGTCTGCATCTGGTCGAGGAATTTGAAAGCATCTTCCGCAAAAGCCTCATGTCGGGAGTCTTCGGGGAAGTTCAGTTCCACATTGGCTTTTGTCAGGTCGATGGCTTTCTGCGAGGAATCAACGGAATGAACAAGTTCGGCTCCACCCCGCATGGCATAGAATGAGAAACCGCCTGTGTAGCAAAACATATTGAGCACTTTTCGTCCTTTGGAGTAATGTTCCAAAAGGCTTCGGTTGTCTCTTTGGTCAACAAAAAATCCAGTCTTTTGCCCTTTGAGCCAATCTACATGAAATTTCAATCCGTTCTCAATGGCGATGTCATCAGTGTCGCCTCCTAACAGGAAACCGTTCTCTTGTCCTAACTCTGCCTTGTAGGGTAGAGTAGTCTCTGATTTGTAGAAGATGTTTTTGAGGTCATCGCCCATCACTTCTTTCAGTGCTTTGGCAATGGTCATTCGGTCGGTGTGCATGCCTACGGAATGCGCTTGCATCACGGCTGTATTTCCATAAATGTCGATGACAAGCCCAGGAAGGTTGTCTCCTTCACCATGCACAAGGCGGTAAGTGTTGTTGTTGCCACCAATCACACCGATGCGATGACGCACATCCTTTGCTATGGCGAGTTTACGTTCGTAAAAACTCTGGTCAATCGTCTCATTGTCAAACGACAGTACACGCACCATGATGCTGCCAATTTGAAAATGACCTGTTGCTATGTATTCATTTTCACTGGTAAAGACCATGACGGTTTCCCCTTCTTCTGGATTTTCACTCATGTGGTGAATGGCTCCTGAGAAAATCCAGGGATGGAAGCGTCTGAGCGATTCCTCTTTGCCTCGTTTCAAGAAAATGCTTTTCATTTGCTGCATGTTGTTCGTTATGTACTATTCAGTTATGTGCTGTTGTTCTTCTTGGGGTGTACGCTCCAAAACGAAATCGCCTTCTCTTTTCATCCTCGCCACTTCTTCATGTATTTGGATGCATGCCCATGCATCTGTAGCGGCATATCGTTGCTGCGCCTCGGTTAAACTGTCTGATTCCCAATTGGAAAGTTGCTGGTTTTTGGAAATTTTCCCACCAAAAAGATTGGCGTAAATTTTCTGAAGACTGTTGTCCTCGATGCCGATATCTTTCACTTCTTTTTGTAGTTCCACGAAGGTGCCAGGCGTGAACGCTCTTCTGGTGCGCAACATCCGAAGGTCATCTTGCAGGGAAAGCCCCACTTTGGTGATGGTGCGGTCTTCGAGTAAACGGACGATGGGATCGGTGATTCCTGTTCGGTTGAGCCTGAACAGGAAACAGGTGTCGTGTGTGGCAACCTGGAGCAGGGCGACCTGATACATTTTGCCTTTCTTGAACGAAGGGCGTGTCTCCGTATCAAAACCCAATAGGTCTTGTTTCATCAGATACTCCACAGCCTTTTCCGCTTCTCTTTCAGTGAAAATCACAATGACTCTCCCTTCAAACAGCACCCTCGGCAATGTCTGTATCTTTTTCTTATCGTATTTGTCTTGAATGATTTTCATGCGTTGCCCCTCTAATATTCGTCTGCTTCAGTGTATTTCACTTCATGTAATGCTCTCTGCACGTTGACAAGTTTTTGCCCCCAACTATATTGAAATTCCTCTTTCACCACAGCCAATGCATTCATCATCAGTTCCTCATCAATTGCGTTTTTGTAGTTCATGACAAAATTTTTCAGTTCTTGATAGATGTCCGCCAGATTCTCGCTTACAGTGGTCAGGATAGGAGATTCGCTGTACTTCATGTCTTCCATGAAAACATCCAGATAATCATCCTTGTCTTCCATAATTATACTAATGTTCGCGCGTACAATATTATAATTATCTTCCGTCACAAAGTCTTCAGGGAGGTAATCGTCGTTCAAAATCTCATATTTGGGAAGTAGGGTCGCTTTCAGATAGAGTAGGGGCAAAATCTTGATGATTGTATCAACAAAGTCGAAACGGTTTTTTCCTTCGGCTTGTTCCAAAAAGACACAATATTCAACTGCAACTGTGACCAACTCCATCACGTCGCGACCATATACGGGGGATTTTTTTTCCTGTTTCATACTTGTTTTCTAATTGAGTGCGAAGGTACGCTTTTTTTCTTTTCTGACCAAAAAAAAGTGGGTATAGGTGGGACTGATGCCTTTAAATCCATAAAAATTCAAGATTTTTTGAAAAAAAGTCGTTAAAAGTTTTGCCGTTTCGTGAAAAGGTCGTACCTTTGCACTCGCTTTCCGAAGGGGAGGCGAAGAGAAGAGTTCTTTGACAGACTGCGAACAGGTGAAAAAGAGACAATCATC
>JAFUYM010000042.1 GCA_017470525.1 Bacteroidaceae bacterium
ACCTCAAGTCGCATCGTGGGGTAAGGGGATGGTGGCTACATATTGATGTTGTGCTGTTGCTTTTTACTGAAAGCTGCTACTAACGACTCATAAATCTACCCTTAATCGTGTATTGGATGATAGTTGCGGATTTTAGGTTTTATAAAAAAAGAAAGCATTTCAAGAAAAATCATGCCTTTCTTCTCAAATATCGAAATATTTTCTTTTATACTTTTTTGTTTTTTTAACCCCAATTACACACAATAACTCAAAAAAGGAGATAGAATTTGTTTTCTATCTCTTTTTGTCGTAACTTTGTGCCATGATTCAGAAAAGTTGGAAAGAAAGGTACCGAGAGTTTCGGGAATGGCAGATGCGGCCGTATGAGGTGGCGGCGATGTCGGAAGAGGAGCATGATTGCCCCACATGCCACACCCATTACAAAGGGAATTTCTGCCCCCGCTGCGGACAGTCGGCACGAATCGGAAGGTATTCGTTCACGACGGCACTGCTGAACTTTCTCGACGTGTGGGGCATCGGAAACCGCAGCATGTTCCGCACGTTGCGTGACCTCATCTTGCGTCCCGGATACATGATACGCGACTACCTGAGCGGTATGCAGATGGCGTACTTTCCTCCGTTCCAAATGCTGTTTCTGCTGACCACGCTGTCGTTCATCATCCTTTATGGCGTGAACATTCGCGGCATCACCTACGAGGACATACGCCAAGAGGCACTCACACAGATGGAGCAAGCAGGAAGCGAAGACCCCAACAGTGCGGAAGCAGGAATTACGGCATTCAACTGGATTATGGACATATCCGAACAATACCCCAACCTCGTCTCATTAATTTACATCGGCATCTTCTCATTTTTCCTGTTCCCTTTCTATCGGCACAACAAAGTCATTCCCCACATGCGATACTCCGAGTTCATGGTGGCCATCATCTACATAGCTAACATGACCTCCCTTTACGAACTGGTTATGATGTTCTTCTGCTGTCCCCTCACTCTCACCAGCACCCTCGCCAGCCTGACCGCCATCATCCCCCTCAAACAACTCTCTGGCTTCTCTTGGTTCCGCACCATCTTCACCATTCTCGGTGCCTTCCTCGCCCTGATGATTACAGCCACCATTATCATCTCCTGCATTTTCATCATTTTCCTCTAAATTTGCAACAAATTTGCAGCATCTTCTTTATTCCTCAAAATTTGTAGCATAAAATTTGTAAACCTATTTTTATTTACTACCTTTGTAACGTTTTTTCAAATAAATAGCATGAAAAAGAAATCATTATTGGCTTTTGTGTTGTCGCTACTGTTGGCACCTGTGGTGGCACAGAACAACACGATTGATATTAGTGGAGACAACACCGACAAGGGGTACACCTCTTACGACAAGACTTTTTCGATTCCTACAGGCAGTGTGACAGATGTGAAGATGGCTCGATATTGCTATTTTTCCCCCACTATTACAGGAAGCGGAACGCTGAACCTCTATGCAGGAGGCGAGCGTTGCTATCTCGGCACAGCAAAGGGTGCCAGTTGGCCCAATTGGACGAACTTCAAGGGCGACATCCATATCCATCCATTTAAGGAGAACTCGTCGAAGGCTGGTTTTTATGGGATAGTGATGGCGCATGGCGGAAAATCGTTCTCACCTGAGAATGTGGAGGATGCTGTGAGGTCTGGTAAAGTGAACAACTCGATGGAAAACAGCCATGTCACCCTACATGCAGGGGCAGTGCTTTGCTGTGAGGCAAACACAAACGGTGCAGGTTTCCGCATTGGCGAACTGAATACAGAGGCGGGCAGCACAATCCAAGGTTATATGAAGAAAAACACGCGAGCCGCTTATTTTCTGGTGGGTGCATTGGGCACAGATGCAACAATAGCAGGAACAATCGCCCCTCCCAGCAATAGTGACACCCATCCTGTGGGAATCATCAAAGAGGGAAAGGGCACCTACCGACTGACAGGCAACGAGAACTATCTGACGGGGGCATTGCGTGTGATGGAAGGCCGTGTACTGGTAAAGAACGACCGTGAGGAGGCTGAAAAGAAGAAACGGAGCGGTGCCTTGGGAGCCAAGACCGACGAAAACGAAGCCATTGCTTTTGTATTTGAAGAAGGTGTACTGGGCGGCACAGGGAACATCGGCGGTACGGTGGATAACTATGGAACCATTGAACCTGGTGACGATGCCATCGGCACACTCACCCTAAAGAATTTTGCCAATGCAGAAAAAAGCACTCATCTCTATGTACGTCCCGCTTCGGTGTTGCGATTCAAGATTGAGTCGGCATCGAACCATGACCAACTCGTGGTGAATGGTGCAGTGAAATACCTCAACATGAAGCAAGATTTCTCAACCAGTGACAAGATGCCTCTCATTCAGATTGTACTGGAAAAAGATGCGGGCGTGAAGGTGGGCGATGAACTTCTGTTGTTGACGGCAAAGAAAAAAGTAGTTCAAACGAGCGACTGGAAATTTGAACTGAAAAAGCCAGAACGATACACTTGGGAGATTGTGGAACATGAGGAAAATGGTGAATACAATGTGGGCGTTCGCCTTGTGTCGATGAATAATATGGACGACTCCGACCATCCTGATGAGCCAGATGACCCCGATGAGGAAGAACGCATGGGCGCTTTCTACGATGACGGCATCGCCGATGCCACAGACCATACAACCCTACGCACTTATGCTGAGCAAAATGGCAAATTCATCGGAACAGCCATCTCGACATGGAAAAACGACATCACGAACGAAAACCTTGCTGAGACCAAGGAAATCGGTCAGCAGTTCAATATGTTGGTGGCTGAGAACGAGATGAAGTTTGATGCACTGGAACCATCGCGCGGTACATTCAACTATTGGGGTGCTGACAATCTGGTGAACTATGCCCAACGCAACAACATGGCTGTGAGAGGACATTGTCTGGCATGGCATTCGCAGTTGCCCACATGGGTGTCGAGCGACGGCAAGAAGAATGACAAGAACTGGAGCCGTGCAGAAGCCTTGAAAATTTTGGAAACCCATATCACGAACGTAGTGAAGCACTTTAAGGGAAAGGTGATTGAATGGGATGTGGTAAACGAGTGTTTGAGCGACGACCAAACCACAGTGCGCTCGAACCCTGACGGCTATGACCTGCGTGAAAGCGTGTGGACACGTGCCATCGGTGAAGATTTCATCGACTCTGCTTTTGTGTATGCTCATCGTGCCGACCCGAATGTTCTGCTCTATCTGAATGACTATGATGTGGAAATGCAAGGAAAGGCGAAGTCGATGGCTTTCTACAATCTCGCCATACGACTGAAGAACAGTGGCATCCCGATTGATGGCGTAGGACTGCAATGCCACTTCTCGGTGGGCGATGTGGATTCCGTGAAATTGGAAAACACCATCAAGCGTTTTGCTGACATTGGCTTGAAATGCATCATTACCGAACTGGACATGGGCATTCCTTCCACTTCCACCAGCGACTTGGAGGAACAGGCTCGCAACTACCGTGTCATCACCGACATTGTGTTGAACAACGAGAATTGCCCGAACCTCGTTATTTGGGGACTGAAAGACAACAACAGTTGGAGGGAATCTTCTAATCCACTGCTCTACAATGCAGGACTCTCTAAAAAACCAGCATGGTATGCAGTACGTTCAGCCTTGCGTCATCGAAAGATAATCAAAGAACAGACAGGCATTCAGCAACGGACAACTGAAAACAGGCAACAGACAATGGAACTATATGACTTGGGTGGGCATCGGATTGAAGGTGTTGTGCATCCTGGCATTTACATATTGAATGGGAAGAAAATTATCGTTAGCACCAACATGACTTTTTAACTCATGACAGAAAAAGATTTTCAAGACTGCCTGACAGAACAGACAGCAACCATTGAACAAATCAGGGTTGCTGCACACCAACTGCACGAAAGTGTGAATCAGACTTACGGTAAAGTACATCCTTACGGGTTTCACCTTGACATGGTAGCGGCATCAGTTTTCAAGTATGGACATTTGGTGTGTGTGGAAGAGCGGGACGTTTTGCCACTGTTATTTGGTTCCTTCTTCCACGACAGCATCGAGGATGCACGACAAACCTACAACGATGTGAACAAAATAGCACACCAGTGGATGGGGGACCACCAGGCATACATTGCGACAGAAATCGTATATGCCCTCACCAACGACAAAGGGCGTACACGGGCTGAACGCGCGGGCGAGAAATATTATCAGGGCATCCGCGAAACACCATACGCTCCTTTCGTAAAACTTGCCGACCGACTTGCCAACCTCACCTACTCGTGCTCCAACACCGACACTGACAACGGACGCATGAAAGCGATTTACCAACGAGAGTTGCCACATTTCCTCGATGCTATCAGCCAAGTGACAAACGACCCTCGTTTCATTCTGCCCGACGTGATGGTCGATGCCATCCTCGACCTCGTTATCGAAGACAAAGACCGAGAGGAGTACCTTGTCCAAAGAAGGAGATGGCTCAAAAATGGATGACGGGCATAAGATTGTGTCTGAGACTGTCGCTCAATCTCAATCACTAAAATTGTAGCAAGAAGGGCGTCAAAACTAAAGAAATGTGACTTTTTTATGCTACAAGGTGGATTTTTTTCATCATAATGTTGGTTGTTTCAAAGAAAGTGCGTACTTTTGCAGCGAAAATAAAAAATGAGGCAATGAAATCATTTTACGGCACATACTTTTATTTTTACTTTTACTTTAGCAAAGAGTAAGAGCGGGAAGTTATGTGTTCAAATTGACAAACGGACAACAAACAAAAGACAACAAGTTTGAAACAATATAGCCCCGCTCTTAGGAGTGGGGCTTTTACATTATATAATATATGAGAAAGATAGCGATACAAGGAGAGGTGGGCAGTTACCACGATGTGGCAAGCCACTATTACTTCGAGGGTGAGGACATCGAACTGGTGTGCTGCGACACGTTCGAGGATGTGTTTGAGGAGATGAAGAAGGACTCGAACGTGATTGGCATGATGGCGATAGAGAACACGATTGCAGGTTCGCTGCTGCACAACTACGAACTGCTGCGTGACAGCGGCATGCAGATTGTGGGTGAACACAAACTGAGAATCTCGCACAGCATCATGTGTCTGCCCGACGAGGATTGGGAGGACATCACGGAGGTGAACTCTCACCCTGTGGCGCTGATGCAGTGCCGCAACTTCCTGAAGAAGCATCCAAACCTGAAGATTGTGGAGACGGACGACACGGCTGGTTCGGCTAAGAACATCAGCGAGAAGGGTCTGAAGGGGCATGCTGCCATCTGCTCGAAGTTTGCCGCTCCGCTGTATGGCATGAAGATTCTGGAGGAGGGCATCGAGACGAACAAGCACAACTTCACGAGGTTCTTGGTGTTGGCTGACCCTTGGCAAGCGGAGGAACTGAGTGTGCCAAGCAAGTCGAACAAGGCAAGCATCGTGTTCAGTTTGCCTCACAGCGAGGGTTCGCTCTCTCAGGTGTTGAGCATCTTCTCGTTCTACAAAATCAACCTGACGAAGATTCAGTCGCTGCCGATTATCGGACGGGAGTGGGAGTATATGTTCTACATCGACGTGATGTATGAGGACTATACACGTTACCGCCAAAGCATCGATGCGGTGAGACCGCTGACGAAGCAACTGAAAATATTAGGAGAATATCAAGAAGGAAAAAGCACGATAGAACAATGATACAGCCAGCAGACAGACTCTCTCTTGTGAGTGAGTATTACTTTTCGAGAAAATTAAAGGAAGTGGCAAAGTTGAACGCGGAGGGCAAGGACATCATCTCGCTTGCCATCGGTTCGCCCGACATGCCGCCCAGTGCAGAAACCATCGACGTGCTCTGCGAGAACGCCAAACGTGCCGATGCACACGGGTATCAGCCCACGGTGGGAATCCCCGAACTGAGAAAGGCGATGGCAGGATTCTACCAGCGTTGGTACGGTGTGGAACTCGACCCTGCCACGGAGATTCAGCCGCTCATCGGCAGCAAGGAGGGCATTCTGCATGTGACCTTGGCTCTGTGCAACCCTGGCGACAAGGTGCTAGTGCCCAATCCGGGCTATCCCACCTACACGTCGCTGAGCAAGATTCTGGGTCAGGAGGTTGTGAACTACGACCTCTTGGAGAGCAACGGCTGGCAACCTGACTTCGATCAGTTGGAGCAGATGGACTTGACAGGCGTGAAACTGATGTGGACGAACTATCCCAACATGCCGACGGGTGGACGTGCCACCCGTGAACTGTACGAGAAGATTGTGGCATTTGCCCAGAAGCACAACATCGTGGTGGTGAACGACAACCCCTACTCTTTCATTCTGAACAGAGACGAGCACCTGAGCATCCTGCAAGTGCCGGGAGCGAAGGAATGCTGCATCGAGTTCAACTCCATGTCGAAAAGCCACAACATGCCAGGTTGGCGTGTGGGTATGTTGGCAACCAACAGCACATTCGTACAATGGATTCTGAAAATCAAGAGCAACATCGACTCGGGCACGTTCCGACCATTACAATTAGCCGCAGCACAGGCATACGAAAACACGGAAGCATGGCACACACACGCAAACATTGAGACTTACGCCACTCGTCGCAAAATTGCCGAGGAAATCATGACTACCCTCGGCTGCACGTTCGACCCCACGCAGCAAGGCATGTTCCTCTGGGGACACATCCCCGACAGCATTGCCGATGTGGAGGACTTGACCGAAAAGGTGCTGCACGAGGCTCGTGTGTTCATCACCCCCGGCTTCATCTTTGGCTCGAACGGCAAGCGGTATATCCGCATCTCGCTTTGTGCCAAAGACGAGAAAATGGAAGAAGCACTTCGTAGAATTAAAGAAGTTTTTTAACCGCAAGCGGGCGAGAAAGTGAGAGGCATCGAGCGAATTGAAAATGAATAAGAGAATTACGCTTCGCGCCTTTAGAAAAACAAGAAAAAACAAAAGAAAACAAAATAAAATATTTTTTCTTATATTTTTTTATTTTCTTTTATTTTTCTAAAGGCGCATCATCGCGAAGCGCTTGCACGGCAAGAACCGTAAAACCATAGAATTAAAACAAACAACAATATGGAACTCGAATTACAACCATTAGGTCTTCCAAGTGATAATGAACGTCCGTTCGTCATCGCCGGTCCATGCTCTGCCGAGACCGAAGAGCAAGTGATGAAAACTGCACGTGAACTGGCAATGAAAGGTTGCCACAACTTCCGTGCCGGTGTATGGAAACCACGCACCAAACCTGGAGGTTTTGAAGGCAACGGCGAGAAGGCACTGCCCTGGATGAAGCAGGTGAAGGAAGAGACTCACATGCTGATTTCCACCGAAGTGGCAACGCCTGAGCATGTGGAACTGGCTCTGAAATACGACATGGACATCCTCTGGGTAGGTGCCCGAACAACAGCCAACCCCTTTGCCGTACAAGCATTGGCTGACGCCCTGAAAGGTGTGGATGTGCCGGTGTTCGTGAAGAATCCTGTCAACCCTGACATCGAACTGTGGATTGGTGCCCTGGAGCGCATCAACCAAGCAGGTGTGAAGCGGATGGGAGCCATCCACCGAGGTTTCTCCAGTTACGAACAGAAGATTTACCGCAATGCTCCGATGTGGCAGATTCCGATTGAGTTGCATCGCCGCATTCCCAACCTGCCCATCATCTGCGACCCCTCACACATCGGCGGTCGTCGCGAACTAATTGCCCCTCTCTGCCAGCAATCGATGGACTTGGGCTTCGACGGTCTGATTGTGGAGGCTCACTGCGACCCCGACAAGGCATGGAGCGATGCCAAGCAACAGGTCACTCCCGAGGTGCTCGACTATATCCTCTCACTGCTCATCATCCGCGACGAGCACACCACGACCGAAGGACTGGCAAGCATGCGCAAGCAGATTGACGAACTGGACAACCAACTCATGGACATTCTGGCGAAGCGCATGAAGGTATGCCGCGAGATTGGTCACTACAAGAAGGAGCACAACATGACCGTGCTGCAGGCTGTCCGCTACAACGAGATTCTGTCAAAACGGGGTGTGCAAGGTTCACTCTGTGGCATGAGCCCCGACTTTGTAGCCAAGGTGTTCGAGAGCATCCACGAGGAGAGCGTACATCAGCAGATAGAAATCATTAACAAGTAAGACACGTTATGAAGATTCTGATATTAGGAGCAGGCAAGATGGGGTCGTTCTTCACCGACCTGCTTTCGTTCGACCACGAGGTGGCTGTGTATGATATAGACCCTAAAAAACTGAGGTTCATGTACAACACCCAGCGTTTCACTTCGATGGAGGAGATTGATGCTTTTGAGCCTGAACTGGTCATCAATGCCGTGAGCCTCAAATATACACTCAAAGTGTTCGACGAGGTGATTCCCCACTTGCCCAAGTCGTGCATCCTCTCCGACATCTCATCGGTGAAGACGGGCTTCAAAGAATACTACGAAAAGAGCGGTTTCCACTATGTGAGCACCCACCCCATGTTTGGCCCTACCTTTGCCAACCTCGGCAAACTGAGCGACGAGAATGCCATCATCATCAACGAAGGTGACTACATGGGACGTTGCTTCTTCAAGGACCTCTACTCGCGCCTGGGACTGAACATCTTCGAATACACCTTCGAGGAACATGACCAGACGGTGGCTTACTCCCTCTCCATCCCCTTCATCTCCACCTTTGCCTTTGCAGCGGTGATGAAGCATCAGGATGCACCAGGCACCACCTTCAAGCGCCACATGAAAATCGCCAAAGGAGTCCTCTCCGAGGATGACACCCTCCTTCGCGAAATCCTCTTCAACCCCTACACCAAAGGGCAGGTGGAGCAGATTCGCAAGGAGATGAAGGAAATCATCGAAATCATCGACACCAGAGACGAAGACCACATGCAGCAGTATCTGACCAAGATACGAAAGAACATCAAGTAAAGGTCTTACACATTATTATATATAAAGGGCATTGCCACACATTAGCAATGCCCTTTTTCTGTCGACTTAAATTCACCGCTTAGTTGCTGGAGCAGTTGGGGGTTGAGGTCGAGTGCATGGCGCATGTCGTCGAGGGCACCCGTCTTGTCACCTCGGTTCATGCGGAGGGTGCCACGAAGTTGGTAGAGTTCGGCATCTTCGGTGTGGAGGGTGTCGATGAGGGTGTCGAGGTCTTTCTCGGCTTCCTCATACTGCTGCATTTGGCAGAGGGTGAGGGCGCGTGTTTTGTATGCCTCACTGTCGGATGGATTGGAGGCGATGGCTTGAGTGGTTTGAGCAATGATTTCGAAAGGAGTCATAATTGGAGATTTGAGAATTTGAAGGATTAAAGAATTGAAGGATTGGAGAACCTTTAGCTCGGCGTAGCCAATTGAAGGATTTGGATTTACATTTTCAACATCACCTTGAGACCATCGACCCACAACAGTTCTTCGGCAGTCATGTAGCGAATGGCTTCTTCCAGCACGGCTGTTTTGAGGGGTAAGGTCTTGAGGTCTGGCAATCGGCGTTCCTGTCCGTCTTGCAGGAAGTCCGTGATGACCTGAATGGCTTGCTGAACATCTACCTCCTGACGGGAAGCAGTCTTTTTCTTTTCCAAACACACATCGCATTGCCCACAATCGTGGTCAGTCTTTTCACCGAAATAATTGAGAAGCATACGACTGCGGCATTTGTCGGTAGAAGTGACGTATTCGGAAATCTGGTCAATGCGCTGTTGGAAGTCCGCTTTGCGGTCTTCATAGACGATGGGGGGCAAGGCGATGAGTTCTGTATCGACACGAGCAACGGTGTAACCCACCGTGGGAGTTTTGCGATGAGGGATGAAGTCGATGATACGGGCATGGTGCAGTTCTTTCAGAATCTGATAGATGCGTTCAGGCGAAAGTCCCGTAAGATGCGCCAGGTTCGTCTCCTCGATATAGACGAAATTGGCAAAGACACCTGAATAGGTACGAAGAATCGTCTGGATAACGAGGTCGGTTTCCTCGTCGGCCTCATAGATGCGATACAGTTCCTCTTTACGCAGGATGAAGTGGAGTGCCGACTTAAACTCCTGTTCCTCATGATATTCGAGATAACCCGCATTGTTCAGCAGATGCAACGCGGCATTGGTCTGCACGGGAAACTGATGGAACGCACGGCAAAAAGTCTCTATCGGGAAATAGAACGTGCGTCCCAGCGCCTCTCCCACTCCCACTTGCAGGAAGCAGGAAACGTTTTCGTAAGTTTGACGCACATAGTCGAGGTCAGGATATGTTTCCGGCACTCTCCGATTGAGGGTCTTGAGGTCCTGCCCATTGTAGAGCAGCACAGCGTATGAAGTCTTGCCATCACGTCCTGCACGTCCTGCCTCCTGAAAGTAAGCCTCCAAAGAATCAGGCATGTTAAAGTGGATGACCAAGCGCACATCAGGTTTGTCAATGCCCATGCCGAACGCATTGGTCGCCACCATCACACGCACACGGTTCTTCGTCCAGTTGATTTGTCGATAATCCTTTTCCGCATTCGTCAAACCTGCATGATAATTGCTGGCAGTCACACCGTTCTCTTCCAGAAAACGGGCAATATCGACCGTCTGCTGACGGGTTCGGGTATAGACAATGGCACTGCCATTGTGTACTCCCTGCAAAATCTTCAGCAACTCCCCTGCCCTGTCCTCTGTCTCGCGCACCACATAGATGAGGTTCTTGCGCTCAAAACTCATGGAGAAAACATTTTTCTCCTTAAAAGACAAACGCTCCTGAATGTCGTCCACCACCTTGGGAGTTGCCGTTGCCGTAAGTGCCAACACGGGTACAGAATCGCTTGGCAACATCTGACGAATCTTTGCAATTTGCAAATAAGACGGACGAAAATCGTAACCCCATTGTGAAATGCAATGTGCCTCGTCAACCACAATCATGCTGACCTGCCGCATACGTTCCAACTTTGCCATAAACAAGTCGGAAGAAAGTCGTTCGGGAGAAATGTAAAGGAGTTTGTATGCACCCAAAACTGCATTGTCAAGCACACGAACTATGTCATCACGCATCATGCCCGAATAGACCGCTTCGGCTTTGATGCCACGTTGTTTCAGTTGCTGCACCTGGTCTTTCATCAGCGAGATGAGTGGTGTGACCACAATACACACCCCTTCGAACATCAGCGCCGGCACCTGAAAACAGATGCTCTTACCACCTCCCGTGGGCATCAGCCCCAAGGTGTCGCGACCCTGACAAATGCTCTCAATAATCTCACTCTGGATGCCACGAAAAGAGTCATAGCCCCAGTATTCCTTCAGTATGTCAAGCGGTTTCAATCTTTCAAATCTTCTTCGTGGGTTCTGATATCCTCAATCAGCAATTGCACTTCGCCATGCTTGCGCGTGTTTTCCTCCACCGTATAGACAATGTCAAACGCCTGCTTGGTCTTGATGTAGCGCGCTTGCGAACTCTGCCCGAAAGCGATGCCGTTCATCACATTACTCGACTTGCTATCCACCAATTCCAATTTGATGTGCTCCTGCTGCCGACCGACCACCTTGCTGGTGCCGTAGTCAAACACGTTCTTCGTGCAGAGCATCGGCTTCGGGTTGTCGGGACCATAGGGGCGCATGCGCTTCAGGTCGTTGAAAAATTTAGGCGTGATGTCCTTAAAGTTGACCACAGCATGAATGTCAAGATTCGGGCGTGTCTTTTCGGGGTCGATGTTCTCATGCACATACGCCTCAAAACGCTGAGAGAACTCCTGCACATGCTCCAACTTCATAGAAAGTCCAGCAGCATAAGTGTGTCCACCAAAGTTGTCGAGTAAATCTTCACAACTTTGGATGGCTTTATACACATCGAAACCACTCACACTGCGCGCACTGCCCGTCACGATGTCACCATCAAGTGTGAGCACTACAGCAGGACGGAAGAACTCTTCTGTCAGACGTGAAGCAACAATACCGATAACTCCTTTGTGCCAGTCAGCATTGTAAATCACAATGGAACTCTTATCCTCCATTTCTGGCATGTGCGCCACCACACGACTTGCCTCCTCTGTCATGCGTTTATCCAGTTCCTTACGCTCCTCGTTGTAGTGGTTGATGGTCTTCGCCATTGCCAAAGCCCTGTCATAATCACGTTCAACGAGCAAATCGACCGATTCCTTGCCATTCTGGATGCGCCCACTGGCATTGATGCGCGGACCAATCTTGAAGATGATGTCACTCATGGTCAGGTCCTTGCCTGTCAACCCACACACTTCAAGTACCGCCTTCACACCTACGCTGGCATTGTTGTTCAGTTGCTTCAGCCCATGATAAGCCAAGATGCGGTTCTCGCCCATGATGGGCACAATGTCGCTGGCAATGCTGATGGCACAGAGATCCAGCAACGGGATGAGCCGACTGAACGAGATGCCGTTGCTAATGGCAAACGCCTGCATGAACTTGAAGCCCACACCGCAACCAGACAAATCGAGATAAGGGTAAGTGTTATCCACCCGCTTGGCATTCAGGATTGCCACAGCAGGAGGCAGCACCTCGTCGGGCACATGGTGGTCGCAAATGATGAAATCAATGCCTTTCTCTTTGGCATATTGGATTTCTTCGACCGCCTTGATGCCGCAATCCAACACAATCACCAGTTTCACATGCTGGCTTGCCGCATAATCCACTCCCTTCATCGACACACCATACCCTTCCTCGCTGCGATCGGGTATGTAGCATTCCACATTGGAGTAGAACTGCGTGATACACCTATAAACCAATGCCACCGCTGTGCATCCATCGACATCGTAGTCACCATAAATCATGATGCGCTCACGCTGCCCCATCGCCTCGTTCAGACGTTCCACAGCCTTATCCATGTCGCGCATCAGATAGGGGTCGTGAAGTTCCAGCAACTGCGGACGAAAATATTTCCTCGCCTCGTCAGCCGTTCGGATGCCGCGCGCCACGAGCATCTGTGCAATGGCTGGGTTGACTCTCACTGCGTCAGCCAACTCTGCGGCACATGCCTGGTCCTCGGTTGTAGGTGGTTCGTAATTCCATTTGTAATTCATTTATGTTGTCATTTTTGTATCTCGTCTCGCATCAACAGCACGGCATCCCCTTCACTCACATCAACAACACCCTTCTTTTCTCTTCAAAAAACACCCCTCTTCTATGCCATTCTTTCCTCCAAAATCTTCCCGTCGGCACATTCTTTTCCAATATAGGTTGTAAAATTAAGAAAAAAAAATGACATACAAACAAATTCTTCTCAAAGTTTTTTATTTTTTATGCTTTTTCGCTGTTTTCTCTTGACATAAATCATTAAATTGCGTTTTTTTGTACGTTTGATTGCACTTTTCTTGACAAAGAGAAAAAAAGTGCTTAACTTTGCAACGTGTTTTTCATAGTATTAGATTTAAGGTTAACAAAGGTTCGGGTTGCAGCGGCAACCCATTTTTTGTTTTAAAGGGTCTCTTTCATGGGAAACAGCACGCTCCTGTCCATTGCCGTGTCCCAACCGCCAATCATCGTTCCTTTTCTTGTGTCGATGCCTGTATAGCCAAGGCTGCTGTCTTCGTACCGTTTGAACTTATACACGGCATCGTTCATCAGTTCGCTGTTGAACACATTGAGACTCACCAACAACTCGAAGTCGTTGATACTCAACCCTGTCACCTTGCGGAACAAGTTGGGTTCCAAGTTGACAATCACATCCTTCAGCGAATATTCCCTAAAATCTGTCAAATACATGAACACAGGGATGCGTGTGGCAAACTTGATGAGTTTCTGCTGAATCTCCTTGCGTTTGCTCTTATACTCCTTCTCCGCCTCCGTCAGTTCCTTCTTCTGTTTCGGGGTCAGATTTTCTTCCTGTTCACGTTTCGTCTTCTTCACCTGTTCGCTCTTGTTGATGATGGTCTCAATATCCTGATTGAGCGAACGGAAACCCTCAATGTCCATCAGCGCCCGCATGGCTTCGGGCGAGTTCATCAAGCGGCTTAAGGTGGCATTATCCACGTTGACCAGCACCGCACTCTCCCATCGTCTTGCCAACAGCGTCGCCGTTGTGCCGCTCATTGCCATATCGAGAATGCCAGCCGCATCTATCTCCTTCATCGAACTGCCGTCGTATGCCAGCACCGGCAGGAAACGGATAAACTCCTCCACTTTCTTCTCGGGGTTCGACTCATGCAGGTTCAGTTGACAACTGTACTCCTCCACCTGCCGCAACGCACGGTTAGGGGCGAAGTCGAACACATAGCAATAAGGCTTCAGAATCACCTCCTTGCCCCATTCGTCACGAGTCGTCCAAGGCGACTGCACACGAAACGCCGCCTGAAAGTAGGTCTCTGGCGAACGGGCATTGCGAAGCATCAGAATGCCCGTCCAAGGTCGCACCGTCACACCCGTCGAGAGTTTGCCACACGAGAGCGTGATGGTCTTGCTCTGTCGCGGGTCACCTTCGGCGTTCATGGCTTGATACACTGGCAATACTGCCTCTGCACCCATACCTGCCTCATTGCCGGCAGCCACCACAATCTGATAGTCGTGATAAAAGCGGTTGATGGGCTTCTTCATCAGTCGTTCCATTGCCTTGCAAGCCGCCACCGATGGCAGAAACCAGTAGGTGTGTTGCAGATAACCATGCAGACGCACGTCGCTGAACGGCATGGGTGGTCGCTCCGTCCCCTGCTTCAGTTCGGTGATGATGTTCTCCTTGTAAGAACCCCGAATCAGGTCGATCCACTTCTGCACGTGCTCCTCATGCACAAAACCACGTTCGTCGGCACGGAAAAACTCATTCAGGTCGAACTCGTCAAACTCCCCTTGGTCAGCCACTTCCTTGATGCTGTCGGGCAGTTGATAAGTCATCATCACCATCTTGGGCAGCGACAGATAGGGGTTGTTCTCGCCTTTCCATGCCGCCTTCGCACTTTGCTCGTCCGAGTAGGTCCAGTTGTAGATTTGTTCTTCGATAAACTCGCCTGTGCTGATGGCACGGAACGGAGTGCCCGACAGGTAGAGATAGGCATGGGTGGTGAGCGGCATCAGTTCCTCGTCATACAGTTCGCGGCTGTCCATTTCCTTGCGGCTGTCGGCATCTTCCGCCATCAGTTCGCCCACCTCCACCGCACGAGCCAACTGCTCCACATCCTGCTTGCTGTAGAAGTCCTTGGCATGCTTGCCCCATGCCCCATAATGGTATTCGTCCAGCACGATGCAATCCCACTCCACCTCTTGAATCCACTCGTTCGTCGCCTTGATACCACCTGCCGCATTCCGTCCCAACACATCTTGGAAGGAGGCGAAGCACACAAAGGGTTTCCGCTCATTCACATAGTTAAATTGCGCATCCTCTTGTTTTTCACAGAACTGCCATCCCTCAAAGTCACGATGCGTGAGCAAATCCTCTCTCCATGCCGTCTTCACCGCAGGCTTGAACGTCAGCACCAGCAGCCGCTTCCACCCCATGCGGAGTGCCAACTGATAGGTGGTGAACGTCTTGCCGAAACGCATCTTGGCGTTCCACAGAAAATGAGGCACCAACTGAGGCGACCCAGCCTTTCCCGTCCGCCCCGCCGCCAGTTCCTCTTGATAGAAGGACTCGAAATAGGCGGCAGTCTTTTCCACCGCCCGTTTCTGCTCGGGTCGCATGGCGAACGTCTCTGTACGTTCAACCATCGTTTCCCGTCCAGCCTTCACCGTCGCGATGGCTCGTTCCACATCCTTTACAGAGCAGCGAAACCATTCTCCTTCAGGGTTATAGAAACCTGCCCCACGCAGCACCTTATGCACCGCGTGGTCATCAAACGAAGTGCCATCCGCCTTCATGGCAGAACGCACCAGTTGAATCTTGTACTTCAGATGAGCAGTCTTGCATTGCTCCGCCACACGCTCCTCTGCGGTTCTCACCGTATAACCCACCTTCAGCAATCCTCTGTGCGAAGGCACCCCGGGCAGTTCGTAAGCATAAATGACAGGTTTGCCCTCAACCCTGCCCTGCAATAGTTCTGTTGTTGCCATAAGCAGTTTTGTTTATGGCACGAACTCTGAAAAAAATGGGGAAACTACTTCAGAAGATGGCAGCACACACCTTTCGGATGTTGAGCAACCGAGAATGTAAGACAGGCTTTTGTCTTGCAACAGCCATGTTGTAGCGATTCTGCATGTTGATGAGCAGTTCTGGTGTAATGCCCAATGCCGCTTCCACCATCAACGCAAAGTCAGTTGATACGGGGCGTTTCCCATTCAGAATCTCATTCATCTGTGTGTAAGGAACACCTAACAGTTCGGCGAACTTCTTCTGCGAGATGCCTCTGCTTTCAATTTCTTCTTTCAACACATCACCCGGATGTGTAGGTAATCTCTTGATTGTTTCCATTGCTGTGCTCCTTATTGATAATGATTGGTAATGTCCGTAATGGTGCAGATGCTCACAAGTGTTTCGCTGCCCTCTATCCTAATCTTAAACTCAAGCCGATAGTGGATATCTATACGTATAGAGTAATAGCCGTTGTCAAGTGCCTCGAAGTTCAACGAATTGAAGACAAACAAATCCTCCATGCGTGTCGCACCCATCAGCGTATCAATTCGCTTCTGGTATTTCTGCACCACTTGTTTTTGGAACCGATACTTTTTGTTTTTGCATTTTCCAGATTCATAGAGTTCTTGTAAATAGTCCTTTTCGTATTCTATGACCATTGCACGTTGTTTTGGCTGCAAAGATACGAAACATTTTCAATATTCACAAAAAAAGTGAATTTTTTTTGGTGTTTCCCAATTATTTCAAAGAACGTGCTGAGCCAGATGAGGCTCATGTTATTATCTCTCTAATCGTGTTCTCTCTCCACTCCCCGAAGCCCGCCAGGGCTTGCTTTCATCCCCACCTACACATCTTCTCTCATGCGGTGCTTCCAGCACCTCTATAGGGGAGTGAGTCTTACCCTTTTAGGGGAGAGAGTCTCACCCTTCCAAGGGTAAGAGTCTCTCCCCTTCAGCGATTCTTTCGTCATCACTCCATAGGTCGTATCATACTCTCAATAAAAGCAATTTCATCATCTGTTAAGCCATACTTCTTGTAAAGCATTTCATCTGTCCAGGGATGAGAAAAGTCTTGAAGAGGAACAACCCAAAACACAAACTTTGATAGGTTGATGGAACTCATCGTTACCAATAAAAGGAAGCGAACAAACTTGGTATAGAGATAACCAAGAAGATTGTCTGCACATTCTTTGTGTTTATAATTGCCAATAATGAAATAAGAATGTGTACAGACCTCTTTGGGACCAATTACACGTGTTGATGCTGTTAAAACACGATACATTCCATCTTTTCCAGGCTCGCCAGCATGTTCTGCACTAACTTTCCCTATAATGATTTTATATGTATCTATGCAATCCATCCCTTTCAGAATCTCCTTACGATGAATATATGACTCCCCTTCACTAGAATGGAGAATTAAAGCACCATCAAATGATCTTTCTTTTCCACGATAGTTGGTTGGCAAGCCGTATGGACATAAAGAAGAAACTATTTTCGACAGGCTTTCTTCATTCAGAGTCTTTGTTTTGTGTAGAATGCTAACAGCATTATTGTATCGAACAAGTACAGGAAACTCATTCAATGGTCTATTTAACACCTCTTCTTTCCCTGCTTTGATGTTAGTAAAACGGCAATCTCCCTTATGGTCTCTATCCCATAAAAAATAACAAACTCCACCACTAATACTATTTTGAGGAAAACACTCTTTTGCATTAGCATAATCTACAAGTACGCGAATTCGCCCATCATTCATCATCTTTTCTCTAAAGTCTTCAAGTTGCTTCATTCCTCCAGAGAACCATCGTGATGGAACAATCATTGTTAAGAATCGAGGATTTAACTTCATTGCTTGACTAACGAATAGGTCATAAATAGGTTTTGCTTGTTTTCCTGCTCCACCTGTTTCCAACTGATACGGAGGGTTTCCAATAATTACGTCAAATTTCATATTATTAAATAATGTGTGTGGGTTGTCTGTGTGAATAAACTGATAGGCATATTGTTCGGCTTGGTCACCTCGGTCATAGACCTCTTGGGAGGCACCACAGTAGCGGCACTTGCCATTCGCCCATGTGTGGTGAAGCGGACGATAGAGGATGTTGCCGCTTTCACTCTTGAAACGGGTGACGCTATACTCGCTGCTGGCATCTTTGGAACAATAGACAGAACGGCGAGAAAGATGGGCGGTCAGTTCCGTGATGGCTATGCCGAACACCTGACGGTGCAGGATGTGGTCGATGCGTTGGCGGCGGTCAGGCATCTGAGGTTCCAGCCCTCTGTCGAGCCGCTTCACAATCTCTCGCAGAAAGACACCCGACTTGGAGACAGGGTCGAGGAAGGTGGTGGTGGACGACGTGAACAGTTCCTGCGGCAGCATGTCAAGCACTTGGTTGGCAAGGGCAGGAGGCGTGAACACCTCATCGTTGCTCAGATTGGCAAGGCAATTGAGCACATCTGGATTGTACGTGTCAGTTCTCATACAGGATAAACAATATTTTTAACAACGAATAGAACGAATTGGACGAATATTCTGAGGCAATGCACCTTCTGTGCAACGAATGAAAACGAATGTAGGGTGTTGTCATTGGTTGCCCCTGCAGAAAATTCGTTTCTATTCGTTGCCGCTTGCGGCATTGAACAAAAAATTCGTCCAATTCGTTCCATTCGTTGTTAAAATAATTCATGGGTTAAGATTCGTGTTGTCCGAGGTTCAAGAAATACACAGGTGGGAAGGTGTCGCAGGGGGTGTCGCTGAAGAGGTCGCCACCTTGTCCCGTCGCCACTAAGTAAGAGAAACTGTAGTCGCGGCGCACCACTTTGCCATCGCCGATGAATGACCATTCGCTCACGACAATCCACTCGTCGGGGTTATCGACACGGCGGTAGGTCAAGGCATCGCCCATGATGATGTTGCGCTCCAGCAAATACGCCACTGCCTTGCGACAAGCAGGTTTGCACTCGCTGCCAAACAGCCGTTCGTACTGCTCACAGAAATAGGCATAGAGCCGCTGCCGACAAGCCTCAGCATTGTCGGGCAAGAGTTCGATGCCGTAGATGCTGCTGACAGCCCAAACGGCATGCTTCTCGTATTGCAACTGGGTGAACTGCTTCTTCTGTACACGCTCCTCGCATACAGAGAGTTTGCGGCGCAGAATCTCAATGAGAAAGTTGCCGTCGCCACAAGCAGGTTCCAAGAAACGGCTCTCGATGCGTTCCGTCTCCTGCTTCACAAGGTCGAGCATGGCGTTCACCTCACGCTCGGCGGTGAACACCTCTCCATGCTTCGACACACGCTCTTTCGACTTGATTTGCCGCTCCGCTTTGGGAGGCGGCATCAAGCCTACATCCATGTCTGCCATGTGCATTTCTTGGTTGCACATCAGCCTAAATCGGAAGAAATACAGGTTACGACAAAAACGGAATCTCGGGTACTTGCAGGCACACAAAAAGCGTGGAACTTCCTTATCAAGTACCCAAGGTATTTGCCGTAACCTGTATCCAGAGATAAGTCATATCCACGCTCCAACGTGAACATGAACTAAACCTTCTGAATACCTTTTCAAATCGGCAAATTTTAGGGGTACTTCGAGATAGTTGATGCTTTGTTAATATTCTATGTTGTCTAAATTCTCTTTCTGGTTTTTGTTTTCGCTTTTAGGTTTTACATAGCGGCATCCCCACCCAAAAGATGGGGCATACCGCATTTCTTTTTGCAAATGTAGAGAAAATATTTGAATCGTCAAGCCATTCAAGCAAGATTTTTTCAAAAGCAAATGCCGAAGCCACCTGTCTCACCTCACTTTTCGAGGTCAAAGCCAATGCTCTCCACCGCCTTCTTCACGGCTTCGTCATCGATGCCTTCACCTGTGACGGTGGCGACACCTGTGGGCAAATCGACCGTCACCGATTCCACACCTTTCACGCTACGGACGGCTTTCTCCACGTTGGTTCGGCAGTGGTTGCAGTTCATGCCTTTGACGGTGTATGTGCGGGTTGAATGGGCAATGGGGGCATCGTGAGCGGTATCTGCAGAACAGGTGCAAGCCTCGTCGTGGCAATGGCAATGGTCGCCGTGCTCATGACCACAATGGCATGCCGACTTGTGCATCAATCGCATGCGCAGCACATTGAGCAGCAGGAGAGCGAGCACACCTGTGCAAGTCCATTCGAACCATCCTGCCACATCGTGACAGCATGCATGGGTGGACATCAGATGGTCGGTGAACCACTCGCGCGGCAAGAGGTAGTCGATGCCCACACCGAAGAGGATGGAACCTCCGATGATGGCAGCGAGATAGAGCGCCAAGGTCTGCTTGCCCAACACCTTGTTCACCACAAGGATGGAGGCAACATTGCAAGCAGGTCCTGCCATCAGCATGACCAGCGCGGCACCAGATGTCAAGCCTTTCATCATCAGTGCCACAGCAATGGGGATGCTGCCCGTAGCACAGATGTACATGGGCACACTCACACAGAGCACCAACAGCATGCTCAACAGGGTGTTGTCCTTGAAGATGGCGAAGAACGAGTCGGGCACCAGAGCCGTGATGAGACCTGCCACAATGAGACCCACCACCAACCACTTGCCAATGTCTTCCATCATCTCCACAAAGCCAAACTTGAGGGCTTCAAGACAACGCTGACCGAAAGAGAGGTGCTTCTGTTCCGACCACGTGCGGCTCTCCACCTGCCGTGGCGTTTCGTCCATCGACAAATCCCCTTTTTCACTCACATTTACAAACGTGCCACCAATTATCGCCGTAAATAAAGCGGCAATTGGACGAACCACCGCAAAGGGCAATCCCATCAGCGAATAAGTGGCAAAGATGCTATCGACACCCGTCTGCGGAGTGGCAATCAGGAACGAAACGACCGCTCCTTTGCTTGCTCCCTCACGGCGTAACGACATAGCTGTGGGAATCACACCACACGAACACAGCGGCAGCGGCACACCGAAAATGGCGGCGTTCAACACAGAACGAAACGTGTTGCCACTCAGATACTTCGCATACCACCCGTCGGGGATAAACGCATGCATCACTCCTGCCAAGAGGAAACCTAACAACAGATAGGGCGACATCTCATTGATGATGCCCAACACAGCCGATACGACATTCAAAAGATACTCCATAATTTGTCCTTTTTTCAATTTACGCTGCAAAGTTACTGAGAAAGTTTTGCAATCGGGTTGCAAAAATAAATATTCTATCGTTTGGTGGTGTGAAAGAAAGTCTTTAACTTTGTCTCCGATACCTAAAACTGTCATGAAAAGACTTTTATACACATTATTATATATAGGGCTGTTCATTCCTTCTGCTTTCTGCCAGACAGAGCAGGAGGAAGCGAAGGTGTCGTGGGAAGATTTTGTGGAGTGGATGACAGAAGAAAACGGAGAGGACGGAACGGTGGACGAAACGTTGATGGAGCAGTTGTATGAGTTGCATGGAAATCCATTGGACATCAATGAGGTGAGGAAGGAGGACTTGGAGGTGCTACCGTTTTTGAATGAGGAGCAGATTGAGGGGATTGTGAGGTATGTGGAGAAAAATAGACCTGTGCAGTCGTTGGGAGAGTTGATGTTTGTGAAAGAGTTGGGAAAGCGAGGAAGGGAACTGTTGCGGCTGTTTGTGGAGGTGAAGGAGGGGGCGTCATGGCATGACGACATACGGAACATGGGAAAGTTGCTAAAGTATGGGAGAAATGAGGCGGTTTGGAGGACGGATGTGCCGTTTTACAGGAAGGCAGGATATGAGGATGTGGCAGCGAAGGTGTTGGAGAAATCGCCAAACAAGGTGTACCGGGGAGACAGGTTCCATCATGCGTTTCGGTATGCTTTTTCGAGCAAGAACCATTTGTTGGCAGGGCTAAACATGGAGAAGGATGCTGGAGAGAGAGGGGTGGATTATGTGTCGGGATATGTGCAAGTGAAAGACATGGGCGTGGTGAAGAACGCCATTGTGGGCAACTATCGGTTGAGTTTCGGAAAGGGATTGGCGGTGAACACTTCGGCAAAGTTTGGCAAGATGATGATGTTCAGTTCGATGGACAGAATGGACGTGGGCATCAGGAAGCATTCATCGACGAGCGAATACGGCTATTTCACAGGAGGGGCAGCCACGCTCCGATTCGGACAAGTGGAGGTGTCGGCATTCGGTTCTTATCGGAAAAATGATGGAACCTACAACAATGATTCCACGGGCATGTCTTCTCTCAAAACCGACGGCTTGCACCGCACCCAACTGGAGCACAGCAAGAAAGGCAATCTCGGCACTACGGATTTCGGAGGCAATATCCACTGGGAAAATCACGACTTGCGGCTCTCTGCCACTGCTGTTGCCACACATCTGTCTGTACCGCTTGCTCCGAAGCATGACACAACCTCCAGCATATACCGCCTTTACAATGCACATGGGCAGGATTTCTTCGTCGGTAGCCTTGCATACGCATACCGTTACAGATCACTTTCCTTCAGTGGAGAAACAGCCATGAGCAACAACGAGCATCAGAACGGCACTGCCACCCTCAACTCCCTGCGTTGGCGAGTGAATGGCGACAATGTGCTGACCCTCGTGGGGCGGTACTACGGTGCCAAGTTTGTGAGCCTCAACGGAAAGGCTTTTGGCGAGAACTCTGCGGTGCAGAATGAAGAGGGCGTGTTCCTCAGTTGGACGACCAAATCTATGAGGAACACGGTGGTGGAAGCATACGTGGATGCGATGTACTTTCCCTGGTTGAAGTACCAAGTATCGGGAAGTTCTTACGGGTATGAGGGGATGTTGCAAACCACCTATTCCCCCAACCGACGTTGGAGTTTGCTTGCCCGCTACCGCATCAAATCGAAGCAACAGGACTTTGCATACAGCACAGGGGAGGAAACGTACAAGACCTTAAGATACAGAAACCATCAAAACCTGAAACTGCAACTGAACTGCACCCTTTCTTCATTCGTTTCTCTCCGCACTTCTGTCACGGGCACCTTGATCAGTTTTGGCGACAATCCCAATGAAAAAGGTTTCGCCATCGGAGAGAACCTCCGCTGGCAAAACCTCAAAAACAAATGCCGCATCGACTTGGGCATCACCTATTTCAACACGGACAGTTATGATGCCCGTGTCTATCAATATGAACCGTCCCTTCTCTACTCCTTTGCCTCCACATCTTATTATTATCAAGGCATCCGCGCCACCCTCCTTGCCTCCATCCCCATCGTGAAGCAATCCCTCTTCATCAATGCCAAACTCGGCATGACGAAATACTTCGACAGGGAGAGCATCGGCACAGGATTAGAGATGATAAATGCCGACCATCGGGAAGACTTGCAGGTGCAAGTGCGTTGGAAGTTCTAAACATACAAATGGTGTTCTCTGATGTAAGCAGCCACCTTTCTGTTCACCCACTTCAACGGCATCCTTCCCTTTTCCACAGCCTCCCTGATTTGCGTGGATGAAATGTCATACAACGGTGTCTCCACCACCTTCACCGATGCCGGCAAATGGCTTTCGTCCATCTCACATCCTGGTCGGCGATAGACAAGAATTGAATATTGGTCGATGATCTCCTGTGCATGATACCATCTCGGGAACCGTTCCCAATTATCCGCCCCAATCACCAGCACAAATTCAGACTCAGGATATGCCTTACGGAGTTCGCCCAACGTGGTGATGGTGTAAGAAGGCACAGGCAGATGCCGCTCGAAGTCCGACACCTTCACACCATCAATCCCCTCTGTCGCCAACCGCGCCATGTTCAGCCGATGCTCATACTCCGCAATGTCACTCTCTGCCCCCTGCTTCAAAGGGTTCAGCGGCGAAACCAACAACCACAACTCATCCACCAGCCCCTGCTTCACAATCGATGCCGCCAGTTCCACGTGTCCCCGATGAACTGGGTTGAAACTTCCTCCGTAAATGCCTATTTTCATGATGCGCTTCTGTTTTTATGGTTGCAAAGATAATGATAATTCTTGATTCTTCCATCTTGAGCAATTGTTTTTTCAGAAAAAAGTGATACCTTTGCATAACAGAATGGAAGAACTAACATGGAAATATTAAGTGAAAAAGAGAAAATGCTGCATCAGTTGATGTACGATGCCAACTACGACCCCGAACTGCTCGAGGAACGCAAACGGGCGAAAGACCTGTGCTATGAGTATAACCAGTTGAAGCCGTCGGACGAGGCTGGGCAACGGACGTTGATGCAACAGTTGTTGGGACGCACCAAGGAGGCTTTCTGCATCATTGCACCGTTCTGGTGCGATTATGGCTATAACATCGAAGTGGGCGAAAACTTCTTTGCCAACCACAATACCGTGATTCTCGATGCCGCCAAGGTCACCTTTGGCGATAACGTCTTCATTGCTCCCAACTGCGGCTTCTACACGGCAGGGCATCCCATCGATGCCGAACGCCGAAACGCAGGGCTGGAATATGCCTGCCCCATCACGGTGGGCGACAATGTGTGGATTGGCGGTGGTGTGCAGGTCATGCCGGGTGTGACCATCGGCAGCAACGTCGTCATCGGTGGCGGCAGCGTGGTGGTGAAGGACATCCCCGGCAACTCTGTCGCCGTAGGTAATCCGTGCCGAGTCATCCGTCCGATTACAGAAGCCGACAAAGAGAAGTGTTGGGACAGAGTGGTTGACGGAAAGAGCATCTAACAAACATCATTGTATGAACACAAAAACAACAGCAAAGGACATTATCGAATACATGGAGTCGCTGTACGATGAGGAGCAGCGACGGGGATTGATGCGGTTTTTCAAGACCGCAAAGGGAGAGTATGGGTATGGCGATGAGTTCTTGGGCATCAAGGTGCCGCAGACACGAGAGGTGGTGAAGGCGGCAAAGGACACACCACTCAGCGAGATTCCCGAACTGCTGATGAACCGCTGGCACGAAGTGAGACTCTGCGGTTGGCTGTTGCTGGTTGACAAATTCGAGCGACTGGCAACGAAACGGCTGACGAACGAGCCTGATGCCATCCGCAAACGAGATGAAATCGTGACGCTCTACCTGAAGTACGCCAAACAAGCCAACAACTGGGACTTGGTGGACATGTCTGTGCCTAAAGTCATCGGGCATTGGCTGCTCCTGCCCACCTTCCTTGGCGGCAAGGAGGCAGGGCTTCATCATGCCTACAAACAGAGAGTCCTCGATTCCCTCGCCCACAGCCCCAACCTCTGGAAGCAACGCATGAGCATTGTCTGCACATGGAAGACCTCGCAGCAGGGCGACCCTTCGTGGTGCCTCCGCTATGCTGAGATGCACCTTCACCATCCCCACGACCTCATGCACAAAGCCGTCGGTTGGATGCTCCGCGAGATGGGCAAGCGTGTTTCTCTCGACCTTCTCCGCGACTTCCTCGACCTACACGCCCACGAAATGCCCCGCACGGCTCTCCGATATGCAATTGAGAAGATGTCGGAGGGAGAACGGAAGATGTGGATGGACAAGAAAGTTTCTTAAGCAAAAAGTGAAGAGTGAAAAGTGAAAAACAGAAGTTACCAACCATCAGGACAAAGGAAACTTCAATTTTTCACTTTTCACTCTTCACTTTTCGCTTAAAATCACTACCTTTGCACAAAATTTAAGCAAATAAAACATGAAAGAAATCGTTTTGAGTGGCATTCGCCCTACGGGAAACCTCCACCTCGGAAACTATTATGGAGCAGTGCAGAACTTTGTGAAGATGCAGGAAGACTATAACTGCTACTACTTCATCGCCGACTGGCACTCGCTCACCACCCACCCCAAGCCCGAAGACATCCAGCAGTCGGCTCGCACCATCTTGGCGGAGTATCTGGCTTGCGGCATCGACCCCGAAAAATCAACCATCTACATACAGAGTGACGTGCCCGAGACCATCGAGTTGTACCTCTATCTGAACATGAACTGCTATCTCGGCGAACTGGAGCGTGTGACGACCTTCAAGGAGAAGGCACGTAAGCAGCCCAACAACGTGAACGCCGGTTTGCTCACCTACCCCACGCTGATGGCAGCCGACATCTTGCAACACCGTGCCGCCAAGGTGCCCGTGGGCAAAGACCAGGAGCAGAACATGGAGATGGCACGCAAATGTGCCCGCCGCTTCAACAACATCTACGGCGTTGAGTTCTTCCCCGAGCCTCAGAACTTCTACTTTGGCGACCATGCCATCAAGATTCCGGGCCTCGACGGCAGTGGCAAAATGGGTAAGTCGGAAGGCAACTGCATCTACCTCTACGAGGACGCCAAGAGCATCGAGAAGAAGGTGAAGAAGGCGGTGACCGATTCAGGCCCTACGGAGCCGAATCAGGAGAAGCCCGAAGTGATTCAGAACCTTTTCACGCTGATGGAAATAGCCTCCAGCAAGGAGACCTACGACTACTTCAATGAGAAATGGAACGACATGACCATCCGCTACGGCGACCTGAAGAAGCAACTGGCTGAGGACATCGTGAACACGCTCGCCCCCATCCGCGAACGCATTCTTGAATATCAGAACAACCAGGAACTGCTCGACAAGGTAGCGAGACTCGGTGCAGAAAAGGCACGCGAGAGTGCGGCAGCCACGCTGAGGGAGGTCAGAAAGATAATCGGCTTCAGAGTGTACTAATCTCTAAGAAGAGCCAAAAAGGAGAGAGAGGAAGTGCCCCAATCGGCATTTCCTCTCTCTTCTTTTTTAGGCATACGCTACACCCCAAAAGTGGTGTGAGTCACACCGCTTTGGTGGTCTGAGTCACACCACTTAAGCGGTCTGACTCAGACCACTTTTGAGGCTTCTGGCGAAGGGTGTTCTTAGTCCTTGCTGATGAGTTTGTAACCGATGCCGCGCACGTTGATGATGCGGATGTCGGGGTCACGGGAGAGTTTGTGGCGAAGTTTGGTGATGAAGACGTGGAGGCTGCGAGTGTTGAAGAAAGAGTCGTCGCCCCAAAGTTCGAGGAGGATGTCGCGGATGGGCACCACGTCACCTCGGTGCAGACAGAGGCGTTTCAGGATTTCAGCCTCTCGATGGGAAAGCGAGAAGACCTGCGGGGTGAAGTCAGCATCGGAGAAGAGCAGTTGTTGGGTGAGGGTGTTGAGTTGGTAGTTGCCGACGACAAACAGGTGCTGAGCATCTTTGGGGACAGGGGATTGTGTGATGCAAGCACGTCCGACGAGGGCTTTGAGGCGAATCATCAGTTCCTGCATGCCAAAGGGTTTGCGAAGGTAGTCGTTGGCTCCGAGTTCAAAACCATGCACCACGTCTTCGGTGGCAGTACGTGCGGTGAGGAAGAGGACGGGAATGTGTGGGTCGTTCTGACGAAGACGTTTCACCATGTCGAAACCATCCATGCGGGGCATCATCACGTCGGCGACAAGGATGTCGGGATGGAGTGTGTGGTACATCCGCAAGCCCTCTTCGCCGTCGTGAGCAATGTAGATGGTGAAGCCTTGTTGGTCGAGCGTGTCTTTGATGATGAAGGCGAGGGTGGCTTCATCCTCAACCAAGAGTACCGTTATGTTTTCGTTAGGAGTCATAGGAATTATAGGAAAGAGATGAGCATGCCGCCCATGAGCCATGCCAGTAGGTTGAGCGTGTGGGCATTAGGTTTGGGGAAATGAAGGATGAACGTGCTGCCCTCCCCTGGCTTACTATCGACAGAAACAGAGCCTCGGTGCAACCGCATCATGGTCGCCACGTAATAGAGCCCGAGTCCATGCCCCTTCACGTTGTGGAGGTTGCCGTTGGGCACACGGTAGAACTTCTCAAAGATGTGGCGTTGCTGTTCGGAGGTGATGCCGATGCCACGGTCGCTGACAGAGATGAACGTCGTCCCGTCGCGGGTGATGCCGCCACAGACGTTGATGTCCGCCTCCGCCGCCGAATATTTCACCGCATTATCCAGCAAATTGCCCAGCATCTGCAAGAGCAAGGTGCGGTCGGCTGTCAGCGTCAGGTCGTCGGGCTGAATGGCGGTGGCGATGTGGAGAGGTTTTCCGTTCTTCATCTTCTGAGTCTCCACAGCAGCAGCCACAACCTCTTTCACATTCAGTACTTCCAGTTTCAGCACAAAGTTTTTCTGCCGTTCAGCACTCACCGACAGAATCTGCTCCACCATGTCGCCCAGGCGTTGCAGTTGCTCCTGAGAGACGCGAAGGTACTTTTCCCGCGTCGCCGCATCCTCTCCCTGATGGAAGTGAAGCAGGGCATCATTGGCAGCGTATGCCACAGCGATGGGGGTCTTCAGTTCGTGGGTGATGTTGTGGGTGAAGTCGCTCTTCATCTCGTCGAGTGTCTTCTGTTTCAGCAGCGTGTGGATGAGATACCAGAACGTGAAAGCGAGAACAATCAACGTGAGGAGGGAGGTGGCAATGATGCCTTTCAGCGACTTCAACACACTCACTCTGACAGGCTCCATCCACAGGCGATAGAGGTCGTGCTGCGACGAAGTGTAGTGGTAATCGTAATGCACGGCTTTCTCGGTCGGCTGATAGTGAGGCGTGGTAATCATGTTAAGCGTATCTATCCCAAGTGTGTCCGTCTCATCGACCGCATTCACATGGAAATGAAATTGCTCCAGCCGATGTGATGTGTCGATGTGATGCTCTTGCAGCCTCAACGTCAGGAGGCTGTCGAACACCGCCACATCAGGTTCGCTCAACAGGTCGATGCCGTTGTGGATGCCCTGCTGCATCATCTGCGTCAAGTCGCGGACAGACTTCTGGTCGTCCACCACGGCGGAGAAAAGCCCATTTCCACCACTGACCAATGCCTTGTTTTTCTCGGTTTCTTCGGTGTCGTATGAATGCACGTCCACCCGCATGTGCCGCTTGCCAGCCACGCTGTCACGCCGAATGGTGATGGTGTCCGTCAGTTCCTCGTCCTTCATGATGATGGCATCGTAACCCTTCTGCCGGACGGTGGTGACAGAGCCAGCATACACCATCTGGTTGTTCACGTCCATCTTGTAGCCCGTGGCATAACTGACCTCGCCATGCGTTTGTGTCTTTTGCGAGAGTTTGGCGATACGAAGCACCATCTCGTTATAATCCGAGATGCGAAGTGCCTCCGCAATGCTCTCCTCCATCTCCTGCTTGCGGGTCTCGTAGAGATTGTGGAGGCAGTAAAGTTGGAAGAGGAAGATGGCTGCAAGGGCGGTGCAGACAAGAATGGTGATGGTTTTGAGTGGCAGTTTCATGCTGCAAAAATACATGTTTTCAGGGAGATTCCATGTTTTTGATAAGACTAAATAACACTTTTCTGTCTCGTTGGTAAGACTACGTAACCAAAAGTCTTCTTCATGAACGAAAAAGGCTCCGTAACTTTGCACTCAAAAAAAACAACAGCATGAAACAGACGATTCTCCTTTTGGCAGTGATGAGCATGCCCTCCTGCCTCTGTGCCCAAAGCGACACACTCTCCACCCACCAAATCCAAATAGCCACCACCGACAGCCTCCAACTCACCCTGCCCGAAGTGATGGTGAAGGGCGAACACCCCATCGTGAAGATTGATGGCAGCAAACTTCTTTTCGACATGCCCCAACTCCTGAAGGACAAACCCGCCGACAATGCTTTTGATGCCATGCGCGAAGTACCGGGAATCACCGCCGACGGCGACGATGTGAAACTGGGTGGCACTCCCATCGCCCTCATCCTGAATGGCAAACCAACCACCATGTCGCGCGAACAGATACTGAGCCTGCTGAAAAGTACACCTGCCAACCGATTGGAAAAGGTGGAACTGATGATGGCAGCCCCAGCAAAGTATCAGGTCAGAGGGGCATTACTCAATATTCTCATAAGAAAGACAGGAGAGGACACCGCCCTGCAAGGCGAACTCTATGCCAAAGCGGAAACGGAGCACGAAGCGAGTTTCAACGAACGTGCCACCCTGCTCTATCACCAAGGCAAACTCTCGCTCGATGCCCTCTACAGCATCAGCCACGGCAAGGGCTATCACACAACGCACCAGACGGGCATCCACACCCTGAACGACGGCACCCAACACCCCATCGACACTCGCAACGTGACCCAATCCGATGCCCGCCCCACCCACGACTACCGCATCGGGCTCGACTACGACTTCTCCGACCAACACCAACTGAGCCTCGCCTACACCGGCAACAACAGCGGCGGCAACTACCAGAGCCACATGACGGGTGTGCAGCAATCGTCCATCGCCAACACCAAGAAGGACATCCTCCACAACGGGCACATCGATTACACGCTTCCCTTCGGGTTGAACATTGGGGCTGACCTCACCTACTACGAAAGCAATCACTCGCAAGACCTCGTCAGCAACCTCAACGGCAATCAACTGGATTTCTTCACACAAAACCAGCAACGCATCAACCGCACCAAATACTTCCTCCGTCAGGAGCACACATTAAAGAAAAACTGGAATCTCAACTACGGAGCCACCTACACCTACGTGATTGACCACAGCCGTCAGCACTATCAACCGACAGGCAACACCCTGCAAAGCGAACTGCCCGACGACCTCCTGTCTCGCAACACAGAAAAGACCCTCAATCTCTATGCAGGGGCTTCCCACACATTCAATACACACCTCTCTGCGGAAGCCTCTCTCGCTGCCGAACACTATCGCACACCCGTGTGGAACGACTGGGACTTCTTCCCCACCCTCAGCCTATCCTTCACTCCCCAAGCCCAACGCATCTGGCAACTCTCCCTCAGCAGCGACAAACGCTATCCCGACTATTGGGCTGTGCAGAACGCCACCACCTACTATGGCGGTGCGTATGAAGAAATTCTTGGCAATCCGCTGCTGAAACCCTCTAAGACCTACAGCACCAGCATCAGCCACATCCTGAAGGGCAAATACATCTTCCGCACTTGGTTCACCTATCAGAAAGACTATTTCATGCAAACCATGTACCAATCTCCCGAACGCTTCAACGAGATTGCCCAGTTCAACAACTTCGACTTCCATCAGCAAGCAGGACTGCTCACTTCCCTGCCCCTCAACCTCTCTTGGTGGTTCACCACTCGCCTCAACCTCATCGGCGTGTGGATGCGAGAGAAGGACAGCGACTACTACACCTGCCCCTTCGACCGCCACATCGCCTACGGCATGGCAACCTCCAGCACCACCCTCCGCTTCTCCCGTCGCCACGACCTCTCCCTCACCATCTATGGTCTCATCCACAGCAAAGCCATCCAAGGCACGATGGACCTCCCTGCCTCGGGCAACCTCGACCTCACCCTCCGCTACGCCTTCGCCCACTCCCGTGCCATCCTCACCGCCTACTGCCAAGACCTCTTCCAAACTCGCTCCATCTCCCCCACCATCACATGGGCACACCAATGCTTCCGTACCGACTTCTCCTGCTACCGCATCGCCGGCATCACCTTCACCTACAAGTTCGGCGGCTACAAGGAAAAGAAGCGCGAGGAAGTGGACACATCGAGAATGAGGAAATAAAATTCTTCTCTCCTGCAAAGGGTTTGTGTTTCTCGTATTCTTCTTTATTCATAAGTGATGTAGGGTCTTAGTTTTTTCAGTTCCTCTGTGGTGAAGATACCTGTGGAGATGAGCGTTTCTTCATCTTCCACTTTTCCGTAGAGGCGGATGTATTGCAACAGAGCCTTGGTTTGTTCGTAGGTGATGTAGGGGTGGCTGTTCAATTGTTGGAATGAGGCTTGGTTGAGGTTGATTTGTTGGATAGAAGGAGAAGGAGAGATGGTGAACCACTCCAGCAGTTCGGGAGAAACGATTTTTATTTCAGTCAGTTGCCCTACAGCATAGAAACCACCCAAGCGAGTGCGATAACGAACAATCGCCTCGCTTATTTTTTCTCCTATGCCGGGGACGCGTCGCAACAGAGCCGTGTCTGCCTCGTTCACATCCACCTTTGTCAACGATTGAAACTTTTTGGGCTCATTATCATGGGGCACATCCTTCCGTTCCATCCGCTTCTCTTTCTGCACATAGCGAGGTCTATCCACTCGCTGATAACCTTTCACCACCTGCACGTATGGAGCCACCCTCTCCACATCCTCCTCTGTCCATCCATACGTCTTCCCCATGTCCTCCGCCGAGCGAAACACCTTTCCTGCCGCACGGTAATGCAGAAAATTCTTCACCTTCCATGCCTTGATGCCAAAGCCGACAAGTGTGAGAGAATCCACCGTATTGGGGTCGAAAGACCCTCTCTGTCCTTCGGACATCTTCCCCGTAAAGGGGAGACCATCTGGCTTGCTTCCAACACCCTGCATAGCCTCCTTCCCCAGAGAGTGGGAAGGCTGGAGAGGGAGTCTATCCACCACCAACAGCACCCCCACACAAAACACAGCGATACACCCCAACGCCACAATCGCACGTCGGTCGCTCTTCTGAAAATAGAAAAAGTCCTTGAACGGATTGGGTATCATCGCAGTTCCTCCATCAAATGTTGGCAAGTTTTCTTGATGTTCTCGGCAGCCACAGCGGGTTGCATCAGCGTGGAAACAGGTCGGTCGTCGCCCTCATTGATGCAGCAGAGACGGTCAAAGCCGCATGTCCGCAATGCCGCTTCATCCTTGATTTGTCCCGACATGAGAAAGGTCTTCACCCCCTCTTTCTTAGCCCGTTTCAGCACACCAAAAGGAACCTTCCCGTGAGTCGTCTGCTCGTCCGAACACCCTTCGCCCGTGATGACGACATCAGCCCCTTGCAGCACCTCGTCGAACCTGCAAGCATCCAACACCACATCGATGCCCGACTTCAGTTCCGCTCCCAGATAGGTCAACAGCGCATAGCCCAATCCTCCTGCGGCTCCTGTGCCGGGACGGAAAGCATCCTCTCTCGTGGCAATGCCCATCTCCTCCGTCGCCATCGCGAAAGCCCTCAACCGCCTGTCCAGCATCTCCACCTGCTCGGGTGTGGCTCCCTTCTGAGGGGCAAACACGTATGCCGCTCCCGACTCTCCGAAGAGAGGGTTGTTGACATCACACGCAACGGTCAAAACCGACGTCGTCGACATCGGTTGACCGACATCGTCGACATCGGTCGACCGACATCGACGACGTCGGTCAAGAGGTTGTGGAAGCGCCTTTTTAGGGGCTTCGTCTGTGAGCCACGAGTGACCACGCAATGCCTCCAGCATTCCCATGCCCGCATCGCACGTTGCCGACCCTCCGATGCCGAGCACGATATGCCGCACACCCCTCTCCATCGCATCCGCCATCATCTCGCCCAACCCACGGGTGGTCGTCTCCATCGGGTTCCGCTTCTCCACGGGCACCAGCGTCAAGCCACAGGCACTTGCCATTTCCATATATGCCGTTTCACCATCGTGACTGATGGCATACTCAGCCTCCACCTCCTCCATCAGCGGACCATGCACACGCACACTGACAGGGCTTGCCTTCCCCATCGCCACAAAGCACTCCACCAGTCCCTCGCCGCCATCACTCAATGGCACACTGACCACCTCGGCATCGGGGCACACCGACAGCACCCCCTCGGCAGCCGCTGCACAAGCATCTGCTGCCGATAGGCTACCTTTGAAAGAATCAAATGCAAGAATGATTTTCATTTTACCGAATCTTTGAGTTGAGCAGAAGCCTTTTGCCCGTCAATTATTCGTTCTCCACGTTGCAACCGCAACGTATCGTTAATCACGCAGATGTATGGCTTGGTAAAATCAGGATCTCTCTCAAGTCGGACACTTTTCACATCGACATCACACACCACCTTGCTCTTATAATCAGAGCCAAAAAGGATGTTGCGACCATTACGAAGGTATTGACTGGCATGGTAAACGGTGTCCTGAATCTGCTTATCGTCCGTGAAGATAGGAATCACCTCTAAAGGCTCACGGAGAGTGTCCACACACACCAAATAGAAGGGAGGTCTACGATCCCGATGCGAATTGTAATTCTCGGTGCGGCGACGGGTATAAACAAAATTCTTATCAACATACCATTCACCTTGCTCGCCAAACCATGCAGTCCCCGCCAACCAACGGAAAGTTGCCCTATCCACATCCATACGCTGCTCATGAAAATATACATGGCGGCTATCGCGCATCCATTCATCTGCCCAAACTAATTTGGCTTTTTCCGTGATATCATCAAAATCGATTGGCATCTGTACAAAATACTCCGCCGTAGTAGGGTCGATGCCGCATCGAGAGGGATAGTAATACCACCAATCATTCACAAACACATGGTACTTGTCCTTTGGAATGCCATTCTTGCCCAACTCAAAGGTCGCGGCATCCACACCTTTGACTGGCTCATACTCAAACCAAACATGACTCTTGTCCTTCGCCCAGTCGTCATCCAACACCTTGAAACTCCAGAAGTCTGCCCCCTTCAGATAACCTGCAGTCGCATTCCCCGTGAAGGGAAAAGCCAGCATGGCAATAGGATTAGACGTATAGAAAATACCCTTATGATTGACCCTATAAGTGGTGTAGCGCCAATTGACACGCACACCAAACGGGAAAGGGAACTCAGCGGAAACCAACAACAGGAAAATCGCCACGCAGAGTCCAACAATGTGCTTAGGCTTAATGCCCATCACCCATTTCCAGAACTTCTCTTTTGCTTTCATGCCACAAAGGTACAGAAAAAGTCTTTGACAACACCTTTACTTTCTACAAAAGTCATGGCATCGCATGGATTTTTCCATAAGACCAAACGCTTTTTGATAAAAAAAGAGTAACTTTGTAGGCAACAAAGAACAACAACACCCATGACATACCTGAACACCGACAATATCACTCGCAGCACGGCGGAGGTGGAGTATCATCCGCTCATCCCCTTCCTGCCCGAGAACGCCAAAGTGCTTTTCCTCGGCAGTTTTCCACCACAGCGGAAACGCTGGTGCATCGACTTTTTCTATCCCAACTTTATCAATGACCATTGGCGTCTGGAGGGACAAATCTTTTTCGGAGACAGGAACCACTTCGTGGATATGGAGAACAAACGCTTCAAACTGGAAGAGATTGTAGAACACTGCAAGGCACAGGGCATCGCCTTCTTCGACACGTCCACAGCCATCCGACGGCTGAAGGACAACGCTTCGGACAAGTTTCTCGAAGTGGTCGTGCCCACCGATATTCCTGCTCTCCTGGAGCAACTGCCTCATTGCCTGGCAATTGTCACCACAGGCGAGAAAGCCACCGAAACCATCTGTGCCTCGCTGAACATTCCCGACATGCCCAAAGTGAACACCTACACCCCCATCCCCCACACCTACAACAAAGACGGAAAGCAACTTGTTCTGTATCGCCTTCCGTCTTCGTCTCGCGCCTACCCTCTCGCCTTCGACAAGAAGGTAGAAGCATATAGAAAAATGTTTGAACAGATGCTTTCAATCAGTTTATTTTGATTTTTTCAAAATAAATTGAGTTTTTTTGTAACACATACATCAAAAGTCTCGTTTGTACAAATAGAAGGGATCTTGAAACAAAAACATTAAAAACAAAATTAAACAGAAATATGAAAAGAACAATTCTATCTATCGCAATGGCACTCTGCGTGAGTTGCATGCCGGGACAAAGTAACGAGGTTTACAAACTGTCGAAGATTAAAGGTGTGCAGTCCATTCATTTCGACAAGAACATGATTACCAATATGATTGACAAAGAAATGGAATGGGAAGAGGGACCTTTAATTTTGGATTTTGATTTTCTCAAACCTAAAATCCGCAACTATCATCCAATACACGATTAAGGGTAGATTTATGAGTCGTTAGTAGCAGCTTTCAGTAAAAAGCAACAGCACAACATCAATATGTAGCCACCATCCCCTTACCCCACGATGCGACTTGAGGTA
>JAFUYM010000043.1 GCA_017470525.1 Bacteroidaceae bacterium
ACGGGGTTTTCGCTCAACTGCTCCATGTTGCGGAAGCCGTAGAAGTCGCCGTGGATGCCATTGCTGTGCTTGGCGTCGAAGCGGGGCGACACCTCCTTGATTTCCTGCAGGCAGATGGTCTTGTAGAACACGCCCGCCCAGCCGGCATCGAAGGCGCGAGCCACCATCTCGTAGTTCGTGCAGACCGCCGATGAGGCGAGGAAGAACGGGTTCTCGCACGGGATGCCGCAGAACGTAATCCGTAGGTCAGGATAGTGGCTGTCATCCACATCGTCGGGATGGATGTTGCTCAGCATCTCCTTGATACGGACAGGTCCGTTATAGTGGATGCAGGCTTTCTCCGCCCGTTCCAAGTCGTCATCGGTACAGTCCTTCACCCAGCGCAGTGCGGGCTTGTGGTTGTCGAAACGGATGGCGCGGATAGCCCGTGCCGGGTCGCCCGTCCCGCAGGCCTTGGTGCAGGGAGCGTCCTGGCACAACAGGCAGCGGCTGGCTTCTTCGTAGATGTTCAATTTCATAGCCTCAATTTTTAAAGTTCTTTTTAGGTAATATCTATTAATGCATAAATTCCAATATAACATGCTTCTATAGCCTCTGAATCGACGTCGACGACATCGGTTAACCGACATCGACGATGTCGGTTTCGAGGAGTTGAAGCGACGCAATTTGACACACCTTTCAAAAGAATCATTTCTTTCTCATGTTGTTATTGGTTGATTGTTGATTCAATTATGCTCGCTGCTCTTTTTCCGCCTCCGTCACGAAACATGCTACAAGACCGTAGGTGATGGTGGGGCGAATCCAGATTTCGACGAGCAGATAGTCGGTGTACTCGTTGATGGGCTCCAGATAGATGTCCCAATTGTAGAGCGCGGCAATGAGCATGTCGATGATGCAGATCGCCCACAGGTTGCGCTTGGTGTAACTCTTCCAGTCCTTGCGCGCATAGAAGAAAGTGAGCATGCAGAGCAGCAGCACCGCCAGCGCGAGGCACGACAGATGGAGCGCGTAGAAGGCTAATGGCGGCGGAAAGAGGATGTCACGCAACAACACCGTCATGCCCACCGAGACGGAGCACCAATAGTTGAACTGCTGGGTGGTGATGTGCGGAGAGTTGAAGAAGTACATCCAAATCATCACCAGACAGGCGATGTAGAACAGGTTGAGCACGAGTTCGGGCCATACCTCTGCCAGTCCGAAGTGGAAAATGGCGTAAAGCATCACGCCCACCGACAGCGTGCCGCCGACGGCGGTAATCACGATGTCGAAAATCTTAGCATTTTTCTTGAATCTTGTCTGCATATTTTTGGAATATTTGAAATCTTAGAATACAGAAGAGTGCTGCGAAATTTAGTGCAAAGATAACAAAGTTTTTCCAAAACGGCAAGTCCGCTTTGGAGAAAATAAGCAATAATGGGATTACAAACTCACAAACGGAGTTACAATCTTACACCCACCGATGCGTTGATGAACCAGTCGTTCAGATGGCCATGCAGGGCTCTGTGCTTGTAGTTGAAGTTGTTGAACTGGCCGTTGGCATTGATGAAGTAGCGATCCCAGTTGTAGGTGATGGAGAGACGTGCGGTGTAGTTGAGGGCAATGCGGTTGTTGCGCGAGTGAATGCCTGTGCTCTCTATCCTAAACTTGTCGGGTGACAATTCCGGATATTCCGCATTTTCGTCTTCCCACAATGCAATGGCATAATCCGTGAGGTGTTCGTGGCCCACTTCTTTGAAATTGCTCGTGTACGTGTTGATTCGGGTGCGGTTCATGAGTGTCACCATCGGCATGAACATGCCGCTGATGAGCCATCCCTTGGCGGGCACGAAGTTGTAGGCATATCCACCACCCACACTCACCTGATACTGGCGCAAGCGTCCTATGCCATCCATGGCATAGATGAGACCGGCATTGCGAGCATCGTTATACTTAAAGTCGGCATAGTAAGCCATCAGTCCAACGACAGGTGAACCGGCTGAGCGCACCTGATAGGTCTTCTGGGTGTAGGCGGCTGCGTAGGAGAACTTCTTGCTGTTGAAGATGTAGCAACCGTCGAAGATCAGCGTCTGGAGGTTGACTGGTGAGTAAAACTGGTCCTTTTCTGTCAAGTCCCATGATTCAGGCGCACCCCAATCGGTGAAGAAATCCGCTTCGGTCGTTGCGTAAGGGTCGTCAACCCATCTGTACTTTGTAGTACCTGCATAGTGTATTCTCGCCTGTTTTGCCTTGAACTTGTGCCAACGCAAGTTGACACTATACCATCTACCTGCGGTTCTGAGCGAGAGGTTCTGCCCCTTGTCGCCACCCACAGGGAAGGAATAACTGACACTGAGGCCCTTGTAGCCCACTTTCACACCCATTGAGGTGGACACGCGGGTCATGATGCGTGGGTCGATTGCCATGTCGCCCACTCCTTGGATGAGGGGCATTGTACCTCCTCCGTCGAACAATTCGGCTCCGTCCACCGTAGAGTGCATCTGCAGGTCAGTCTGTGCCACACGGCTCTTGATGCTGACTTGCCAAGGCTGTTCGGGAGTCTTGATGTAGTTGGTGTCCACGCCATGCACCATGGTGGCATCGGCGATTTTCTTCACTCGATGAAGGAGATTGTTCGATTCAACTTCCACCTGCGCCATACCTGCAGAAGAGATGAGCACAGTACATAGGCTAATGATTAGTTTACGTTTCATAGTGATTGATCTTAAATATTGTTATCGAATATGTTGTATTGTTTTTGAATGATATATTAATCTTATTCTCTTTTTGTTCTCTTCTTTGTGACGGCAGCGGGAGTCGAACCCGCTGCCGCCTGTCCGCTATTACAGTTTCACAGCGTTGGGGATATCGTACAGTTTGCCTGCTGTACCATCATAGTACTTCAGCGTCACCGACTCCCCTGCAATGCGACCGAAAATGACCAGTTGCGTGCTGCCGGACGCAGAGAGCGACACCGTGCCGCGGCACTCTTCGCCCACGAAGGCAGCCACCACGTTACCACTGACAGGTGTGATGCCAACCGTTGTCAGTTGTGCCTCTACACCAATCGTCTTCACGACGGGATACTTGGCAGAGCCGTAAGTGAACTCAGGGATGAAGTCCTCGTCAATGCCTGTCGTCTCGTCCGAGTCGAGGCTGATGTCGTCAGACAGGGTGAAGATGTGCTGCAGCGTCTGGTTGTAGTATTGCAGCGACATGTTCACTGTTTCCGAGCCCGTCTCGTTGCCGTAGGCTTTCATCACAAACTTGCCACTCGCCGTCTGGTCACTGCCCACGATGACGGCAGGCTTAGCCAGTGCACGTATCTCACCGTTCACAAAGAGTGCCATCAGGTCGCCCTCAGAGGCGTAGGGCAGCAGTGCATCCTCTATCTGCACCTTCAGGATGGTCCAGTTCTCATAGAGCGAGGCGTCAGGCTCCGTCCAGTCGGGGCGCTCCTGGTTGTTGCTCCAGTCTATCTGCCACACGGGAGCCTCGCTGAGCGAGGTCTCCGTGTAGGTGGCATTCGTGTTGTCGTTGTCGTCGTCGCTACAAGCCCCGAACATGAGGCATGCCAGCAGGACTACCATACTATAATAAATATTCTTTTTCATCTTGTTATTTTGTTTTGTCTAAGGAGTTTAGGAGTTTGGGAGTTTTTCACTCCTTTACTCCTTAACTCCTTAGAGGTTTTTCACTTAACAAAGACCTTCTTTCCGTTGAAGATATACACACCTTTTTGTGTTGGCTTCTTCAGCAGTTGCAGACCGCTGATGGTGTACCACTTGCCATCCTCGTAGTCAGCCTTGACGAAGTTGATGGCAGTTGGCTCATCAGGAGTACCGATGACAGCGTTAGCCTGGAAGGTCATCATCTCACCAGTAGCGGCAACAATCTCGCCGTCACGCTCGATGGCGAACCAGATGCCCTGCTTAGCGTCACTGGCGATGCTGAGGTAGAGAGGCTCTGGGGTCTCGGCGGCGGAACCGCTGAGAATGGTGGCTTCGCCCACCGTCTCGCCGTTGGCGTATGCCACGAGGATGTCACCATCTTCGACATCAAAGCCCTCCACTACGGCACTCACGCTCATCGTGCTGCGTGACTTAGCAGCGGCACGGTTGGTGCTGGTGCTCCAGTCCTCACGGAAGTTGCTGCTCATGTCGTAGTACGGATAGGTGAACGAGGTCTCGCCATCACCCGTGTGCAGCATCATGTAGCCCTCGCCGGGTCTCATGTACTGCAGACTGCCGCGCCAGTGTCCGGTGTTACCCGTCTTGGTGAAGTAGGCAAACTCGGTGTGGCTCTTAATCACGTCGCCCTGTTCAGCCTGGTCGTAGTAGTCGCTCAGTGCCGTCTCCACGGTCAGGTTGGTCATCGGCGTGTAGCCAATGGCGTTCCATCCCTTCGAGAGTGTGATGGTGCGGTCGTCTTGCTTCTTGACGGCGGTGCCGCTAATCGATAAGGTGCAATCCTGCTTCACCTTGATGGCATACGACTTCTGCGGTGTGATGGTCACGCTGTCGGTGTTGTCGGTGGCAATCCACTGCTTCTCGGCTGCCTCGTAGGTCATCGTCAGTTCGCTGCCCAATTCAGTCAGGATGTCGCCGTCGCTCCACTTCATGCTGCCCAGCAGTTTGTTCACGTCGTTCAGTTGGTCGCTCTTCACGTTGAACGATACCCAGTTCCAGCCCTTCTTCAGGTTGAAGTTCTGGACGAATGCCTCGCCGCCGTCGAAGCGCACGGGCGTGTCGGTGCCCAGCATGGCATCCTTGGCGAACGTGATGTCTGGCGTGGTGGTCAGCATAATCTCGCGACCGGTGCTGTACTGCCACAGGCGGAAGTTCAGTTCGCGGTCATTAGGCTGGCTGTCATAGACGGTCAGGTAGAGTCCCGTCTCGCTCGACTGCACGTCGTGCGTGATGTTGGCGAAGCCGTGGCACTGGTTCTCGTTGTCGAACACACCCACGATGTCACGCGGGTCGCTGTCCAACTCGCCGTAGAGATAGACCTGTCCGCTGATGTTCATCGAGTTCGCCAGGAACTCGCTGTTCACGCTCGCGGCCCACTCAGGCTGCTCGCCCTCCACCGTCAGGTTGAGGTAGAACGGCTCGGTGATGCCCTCCTCGTCGGTCAGGTAGATAATCTCGTTGTACGTGCCGATGTTCAGGTCCTTGCTCACGGTGGCAGTGACATAGTCCAGTGCCTGTGGTGCCACCACATCGCTGTACTTGTCGAGCGTCAGCCAGCGTGGGCAGTTCTCGATGGTGTAGGTGTGGCTCTGAGCACCGTTGTTGTAGAACGGCAGTTCAGTGCCCTCACTGCTACCATACTTGACGGTAGCATCCAGACGATTGATGAGCCACTGCAGGCTGCTGTTCGTCACGTAGTAGCAGGCTGTCTTGGGCGAAGCCATCGTATTGCCGTTCTTGTCCTCGATGTCGCGCACCGTCACGTAGAGGTTGCGGTGGTTCAGTCGGGCGGCAGGTTCGTCAATCTCCACAAGCAACTGGTTGCCCTTGCCGATAAAGCCGAACTTCAGGTTCTTCACCTCCTCGTTGGGCACCACGGGAGCGGCATCGCCGGCGTCGAAGTGCTGCAGGATTTCGTCGATTGAATCGACGAACACGTAGTCGCGCACCAATGTGTCGGTAGGCTCCTTCGTCTCCGGATTGAGTTGATAGCGCGGCTCGCCCTTGTCGTCCAGATAGAGTTTCTTGCTGTAGGCGTAGGGCACCATTTCGAGGTCGTTGTCCTTCTGACGCTCAATGCGGTCGAAGCCCAGATAGGTCAGCAGACCTGCCTCGTCACCAACCGGGCTCTTCGTGGCGTAAGTGCCGATGAGTTGCTCCGGCAATGCCTGGGCAAAGAACATCAGTTCGTCCACGTAACCCTTCAGCGGGGTCATGCCGTCCTGACTCAGCAGGGTGTCCTTCTCGTTGACGATGTCGTAGCGGCTGGCACCGATGAGCGGATAGCCGCCGCTGATGCCGCCCAACGTGTCGGTCTCGAAGGTTGTCACGAGTTCCTGATCCATATAGATGTTAGCCACACCTCGTCCGCGGTTCACGGTCATGGCGTAGTTGTGCCACTTGCCGTCGCTCCAGTTGCCTGGAATTTTAGCGGCAAAGCCGTTCGAGCGGTACACCAGTGTGTCGACCTCGAATCCGATGTGGAACTGGTTCTCAGCACCGTTGTCCTCCCTCAGACCGCGACCGTTAGAGAGCAGCGTGCCGCGTCCCTCAGCGTCGGTCTGGAACCAGAACATCAGCGTGTAGTCCTGCTCACTCGTGCTGTTCAAGGCATCCCGCGTCAACTGCACACCCTTGTCGGCTTTCTCCAAGTGCAGAGACACACCTTTCGGGATTGCCCACGAAGCGTCCATCAACTTGGCATTGGCGCCCTGAGTGTGGTCGATGACATAGTCACCCGAACCTTCGTTCATCGGATAGTAGTCCACGAGGTCCTTCTCGTAGCCCGTCAGACGATGGCTGCCATAAGTCGTGCCGATGAGTCCGCCAGTCATGGCGTTGTACCACAGGCGCGCCTCCATCATGCGACCCTCGTAGAACTTGCTCTCGTTGCGGTTCTGCTCATTGGTGCGACCGAAGATGAGCGCACCAGTGCCCGTATAGAGAGAGGTCAGTTTGCCACTGCCGATTTCTACGCCACCGTTGAATAAGGTCACGATGCTGTCCTGCTGGTTCAGCACGAGAGCCACCTGCGTGAAGCCTCTGCTGACAATTGCTGATTTTGACGTGAACTCCTGGTCGTTCACCACAGCCTTCAGTTTGTAGTCGCTGGTCAGCCACAGTTGCAGTTTCTGACCGTTCGAGCCATGCGAGAAGAGCGGCATGTCGCGACCTGTCTCGGCAGGCTTCACCATCAGGTCGATGGTCAGGTCCTTGCCGCTGAAGTTGCGCTTCGCCTCGCTTTCCACGCTGGCGGTCGTGCCGTTGAACTGCACGCTCACGGTCTCTGTGACGTTGTTGTTATTCACCTCGCCCTTCACCTCGAAGTTGGTGATGGCGCTCAGATAGTTGTTTTCTATGTCCTCAGAGAAGTTGAACACGATGTCGTCGCCCTGCGTCAGGATGCCGCTCTTCGGCTCAGGTGTGCCGAACAGTTGTGGACGGCGCGTGTCCTTGATACCGCTGATGATCTTCGACGATGTGGTCAGGAAGTCACTGCCATTGCGGCAGAAGAGCACAGCTCGCAGGTCGTAGCTGCGTTCAATCACCCAGCTCTCGCCGAAGAACTCAGTCACGATGTTACCGTTCTCTGGAATCAGCTTGCGAACGCCGTTGGCATTGGCCATCAGCGTCGGGTCTGCATAGAACGAGCAGATGTTCGTCCACGAGTCATCGCCGCGCTGCGACTCCTTGTACTGGAACTCAATATGGTCGAAGTTGTGCTGGTGACGGTCGAAGCCGTTGATGGTGACAGGCAAGTACCAGCCGCGCTTCGAATCCATCTGCGCATTGGTGTTCAGCACCCACTTGTCACCCGGCACGGCAATGGCCAAGCCTCCTGCCTCATGCAGGTAGTGAACATTGAACGAGACGAGTTCCTTGGTATTGACAGCGTCGGTAGGCGACATCACGCCGATGGTCAGACCCATGAAGTCGAAACCCTGGCCGGCACGCACCTCCATGTCGAGTTCCGTTTCCGAGCCCGGCACCACCGATATGGTCATGCCGCCAGTGGTCAGTGTCTGTCCGTTGACGCTAATCTTCGCACCGTTGGTGTTAGTCTGGTCAACGGAGAACAACTGCAGGACGGTCAGACCCTCGGTAGCCTCGGGCTTCTCGCTCTCGTTGCTCACATACACCTTGAAGTGGGCTGCATCGTTGATGGACACGCCACTCACATCCTGCTTGTCTAAGCGAATCTTCGGGTTCACAATCTTCAGCGTGCGGGCATCAAGTTCCCGTCCCGTTTCATAGAACTTCGTCGTGCGCTGGTCTTCCCACGGATTCTGAGTAGCACCGCCACGGGTGCGGAAGACGAAGCCACGCGGACCTGTGAGGCCATCTTCGCGAGCCTCCTTACCCACGAAATCGGTCACCAAATCAGTCATCTTCTCGAATTGGTAGTTCGTAAAGATGTTGGTAACACCTACGGAATCGTTAGCGATATACCGTGGATTGATCATGTTATGGACTAACGACCCGGACTTATCATACTCATACAGGGGCTTCACGCGATAGACATCCACACTCAGACGGCTCATCGGGTCGGTTGCAATGGTAAAGCTCTCCGTACGGTTGAACGCCTTAGCCTCAGAATTGGCACCTACCGTCTGGTATAAGGCCACAGGGGTAATGGTCCACTGGCTCAGTTTGCCAGCGAAATCAAGCGACGCATTCCATCCATCGTCCTTGCTAATATCCACCTTGGAGGTAGCCACTCCAGGGCTTTTCCAATATTTCATCTCTTCCATTGAAGCAAGGATACTGCCCACAATGGTAGCACCAATAGAGAAGGCCGAAGTGGCATAACTGATGCCGGGGCCGAAGTAGTCAACCTCGGTGGCAACGGGGAAGTGGTGCGTCCATGAGTTAGAGAAGTTACTGTCGAAGGTCTCGCTGTAGTTCACACCTTGAGCACCAGCTATGTCATAGTTGGTCAGCAGGTCGCTGGCTTGCAGTTTCTCATACTCGTTCTGGGCGATCATCTCCGTCCAGGCCTTGATGATCTGGTACTTCTCTGTCACCTCATCGTTGAACTGATCCGGCGATGTGCCATTAGGTATCACTACCATGTAGTTGATGCCCTTTTCGGCTTTGTCGATGTTGTAGTTGTAGGCACGGTCGGACAATTGCTTGTTCACCACGGCAAACATCGAGTCCTTAGGTTCGCGCAGCGACCAATAGACAGGCTTGCCAGTCCTGTCGGCTATCGCCTGCGCCTCGTCCTTGGTGCCACAGAACATCATATCGACAATCTCCTTCGCCTTGTTAGGAATAATCTGCGTCAGGATTTGCTTCTGCGAGTAGATGAACTGCGACTGTATCTTTGGACCATAGCCCAGTGCCACGTCGCGTATCAGGTAGATGCTGTCACCATTGGCATCACAGCCCTCGGCAATCTTCACCACCGTTCCATAGTCGATGTCCTTGGTCATCTCGGATGCCTTGTTGATGCCACCCTGGCGACCGGCTATCTGGTCAAACATCTTTTTGTTCACGGCGCGGACGGTGGACATCGGCGTCACCACCACGTTTTGCACCGCACCGATGTAGAGGTCGGCGTCTGCACCCACCATCGACGGGTCGCCGCTGGTGCTGATGTTGTTGCCGATGGCCATGGTATAAGAGAAGGCCTTGCTGCCCTGTGCTGAGTAAATAAATTGGTCAATAGATCCCTCCTGTGTTTCTCCGGCACTGATGGGACCGACAGCGGTACCTGAACCTTGAGGTGCCACCACGGTGGCAGACAAAGTTTGCAGTTTCTTACCATCCTTATAGGTAATCATGATACCTGCCATCAGCGTCAGGTTCATCATGTACGAATAGTTCAGCGTAGCGCCCTTGGCCAGCGTGTTCGAGCTGTAGGATCCAGGCGGGTCACGCAGGATATCGAACAGCAGAGGCTGACCATCAGTCAGAAGTTCTGTGCTCTCGCCAACGGGGAACATATTGAGCACATAGCCCTGCAGGGGCTTAGCCTCAAGGAAGGTTCCGTCGCGCATCACGGTGAAGGTCACCGTCTTCAGCGATTTTTTCATATTGGTGGTCTGGCTGGCCTGCACGGTGAAGCGTGCCCGTCCGAGGCTGTCTATCGCCACTGGCTCATCGTATGAACCGGGGTTCATGCCGTTCTGCATCATGGCCATGCCGCCGCCCAGTCGGACGATGTCAACCTTGCCAGCTGGGTCATTGTTGTAAAGATAGTTCTCGCCCACCTGCAACTCAATGGTATATTTGCGATCAATGCTGAACACGGGGTACGTGAAGCTGTAAACCGCCTTCGTCGTGTCGGCGGGGTTCGGGAATGCCAGAGGCACCTCCACCGTCTCGCCCGTCAGTTCGCTGGCGTAGTAGTTCTTGTCGCCGAAGTAGTCGAACGAGTCGTAGCCCAACTGCGTGTAGGTCACCTCCACCGGTGCACGGTAGATGCGGTTGTAGATGGCGTTGTAAGTCAGCTTGGGGTCTTTCACCGTTATGGTGTCAACGTCCTTGTAGCTGCCCGTGTAGGTAATGGTGTCCGGGGTGAGGCAGTCGGTCAGGTCGATGACCTCGCTCACCTGTCCCTCCTGGAACAGCGTGGGATAGCCGGTGCAATACACTTGCTGCACCTTCCAGCGTACTGGTGGCAGCAGCAGTTCGTACTCACCCGTCGTCGGGTCGGGCCATACGGTCATGCGCTTGCGCTGGGTCTTCACCGACGTGAAGTGCTTGTTGCCGTTGCGCTGGTGGCGCACCACCTCCTCACGCTCCGTCTTGTTCGGGTTCAGGTTGTCATAGACCAACCACGACGTGTTGTCGCCCTCAAGGGTGAGCACGATGGTCAGCGAGTCGCCCAGGTTGTTTGTCGAGAGGTTGTTGCCCAAAGGCTTCTGGCCCTGATCCTCGCCGCCGACCACGCGGCCAGCGAGCTTCACCTTCGTGGCGTCGTAGAAGTAGATGCCAGCCACATCGTCGGTGAAGTTGTGGCCAGTGGCGCCCTTGAAGTAGCCGTCATTCGTAAAGTTGTGGCCGTCCATCACCACCTGGATGGTGTCGTTGCCGGGCAGCACGCGGAAGGAGAACGAGCCGTCGTACTCTGTCTCTAAGAGCTTGCCCTTCGTGTTGTAAACCTTCTTGCCGTTCACCTTGAAGTTGGCACCCTTCACGGGGATGCTCGTGCCGTCGTACATCACGTAGCCCGAGAAGCGCTTGCCGTTCAGGATGGAGATTTCGCGCAGCGTCTCGTCGTTGCTATGGGCATCGAAGGTCACGCTGAAGCCCTTTGGCGAGAAATCTTCGCCGTTCTTGCCCACGGCACTCACATCGTACGTGACGCTCGCACCGCCCTGGTACGACAGTTCGTCGGCCACGAAGTGTCCGCTATCGTCGGTGAAGACGCTCATCACCTTTTTACCTTTATAGTTGATGTCCACCTGGATGCCGGCAGCGCTGGTGCCGTCGTTGAAGCGCACATAGCCATCGACGCGGCCCGTGTGCTTGCACTCGCCCACCTTCACTTCGGTCGCGGTCGAGTCACGGCCCTCGCAGTCATTCACACCGAGCACCTTGTATTCGTAGATAGCCAGAGGCGACACGCTGGTGTCCTCATAGCTCATATCATCCAAGAAGGTGGCAATCTCTTTCCAGGCATCGTCGCCCTCGCCCTTCACGCGGCGCATCACGGTGAAGTAGTCGATGGGGTTGCCGTCGGTGTTCCAGGCCAACAGCACGCTGCTCTGCCGTGTCGTTGTCACCAGTTCCTGGTCTATCGTACCCGTGTTCTTGTGGTAGAAGTTCGGCAGTGTCGGCTTGGTAATCTCAGCGTAAACGGGTTCAGGAACCGTTGTGGTTTCAGGCATGAGCTTGTCGCCCTCCTTCGTCCAGCCGTAGGTGAAGTATGGTGCAAATTCTGCCTCAGTGGCACCAGTCATGCTACTGCCCATCACAGGCACCACTTTGTTGCCATCCACCTTCCACTCAGGACCCAGATTCTTGGCCAGATCGTTTGCTGACAGCGAGCCAACGTTGTTCCATGTGGTGCGTCTGGTCATCTTGGGCAGCGCGTTACTGCCATCCACATACCAGTTGTCAGCGCCCAGTTTATCGACCACTTTCTGCGGATTGCTATGGTTGATGCCAGCGTAATTGACTTCGTTCCAGCTTACGCCTTTGTAGGTATAGTTATTTGTGCTGTTGCCGGTATTACCCCATGCATCGCCATTCCCCTTATAGCAAAATCCAGCGTGATCCACGTAGTAATAATTTCCGTCATCCAAGCAATTGGTTACGTAGTTATCTGCACCGCCTCCCCAGCCGATGAATGCTCCGACGTAGGATGTTCCATCATTCTTTCCATCGTTCTTGGTGCTAATGGCACCGTCGTACAGACAGTTGTTGATGGTGTGCGGTGAATCGTGTGCATGGCCAATGAAGCCGCCGGCATGTGTTGTGTTACAATGGATAGAGGGCGATACCCAGCAACTCTGGATATTGCCTCTAAAACTGCTACCCACGAGTCCGGCTACGTGCTGGTCGCCGCCCATGCTGCCCGTGACGTGCAGGTTCTGGATGGTGTAGTCTTCGGCAGAAAGGAACAAGCCGTCAGTACCGTTGAGGTTCAGCGTATGGGCGTTGCCATCGAACGTACCCTTGAGGTTAAAAGCAGAAGTGCTTACTGTGATATCGGCATTCAGTATGGCGTTCACGATCTTACTGCCACGGTTGGAAAGTGCCGTCCGGTACTCATTCCAGTCACTGACGTTGTTGATGACGTGGCAGAACTCCTTGGTGGCATAGCAGTCCCGAGTCGTGTAACCGGCACCGCGCGCCCATGTGTCGCTGCCTTGGGGGTCGGTGTTGACACTGGCGGGCTTGAAGAGGCAGTTCACAAAGGTTACGAGACTGTTAGACCAGCCCACGAAGCCGCCGTTGTTATAAGTATTACCCTCGAAACTACCGTCGAAGACACAGTTGCGGAAGGTGACACTTACATTCCCTGCTTCTTCAGCACCCATGAAGCCACCGATGGAGCCGTCGCCATTCGCACTGCTATTGAGCGTGACCGACGAGCGGCAATTCTCGATGGTTACCGAACTGGTGGCATAGCCTATCAGTCCGCCCGCATATTGAGCCGTGGTCTGGACGGTGCCAGCCGTCCGCAGGTTCTTGATAGTTGCAGCGCCTACATAAGCGAAGGGCCCGACTGCGGCACCATCAGTTCTATTGATAGCGACATTCAACGTATGGCCGTTGCCATCGAAGGTGCCGCGATAGACAGCGGCCAAACCTCCACCAACATAATTGTTGACCGTGATGTCGGCGGCGAGGACAGCGTCCACGTCGTACTGACCCTTGGCATCTTCCACCATATTGACAAACGTAAGCCAGTCGGCGGCGTTGCGGATGATGACCTGCGATGCATATTCGCGGGTAGCATAACTGTTGGTGAGCGAGTAAGTAACGTCCTGGTTGTCTAACACTGCCCACGTATCGCATTTATCGCCTTTGGTGGTGAGATGGTCGGGGGCAAAGAGACTGTTGTTGATAGACAGCGTGCTGCCTCGGGCTACCCAGCCTACGAAGCCGCCGTTCTCCGCGCTATTTTCACCCTCAAAAGCACCGTCGAACTTACAGTTGTTGATGATGACGGTGGCACCGCTCTGGCGGCCTATAAAGCCACCGTTGTCGGTAGCGCCGTTGTAGGAAGATTTGATAGTGACCGACGAGCGACAGTTCTCGATGGCGATTGTGGACTTATCATTGGCATTGGCAATGAGACCAGCTACATTTCGCTCGTTGGTAGAAATGGTGCCAGCCACATGCAGGTTCATGATGGTGGCATTGCCTACATAGCGGAAGGGAGCAATGAAGCGGTTGTTGTAGGCGCTATTGGCACTTCCGCTGTAATTAACAGTGAGCGTGTGGCCGTTGCCGTCGAAGACACCCCGGTAGGGAGAACTCGAATTCCAGCCTATCACTGCATCGGTCGCGATGTCGGCATAGAGGCGGGCATTTACGTCGTACTTGCCCTTGGCATCCTCCACCTTCTGGTTAAACGCTAACCAGTCGGCAACCGAGCGGATGGAGAAGAAGTAGTTCTCCACCTGGTCTAGGTCGTTGATGGGCGACTCGCCCTTCTCCACATACATCTCTATATCATAGTTCACGCACGAGCGCGTGAGGTTCACAATCTTGTAGCGTTGTGTGCGGTCGTTCTGGTCGAGATTGTAAATCAGGCTATCGACCACAGCACCGGCCTTGTTGCGCGACATGACGCGCAGCACCATCTGGGCACGCTCGTCCCATACAGCGCCATGCTCGTCGGCATAGTTCCACGACACGCGGACGGTGTAGGCATTCTTGTCCTCCCAATCAGCCGAGTAGTCGGCAATGCGCAGCAGGTGCAGGTTATCGACAATGCTCTTCGTGCTCGCGAAGCAACTGTTCTTGGCCCAGTTCCAGTCTTTGGTGATGGTGCGGCGCACGCGGTAGGTCAGCTTGTCGAGCGTACCGCCATTCACCAGCATGTCAGGCGTGATGTCATCCATCAGCGTGTTGTCAACGAAGGTATAGGTTGACTGCTTGCTGACAGAGATGTAAGGCAACTGTTGTATGGTGACGAAGTCCTTCTCCTCACCGGTAATCGAACGCTGCACCTCGAAAAAGTCGGTGGGTGTCAAATCCTCATCGTCAGGATAGGTTATGTTCCACTTCACTTCCACCTTCAGGTCCTGGCCGTCCAATTGGCGGGCGGTCACTCCGACGGGGGTGTGAATCACGGGGATGTTCTGCACCGCAGACCCTTGGTTCTCTATGAGGTAAGAACCCTTGTCGCTCGCCTCCTTGTAGCTGCAAACGACGCGGAAGTTACGGTAGGGCACGTTGGCATCGAGCAGGATGGAACTGCTCTTCACGTTCTCAATCTTCTCCTCATGACGCTTGCCGGTATCGTCAGTGTACTCGTAGTGGGCACTGACAATGCTGTCGGAAGCCAGGAACCAGGGTATTTCCAGTTTGCCCGGGTTGTTCGCGCTCAGCATGGGCAGCGAGACGAAAGGCTCCAGCTTGGCACTTGCCGCCGGCATACTGATCTCCTTTGCCTGGAGGCCTGGCACTTGACGGTCTAAGACAGTGGCAGAGTTACCGTTACGCTTGACATACCAGGTGAACCTCAGCTTCTTGCCTAAAAGGTTGTAGGGCACAGCCCACTCGGCACTGAACCCGAAGGTCTTGCCGTCGCTGTTGCGCACCACGTCTTTCCAGCCGCCATTATTCTTGGTCAGCCGGAAGGTGTTCCTCGAATTACCCAGCGTAATGTCGAAGAAACCATCGGCAGTGGTAGTGAAGTTCACCGGCAACGTTGTTTTGTCGTTGTCGATGTCCGTTTTAGACTCCCAGTGGAAGATGGTGATGGGGTCAGCGCCATCTACAGAAACCCGGAGGTTACCGTCGTAGATCCACGTGTCGGCACCGCTCGTGTCATAGCACGGAGCCGTGAAGTAGATGACATTCGAGCCGCCCAGTTCCACTACGTAGTTGTCCGGCTCATCCTCATACGATGCCGCCGCCGTCTGTGGCAGCAGCCATGCGAAGAGCACCAGCAGCAGCATCCACTGCCACGGTCGCCCTCGCCTCAAGTTAGTTAATTTGTTGTACATAAATAAAAGAATTTAATAAATGTATATAAATAAAATGTTGTTTCGTTGTTTTTGTCTAAGGATTGTATGTTTATTAAACGCAAAATATTTATTCAGGGATAAAGTTAACAACGTAGGGCTGGTCATCCTGCAAAGGGGGAAGTTCTGGACTGAAGTGATGCCAGTCGCTGACGGTGTAGATGCGGCTGAGACGGGCGCAGTAGTAACAGAGACTGACGGCACCGCTGTCGCTGGTGCCTGCCACGACAAGGGGAAAGTAGATTTGTCCGCTCGTGTGCTGAGGGGTGCTGACGGCACGAATTTCGCCGTCCACGATGGCGCACAGCAGGTCATCGGCGGAGGCATAGGGCAGCAACATTTCCTGCAAGGTCACCTGCGCGGACATGGTGTACTCGTAGCGCATGTACAGGTCGGCGGGCACGGTCCAATCCGGTCGTTTGTCAGTACCTGTGGCCAGGTAGGAATTGGACGTTTCCTCCTGCTCGTCGCTGCTGCAAGCCCCGAACAAGAGACCTGCTAGCAGGACTACCATACTATAATAAATATTCTTTTTCATCTTGCTATTTTGTTTTGTCTAAGGAGTTTAGGAGTTTGGGAATTTTTCACCCCTTTCACTCCTTTACTCCTTAGAGGTTTTTCACTTAACAAAGACCTTCTGGCCATTGAAGATATACACTCCCTTTTGTGTAGGCTTCTTCTGGAGTCGAATACCTTGGAGGCTGTACCATCCGTCGCCATTGAGACGGTCGGCGGGGAGGAAATGGATGAGGGTGGGCTGAGCCAGCGTTCCCATGACGGCGTTGTCCACGTAGGTGAGGGACTGCGGTGTCGTGGCGACAGGTTCACCGTCGCGTTCGAGAATGAAGTGCAGATCCTGCTCCGATGCTCCCACTGTGAGGAAGAACAAGGGAGCATTGTCCTGCGTAAACTGGGAATCGATTTCTGCCACGCCACGCACTTCGGCGCCCTCGTAAACCACCAAGCGGTCACCTGGCTTCAGGTCGAAGTCCTCCACTCGGGCGATGACGTTCATGGACGAGCCCGTCGTGTTGCGGAAGATGGGTGCCTTTCGTGTCTCCGCAGTATTGTACTTCGTTCCTGTGCTGTAATACGGGTACCAGAATTTGCAATCTGTAGCGGCCTGACGTCGGAGCATATAACCCTCGCCTGTGCGCAGGTATTCCAGCGTACCCTTCCACATTCGGTTGCCCATGGCATCAATGCTGAGCACGGCAAACTCGCTTTGCGACTTGATGATGTCGCCTTCCGAGGCAGCATCGGTGTAGTCCGCCAGAGCCGTGGCAATGGGCAGGTTCATGGTCGAAAGGTAGCCGATGCGGTTCCATCCCTGATGTATTGTGATGCTTTCGAAGGACGCATTCTCGCCAGCAATGTAGATGGTCTTCGGGTTCTTCGTATAGAAGCGATACATGCGCTTCGGGTTCAACTGTGTCGTCTTATCGCCATTGTCCCAATAACAGGTGTTGCTTTGCTGATCAAGTTTGTACGTAAGCAGGAATGCCCGATTGTTGCTCTCCAGAAGTTCCAGTCCGTCGCCGGCATCCCACGTGCCCATGCCATTCAGCAGGTCGCTCACGGTTGCCTCTTCGGGCTGCACGTAGGTTGAAGCCCAGTTCCAGCCTTTCTCCAGTTTCACTGCCTGCACCTCCTTCCAACTGGCAGTCAAGATGACAGGATTCGTTGCCGTACCTAAGATGGTATCGGCTTGGAACAGAATGGTTGCCTCCGACTCTTCCATGAGTGGGGAAGAATCGTTTTTGTGGGTCACCACATGGATGCGTCCAGTCGAGGCATCGTAGAACTCGAAGTTCACAGGCGTTCCATTGGCTCCTGCCGTGTTGTAGATGGTCAGATAGACCAGTCCGTCGTTTTCCGCTGTACCCTGTTTGACGTGGGCAGCCCCCAATGTGCGGTGTCCCGTACCTACGGCGGTCAGGATGTCGTCCGTGTCGTGGGCTATCTCGTCACCTATCGTCACACGGGCCACCATGTGCATCGTCATGTTGCCGCGTTTGAGTTCGTCATCGACAGCCCAATCGGGTGCATCGCCACGCACACGGATAGTGAGAGGAAGCGGTTCCGTCATGCCATTCTCGCCAACGATGTAGATGATTTCCTCGAAGTCACCGATGTTGATGTAGGGCGAAATGGTCAGCACAATGGGCATCTCGTCCAGTGCATCAATCTTGCCTCTCGTCTGTGAGGCTGTAATCCACTGGGGCATACCTTCGAGCGTAAACTCCTTCGTTTTGCCGCTCAGGTTCTCGATGGCCAAATCGACAGTCGCACCCTCGCCGTATTTCACATTGACGGTCTTCCGCTTCACGTTCCAGCGTAAGGGTGTACGATAGACATAGAGGTCCATTGCCACGGGCGATGCCATCAGGTTACCCTGTAGGTCTGCCACCTCCTTCACGGTCACATATACGTTCGTCTTCTCTATCTGGTAGTCGGGCACATCAAGGTTGATGAAGAGTTCATTGTCTCGGGCCACATACGAATACTTGATGTTTTCCAACTTGCCGGCGTTCACCATCGGTGCGTAATGACGGCGGTCTGCATGGAGTGCGATGACTTTCTCACTAACGATGGTATCCACGTGGTTCTCCACAATGTTACCGTGGTTGTCCTTGTACTTCTTCAGGCTCAAGCCCGTCGGCATCAGTCGTTGCGTGTTGTCTGTCTGCCGTTCGGAACGGCTGAAGGGCAAGTAGGCAAGCAGTCCTATCTCTTCGCCCGACGGTGAATTCTTGCTAATGAGTTTCAGTACGTTTTCGGGTAGTGCCATCTCGAACATGGCAAGTTCGTCGATATAGCCTGCCATTGTTGAGTCGAAAGTGGAAAGTTGAGCGTTGAAAGTGGTTCCGAGGTAAAGCGCATTGCCTTGGATGCCGCCAAGGGTGTCAACAGGGAAGGACTGTTCCAATTTCTCGTCCACGAAGAGGCGACCCACATTTTGGGCTCGATTCACCGACACGGCAACGTGGTGCCACGAGCCGTCGTGATAGAAGCCGCTGGCATTCACTTGCTGTCCACCAGAACGGAAGAACAGTTTTCCGTCTTCCAGACCGATGTTGAAGTGATCTTTCCAGCCGCTCTCGGTGCGCGCCTCGCCGTTGGACATCAGTGTGCAGTCCTCGTCGTTGGTACGGAACCAGAACATCATTGTATAGTCTTCGTATTCCGTGCGTTGGAAGGGCTGTGGATTCAACTTGATACCCTCCGTTCCGTCCAGACGCATGCTGATGCCGTCGGGCACCTTCCAGGTGGTACCAGCCAGCACGAGGTCGTTGCCGCCCACGGCATGGTCGTAGGCATACTCACCACTGCCCTCGTTCATCGGATAGTTGTCAATCAGTCCCAGTTCTGTCCCCTTCAGGCGTTTCTTGGCGTAAGTGCCCAGTTCAGCACTGGTCATGGCTTTGTTCCAGAGGCGAACCTCCATCATCTCGCCCTCGAAGCCGCTGCCGAACACGAGATTTGCCGTACCGTCGTACATGCCATCAAACGAACTACTGCCAATGGATTCTTGATCGTTGTAGAAAGTGACGTGCGTCTGGTTTTCCTCTTCATCTACGTCAAATACGTAGGCAACATGGCGCAGTTCGTCGAATTCCACCGCCTTTTCACTCTGCATGGCTATGCCGTTCACATTGGCAGTCAGATGTCCGTCGCCGGTGACGCCAAGAATCATATAGGTATTATCGCTCATGGTCTGGCTCACCACGCTCATGTCTTCACCCGTCTGCCGGGGCTTCATCATCAGGTCGAACGTGAAATCCTTGCCTGCCAAATTCCGTTTCCCCATAGAGGCAGCCAAAGCCCATCCCTCGAACTGCAGGGATGTGTCCAGCGAGATGCTGCTCTGGTTGGTCAGACCCAGCACTTCGAAGTTGTTGACCGGCGAGAGGTAATTGTAAGCAATATTCTCCGAGAACGGAATCCTTATGTCGTCGTCAATGCCCAGTATGCCGTTCGTGGGCAGTGGTGTTCCGAATGGTTGCGGACGGCGCGTGTCTTTGATGCCGCTCAGAATGTTGGAGGAGCGTGTCAGATAGCCGCTGCCGTGGCGACAGTAACACACGGCGCGTATGTCGTAGTATTGTTCCACAGGATCGTTCTCGCCGTAGAAGTTGGCGTCGATGAATCCATTGTTCTTCATTAACTGCTTCTCACCCGAGGCCAATGCCATCAGTTCACGTCCCTCGTCGGTGTCAGGATAATACGAGCATACATTGACCCAGTCCTTATCTCCCTGCGTCGAGAGTTTGTACTGTAGTTCGATGTGGTCGAAATTCCGGAAATTCACGTCGAAGCCGTCGATGTGTACGGGCAGGTAGTATATCTGCCGTTCCTTGTCGTAGGATGACTCGGTATTCACGACCCAATTGTTGCCGGGCTTCGAGATGTTCACGGAACCGGCTACCGGGACGAAGTGCGCCGACAGGCTCACCGTCCATGTGTGATACACGTCTTCATCGTCGTAGAGCGTGATGCCCAGGTCATCGTAGTCGTATTCCGCTCCGGCATACACTTCCACCTGCTTCTCGTAAATGACGCCCGGATCCATCCAAAGTTCGATGCCCGTGCCAGTCAGCGGCATGCCGTCGACGAAAATCTTGGCACCGTTGGGGTTCATGCTATCTTCCAGATAAAAATACATTTCGTTGGAGATGCGGTCAGGCATATCGCTCTCGTTGGTCATGTAGATGGTGAAACGGGCGGGTTCGCCGTAAGGAACATTAGAGACACTCGGCTCCTTGGCCCAGATGCGGAGTTTGTTGATTTGCTGAGTAGCCTGGTCCAGAATGGCACCGGGGTTGTAGAACATGGTGCGACGCTCCTCTTCCCATGGTGAAGCCGTGGCTCCAGCCAAGGTGCGGAATACAAGGTTGCGGTAGCGTGGCACACTGGCAAGGCTGTTGATGTAACTCGTCGTGTTGCCGCTGTCGGGGCGACCGTTGTATATCAACTTCAGGTTATTCTCCACATTCTTGTAAAACAGGTTCATTCCACCCAAGTCAGCCAACTTCAGCAAACTGTCAGTAGAGAATTCGCGTGTCTTGTACACTCCCACCGTCAGACTCGACTTCCTGCTGCATGACAAGGTGAAACCCGTTTCCTTCGTGTACTCCGTATCGATGCCATTCTCGTAGTTGAAGTCAAAACCAATCAGAGGCGTTACTTTAAAGCCCATCTTCAAACCACCTGCCTTGAACTCCACTGAGGTCACCTTTCCATCTGATTCATTTTTATGGGTACCCGAATTGTTATCTTTCAGGTCTCTACTGAATCCATCCTCTCCAGTGAGGTTCGGTGTTGACGGTATTTGCCAATAGCGGTGCATACCATCTGTGGTGGTGAACGTTTCGCTGTACTCCACGCTGCTGCGACCATCGAAGTCGTACACCTTCACCAGTTCGTATGCCTCCAACTTCTCCCTCTCGTTGGCGGCAATCAGTCCTGCCCAGGCGTGTATCTGGGTGTTCAGTGCCATAATTGTATCGCTCCACGCATCCTGCTTGCCCTCAGGCAGATAGCGGGTGTAATAGTTCGGGAGCGAGAAGTTCTCGTTCTCTGGTGACACCTTGCTCACGTAAACAGGACGTTTCTGCTGGTTGGCAAGCGTCTGTGCGTATGTGACGGTTGTGGTGGAATCCATCAGCAGCGAGTTGCGGGTGCGAATGAGGGTTGGCAGGAGTTCTTCCAGCAGATAACTCTGTGAGTGTACAAAAGTGGAGTTGATGCGCGATGACAGCGACATCACCTCGTCGCGAACCAGATAGACCGAGTCCTTTGCCACAGGATCCCAACCGCTGGCAAGCACCTTGGCTGTTCCTGCAACGTTGAACGTGTGACCTTCTACCTCTATCTCGCCTCCCATGCCGGGGCTTAGTCGCTGCATCGCCTTGCGATTCACCATGCGCACGGCGATGGCGTCGTCAACCACCACGTTGTCTGTCATACCGATATACACATCCGAGTTCATACCCACTTCCCTTTCATGGTCGCTCGTTGTAATCTTCTCCTGGGTTTCGAATTCATATTCGTAACTCCAGTCATTATAGTATTTCGTGGCAAGGTCGTATGACAGTGTACCATAGTTGTCGCTTGTGTTAACAGTTCCTGCACTCGTGCCCGAGCCTACACCTGCCCAGATGCCTGTGTAGTAATCGGCGCCTGAGCCTGCACTGAGAGAGAGACTGGCACCCATCTCGATGCTGTAGTCAGCCGTGTAACTGTAACTCATCTTTGACCCTTTCGCGATGTAGGCAGAAGAACTACTGCCTGGCGGGTCACGAAGGATGTCGACAAGGTGTACGTTCTCTCCTGCCACGATATGTCGTCCCTGCGACTTGGGAATGGCTGCCATCACGTAGGCACGGATAGGCTCGATGTCGAAGAACGTACCGTCATACTCCAGCGTGAACTTCATCGTTCGCAGCGCCATGTCACCCTCCAGCATGAAAGTGGTGTTCTCCGGGGTGAACACGTATGTGCCCAGTCCTGTGCTGTCGAGGCTTAGGGTGTCGCTTTCCTCGACACTCACCAGTCCGTTGCCAACCCTCACGAAACCTCCGTCGAGTTGCACGATGTCCTGCCGCCCCAGTTTCTCATTATTATAATAGTATTCCTCGCGGGCAGAGAGCACCATAGGCACTGGCGAGCCCGCCATGAATACGGGATAGCCCATGGAGTACGTGCCATTTTTCCACAAAGTGATGGTGTCGCGTATGCCGGCATTGTCGCGAGAGATGTATTGCTTCAGTCCCAAGTATCGGTCTGAACCCGCCTGGAACTGCCAGATGTCCAGCGTGGGCTGAGCGTGATAGATGCGTGAGTAGGTTGCCGTGTCGGTGTTTGCGTAATTCGTCAAATCCACAGTCTCGCTCACCATTCCCTCCTGGAACAGCGTCGGATAGCCCTTGCCGTAGATTTCCGTCACCTTGTACTTCACAGGATACATAGGTATCTGGTATTCACCTGTCACCGAGTCGGGGTGGATAACAATTCGATGACGATATGCGTCAACCCTTGTGGTGTCCGTCTTACCATGGGCGACTTTGTAGTGGCGTTCGGTGATATTGTCATCCAACTGATCACGTACAATCCACGACGAGTTGTCGCCTTCCAGTGTGAGCACCATCGTCATGTCGTCGCCGAGGTTGTTCTTCGACAGGCTCTGACCCAGTGGCTTCAAGCCCTCCACGTTACCTCCCACGACGCGCCCCTGCAACGTGACCTTTGTCTGGTCCCACAGGTAAACACCCGAGCGGTCTTTCTGCCAGTTGGGCTTACGTGGGTCGCCGTCCAACTTGTCCAGGTCGATATAGTAGCCGTCGTTAGCGAACACGTGACCCTTCTTCACCACCTGTATGGTGTGGCTGCCCTCTGGTATGTTCACCATGAAAGCACCCTGGTTGTCGGTTGTCACCAACGTGCCGGAGGCATCCACCACGGGCATACCGTCGCGCAAGAAACTCACACCCGAGACGGGTATTGATGACCCTTCGTAGAGCACGAAGCCAGAAAAATTATAATAGGTCTGTTCGTAGAAATTGATGCCAATCTGCAGGTTTGACATCTCGTCGAAGGTCACTTCGAGTCCTTTGCCCATACCTGATGCCAGGAGGGTGTAGGTGCCTTGACCTTGATAGCGCAAGCCGCTGATTTCGTAGTATCCCGTGGAGTCCGTGACGCACTCGGCCTCATTACCATGGTCGGGATTTTTCGGCGTTGCTGTGACTTTGACGTTGGGCAGCCCGATGCCGTTAGCAAGGCGCACGTATCCGCGTACCATGCCCGTGGGCTCGCAGCATCCTTCGCAGACGATGCTTGTCACGTGCATACCCTCGCACTGCGTCACACCCTCAATGGTGTATATATAATTGTGCTGAGGCTGTACGGTCTGGTCGATGTATGCCGTCTGAGTGTACTCTGCCTCCAGCGTCTTCACCTCTTCTGGATGCAGTTTGTCATAGCGCAGGATGCGATAATAATCCACATCTCCACCATCGGTCTCCCACGAGAGCGATACGGCACTCTGGAGGGTGTCGGCTTTACAGGAAATCAGTTTTGCATTGCTGTCGAAATAGAAGTCGCTTCCTGTCTGGTTTGTGAGTTTGTACTCCAGGCGGTCTCCATCATCCATCCCTGCGATGGGCAGCGATGACTCCCCACGCTCCACAGCCAGTCCGAAACTGTGATATACGCACGAGGTTGTCAGATTCATCTCCAGGTGTCCTCCGTTCTGCTCATCCTCGGTCAGTTCCCGACGCTGAGTCCTTGCCGACTGACTGTCAGCACCCTCCATGTAGGTAGTGAGCGCCACCTTGGCACGCTTGTCCCAGACCAAGGTTGAATGATTGCTGTCAGCGGAGATATTCATGACCGGCACCACCTGACTTCCCTGCACCTGCCATTGCTCGCCGAGTTTGGTTTGCAGATCGCTTAGTAACATTCCCTGTGTTGATGTGCCGGCACTACTTGTTCCGTATCTCAATGAGTAGTAGCAGTTTGTCAGCGTGGCCCCACGACCACGTGCCCACGTGTCGCTACCACTGGGCGAGGTCGTGATGTCAGTGGGGGCAAAGAGGCTGTTGTCGATGGTGACAGGGCTATTTGCCCAGCCCACGAAGCCGCCGTTGTTAATGCATTTATCACCATCGAAACTGCCGTCGAAGGCACAGTTGCGGAAGGTGACACTTACATTCCCAGCATTAGCACCCATAAAACCACCATTGGAGCCGTCGCCAGTCGTACCGAGTTTGATGGCCACCGACGAACGGCAATTCTCAATGGTTACCAAACCGCTGGTGGCATAGCCAACAAGGCCGCCTACATACATACCGCTGGTGCTGATGGTGCCAGCCGTGTGCAGGTTCTTGAAGGTGGCATTTTTCACATAGCGGAAGGGGGCAATGTACGAGTTGGTAGAATAAGCGCTATTGGCACTTCCGTCGTAATTGACGGTCAGCGTGTGGCCGTTGCCGTCGAACGTGCCCCGGTAGGGTGAACCCTCTAACCAGCCTAATATCGTATTGACCGTAATGTCGGCGGCAAGGACGGCGTTCACGTCGTACTGACCCTTGGCATTTTCCACCGTCACGTTAAACGTCTGCCAGTCGTCGAAGTTGCGGATGATGAGACGTCCCTGGCTGTCTTTCTCGGGACCTCCGAGTCGGAACTGGAACTTAACGCCATGCTCTGTGTCAGTCCAGGTTCCCTTACGCTCTACCGTGGCATCGGTCACACCTGGCAGGCACAGAGTGGCTGGCAGCGAGGTCATGGCATATCCGCTCTGAGCCGTCCATCCCCATATAGATGTGAATGTGCGCCTCACACGGTAATATACCGTCTTTTGCTGATAGAATGAGAGCAAGTTTTCGTCCGTGTAGGAGTACTCTGTGGCAAAGTTGTCGTATGACAACTGACCGATAGACATCCATCCCGCGTCTGCCGGGTCACTGCTGCCTGTCACGTTGCGCTGTATCTCCCAACTGTCGTTTGGCGATATTTCGTTCCACCGGAAGTTTCCTACCATCCAGTGGAGTGTGACTTTACCGTCCTTCTCCACTGTGGCTGTGAGTGCTTTGGGTTGGTGCAGTATGGGAACGTCTCGTGTCGTCGAGGCGGTTTTCTCCACCACCTTCTCGCTGTTGAGATAGACAGCCTCCACATAAAGGTTGCGCACAGGCTGCTCGGCATTGAGCGTGATGAAGCCCGATGACTCGGTACCCAGATTGATGGATTTTGTAGTTGACGAACCCACGCCGACCTCTGTGTAGTAGGCTGTCATAGACTGCAGGTTGGTGGTGGCTATCATGTAGGGCACCATAATCTGGTTGGGGCTGCCTGCACTGTATGAGAGCACGGGATCCATCAACACGGGATACTGCTTGGACGGCGCAGGCGCAATATCGAACGTGCGGGTCGTGATGGTGATGTACTTGTTGGGCTCGCTCACATTACCGTTATGGTGCATACTCCATGAGATGTGCACCTTCTTGCCTCGGTATTTATTCGGTAAATTCCACAGCAGATTGACGTATGCCGTTTCGGAATTAGACATGCAGGGCAGGTCGTCGGTGCGCGACGAACGGCTCACACTGAGGGTGCTGTAGTTTCGTTCACGATAGAGAAGCATGTCTCCATCCACACCTTTTTTGAACGTGATGTTAGGAAAATAGTCGTCATTGTCTATGTTCTGCTGCATCGTACATTCGAAGATGGTCTCCTCGGTGGTGGTACCGTCAATCTTGATTTTCACAAAACCCTCCACAATCCAGCAGTCATACCCATCCTTGTCATAGGCAGGGAACTTGATGCGTAACTGGCTAATGCCTTCGGGCATCACGGAATAGTTGCTGGTGGTTTCCAGCACACAGTCATCGGCCCAGACCATCTGCGGCCACAGCGAGAGCAGTGCTGTGAACATCGTTAGCAGGGAACTGGCTAAATGTAATCTCTTGTTCATGATATGATGTCTAAGAAGTTGGTAATCTGAGATATTTTTTGTACCTTTATAGGTTATTTGAGTGTGTTTTTTTAGTTATGCAAAGATAAACAAATTTTCCTCAAATAACGACACCCTAAATGCCCTGCAAATCAAGACTTGAAGATGTTGAAAAATTTTTTGTAAATTTTGAAAGTACCTCTCCGTTTTTGTAAATTTTGAAAGTCTAATTGTAAATTTTGAAACAACGAATTTGATTAATTTTTCGAATTTTTAACGTGAGTTTGGTGTAAGAAAATGTGAAAACAAATGCTTTTTCGCCTTCGACGGACGAAAGCGAATACCTTATATCGAACTCACGCTTCATGAAGGAACGTGTTTCGCGAAAAGAATCTTGAATTTTAGGAAAATGTAAGTTAGACAGTCGTTTCGCGCATCCAAGCGGTTACGCTCTGTCCCATGCGTTGCTTGAACGCGAGGCTGAAGGTGCTGTAACTGTGGTAGCCGCTTTCGCTTGCCAATTGCTGGGCAACAATGGGCTGTCCAGCAGCGACGGCATCTTGGCAGCGGCTGATGAAGTGGTTAATGCGCAGATTGTTGATATAAGTATTGTATGTGATGCCCTGGTGGGAGAAATATTGGCTAAGATAGGAACGGTTGGTGCCAATCGCCTGAGCCAGTTGCTGAAGACTCAGGTCGTGCTTCAGGTAAAGTTGTGTGCTCACACAGTGCTCTGCCAATAGTTGCTCGATTTTGGCGAGGTTGATGCTGGCAGGAAGATGATTGAATAGTTGAGCGTTGACCGTTGATTCTTGAACCGCCATTCCCGCTGTCGTGTCGTCCTTTTTCCCTTCCAAGGCAGGTGGACAGTTCTCTTGTTCAACGAGAATGCTGTCCAACTGCGGCAACGTTTCCACGCGCCATAGCAGCAGACCGAACAGTATGATCTCGCCGAAGTGCATGAGGTACATGAAGAGGAGGGAGTCGGGGTCAACGAGGGTATAGAGGATGAACAGCAACAGGCAGGTGAGCGTCACCACTTGGCTCAGCCATACCTTCTTGTTCTCCAGGTCGGCATAATTGTCGTTCAGCCAACGCCCGTAGCGTCTGGCGGCGAATACCATATAGACGGTGAAGAGCACGTAGAGCAACAGGATGTACACAAAGGCAATGAGCATGATTTGTTGGCTGGGATAGACCATTAATACCACCCCCAGTGCCACGAATGGAATCATGGCTACAAAGACCGGCCAGATGCGCCGTCTTCGGTCTTGAAGCATGGAGAGCAGCGTACCGGCAAGCGTGGTCAGCATCGTCACGCAGTCGAACACGACAAGTGCCACATAGGCGGCTGAATGAATCAAGTCGTCCATAGAATGAAAGTGGGGGGAATGGAAGTAGAAAAGCATCCACCACACATGCCCCAGTGCTGACAGGGCAAAGAACGATGCAGCCCAACGGCGCAGCCGCACGGGTGGCGTGACCTCAGGCGCAAAGGCATTGCCCCGACTCAGCAGCAGATAGACGGCTGCCATGAATGGCACCACTCCCGTCATGCCGTAGAGCATGAAAAACAATATCAAGTTGGTGGGTATATGTTCTGTAAACATTGCTTCAATTATTTCCGGGCACAAAGGTACGTCTTTCCACTTAACAGACCAAACCTTCTCCACCAAAATCAAGTTTTCTTTGCTGAAAATGGTCTTTTCTTATAATTTGAATAGCATTTTCAAACGTTTCAAAATCGATTTGCAAACACTCTGGCTACTCGTTACGAGCAGATATCTACTTCGACGGCACGAAGACGCAGTGGCTACCGTGATGTCAAGATTCTCCTATGTGCGCACCCTGCGCCTGTCTTTTCACGCACCCTGCGCATAAAATGACACGCACCCAGTGCCTATCATTTGACGCTGGGGGCGTGTTTTTTTGCAACCAATTGATGTTGCAATCCTTACGCCTTCGGGGAAGAAAACATGGGGAACAATGCCCCAGATTGGATTTTGTGAACTTCCTCTCGACGAAAGGTTCATTTTGTCCTATAGAACCGCTTTTATTTTAGTGACTGAAGTTTGACTTCGTCGAGCTAAAGGTTCGGATGTAATTTTACCGCAAGCGGTCTTTGAAAAACCATAAAAAACCAGAAAAAACCAAAAAAAATAATATGGGGTTATAAGATTCTTTATGATGAAGAATATTGGTTTTTTGAGGTTTTCTTTGGTTTTTTCTGGTTTTTCTAAAGACGTGAAGCGTTAAGAAGAACTTCCGAAAGTTAAATCAGTGATTCCCTATTTCCAGTCGGTGAGGAGGGTGCGCTTGTCGAGCACATGCTTTGCCTTGCCAATGGAACGCTCGATGTTGCCCGGCTCCTTGATGTGAATGTTGGGCTTGATGCCCACCATGGAGACGATGCGGTCGTAGAGTGGCTTGATGAATGGCATCTGCTTGGCTGGGTTGGGCGAGAAGTATTCGGCACGGAGTTCGACATCGAGGTCGAAGGTGTCTTCGTTGTTCTTGCGGTCCACGGTGATGAAGTACTGTGGAGTGAAGACGGGGAACTCGGTGAGGGCTGTCTCGATTTGCGATGGGAAGACGTTGACACCGCGGATGATGAGCATGTCGTCGCTACGACCCAGTATCTTGCCGATTCGGACGGAGGTACGTCCGCATTCGCAAGGCTCGTAGATGAGGTTTGTGAGGTCGCGGGTGCGGTAGCGGAGGATAGGCATGGCTTCCTTGCAGAGGGAGGTGAAGACGAGTTCGCCCTGTTCGCCTGGTGCCACTGGCTCCAGCGTTTCGGGGTTGATGATTTCGGGGTAGAACATGTCTTCGGCAATGTGGGTGCCGTTCTGATACTGGCATTCGCCGCCCACGCCGGGACCGCACATCTCGGTGAGTCCGTAGATGTCGATGGCTTTGATGTGGAGTTTCTTCTCCAGTTCGCGACGGATGCCCCATGTCCAAGGCTCGGCTCCGAAGAAGCCGACACGGAGTTTCAGGTCTTCCACGTTCACGTCGGGACTCTTTTCGATGACTTCTGCCAGATGCAGGGCGTAGGAGGGAGTGCAGCAGAGGGCAGTAGAGCCGAAGTCCTTCATCAGCATGATTTGCTTTTCAGAGTTGCCGGCTGAGGTGGGCAACTGCACGGCACCACGCATGGCAGCACCGTCGTGGGCACCGAGTCCGCCAGTGAAGAGTCCGTAGCCGTAGGACACCTGCACGACGTCGCCAGGACCGATGTCGCCGACAGCCATCACACGGGCAACGCCTTCTGCCCACATCTTCAGGTCGTTCTCTGTGTAGGTGTCAACGACGGGCTTGCCGGTGGTGCCTGACGAGGCGTGGATGCGGCGCACCTCACTCATGGGCACTGCCTGGAGTCCGAAGGGGTACTCGTCGCGCAGGTCGTGCTTGGTGGTGAAGGGCAGTTTGTAGATGTCGTCGATGCTGCGGATGTCTTCGGGCTTGACGCCCATGCGATCCATCTTCTTCTTGTAGAAGGGCACCTTCTCGTAGCAGATTTTGACGGTCTTGATCAGTCGCTCTGACTGCAACTTGCGCATGGACTCCCTGTCCATGCACTCCATTTGAGGATTGTGAATCATTTTGGTTTGGGTTTTAGGGGGTTATGATTATGTTATTACTTTTTTACCGCAAGCGGTCTTTAGAAAAACCAGAAAAAACCAAAGAAAACCAGAAAAAACAAGGAATTTTAGTTCGGTGTAGCCGAGAAACAGGATTCGGATTAGAAGTAGGAGATGGTGCGAGTGTAGGGGTCAAAGTAGTACCGTTCGCATTCGTCGTGTAAGGGAGCAAAGTTGTAGAGAATTCCTATTCGGATGTCAGCACAGCGCATGTAGTTCCAAAGTTGGAGACGTTCATGAACGCCTAATTGTTCGATGGCTTTGCATTCGAGAAAGATCTTGTCTTTGCAAAAGAAATCCACAAATAACCGATGTGGTAACTCTATCCCTCGAAACTTGGGCTTGCAGTAATACTCTTTCACGTGTTTAATATGAGCCTGTTCGAAAGCAATTTCGAGGGAATCTTGATAGACATATTCAGTCAATTCAGGACCTTGTTCACGATGCACGGCTTGGCAGCAGCCCACCACGTCAAAGACAAAATCCTTGAGTTTTTCCTTCAAGTCTGATTCCAACTCTTTTTTTATAAACATACTCATAATACTCTCTTCTTGACTTTTCTTGTCTCTTTCTTGTTTTTTCTGGTTTTCTTTGGTTTTTTCTGGTTTTTCTAAAGACCGCTTGCGGTTCAAACTTACTTTCGGCTTGCCTCTACGCCCATGTCGAAGGCTTTGAGGTTGGCTTCGACGATGGCGTCGCCTTTGCGGGCAAAGATGACGGAGATGGCTTTGCGGAGTTGCTCGACGGAGAGAATCTCGATGAAGGGGGCTGCCATACCGAGGAGCACCATGTTGGCTCCACGCACATTGCCGGCATCCTTGGCAACGGTCTCGATGTCGAGTTTCACCACGGAGGGCAGGGCATCGAGTTCGGCTTGCAGAGCGGCTTCGTCGGGGTAGTTGGGGATGTTGATGAAGGGCTTGCTGCTGGTCACGATGGTGCCTGTCTTGGCAAGGTAGGGCAGGTAGCGCAGGGACTCCATAGGCTCCATGGAGATGACCACGTCGGTACCGCCTTGTGGGATGAGGTCAGAGTAGATGTTGTTGGTGGAGAGGCGCAGGTTGGATTGCACGTCGCCGCCGCGCTGGCTCATGCCGTGTACCTCGGCTTGTTTCAGGTTGATGCCAGCCTCTGTGGCTGCTTCGCCGATGATGGTTGCGATGGAGAGGATGCCTTGTCCACCCACACCGCAGAGTATGATGTCTTTTTTCATCTTACGTATGTTTTTAACCGCAAGCGGTCTTTAGAAAAACCAGAAAAAACCAAAGAAAACCACATAAAACCGAAATCTTCAGTGGTCTTTTTTCTATGGAATGTTTTTGTTTTTTTTGGTTTTCTTTGTTTTTTTCAGGTTTTTCTAAAGACGCGAAGCGTTATTCTTACTTATTTCTCCTTTCTCTTGCGTGGCGTGCTGCCGTCTGGATGCACTCACGGCGAGGGATAATCACCGAAACGCCCTTGTATTCAATCTCTTCCTTGAGGATGCGGGTGATTTCGGGCATGTTCTTTGGGAGTGGTACGACCACACGGACATGCTCTGGCTCTACACCGAGACCGAGGCAGATGGCTTCGAACTTGTTGGTGCCAGCGGAGTCCTGTCCGCCCGTCATGCCTGTGGTGAGGTTGTCGGAGATGACGACGGTGATGTTGGACTTTTCGTTGACGGCATCGAGCAGACCCGTCATGCCGGAGTGGGTGAAGGTGGAGTCGCCAATGATGGCAACGGCAGGGAAGAGACCTGCATCGGCAGCACCCTTCGCCATGGTGATGGAGGCTCCCATGTCCACGCAGGATGAGAGGCTCTTGAACGGTGGCAGGGCACCGAGGGTGTAGCAGCCGATGTCACCGAACACGCGGTAGTCGGGATATTCAGCCAACACCTGATTGAGTGCAGTGTAAACGTCGCGGTGTCCGCAACCCTGACAGAGTTGTGGGGGACGACCAGCAAGGTTCTTGGCATTGTCGAAGGCAGGACCCGCAGGCAGACCGAGTGCCTTGGCTACGCAGTCGGGTGTGAGTTCGCCTGTGCGTGGCAGGTCGCCAGTGAGACGTCCCTTGATGGGGTAGTCGGCACCGAGGATGCCAGCCACAGCCTCTTCCACGACGGGCTGTCCGTCTTCTACGACGAGGATGGCATCATTCTCCTTTGCCAACTGCTGAATGGCTGCGACTGGCAATGGATATTGCGAGATTTTGAGGATATTGGCGTTGTCGCCCACATTCTCCTTCACGTAGTTATAAGCGATTCCGCAAGCGATAATGCCGAGTTTCTGACCAGCGGCTGTCTCTTTCTTGTTATAGGTAGATGCCTCTGATTCCTTTTGGAAAGCCTCCTGCTTTCCGAGCAAATCCACATATTTCTTGCGCGCGATGCCGGGCAGGAGCACCCACTGGTCGGTGCTGGGGTTGAGCGCATTCTCTGCCTGAGGTTCGCCCACCTCGACGGCTGCACGGCTGTGTGCCAAGCGAGTGACGATGCGCAGCAGCACAGGCACTTTCAGGGTTTCGGACAGTTCGAAGGCAGAAGCCACCATGTCGTAAGCCTCCTGCTGGTTCGATGGCTCGAAGATGGGGATGAGGGCGAACTTGCCGTAGAAGCGGCTGTCCTGCTCATTCTGCGAGGAGTGCATGGAGGGGTCGTCGGCAGCCAAAACGATGAGACCGCCTTGAACGCCTGTGATGGCACTGTTGACAAAAGCATCGGCACACACGTTCATGCCCACGTGTTTCATGCACACCAGGGCGCGTTTGCCAGCGTAGGACATGCCGAGTGCGGCTTCCATTGCCGTCTTCTCGTTGGTGCACCAGCGGCTGTGGATGCCGCGTTCACGTGCCAGTTTATTCGTCTGAATAAACTCTGTGATTTCGGTGGACGGAGTGCCCGGATAAGCATACACGCCAGAGAGTCCGGCGTTAATCGCTCCCAAGGCAATGGCTTCGTCACCAAGAAGTAATTGTTTCATATAGTTGTTTGGTTTTAGTTGTCTGTTTTTTTAGTTTTTTTAGCCGTAAGGCTTGGGGTTTCTTGTCTTGTATCTACGTAAAAACAAAAAACACGTTTTCGTGTCAGTTGAGACACAAAAACGTGCAAAGATACTAATATTTCGGCAAAGAAACCGAAAAGAGCCTGCATTTCTTATCAAAATGTAAGAAATTTGTATGTTATGTAAACATTTTGTGCGCCTGACAGGACTCGAACCTGCACATCGGAGATACCAGATCCTAAGTCTGGCGCGTCTACCAATTCCGCCACAAGCGCGAAAACTTTACGGCTGCAAAATTAGGATTTTATTTGGAATTGAGCAAATATTCACGTGCTTTTTCGATGTAGGTGTCCTTTTTTTCAGCAATATCGGCACCTGACATAGAGAGTGGGATGTCGGGACTGATGCCAAATTCGGTGTGGCGCATTTGAGCATCGTAGAAGATGACGGCGCTGTAGCGGACACTCCAGCCGTTGGGCAGTTCGCTATTGAAGGGCATGCCAGAACCGCCACCTGTCGGGGCGCCCATGATGGTGGCATGGGGGCATTGCTTCATGCACTTGACAAAGTCGTTGGCTGCAGAATAGACGGCACGGTTGGTGAGGACGACAACAGGTTTTTGCCAACGGATGCCGTCGGAAGCGGGGTCGAGGTAAATGGCTTCGGGCGTGGAGAGGTCATTGCGGCCTTTGCCTGTTTTGTGAGAAACATAGCCAACCAGCAGTTTCTCGTTGGTGAAATGGGAGGCTAAGGTCTGGGCTTTCGTGAGTTGTCCGCCCCCATTGCCACGTATGTCGATGATGAGTCCATTGCAGGAGGCAAGGCTTTGGAGCATGACGCTGACGTTGCCGTCGCCGATGCCTTCGTCGAATGTTTCACAGCGTACATATCCGATGTTATCATCGAGGGTGATGTATTTGAGTCCAGAGGCTATTTGATAGTTGTGCCCAAGATAGAGTTTGGCAATGCTGTCGTTGTAGTTTTCAGGATAATCTTCGTAGAAACTCCAGTTGCGACCGAAATCGAAAGGGGCAGAGAGGTTGACGTGACCGTCTTTCAGTTCGGCAAGCATGTTGCAGAGAACTTCAAAAAGTTGAGCGTTGTTCATCTTTTCGTTTACTTTTGTAGCATAACGGGTGTGTACTTCATCCCAGTCAACACCCAATTCCTGCTGTTTGTAATCGAAAAAGCAATAGTGTTCGTCCATCACTTTCCAAAGTGCCTCGAAATTACCCTGCTTGGAGTTGTCGTAGTCTTCTTCCTGCACACAGGAGTGAAAGGCTAAAAGTGAGGATATGAGAATCAGAAGCGAAAGTATGTTTTTCATCGGCGATACAGATATTTATTAAAACCAATCATGAAGTTGTGGGAATATTGGTGATACTTCAGGTGATTGAAGGTGGATTGATTAAATTGAGCCACATAGCCGACACGAAGGGTGTAGCGACGAATGGGAATGTCGAGGGTCAACTTGTGGCGCATGGATGGCATGTTGCCAGGATAGGCAAAGAGAACATTGTGGTCGCTGTTGCCCAATGTGAAGGTCTCGTAGTAACTCTGCCCATAGTTGGGAGAGAAGGCGATGCCCATGATGGGAACGGACACCTGATAACGCCAGAGATAATGGTGCCGTGCAATAACCATGTCGTAGGTTGCCATTGCAGAGGCATCTATCATCAGGTCGGCTTTGGCTTGGGCAGGATTGTTACCACTACGGTCGATATAGACCACCCCGAGATAGCCGGAAGCGGCAAGTCCTGCGGCAATGTTCCATTTGGACACAGGGTTCACGACGTTGCCTTCGTTGAAATTGTAGAACCAGCCTTGCGAGTAGCGGATGCCACCTGCGTACTCGTCGATGTTGCCAGCATGGTTTTCGTTGATGGCACCATTCACATCAATCAGGGACTGGTTGGACACTCGTCCATTCCACAAGGTGGTCATGCGCATCGTCTCGCGCTGGATACGAAGGTCGGTGCCTGTGTAATTGTAGGGCGATAGGTAGGTGTCGAGAATGTTAGACCATCCCACTCCAATCATCGACGAATGGAGCACTTCCTTGTTGTCTTGTCCATAAGCACAAAGGCTTAGCAACAGCATGGAAACTGTTGCTAAGCCCTTACACATTATTATATATAGAGGTCTCATTAAAATAGTTTCAATTGTCCTGTTATTTCATCACGGATATCGCCATCGCTCTTTCCTTCGTCGGGGTCAATGACCTCTTCCACCTCATCCTCTGTCGTGTCTTCTTCCATCTCAGGCTCAGGGAATCGGGTGGGTTCCAGTTCTGTCACTTGGTCGAGGGCGTAGGTGGTGAGACGTTTGCCTTTCGCCTTGAAGCCTTTGACGGCAATGTATTCTTCGGCATCGACCTCGAGAGGACCACGGAAGGTGTCGGGTTCATTGAATGTGAGTTGAAGGCGTGGGAAAGGCGTGTCGGTCAGGAGAATGAGTTGACTATCAGGGTTCTCGCCCAAGAAACTCTGCTTCTTCTTTGATTCCTCAAACACAAAACGCTTGATGTAGGGCTGATTCTGGTTTTCAGCATCCCAAAGAACGGCTGTCCAAACCTTCTTTGCCTTGAACTTCTCTATGCGCAGGATGTTCTGCTCATAGTGGTTGTTGGCATCAAAATTGGTCAAGTAATACTCACCTGTCTTGAGGATAACAAGGATTTGGTCATTGTTCTGGAATTCGCCCAGATACTCACCATGCTCATCGTAGTTGATGCGCTGGATGTCGGGGTCCCACCATACCTTGCGACCGCCCAATGTGCTGGCACCGTGGGCTTTCAACTGAATGCGGAAAATTTCGTGCTTGGTCAGTTGATTGCCTCGTGCCGTCCTGCCTTTGATGTCGATTTCGCTGAAGTCTTTCTCGAAGACGAGTTTCTTCAGTTTCTCCTGCGGTTTGAGAGTCACTTTGATGATTTCTGCCTCACCATTGCCGTTGGCAGAGAACCACGTGACTTTCGACTTCGGTGTGCCCATCGTGAGGTCATACTCACGGTCACGGGTGACGCTGGGCACATTGAAGCGCTTGATGTAGGTGATGCCCGTCTTGCCGTCCTTGTAGGTGGCGTTGTAGATGGTGCGCGTGTCATTCTTCTTGAACACTGCCACATGAATGACCTCCACCTTTCGCTTCTCGGCTTTGCTGCGTTCGGTCTCGCCAATGAAGACTTTCTCTGCCACTTTGATGACCTTGTACGTGCCGTCCTTATAAAAGATGATGATGTCGTCGATGTCGGAACAGTTGCAGACAAACTCGTCCTTCTTCAAACCTGTGCCAATAAAGCCCTCGGCACGGTTGATGTAGAGTTTCTGGTTGGCTTCGGCAACTGTTGCGGCTTGGATGGTGTCGAAGTTGCGAATCTCCGTCAGACGAGGATGCTCGGCACCGTATTTCTTCTGAAGGAAACGGAACCACTCGGCAGTCACCTCCACAAGGTTGGCAAGGTCGCGCTCGATTTGTTCCAACTCTGCCTTCAGACGGGCTATGAACTCGTCCGCTTTGTCCTTGTTGAACTTGAGGATGCGAGCCATCTTGATTTCCATGAGTTTCAAGATGTCGTCCTTGGTCACCTCGCGCACAAACAGTTCATAGAAAGGCTTCAAGCGAGAATCAACATACTCAACAGCAATGTCCATCGTCTTGGCATTCTCAAACTCTTTGGCTTTGTAGATGCGCTCCTCGATGAAGATTTTTTCGAGGGAAGCGAAGTGCAACTGTTCGAGCAGTTCGCCACGACGAATCTCCAGTTCGCGTTTGATGAGGTACTTGGTGTAATCGACACTCTTGCGCAGCACGTCGCTGACGGTGAGGAACTTCGGCATCCGGTCGTCGATGACACAGCAGTTGGGCGAGATGCTGATTTCGCAGTCGGTGAAGGCATAGAGGGCATCAATGGTCTTGTCGCTCGATGCACCAGGCATCAGGTGGATGACGATTTCCACGCCAGCCGCCGTGAGGTCTTCCACCTTACGTGCCTTGATTTTTCCTTTCTCTATCGCCTTCAGGATGGAGTCGATGAATTGGCTCGGCTTGGAAGGAGAGCCTGTGGTCTTTCCGAATGGAATCTCGGTGATAGCAAGGGTCTTGCTGTCACGCTTCTCTATTTTAGCACGAACTCTGACGGTGCCACCACGCTGTCCGTCGTTGTACTTCGACACATCGATGGAGCCGCCCGTCTGGAAGTCGGGATAGAGTTGGAAAGGCTCGTTGTACAGATAGTTGACAGCCGCGTCGCACAGTTCATTGAAGTTGTGGGGAAGAATCTTGGAACTCAATCCCACGGCGATACCTTCCACTCCCTGAGCGAGGAGGAGCGGAAACTTGACCGGCAGCGAGATGGGTTCTTTGTTTCGTCCATCATAAGAAAGTTTCCACTCGGTGGTCTTGGGGTTGAACAAGACATCGAGTGCAAACTTGGAGAGTCGAGCCTCAATATAACGACCTGCGGCAGCATCGTCGCCTGTGAGGATGTTGCCCCAGTTACCCTGGCAGTCGATGAGCAGGTTTTTCTGTCCCATCTGCACCAGTGCATCCTTGATGGAGGCATCGCCATGAGGGTGGAATTGCATGGTGTGTCCCACGATGTTCGCCACCTTGTTGTAGCGTCCGTCGTCCATCCGTTTCATCGAGTGGAGGATGCGCCGCTGCACAGGCTTCAAACCGTCCATGATATGCGGCACGGCACGTTCGAGGATAACGTAGGAGGCGTAATCCAAGAACCAATTTTGGTACATGCCACTCAGGTGGTGAGTGATGCTGTCTTTCATCGTGGTGGGGTCATAGTCGCTCTTGGGCGGCTGACCATTGGCTGGAGGGGAAGCATCAAGCACCTCTTCCTCCATGCCTTCTTCAAGGATTTCGTCGTTGTCGTTATAGTCGCTCATAGTTATTATTTTAATGCTTCGCATCTTTAGAAAAACCGGAAAAAACCAAAGAAAACCGGAAAAAACATTGACATATCACATCAAAGAAAACTCCTTGTTTTTTCTGGTTTTCTTTGGTTTTTTCCGGTTTTTCCAAGACCGCTTGCGGTACTACTTAGTCAGTTCGAGTGTGTCGAGTGCAATCATCAGTTCCTCATCCGTCGGGATGCAGCAGATGGTCACCTTCGAGTCGTCGGTAGAAAGGATGGCTTCGGTGGCACGGCAAGCCTTGTTCTTGGCATCGTCGAGTTTGATGCCCATGAACTCCAAGCCCTTGGTGGCACCTTCACGCACCTCATACTGGTTTTCGCCAGCACCGCCTGTGAAGAGGATGATGTCCACACCACCCATGACGGCTGCGTATTCGCCAATGTACTTCTTGATGCGGTAGCAATACATGTCCTTTGCCAGACGAGCCTTGTCGTTGCCGGCAGTGATGCCAGCGAGGATGTCGCGGAAGTCGGATGAGCCTTCGCTGACACCCAGCAAGCCTGACTTCTTATTGAGCAGGTTGCTGATGCCGTGGGTGTCGAGGCCGAGTTTGTCCATGAGGAAAGTCACAGCACCTGCGTCGATGTCGCCTGAGCGGGTACCCATGATGAGACCCTCCAATGGAGTCAAGCCCATGGACGTATCGACACACTTGCCATCCTTCACAGCAGCGATGGAGGCACCATTGCCGATGTGGCAGGTGATGATGCGCTTGCCTTCGGGCCTCACACCCAAGAACTCGCACACACGCTGTGAAACGTAGCGGTGGCTGGTGCCGTGGAAGCCATAGCGACGCACGCCGTACTTCGAGTACAGTTCGTATGGGAGGGCATACATGTATGCATAATCGGGCATGGTCTGATGGAAAGCGGTGTCGAACACACCTACCTGTGGAATGTTGGGCAGAATGGCACTCACAGCGTTCACACCCTTGATGTTGGCAGGATTGTGGAGCGGAGCCAAGTCGTTGCAAGCAGCGAATGCCTCCATCACTTCTGGCGTGAGCAGCACCGACTTGTTGAACTTCTCGCCGCCATGCACCATGCGGTGTCCCACAGCATCCAGTTCGTCAAGGCTCTTCAGCACGGCATAGTCACCTGTGGTGAGCACGTCGAAAATCCACTGCACACCTGCTGTGTGCTCCTTGACGGGTTTTTCCATCTTGTGTTTCTCACCGTTCAACTTGACGGTGATGAATGAATCGGGCAAGCCAATTTTCTCGATACCTCCCGATGTGATGACCGACTGGTCGGTCATGTCATACAATGCGTATTTGATAGAACTGCTGCCGCAGTTAAGAACCAGAATCTTCTTCATTTTTTCTTCCTTTTTATTTATTTTATCCACCTTTGTGCTTAACGTCTTCTGCTTCGGCCTTCGTTCCTTGACCTCGCACAAGCCGAGCACTGCACCCCGCGTCTTCAGAATTGATACTTAATCAATTCTTCGCCGCGTCCATTGCCTGGCAAGCCGTGATGGCTACCATCTTATAAATATCATCTACTGAGCAGCCACGGCTAAGGTCGTTCACAGGGCGAGCAATGCCTTGAAGGATAGGACCGATGGCATCGGCATTGCCGAGGCGCTGCACGAGTTTGTAGGCGATGTTGCCCACTTCGAGACACGGAGCCACGAGCACGTTTGCCTTGCCGGCGATGTCGCTGCCGGGAGCCTTCTTCTGACCCACCGATGGAACGAGTGCGGCATCTGCTTGCAGTTCGCCGTCAATCTTGAGGCTTGGGTCGAGTTCCTTGGCAAGACGGGTTGCCTCAACCACCTTGTCCACCACCTCATGCTTGGCGCTGCCCTTTGTGGAGAACGAGAGCATTGCCACGCGTGGATCGGCAAAACCTGCCACACTCTTGGCGGTCTGTGCGGTGCAGACAGCAATCTGCGCCAACTGGTTCGCATCGGGCATAGGAGTCACTGCCACATCGCCCATCACGAGCACGCCTTCTTCGCCATACTGAGGAGTCTGTGTGATCAGCAGCATGGCACCGCTCACACAGGTGATGCCAGGCGCACACTTGATAATCTGCAAGGCAGGACGAAGCGTGTCGCCCGTAGTGGAGAGTGCGCCACTGATTTGTCCGTCAGCATCACCGCTCTTGATGATGAGACAGCCAAAGTACAATGGGTCGAGCACCTGCTGGCGAGCCTTCTCGATGGTCATGCCCTTCTTCTGGCGGAGTTGGAACAGCAGTTGTGCATACTCCTCCGTCTTCTCCGAGGTGGCAGGGTCGATGATGGTTGCCTTCCCAATGTTTTTCAGCCCCAACTTATCAGCCAGAGCAAAGATTTCTGTAGGATTGCCGATCAGGATAATCTCGGCTATGTCGTCAGCAAGACTCTTGTCGGCGGCAGTCAAAGTGCGCTCCTCCAGCGATTCGGGGAGCACGATGCGCTGCTTATTCGCTTTTGCGCGCGCAATGATACTTTCTATTAATGCCATGATTTTATGTTATGATTTAACGGTGTACAATGTACGGGTGAAGTTAGGTTAGATTTTCCTATTTCGTTACAAAGTTACACTTTTTCTTTGATTCCTCAAAATGGCAAAATGAAAAAGCACAAGTTTTGAGTCTCTCACGAAATAAAAATAAGGGTTTTGTCACCAAGAGACCCGTTCTGTTCCAATTGTTTTCTTTGGTGGTGCCGAATCGGACGAAAGATTCGATACTCGAAAAACTGGGTGTTTTTATTTGAGTTTTTCCAAATCTATTGACAGACCAACCATCAGATTGATGCCATCGGTCAGGGGACTGTTGAGGTAGTGGTATTGAGGTTTATAGTTGAGGATATTGTCAAGGGCAGTGGTGACCTTGACCGCTTTTCCGAAACGTTGTACAACGGATAGTTTCCACAGCGTGTAGGCAGGATATTTGATGGTGCTGGTACCTTGAGCGATGTCATAGTAATCAACATATTCCACGCTCTTTACTCTTGAAAGGTAACGACCACTGAGAGAGGCGCGGAGTCCGTAGTCCTTGCTGAATTTGTGTTCCCAATCGAATCGGGCTGTGAGAGCGTGTTTACGAGCGGGAAGATATTGATTGTTCACCGTGTTACCATCTTTATCATCAGGTAGTTGCTCATTGGTGTATGCATAGGAGAGCCTTCCACTCCAACCGCCATCCCATCGTGCCTGCAGGGTCACTTCACCACCATAAACAGAGTAATTATTGAGGTTGAGGTAGTTGAGGTAAAGTTGTTTTGTGTCGTTGGGTTTGTAAAATGGAACACCTGTGGCGAGTTTGTTGTGTACATCGTTATAATAGGCTGCTATGGTGAGGTTGTACTGTTCTTTTGTATAGTCAGCGGACAAATTGAAATTGTGACTCTGCTCCGATTTAAGGTTGGCATTGCCCTGTACAATCCAGATGCCAGCCATGTCGAAGTTATAGTATTTTTCCTTCAAGGTTGGTGCACGGAAGCCCATGCCGTAACCGAATCGGATGTTCATGTTGTTGATGGGCTGGTAGCGGACGGTGAGTTTGGGGGTAAAGTGCGAATCTTTGCCGTCGGAGAAATAATCATAGCGAACGGCACTCACCATCTCCCAATGTGGTGAAACCGTCCAGTCGAATTGTGTAAAAACGTCGAAAGTGTTCTGATGCTTTTCCTTGACATCTAAGTTTTTGTTCATCAGGTAGTCGCGCATGAAGTCAGTACCGAGGGTGAGGATGCCCGTGTCGTTGAAACTGTGGTTGTAAAGTCCGCGCACGATGTTCTGCACGTTGCTGTAGTCGCGCACGTCCCAATGGCGGATGCGGTAGAAGTCTGACTTGTCGTATTGGTCGAAGGAGTAGGACACATCGATGTTGTCCTGCTCGGACATTTTCCATGCGGCTCTCAGTCCTGCGGAGAAGTCGCGGTAGCGTTCGGGGGTGTCAGGAGTGCGGGTGAGTTGGCGGAAGAAGTAACCTGCCCGACCCGTCAGTTTGAAGCCTTCGAAGGGGATGTAGGTGAGTTGGTCCTTCACGTTCCAAGTCTTTCCGCCATAAATGGTGCTGATGACCCGTGCAGTGGGGTCGGAGGCATTGCTTACCCCGTAGTTGTCCATGGTGGTGTGTTGTATGCTCAGATTGTTGCGAAGCCATTTCCCTTTTGTGCCGAAGGTGCCGCCATATCGCTGTTCGTTGTGACGGGCGATGCGTCCGTTCAGGTTCAGTGTCCACGGTTCGGTGGCTTCTTTGGTGATGAGGTTGATGACTCCGCCGCCAGCGTTGCTGCCATAAAGTGCGGAGGCGGCTCCTTTCACGATTTCGATGCGTTCCACGTTTGCCATGTTGAGTCGGGTGAAGTCGATGTCGTCCATCGTTTCTCCTGCCAGTCGCTCGCCGTCGACGAGGAAGAGGATGCTCTGACCGCCGAAGCCACAGAAGTTCATGTGGGTCTGTTGGTTCATGGCGTAGGAGAACTCCACTCCGGGCATCTCTTGTTGGAGGAGGTCTTCCACATTGGTGGCATCGGCTTTTGCGATGTCGGCGGCGGTGATGAGGCGTGTTTGGATGGGGGTGTCTTTGAGGAGTTTAGGGGTACGGGTGCCTGTGACCACCACGTCGTTGAGGTGGTGGATGGAGTCGGGTTGTTGTGCAGCGGAGAATGCTGCACCGCAGACGAAGAGGATAGAGATAATGAGATGCCTCATGGGGTCAATAGGGGTACTTGTAGTTGATGGTCAGGCAGCATTTGGTGCCCGTGGGGCTTTGGTAGTTCTCCAGTTGGAGGGCTGCGCAGGTGTCGTCGGGGAAACGGACGATGAAGACGTGGTTGTTGAGCGTGTAAGTGGGTGGCATGGGAGGAATGTCCATCTTCAGCCACGAAGACAGGACGGGGTTCACCTCAATGCCTTGGTTGCCGATGAGTCCTTGGAGCATCTGGTCTTGTACTGTCCACACATCCAACTCGTTCCATTCGTCAGGGGTGAAGGTGGAGTCTCGGAAAGTTTCGCTGTTTTTGGGCAGGTCGTTGATGGAGGTGTAGGTGGTTTCATACGCTGCGCCATGGTTGGTGCGCACGTTGTTGCGGTGCACGGCGATGTGCCATGCTTCGGGCTCAGGTTGTGGGGCGGTGGGGGTGAAACCGCGGAAGTCGTGGTTGGAGAGACCCACACCGAACACATCATACCAGTAGGTGTAGATGCCAGGGGCGTTTCCAGTATTCTCTAGCCCTTCTATATTGTCTAGCCTTTCTATCCCTTCTTGGTTGGTTAGTTCTTCTATGGGAATCGCCTCTTTCACAAAACTACTGAATGTGCCCCCCTCTGCTGCATTGTGATTGGCAGCATGAAAGTCAATGTAATACCAATCGAGCCAACTGGAAGCATCGACATAGAGTTGTCCTTCTCTGATGTCGATGCTTTCGGTTGGTGTGTCGTAGAGGTCGTCGAACATGCCATGGCATGAGGAGAGCATAACGGCACATGATAGGATATGGAGAGCCTTATTTCCCACTGGCGATTGCTCCTTCAAACGTGGCAACAATCGGGAAAGGCATGTTGCCAATCAGATAGGTGTTGACAACCTTGATACCATTGTCCGTCGCTTTCACTTCAATCTCGCTCGCCTCACCAAAATTGTAGTCGCCTTCCATTGCCATCGTGCCTTCAGACTTGAAGTGCATGGACAGTTCGTCCAGTTTGCCATATTCTCTGTAGAAGCGGTCATTGACGGAGTCGTAGTAGAGGTTCTTGATGGTCACCTTGCCCAATGTCAGGTCGCCCATGGCTGTCTCTGGCAGCATGTGCTCGGGAATCTCCACGTTGAGCGTACCGTCGGGGTTGGGAGTGATTTTGTAGGTGGTGCTGACGGTGTAGGGACCAAAGTTGTCGCCCACCATGACAGATGTTGTTCCTGCATAACTTCCATTCAGTTGGCAAGCCAAGGGTGCATCACCCAGATAGAACGAGATGGTGGTACCGCCCATCACGTCGGGCAGCGAGATGGTGGGGTTGGTCAGGTCGCCGCTGAGGGTGGCATCGTATGTGCCCTCCTTGCCACGATAAACCATGGTGAGTTTGCCTGTGCCCGCAACGGTGTGATGGGCTTCGTCAATCGTCACATTCTCGAAAGTGACGTCGCCCCACTGTGGGTCGTGGAACTCTACGGAGTACTGACCATCATTCGGATAAATGCCCAGACGAGCATTGTTTCCGTAATACATATCTTGGAAATATGCGGCAGAAACAAAAATGTAACCCGTCTGTTCCACAGGGTCAATGATGAGTTTGGGCTCATTGTCGTCGTCATCGCTACAAGCCGTCATGCCGACCAGTGCAACGAGCATCAGTGCTAAGAGTTTAGTTGCTTTCATTTTGCTGATAAAGATTGAATTTTTGAATTTCGGCTGCAAAGTTACGGCTTTCTTTTTTCCCCTGCAATCCTTATTTGTGAGGATTTGTACCAGTCCTCTTTTCAAACAGCCTTCCAGAGGGGTGAAATCGGACTGCTCCAGTCCGACGTGCCGCACTGCTCCAGTCCGATGCATCGGACTGGAGCAGTGCGAAAGACACCCTCTAGGTGGAGTGAGAAGAGAAGGTATGGAGGAGGTCGTGAATTGGGCATGAATTCCCCTTTCTTGGGGGCATGGATGTGTTTTGTGGGGGATAAAAAAGTATAAATGATGTGTTTATGTATCTTTTTCATGTTTGAAAACGAAAAAAGTGATTTTAATGGTGCCCCTTTTCTCATTTTTTTATAACTTTGTTGCCGAAAACTGACTTGAAACTATTTAATTATATTATTAACCCTTTTGATTCACTTATCTAAAACATGATGAAACAAAAACTACTCTTCGCGATGCTATTCATCGCAAGTGCGCTCGGCATGAGGGCACAGACTGAATTCTCTGGTAGTGTGGAGGCTTTTCCAAACACCAGTTGGACTCCTGCCTATGTTAGTTACGACTTGAGCGAGGTGGCTGCTGCCTTGGGCTATGAAGATGCTGCGGCAATGGCGGCAGACCTTGATGCTGCCTTCAACGGGGAGGCGCACACTCTGAAGGTGGAGAACCTGGATAATAATGGTGTCCTCAAGGAAAGGGATGGCATTACGGATGCTTACTACAGCCGTGGAACTTTTGGCTGCTTCTGGCTGAATGCCGATTGCGAACCTGTGTTTTATGGAGACGACAATGTGTTCTGGACTCAGATTGACTGGGACTTGGATGAAGGCGAACTGTATGTAGGCATTGGGCAGATGGCATATCTGAACGGCAATACAGGTTGTGCTCCTGGCGACTACACTGCAACGGATGTGCTCACTCGGGGCAGCAACACTGTCACGTTGGTCAGCACATTGAAGGTAGTGTTGCCTCCCGACATGCCGGATCCTGTGACCAAGATTGCCGACTTGGAGATTGTGGATGAGGCTGTGGTTGAAGTGACTCAGCCCGTCATGAATGCCTGGGGCGAGAATCCTTATTGGTCGGTGGATGCTTCCAAATTCATCGAGGCAACTGGTGCCAATGAGGGCACGGTGGCGAGCAACATCCTTAAGATTTTGAATGTTCGGAAGTGGGATGGTGAGTCCGATATGATGAGTGACGAGTTGTTCAATGGTGCATTTACGGCTAATTCTGGCTATTGGATGCTGCAGTCGATGTCGGAGGACGAAGGTTCTACGGAGAAAACCGATTATTGTGTGATGGGTAATTACGGAAGTTCAGACTTCTTCATTGAGTATGTGACTTATAATGCTGACGCTAAGGAGTTCTATGGTTGGGCTGGTCAGATGATTCAACGCTTTAGTGGCGGTGAACACTTCTACACCGATATCTATTTCGTCTATGGCAACAAGGCATTGAAGGTTGAATTCCATTTCAATGTGGAGAAAGAGGCAGATGTTGCCTTGGCTGATATGGAAAGAGTGGGTGGCACATCCATCACATGGCACCAGGAACCCCGCACTGACTATACGGGTTTGAAGAAGTGGATTCCTAATCTGGATGAGGTGTGCGATTTGTTGGGGTGCAATGCTGCCGACATCAAACTGAAGTGCGTGCAGTCAGACCTCACCTTGGTGAGCGACTATACAACCAGCAATCCTCCTGGATTCTGGATTGGTTCCAATGGCAACGTGATTTCAGACACCGAAGGCGTCAAGTGCTTCTATGTGGAGTATGCTGCCGATAAGGGTGCCTTCACGGTGGGGCAGAACCCGGGTCTTTTTGAGGATGGCGACTTCTTTAATGCAGACCTTTTGCTTTGCAACAAGGAAAAATATTATGAGGTGGAAGTGGGTCTCAGCATCGATGTTTATGAGAAGGTTCTTCCTGAAAGCGATGCACAGGAAGTGGCAAGTTATTCCTTCGATTTGCAGACACTCATCGACAACACATGGGATGTGACTCAGCAGACAACCGAAACCCTTGACATGGAAGCCGTTGCCACGTTGATCGGAACAGAGGATTACGTGGTTTATGCGCAGCATGATGGAACATGGACGACGGGCTACACCTGCACTCCTTACCCTGGCTTCTGGTTCACCCCGGAAGGTGCCGTTGTGGGTTGGAGCGATGCCAAAATCGGTATGGTCTTCGAGAACAATTATATTCAGGCTTTCAAGAATCCGAATGCAGAGGTGTCGGTGGGTGATGTGTTCCAGCACCGCATCTATCTTGTCAACGAAAAGACGGGTGCTTACGTGACCTTGAACGTGAATGTGACCGTTGTCGATAAAGTGGTCACTTATTCCACTGTGGGCGAGGCTGATGTGGCTGTCGAAGTGAAAGACTCCACCTCTGAAGGTGATGGCGAAATGGCTTTTGACCTGAAGACCATTCTCAATAAGTTCGGTGCAGATTTCGATTCCTTCCTGGAGAGTGGCTACATCTTGCCGCGCATCAATGCCACCCAATTTGCTGCTCCCACTCAACGATATATGGAGGATGGCATCATGTACGATGCGACAGGCAATCTCCTTTCCCCTGATGCTGAGGACTATGGCATTAAGATTTTCGTGGATATGTTTGATGAAACGACGGCAAGTCTGGTGGTGGACACCAAGAGCGTTGACCTCTCCACGGCTTACAGTACAGATTTGATGTTCCAATATGAGAGTTTCCGTTACATCCTGCATGTGACACTGCAAGGTGATGAAGCCGATGGTATCGCTGCCTTCAGTCTTCAGCCGCAGTCACAGGGTGCTGTCTATAACCTCGGTGGTCAGCGTGTTGAGGCTCCAACCAGTGGTATCAACATCATAGGCGGCAAGAAAGTTCTTGTGAAGTGATAGCCCCCGAAAAGGGACATTGAAAAATATATTATGATAATCGTGGGCTTTTATGGTCATTATACGTTTTCTTTTATTAAGACGGATGACTCATAAAAGCCCACGATTATCATATAACTGAAGTTTCGGATGTAATTTTACCGCAAGCGGTCTTTGAAAAACCAATAAAAACAAGAAAAAACCATAAAAAACAATATGAGGTTTCAAGTTCTTTATGATGAAAATGATTGGTTTTTTGAGGTTTTCTTTGGTTTTTTATGGTTTTTCTAAAGACGCAAAGCGTTAAGAAGAACTTCCGAAAGTTGAATCATATAATATATTGTATCTCAAATTATCTCTTATGTGCTTGAAGGAATCTTCGAGAACAAAATTTCAATGAGTCGCGGCACGGCATACTGATCCATGTCCGACTCGTCCATCCATACGTATTCTTCAGGTAGGGTGGGGCGTGTGTCCGTTTCCCATAAATAAAAGTCGGCAAGGAGAATACGGTGAGTGAGCACATGTTTCACATCTTTGCAGAGGAGTCTTGCTTGGCTGAGCAGGTCGGTGTCTTCGGTCAAGAGAGGTTCCCACAATCCTTGCCAGATGCCTCCAGCGGGTCTTTTCCGCATGGCGACTTTTCCGTTACATCTTATATATAAGTAGGTGAGGCGGACGGTTTGCACTTTCAGTTTCCGTTCTTTCACGGGCAGTTCGCTGATGCGTCCTGTGCGGAGGGCTTCACAGGTCTCTTGCAGGGGGCAGATGACACATCGGGGCGACTGGGGAGTGCATTGGATGGCTCCAAAGTCCATCATCGCCTGATTGAAGGCGGCAGGTTGGTCGGTAGGCAGGAGGGATTGTGCCAGTTCGGTGAATACCTTCTTGCCCTGAGTGGTGTTGATGGGGGTGTCGATGCCGTAGTGGCGAGCCAACACCCGATAGACGTTGCCATCCACCACGGCGGCAGGGAGTCCGAAGGCGATGGAGCCGATGGCGGCAGCGGTGTAGTCGCCCACACCTTTTAGGGAGCGGAGACCTTCCATCGTGGTGGGGAAACCGCCACGTGCGTGTACCTGCTGGGCAGCGGTGTGCAGGTTGCGGGCACGGCTGTAGTAGCCGAGTCCTTGCCACTCGCGCAGCACTTCATCCTCAGTGGCTGCAGCCAAGTCTTCAACGCGTGGCCACCGTTGCATGAAACGCAGCCAGTAGTCCATGCCCTGCTGGATGCGCGTCTGCTGGAGGATGATTTCGCTCAGCCAGATGGCATAGGGGTCGCGTGTGTGTCGCCAAGGGAGGTCACGTCCGTTGAGGGCGAACCAATCGAGTAGAGTGCTTGTAAACATGGGTACAAAGATAGAGATTTTAACTGAAAAGTGAAGAGTGAAAAGTGAAAAATTTGCTACCGCATGTGTTGGTCATTCTATTGGCTTACTGCTGCGGTAGCAAATTTTTCACTTTTCAAGCACGCTCGAAAACACATTTCTTATTTTTTTTAGGTCACTTTTCACTTATTTTCCTTACCTTTGCATCATTATAACAAAAGTCTTATGCCACATTTCGAGTTTGCCATCGTCGATTCCAACATTCTGGCAGCCTTGGGACTGCAGCAGATACTCACCGACCTCCTTCCCGTAGGGGAGGTGCGGACGTTCATCTCGTTTGACGAACTGCAGGCTGCCGACCAAGGACAGTTTGCCCACTACTTTGTGGCATCGCGCATCTACTTCGAACATACGGCTTTCTTCCGCGAGAATGCCCGTCGTTCCATCGTGCTGGTGAATGGCGACTTGCAGATTTCGGGTGTGCCCACGCTCAATGTGTGCCAGACGGAGAAAGCGTTGGTCAAGTCCATCTTGGCTCTCCATAGGATGGGGCATCCGGGCAGCAAGATGCCGATGCTATCTCAACCCTCGGAGCCGCTGCTTTCTGCCCGCGAGGTGGAGGTGGCGATTCTCTTGGCAAAGGGATACATCAACAAGGAAATTGCCGACCGTCTCAGCATCAGTGTCACTACGGTCATCACCCACCGCAAGAACATCATGGAGAAGTTGCATGCCCGCTCCTTGGCAGACATCATCATCTATGTGGTGATGAACGGATTGGTGGATGTGGGAGAACTCTGATTAATTCATAATTGATAATTCATAATTGATAATTGCCATGCGGATAGTTGGGAAGGTGTTATTTTTGATGGTCGTACTGATGTGTGCGGCTTGTGGGCAGACATCTAAAAAAATGCAGGATGTGGCAGGGGCTGACTCTGTGTCAGTCATGCCGTTGGAGTATGCCAAGGGCTTTACCGTGAAGACCTTGGAGAATGGTGTGCGGTTGGTCGATGTGGCTGACCCGCAGCAGGACGAGGACAAGATGCCCGTGAGTTACCACTTTGCGCTGGTGCAGAAGGGGAGCCCACACGCTGGGCGAATGTCGGCGGACGAAATTCCCGACGGGTACACGAAGGTGGAGGTGCCAGTGGAGCGCACCCTTGTGATGACCATGCTGCAACTCTCCAACTTCACCGCCTTGGATGCACTCGATGTGGTCAAGGGCATCACGGGCACGAAAAACCTCTATAACAAAGACATCAAAAAGCGCGTGAAGGACGGCAGCATCGTGAAAATCGGCATGGAGGGCAACTTCGACACCGAACTGATTCTGGCAGCCCATCCCGAAGTCATCTTCATCTCCCCCTTCAAGCGCGGTGGCTACGATGCCATCAAGGAGACAGGCATCACGCTTGTGCCTCACTTGGGCTATAAGGAGGCACATCCGCTGGGACAGGCAGAGTGGGTGAAGTATGTGGCACTCTTCATCGGCAAGGAGAAGGAGGCGGAGGTGCTGTTTGACGGAATCAAACAGCGCTATTTGGCGCTGGCGGAGAAAGTGGCACAGACGAAAGAACGCCCCACGGTGTTCAGCGGCGAGATGCACGGCGGCAACTGGTTTGCCGTGGGGGGCAAGAACCACTTGGCACAGATGTTCCGCGATGCAGGAGCGGAGTACATCTTGAAAGATGACAACACGGGCGGTGTGCCCATCGAATACGAGCAGATGTATGCCACGGCAGCCAATGCCGACTACTGGCGCATCCTCAACAGTTTCCCCGGCGATTTCTCCTACGAGGCACTCAAGGCGTCGGAGCCGAGGAACGAACTCTTCAAAGCGTTCAAGGAGCGGCACGTCATCTACTGCAACATGAAGCAGACCCCCTACTATGAGACCTCGCCAGTGCAGCCCGACGTGTTGCTTGCCGACCTCGTCGCCATCTTCCACCCCGAACTGGTGGATGCTGACTATACCCCCACTTACTACCAACTGCTGAAATGAACATGAATGTGTTTTTAACAACGAATGAGATTTATTTTTAACAACGAATTTATCTAATTATACGAATAGGGATGGAAATGGGGCAAGCCCCAACGAATTGAATTCTTGCGGATTTTGACGAATACCAGCACTTCAGATTCGTTCCCATTCGTTGCCGTCCCACGGCATTGAACAGAAAAAATTCGTCAAATTCGCAAAATTCGTTGTTAAAAATAAATCCATTCGTCGTAAAGAAAAAGTAAAAGTATATGAATGTCTTCTACAAGTTTCTTCTGCTGTTTCTGGCATCTGTTGTCTTCTTCGTGCTCAACCTCCTGTTGGGTACGGTGCAGATACCCTTAGATGCCGTCCTCCGCATTCTTGTGGGAGGAACAGCCGACGCCACAGAGCAATGGACGATTTGGAGCAACATCATTTGGAGTTCCCGTGTGCCACAGGCACTCACAGCCACGGTGGCAGGAGCAGGCTTGGCAGTGAGCGGTCTTCAGATGCAGACCGTGTTCCGCAACCCCCTGGCAGGTCCATCCGTGCTGGGCATCAGCAATGGTGCCTCCTTGGGAGTTGCTTGTGTGGTGCTCATGTCAGGTTCTTTGGGCGGCGTGGCATTGAGCCGTTTGGGCTATCTGGGCGATGCAGCCATGTCCGTCGCCGCCATCGTCGGTTCGCTGGCAGTCATGGCACTCATCCTCTATGTGTCGCAGAAAGTGAAAGGCAATGTCACCCTGCTCATCATCGGTGTGATGATAGGCTACCTTGCCACCGCCGTCATCGGAGTGCTCAAGTTCTTCTCTGCCGAGGAAGACATCAAGGCATACGTGGTGTGGGGACTCGGCTCCTTTGCCCGTGTCAGTGGCGACCAGATGATGCTCTTCGTCCTCCTCATGACCCTTCTGCTGCCCCTCAGCATGCTGCTCTCCAAGACCATGAACATCCTTCTGCTGGGCGACTACTATGCCAGCAACCTTGGGCTCAACCTCCGCCGTGCCCGTCTGCTCGTCATCAGCAGTTCAGGCATCCTCGTCGCCATCGTCACCGCCTATTGCGGTCCCATCATGTTCATCGGCTTGGCGGTGCCCCATCTGTGCCGCGCCCTTTTCCAGACGAGCGACCACCGCATCCTCATGCCAGCCACCATGCTGACAGGTGCCGCCCTCGCCTTGCTCTGCAACCTCGCCAGCCGCATGCCCGGTTTTGAAGGGGCACTGCCCGTCAACAGCGTCACCGCCCTCATCGGAGCCCCCGTCATTGCTGCCGTCCTGTTTGGCAAGCGCAACGACGAGGTGAGAGAATGAGATTTCAGTAAAAAAGAAAAGAATCCCCGTAAAAAGTGTTAGACTTTTGCGGGGTTTATTGTGTAATTTTGCATCGTCAAATCAAAATCACACAATATGAAGAAACCGTTCACAACATTATTGATGCTGGCAGTGTCGCTTGCTGGATGTGCGGCATGCTCCAGAGACGAAGGGACAACTGCTGCCCATGACGATGTCTCAGATGAGGAATTCACAGTTCAATACACGACACCCGTTCCAGGCGAGTTTTTTCGTTCTGCATCGCAACAGGGAACGATAGAGTTGGTGGAATATGAGTCGAAAGACTACACGAACAGCAGTCGTCCGGTAACGCATAAGCCAGCGTATGTATATCTGCCCCACGGCTACGACCCGACACAAAAATACGACATCATTTATTTGCTGCACGGCTGGACAGGTGTGGCGCAGGAGTATTTCTTGGGACGGAACAGAAACAGTCGCACGGGTCTTGTCAACATCTTCGACCACCTGATTGAACGTGGCTTGACAAAACCGTTCATTGCCGTGTCACCCACATGGGACAAGGACAACCAGTCGAAGGGTTGGGGCGAAAGCACACAGGAGTCCGCCGTCTTTTCGCAGGAATATGTACACGACCTCATTCCTGCTGTGGAGACGAAATACTCCACCTACCTCACCGACCCATCACCCGAAGGCATCATCGCCTCCCGTGCCCATCGCGCCATTGGCGGTTTCTCGCTGGGCAGTATCACCACGTGGTATGTCTTTGAACAGGCATTCCCCTATAGCCGCATGTACCTGCCCATGAGTGGTGACAACTGGAGTCAAGGTATGTATGGAGGTCAATACCATCCTGAAGCGACAGCACGGTTCCTGGCAGACCTCGTGAATGCTTCGGAGTTTAAGGACGATTTCTATGTGTGGTATGCCTGTGGCACGGAGGACGCCCGTTTGCCGCAGTCCGACAATCAAGCCAAGGCAATGGGCGCGCTCACCGGCACGTTCAACTCGAAGAACTTCTCCTACCACATGAAGGAAGGCGGTCGCCACGACTTCAATGCCGTGTGGGAATTCTGCTACCACGCCCTGCAGTTTTTCTTTCCACCTCAATCATCAGAATCCGTGACAAACTATTACAATAAGATCAGCCGCATCAGCGATGTGGTAGCCGACCCCACTTTCGCTGACTACGGACGTTTGCTGTTCCCAGCCGACGATGGCTACTGGAGCGGCACGACACTCGAAGACCTCCGACTGACGTGGTACAATGGTATCGCTCCCGGCAAGACCGTCGAGATTGTGAACACACTGAAATCTCAGGCAGAGGATGGACAGACTATCTTTTATGACATCTACACCGAAGTCGAGAAACAGGTAGCCCCTGACAAATGCGACACGGGGCTGTTCTTCTTCAAGGGAAACGACGGTGCGCCCTTTGCCATCTGCAATGCTGGTGGCGGTTTTGTGTTTGTCGGAGCAATGCACGATTCTTTTCCCCATGCTTTGGAACTATCGAAACAGGGCTACAATGCCTTTGCCCTCATCTACCGCCCGGGTTGGGACACGGCGATGGAAGACCTTACTCGCGCGATTACTTATATATATGACCATGCAGATGAACTGGGTGTGGCTCGTGGTGGCTATTCCCTCTGGGGCGGTTCGGCAGGTGCCCGCATGGCTGCGACATTGGGCAACAGCAGCAACCTTCGTCAACTGACAGGTCGCATCGACATCCCCCAAGCCGCCGCCGTCATCATGCAATACACGGGCTACACCACCGTCTCGCAATACGATGCACCCACCTATGCCTGTTGCGGCACCAGTGATGGCATTGCCTCGTGGCGCACCATGCAGAGCCGGCTGGAAAGCCTTTCCGCCCTCGGCATCCCCACTGAGTTCCACTCCTACAACGGGCTGCCCCACGGTTTCGGTCTTGGCACTGGCACGGTGGCTGAAGGTTGGATTGACGATGCCATTCGTTTTTGGCAGGAAAAGACAGGGGCGACAGGAGTCCGTCAGGCTAAAGCATCCGCAGCCCCGTCCGACGGCATCTATTCCCTTGGCGGCATCCGACGTGAAACGATACAGAATGGTGTGAATATCGTGGACGGACGAAAGATTATAAAGAAAGAGTTTTTATCAAATAACACATCAACACAAACTTATGAAGACAAGACTTTTTACGATGCTGGCAGCGGTGCTGCTGAGTATCAGTGCCTCGGCACAGAGTGATGATGCCCTCGCCAATTTCGACCACGAAGTAACCCAGCCCGCACCAGGTGGAGACACTACGGACGGCGGACCTCAGGCAGTATCAAACATCACATCCGTGGCAGGTGTTCCGCTCGTCCGTCTCAACAACGGCGTGCTGATGCCCCGCTTCGGTCTGGGCACTCAGGTGCAGAGCCTGGAAGGCGCCAACCAACGTCAGCAACTCAACGAAACCGTCCGTGGCATGGTCATAGCGGCTCTCCAGTCGGGCTATCGTCATCTGGACGATGCCATGTTCTACTACAACGAGCGCGGTGCGGGATGGGGCATCAAGGAGAGTGGCATTCCCCGCGAAGAAGTCTGGGTGACAAGCAAAATCTCAGGCAACCTGGCAGATGCGCAGAATGCGTTCAACGGCATGCTCGAACGTCTGCAAGTCGACTATCTCGACCTCGTGTATATTCACCACCCCGCTGGCACGTTGGCAGACATTCTTGCATGTTGGCGCGTGATGGAGAAGGAATACAAGGCAGGTCGTATCCGTACACTCGGCATCAGCAATTTCGACAACCGCATGGAAGCATTCAACTACATCATGCAGAATGCGGAGATTAAGCCCCAGATGGCGCAAATCGAGTGCCACCCATTGGCACAGCGGAAGGATGCCCGTCAACTCTATGCCAACAATTACGACATTCAGGTGGAATGTTGGTATCCGCTGAACCACAACCGCACAGATGTCAATAACACGACCCTTCAGCAGATAGCCGCAGCACATGGCAAGACCGTCTATCAGATAATCCTCCGCTGGCACATGCAGGAAGGACTCTGCCCCGTTCCGGGTTCGACCAACCCTGCTCACATCCTCGAAAACATCAGCATCTTCGACTTCGAACTGACTGACGAGGAGATGGAGAGCATCAGAGCCATCGACAGGGGAGATGCAGGACGTTCATTCAATCTTTCGTATGGTAACTGGGGCTTTGGCAATTTTTCCGATTACACCTATACCCATGCCTTTACACCCACAGCCATTGAAAGTACACAGGCAAACACCGTCAGCGGTGAAAACCCAATTTACACGTTGCAAGGTCAGCAGGTGCACACCCCGCAAAAGGGCGTACACATCACTCGCCAGATCGATGGGACAACCAAAAAGGTGTTGGTAAAGTGAAAAAACAAGAAATGAAGAAACACACTTCACTAAAATCAAGAAATTTTGTGTAACTTTGCCACGAAAGCGTTAAAACATCAGCAATATGAAGAAGATTTTATTTGGCGTGGCAGCCATGATGCTGGTCATGGCAGCCTGTGCATCAAACAACAGTAAGAACAATCAAAATGAGAATGAAAACATGGAAAAGAAAGAACAACCTCAGAATGTGGAAGGGCGAAAGAATTTTGGCAGCGCCCATGCACTGATGACGACACCCCAGCCATGTGTGATGATCGCCACATGGGACGAGAACAAGAACCCCGACGTGATGATGGCAGCATGGGCAGGACAACTGGACTACAATCAGGTGGTCATCAGCCTCTCCAAGCACAAAACGACAGACAATCTCGCCGTGACACAGGCATTCACCATCAGTTTTGCCGACGAACGCACCGTTGTGGAGTCAGACTACTTCGGACTCGTCAGCGGAAACAAGGAGCCCAACAAAGTGGCAAAGGCAGGCTTCACCATCACCCCGAGTCCTAACGTGAATGCACCCATCATCAACGAATACCCTCTGACACTCGAATGCAAAGTGGTCAGTTTCGAGGATGGCATGCTTATCGGCGAAGTGGTGAACATGAGTGCCGACGAAAGCATCCTAACCGACGGCAAGGTTGACCTCGCCAAACTCAAACCCATCGCCTTCGATGTCGCCGGCATGTGCTACCGCAGCCTCGGCGATGTGGTCGGCAAGGCATGGCAGGCAGGCAAGGCAATCAGCGAGAAATAGGATAGGAAAGCCAAATGAAGCGTTATTAGAGGACGATAGCAGCCTTTTAATAAAAACGAAAAAACGAGCGGACAGACTGATACCGTGAAGGCGCAGGACTGTCCGCTCATTGTATACAAATAGAGTGACATGGACAACGGTTCAAGGCATCGACCACGTATAAAGTGAGGTCGATGCCTCTTTTTTGAAAAAAATCCCGTTCATTTAAATCTTTTTGGGTACTTTCGTGTCTTTATGGCAGATGCATCTCAAAAAAAGTAAAGTCATGAATAAAGAAAACAACATCACAATGAACGAACTCGCAAAACATCTGCAACGGGAGCAACCCCACTTGATGAGGTATGCCTGTTACCGCCTCGGTGACGCAGACAACGCAAAGGATGCACTACAAGATGCCTACTTGAAACTTTGCGGCAAACTCTCCGACGGTACGGGTAAGGATGTGAAAGACTGGCGAAACTACATCTTCCGAACGCTTTCGAACATCTGCACTTCGCGGCTTTCGCAGTCGAGCCGATTCAAGACTGTTCCCATAGACGCTCGTCTGGATTTGGCAGACATTCCGTCAGAAAACAACGAAGCGGACAATCAGCGAATAGTTCAACTTCTTGCCGAAATTCCAGAGGAGCAGGCCGAAGTAATCCGACTCCGAATCTATGGCAACAACAGTTTTGCCGATGTGGCCGAGATTCTGGCTCTCCCTCTGCCTACGGTGAAATCCCGCTTCCTCTATGGACTGGAGAAAATCCGTAAGGCTATGAAACAAACAAATCATTAACACTAAAACAGAAATTGATTATGAATTGCAAGGAATTTAAAGAAAAAGTGGCTGACCTTTTTGACACCACAATCGACATGCATACACAGGCAGAATGTAAGGCACACATGGCTGAGTGCCCCGAGTGTAAGGCCTATTATGAAGAACTGCTCGAAGCATTTAATGCCCTACAACCGCAAGAGGCATCTGCCACGCCATCTGTCAGCACCCCTGCCCGCAAGCAGCACCACCTCTGGCGCCCCATCGCTGCCGCCGCCGTATTCCTCCTGGGATTCTTCATCGGCTGGAGCCACCTTTTCTCTACGTCCGCTGTGGCAGAGGCTCCACGCGGCCAGCTCTTTGAGCAGGGGATTAAAAGTGTGCAGAACGTGGGCAGTTTCCAAATGGCTGTCTATGCCCGCACCACGCCCAATGACAACTTTGCCTATTTCGCCCCCAAAGCCGACTTCGTGAGAATTGACATCGGACTACTGCGACAGAACGACAGCGTGTTCTATCGTGTGGAGAAACAAAACGGACGTGCTATCGTATTCGACGGCCAGACCCAATATATGTGGATTCCAGGCGCGCTCTACGTGAAAGGGCCTTGTGCTGCCAATTTTCTGGAACACTTTGTCAACCTGCTATCCCCCGAGCGTCTGCTGGCTATGCAGAAATCCGCCATCGATTTTTCCAAAAAGAACGAAGTGGTACGCACAGAAAGCGATTCGACCATCACCCTGACATTCAAGGGGACTGAGAAAAACAGCGACCTGCAGCAACTGCTTGAGACTGGAAAGATGGGCGATTGCGAGGTGGAAGTAGAGAATGTGTTCACCAAAAACGACGGGCTGCTGCGCTTTGTCAAACTCAGGGTTGTCAATCATGGTCAGAAGACCCTCCTGCTTCATATCGACAATATCCAATATAACGTCATGATGAGCCGTGCCAGTCTCATTCAAATCCCCGACACCCAATGGACGGATGCAGCAGAAACGACATCACGGACTGCCGACGACCGACTCGGCATGCTGCAAAATGAGACCGCCACACAAGCCGCCCAGCGCATACTCCAAGCCATCATCAGCGCCGACAGCAGCCAGGCCAGCGAAGCGCTTGTATATTGCGAGAGAATGTTCCCCGCGCTGAGCGAGAAGATGAAAGGATGCAGAGTCTCAGACTTCAAGGAACGTCGCGACGGCGACTACATCGGCACATACGTGTTCTACACCTTGACGCATCCCGATGGCAGGCAAGAGCAGAAGCACATCGCAGTCAGAAACGACAACGAAAGGCATATCTGGATTGCTGATGGCGGGTTATAATCTGGAAACATACAACCATCTTGATGAAATCCGTTTTTTGTCAACACACCCCCCTTCTCACGCAAACTGTTGTGGCGACTGCTGGATAGAAGAAAAAAGGCAAAGTTACACAAAAATCCCCGAACTTCGTGCAAAAGAGGTTCGGGGATTTTTGTGTAACTTTGCCACGAGAACGTTAAAAACATCAGTAATATTCCTTCTTCATAAGTGAGAAAATGAAAAAATGAGAAAATGAACTTTTGCGGGGGTCGGATTTTTTTTGTATCTTTGAGATGGCACGTGTGCTGAAGGTGAAGTAGTGTTGGATAAACTGCAAGACTACATCAGAATGCTGCTTGTGAAAGGTGAAATCCCCACGAAGCCGAAAAAAGGCATCGTGAGGCTGAAAATAGAGGAGGCTCCCGACATGCAGACGGTTGAATATGAGCAGGAAGAACCTGAAGAGGAAGATTTTGATTGGGATTTATGGGAGTGAGTTGATTGTTGATGAAAACTTTGGACGTGTCCGCATTGCCTGTGAAGGTGGTGCGGATTTTTGAAATCGTGAAATCGTGAAATTTTTTTCGCAGCAGATGGTCAGCAATGAGGATGTCCTTTTCGTCGAGTTTCATGTTGTGATTGTATGGGGGGTGATAATTTGCCACTAATGCGCCGTAAAGTTAACACTTTTCTTCATCTCAGCCAAACATTTTTAGACCTTTTAACTCTGCACGGAAAATAGTCTCTGAAAAATTTGTACGGTAAGGATAAAAATGACTATCTTTGTATCGACCATGCATGGATCACTAAAAAACAATGACGATATGAACTTCTTAGAAGAGAAAATCCTGACCGACGGAGTTATTAAGCAGGGGAACATCCTGAAAGTGGACAGTTTCCTGAACCATCAGATTGACATTGACATCATGCGCCAGATTGCCTACGAACTGAAGCGTCGCTTCAGGGGCGTGGAGGTGAACAAGGTGCTGACCATCGAGGCGAGCGGCATTGCCATTGCCACGATGTTGGCTGACCTCTACGATGTGCCGGTGGTGTTTGCCAAGAAGAGCGAGACTGCCAACAGCACAGACGACAAGTATGTGGCTCTGGCATATTCGTTCACCCACAAGAAGATGAACAATGTGTTTGTCTCCCGTCCCTACCTGCATGCGACCGACAAGGTGCTCATCGTGGATGACTTTCTGGCTGACGGACAGGCGGTGCATGCGCTCATCGACCTTGTGCATCAGGCTGGCGGCGAGGTGGTCGGTGTGGGCATCGCTGTGGAGAAAGGACAGCAGAAGGGTGGTCGCATCCTGCGTGAGGAGGGACAGCATGTGGAGTCGATTGCCATCATTGATTCGATGGATTGGGAGACTCAGACGGTGTGCTTCCGAGAGCAGCCCCGACGGAAACTGGAACATGTGCAACTGAAAACAGAATAGTTATCATCATACAAAAGACTTCATAATGGAAAACAAAAGCAATCTTTATCAGTTGGACGGTCGTGTGCCTCTCGTGCAGGCGGTTCCGTTCGGTCTTCAGCATGTGCTTGCCATGTTTGTGGCAAACATCACTCCCATCATCATTCTGGCGAATGTGGTGGGGATTGACCCGGCTCTCAGTGCGGCATTGGTTCAGAACTGCATGATTATCGCAGGTATCGGAACCTTGATTCAGTTGTATCCTGTCTGGCGCATCGGTTCGCGTCTGCCCATCGTTATGGGTATCAGTTTCACGTTCCTCTCGCTTGCCATCTTCATTGGCACCACCTATGGCATGGGTACGCTGATGGGTGCCGTGGTCATTGGCGGTCTTGTGGAGGGTGTCTTGGGTTTGTTGGCAAAGTACTGGCTGCGCATCATCTCGCGTGTGGTGGCTGCCACGGTGGTGACTGCCATCGGGTTCTCGCTGCTGCCCATCGGTGCCAATTCTTTTGCTGGCGGGCAGGGGGCTGCCGACTTCGGCTCTGCACAGAACTGGATTGTCGGCACTGTCACGCTCCTCACCTGTCTGGGTTTTCAGGTCTTCTCCAAGGGCTTTTTGCGGTCGCTTTCCGTGCTGATTGGTCTCATTGTCGGCTACATCCTTGCGGTGTGCATGGGCATGGTCGATTTCTCTGGACTTCAGCATGCCAAGGTCATAGCGCTGCCTCAGTTCCTGCCTTTCCACCTCGAATTTAACGTCGGTGCCATCCTGTCTGTCGTTGCCATCTATCTGGTGTCAGCCACCGAGACGATTGGCGACACGAATGCCCTTTGTATGAGTGCGCTGAAACGTTCTCCTCACAAGAAAGAACTGGGTGCCAGCATCTCTTGCGACGGATTCGTGAGCAGTGTGGCAGGTCTCTTTGGCTGTACGCCCATCACTTCTTTTAGCCAGAACGTAGGTCTTGCCGCCATGTCGGGTGTGGTCAATCGCTTTGCCATCGCCACAGGTGCAGGCGTCATGATTCTGGGCGGCATTTTCCCTGTTGTCGGTGCATTGCTCACCACCATCCCACAGGCTGTTCTGGGTGGTTGCACCATCATGATGTTTGGCTCCATCATGTATGCCGGTTTCGGCATGTTGTCGAAGTGTGGATTCACTGACCGCAACATGATTATCGTGGCACTCTCTCTCAGTGTGGGTCTCGGCTTCACTCAAGCCACGGGCATGTTCTCCATCTTCCCACAATTGGTGCAGACCGTCTTTGCCGAGAACTGTGTGGCTGTGGTTTTCCTGCTTGCCATTCTGTTGAATCTGCTCTTGCCAAAGGAAAAGGAAGTAACGAAAGAATAGATAAGAGCACGTTAAAATTGTTGGGAACACAGAAAGTCCGAATCTCCATCATGAAGATTCGGACTTTCTTATTACTTAAGGAATGTGTGTGCTTATGCGCGGTCAATGTAGTGCAGCAGGGCATAGGTGCCGAGCACTTGCAGGAGGAGTCCTGGCCAGCCGAGGGTGAAGTCGGCAAGGGTGGTGGCGATGCCGCCTGTGAGGAGCAGTTCACCGATGCCGCCAAGGAGTTCGCTGACCAGCACGATGCCCACCAGCATGAGGAGGTTGGCGCGTTGGAAATAACGGATGGCGAGTCCTGCCACGAGAGCCAGCACAGCGAGTTTCACTGCCATGACGGGCACCATGCCCCATGCGGGCATGCCGAACACGAAGTGGTTCACCACTGGGGAGGCAAGGGCTGCCAAGAGTCCTGTCTTCCAGCCGAACTTGCACGAACCTGCAAGGATGACGAAGGAGAGGGGGGCGAAGATGATGCCGCCCTGCGGAATGAGGTGGAAGAGTTGGGGCAACACCATGTTGCATGCCACAAAAAGGATTGCCCAGAAGTAGGTCTTCCGTTCAGTGTAGTTGAGTGTGTAAAGTTTTAATGTTGTATCCATGATGGTTGTTCATTGTTTATTATAAATTGTTATTGATTTAGGTTTCAGGATTGCCTTTCTCCAAAAGGTCCACTAAGCGGCTGAGTTGGTTAGGGATGCGGATGCGCTGTGGGCACTTGGATTGGCATTGACGGCAGCCAGTGCAGGCGGTTGCCAGTTCAGAAGGCTTGAGGGCTTTGTTGAATCCAGCCACAAAGGCGGCTTGCTTCTCCTTAAAGTCAGGTGCAGTCTCTTCGGTGGGTGGCAGGGTTCCTTCATTGATGCAATTGTTGTAGTAGGCGAAATTGCCTGGGATGTCCACTCCGAATGGGCACGGCATGCAGTATTTGCAACTGGTGCAGGGAATAGTGGGGTAGGCAGCCAGATTCGTGGCAATGTCCTCGAGCAGTGCCAGTTCGTCGGTGGTGCAGGGGTCGAGAGGTGAATAGGTCTTCACGTTGTCGATGAGGTGCTCCATGTAGGTCATGCCGCTGAGGGCTGTGAGCACATTGGGATAGGTGCCACAGAAACGGAATGCCCACGAGGCAATGCTGTCATCTGGACGGCGTTCCTTGAGTTTGCGGCTATACACATCTGGCAACTTTGCCAGTCGTCCACCTAATAGTGGTTCCATCATGACGCACTGAATGCCTCTTTTCTCACATTCGTTGTAGAGGTATTCGGCATTGGTGTTGCGTGTGTTCACCTCCTTGGCATGTCGCCAATCGACATAGTTCATCTCAATCTGGGCAAAGTCCCATTTGTATTTGTCGTGGTTTGCCAAGAGGTGGTCGAACACAGCAATGTCGGCATGGTAGGAGAAACCGAGGTTGCGAATGCGTCCTGCTTCACGTTCCTTGAGCAGGAAGTCAAGCAAGCCATTGTCGATGAAGCGTTTCTGGAAAGATTCCATGCTGCCCATGCCGATGCCGTGCAGGAGGTAGTAGTCGATGTAATCTACTTGCAGTTGCTTGAACGACTGGTGGTACATCTCGACGGACTTCTCCATGGGCCATTCGGGTTCGCCGAAGTTGGACATCTTGGTGGCGATGTAGTAACTCTTGCGTGGGAATCCGCTGGCTTTCAGGGCTTCGCCGAGGGAACTCTCCGAACGTCCGTTCACGTAGTGTGGGGAGGTGTCGAAGTAGTTCACGCCATGTTCGAGGGCATACTTCACTTCGGCATTCACCAACTCTTGGTCGACTTGGCGGTCTTTGAAGGGAAGGCGCATCATGCCGTAGCCGAGAAGGGAAACTTTGTCGCCTGTTTTGCGGTGTACACGATAGGTCATCATGTTGTTGGCATTAGGTTCACGGGGCTTCTCTGGCTTGTTGTTCGTGATGGCTGACAGAGGGCTTAGTTCCACCATTGCCACAGCAGAGGTGAGTCCTAACCGCTTCAGGAACTCTCGTCTGCTCAGTCCTTTGTTGTTGTCATCCATAGGTTTAGGTTAGTTAATTGTTTTTTACTTACTTATTCTTCTTGTAGTACTCCAGCCCGCGTTTCACGTTCTCTTTCACGGCTTTGGAGGAGATGGTGGCACCCGTCACGACATCTACATCGGTCTTGAGTGCCTTATCTACCGTCAGCCCGTTCCATTTGTCGAGCAGGAGTTTCTTGATTTTCATCCAGTGCTTGGGGGTCTCGTTGTTGTTCAGTCCCTCAATCTTCTCGATTTTGTTGCTCTTGATGTAGATTTTCAGAGGGGTTGCACCTTCATAGCCTTTTACATCGGAGGCTATCTGGGTGGTGTTGATGACATAAACACCTTTTTCTTTGGTCATTGTGCCCTCGTCGCCCTTGGCACTCATCAGCACCATTGCCATGCAGAGGGCAAGGGCAGACATCATCATGTTCTTTTTCATATCTTGTTCGTTTTTTTGAGTTTTTAAGTTTTTAGAGTTTTTCCAATGTTGTTTAGACCCTTCAAAGTCTGAAAGGATTAAATTTGGGGTGTCAAAATTTTACGTTCACACCTCCCATGAAGGTGGCTTTGGGCATGGGGTAGCCGAGGTTGAGTTCGTAGCGTTGTGCCAGCAGGTTTTCGCCGCGCAGCCATAGTGAGACGTTCTTGTGGAGGGCATAACTGATGGCGAGGTTGAGCAGGGTGAAACTCTCTGTCTGCTCGTTGGCACCTGTGGCGGTGTAGAGGTGGTTGATGTATTGCAGCCCTGCGTTTGCCGTCCATTTGCCGCTGTGGAAGTCGGCGCCGAGGAAGGCTTTGTAGGTGGGGGCGGCAATGAGTTTCTGGCGCATGTGGAGGTAGGAGTGATTGGTGCTGACCGTCCAATGGGGGTTGATGCGGTAGTCTGCTTCCACTTCCATGCCGCTGTTGCGGAACTCGCCTGAGTTCATGTTCTTGCCAGCCACCGTCTGGATGATGTTGTCGCCGTCGATGATGAAGAGGTTGATGCCGTAGGTGAGTTGTCCACCCAGGAGTCGCTGCTTCCATGCCAGTTCGTAGTTCATCATGCGTTCGGCATAGAGGGAATCGTGGTTGGCGATGCCGTAGAGGTAGAGGTCTTTGGTGGTGGGGTTGCGGAATCCCTTACTGAGCGAGGCTTTCAGTTCCGCTGTTGCCGTGGGGCGGAAGACGAGTCCTGCCTGTGGCACCCATTCGTCGCCAGCGGTGGAGTGGTGGTCGTAGCGGAGTCCTGCATCGATGGTGAACATCTGGAGGAAGTCTTGGCGGATGTCCACGTAACCTGCCACTTCGTTCTCGTGGGTGTGGGTGCTCTGCATCAGTCGGCGAGGGGTGGTCACCGTCTCGCCTGTCTGGCGGTCGGTGTAGTAGGCACGTCCGTAGATGTGCTGATAGTCAACTCCTGCCGTCACGCGGTTGCCTTCGAAGAACTGGGCACTCTGATACCACGACACACCTGCCACCGCATCCTTGGAGCGGAAAAGGTCGGTTTGTGGTGTGCTCACGCCGTCGTCGTTGTAGCCGTCGTTGATTTTGTGGCGACCAAAGTTGTCGTAGATGCTCAGGGCACCGTTGGTGTTCCTGTAGTGGTTCGCGATGACCAGGTTGGCTGCCCCACGGGTAATCCATTGGTCGTTCTCCAACTTGGGTGCTGAGACTTCGCCGGGGTTGCTGGCATTGAAGTGGGTGAGGTCAATGTCGGCATAGGTGTTCCAGTGGTCGGAGAGGTCATAGCCTAACTTCACATAGCCGCCGTATTGTTCGAAGCCCATGTGGGGGCGGTGGTTGTCGCTGCGTCCGTATTGTAGGGCAACGGTGGAGGAGAACTTGCCAGCCCTCAGTTGGTTGCTGACTTCGGTTTGTATGGTGCCGTAACTGCCTGCCCCGAGGTTGATGGTGGTTGCAGCGGAATTGCTGCCTACAGGCAAGGCGCGGGTCACGATGTTGATGACTCCGCCCATGGCATTGCTGCCATACAGCACCGATGCAGGACCTCGCAGCACTTCCACCCGTTCAGCCATCAGGGTTTGGTAACTGTCGCTGATGGGGTGCCCGTACACACCATTGTACTGTGGATGTCCGTCTATCAGCACCATCACCTGTCCCGAGCCGCCGCTCAAGCCACGCAGGCTGATGCCTCCTGCTGCTCCTGTCGATACACCATAGCCCATCATGCCACGGCTCGTCACGAAGAGTCCCGGCACCTGCTGCATCACAGTGGGCAAGACCGACACTTGGTTCTGCTCGGTCAGTTTCTCCCTGTCCACGACGGTCACGGTCATGGGCAAATGCCTGATGTCCGTCGCATTGCGAGTGCCTGTCACCACCACATCTTGCAGGGCGATGGAATCCGTCTGTGCGTGCATGTTGGCACTCATCAGCATCGCTGTAAGTGCCAGAATCATTGTCTTTGTGTTGTGAAAAGTTATCATTTCCTTTTGTTTATGATGGTTAATAAAAAGTATCTGTGTGCAAAGGTAGGAAGAATTTTCTATTTCTCTATTATATAAATTGCGGTTTTTTATACCTTTTTTACATTTGTCCCTTGAGTTTGATGTAAAGTGTGGATGTGCCCCTCGTCGTTAAAACGTTAAATAAGGTGAAGAAGGTGTTTTTTCCTTTATAACGAAAAAGGATGCGTGAGGAGGAATGATGGAGGGCTTCATGATGGCGAATGGGGTGTTCCCTCGTCGTCAATGAGCAGGATAGTGAGGTTGCCTTCGGGGAGGAGGGGTGTGCAGTGCTGGTGGCAATGGCGGATGACGGCGTGGCAGAAGGCGTCGAGGTGGGAGGAAGGGATGAGTTGCCAGAGTTCTCTCGCCAAAGTGATGGCTTCCACCTTGGCTTGCATGTCTGTGTCGCATCCGGCTTCTTGCAGCAGGGTGGTGATGAAGGCTTTGTTCATGGTCACTTTCTTGCTGTGGGTGTCAAGGTGTCCTTCGGCGAGTTTGACGGCTTTGCCGAGCATGATGCCGAGGGTGACTTGCTTCACGTGCAGTTCATGGGCGATTTTGAGGGTTTCGCCAATGGCGTTGCCGTATTCCACGAAGGCTTGGGTGGGCAGGTCGGGGTAGTAGGTATGCAAGGCTTTCTCGCTCTTGGCTCCGCTGTGGATGACGACTCTCTCTGCTCTGCTGGCTTTGGCTACGGTCATGCACTTGCGGATGCTCTCGATGAAGGCTTCCTCGGAGAAGGGTTTGACGATGCCTGACACACCGATGATGCTGATGCCGCCTGTGATGCCGAGGCGTGGGTTGAAGGTCTTTTGGGCAATGGCTTCGCCTTGGGGAACGGAGAGACAGACCCTCACCCCAGCCCTCCCCCATGATGGGGAGAGGGTCTTCAGGTTTTCCTCTATCATCTGTCGGGGGGCTTTATTGATGGCGGGTTCGCCTATGGGGTAATCGAAGCCGGGCAGGGTAAACCTGCCCACGCCGGTGCTGGCTTGGATGGAGAAATGGTCGGAGGGTTCTACGCTGGCTCGGATTTCGATGCCGTCGGTCACATCGGGGTCATCGCCTGCTGTTTTGATGCAGTAGGCATAGCCGTCGCCATAGCCGACGGGCACGTGGATGGTCTCGCCATTGGGCAGGATGACGGGCACTTCGGCTGGTGTCTCGCCTTTCAATAGTCGGGTGGCGGCTGCAACGGCAGCGGCGGTGGCACAGGTGCCAGTGGTCAAGCCGCTGTGGAGGGGAAAGAACTCGGGCAGCAGTTTTTCCACCATGAGACGAAGCCCGTGTTCGCCGTTCACGGTGTGGAAGATAGCGGGTGTCTCGGGGCGCTTGAGGGCATAAATCTTCATTCCCCGTTCTCTTGCTGCCTTCACCTTCTCTACGAATCCTCCCGTTTCTCCACTCTCTTTCAGCAGGATTGCCTCAAACTCATCGTCTCCTTTTTTCTCCTTCCACAACCCCTGAACCGACGTCGACGACATCGGTTGACCGACCTCGTCGACGTCGGTCGACCGACCTCGACGAGGTCGGTTTAGAGGTTCTTCTTGTACCTCTTTTGTGTCTTGCTGATAGAAACAGAGTTGGTCGTCGGTTGCCCCCTGTCGATGTGCTGATTGGATGGACGACTCCCTGGGCAGGATGCGGTAGGTGACCCGAACGCCTTCAGCCTCCAGCGGTTTCAGTTTGCTGATGCTCTGCACTCCCGTTGTTGCCAATAGGGTCTTCTCGCGAATCCTCTGCACGGCTTCTTCGTATCCGTTCAGCCACACAATGTCCTTGTCTCTTTTGGGGAAGATGCGTTCGAAGCGGATGGCAGGGAGGTGCAGCCTTTCCGCCACCTTTGCCACGGTTCGGTGCAGCATTTCGGCAAAGGGGTGGGCAGCATCCACCAACAATCCCACTTCATGCGATTGGCAGAACTGCACCATTGCTTCCTCGTCCATTGCCCCGTCCACACGGCAGCCGTGGTGGAGCGACACGTCCTGCTCCCCCGTCTTTGTGCTGTAGTAGAAAGGGTTACCCGCCTCTTCCAGCGCTTCGATTGACTTGCGACCTTCTGTCGTGCCGCCAAACACCAAGATTGTTTTCATGTATGCGAAGGTACGATTTTTTTAATTCATAATTTATAATTCACAATTCATAATTTACTATCCAGCAGGTTTTTGCCCCCAAAAACACTCCGAATGGTCAATTATGAATTGTGAATTATAAATTATGAATTAAAAAAAATCTATCTTTGTCGGTCACAAAGAGATTGAAGAAAAAATGAACGGTTTCTCGGTTCAGGTGTATGCTGTCATGAAAAGCAAAAAGACGTCAAACGCTTTCGGATAGTCAAAACAATCAGAAAACCAAACAAATTAAAGAAGAAAATGAAAAAGATACTTTTTGTGTTGTTGATGATAGCAACAGGTTGTGCAAGTGCTGATGCACAAGAGACAGAACAAATAGACGAGCATCTGGCACTGATCCTTTTGAAAAAGGAAAGGCTGGATAGCATGTACAATTATTGGAATGACTTTGTGGCGAGGCATCCGAAGGATGAGACGGCGTGGCGAAACCTCTTCGAAGTGGAGGACGGTATGGTGACGCAGTTGCATTTCAAAGAATGGAACAAAGGCGAGGAACTGCGCAAGAAACTGAATGTGGTGGGACGCATGAAGCAGGCCATTCCCGACACCTACACTTTTTATTACAGTGCCTATGTGGGGGAATATTGCGAAGAAGGATGGACTTCTGACGAGTTTTTCGCGCATCGCGACGAGTATGCAGGCTTTGCCGTTGACAACCTCCCTGATGATGCTGTTGCGTCAGATTATCAAAAATGGGTGCAGTATCTCATCCCGAAGCAGGACACCGTGCGGTTGACGCGGTTGCTGACCCGCTACTACGAACAAGGACTTTACCCGTCTGAGAAATTGCAATATCATTTCAACGAACTGCAAGGCATGGAAGAGGGGGCTGTCTATCTGGCTCCTCACGAAGGGGATATAGTTGGCAAACTCATCCTGCAACTGGTGAAGGGGGTGCATCGTGACAAGATTCTTTATGACGAGAATTGGGCGGTAAAGAAAGAATATGTGGGGGCTGTCTTTAATCGCATCGGATTGGATTTCGACGATGCTTTATGGAATCAACTCTGGTCACCCTATCAGTCCGAATCTTATCCTGCCATCTTCCGTCACATCTGCACCCATTCCAAGCGTCCCGTCTATGTGTCAGCCACCAGCGTGTCATGGTTCAGCCTCGGTGAAGGCATTCCCAAAGATTTGCAGCAGCACTTCTACAATGAGGGTCTGACGCTGCGCTATTCTCCAGAGCCTTACGACAATATGGCGGTGAAGCGCCGCAACATCGAGGCACGCTACTGGTTGGAGTATCTGCGCATGTCGTTCCAGCCAGAGAAAAAGGAGAATCCAGAAAAAATCTTTGCTGCTCAGAACTACATTATTCTATTGCGTGGCTTGTTACCTTATTACAAGGAGCACGATAAGGAACGCTACACTTGGCTCAAGGAACTCCTGACCCATCTATATCAGCAACTGGATGAACAGGGCTATGACATGGAAAACTACAGTTTGGAGGGAGAAAGCCCTAACTATTTGGAGTACGAAATTACTAAGTTGAACCTTGATCAGGAGTGAACCCATGAGCCTTCTTCTTTTCAAATCAAACCGTCAGATGACCGACGAGCAGTTGATGCTCCGTGTGAGCCGAGGCAGCGAGTCGGCATTTGAGGAACTGTATCGGCGATATGCCCGACGCTTGCAGGGTTTCTTCTTCCGTCAGTTGGGCGGCGACGAGATGCTGGCTGCCGACTATACCCACGATGTGTTCCTGCGGATGTATGAGGCGCGTGACCGCTATCTGGAGGACAGCCATGTAGCCACATGGCTCTTCTCCATTGCCTACAATCTCTGCAAGAATACCTACCGACATCATGAACACGTGGCTACCTATCTCGCCACCCTCGATGCCGAACCTGTCAGCGACGAAGAAACGGAGGTGAAGATGGATAAGGAACGGCTGAATGAGGCACTTCAGGATGCTTTGCAGTCGCTGCCGCCACCGCTTCGTCTGCTCTTCTCCCTCCACTACGAGGAGGAACTCACCATCCCGCAAATCGCGCAAATTGAACACTTGCCTGAAGGCACCGTCAAGTCGCGACTGCACAAAACCATCACATTGATTCGTAAAAAACTACAGCATTATGAGCAAGAATAACATTCCCTCCAACCACCCTGCATTGAGCAATGAAGAAATCATTGCCGCTGCCCGTCAACTGCGTCAGGAAGAGAACGAACGGATGCACATCCGTCCGTGGAAGCGCCACCGGCATTGGGAATGGGCAGTTGCCATCCCTGCCGCCTGTCTGGTCGGCTTTGCTTTGGGCTACTATCTGCGTCCTTCGGCAGATGAGCCTACTGAACAGTTGGCAAAAACGGTTGGCAGAACCGACAACGTGCTGGTGCCCGAGACCGTCCACGACACTGTGCTGGTTCGTGAGGTCGTTCACGACACCATCTATCAGGTGCAGCCCGTCAGCCAACCACTTGCGCCGCATCGGTTAGCCCACAAAAAAACCTCCCAACCGGAAGGTCAGGAGGTGAAAGCGGAGCGCATTGGCGTTTCCATGCTTGAAGACGGCATTCGTTATGATTTGTTGGCAGAATGTGCTACACGGATGCCTTGATGTAAACACCATTTAAAAGATGGTGTAAGCGCCGTTAAAAGGATGATGTAAGTGTTTTTTTAAGGATGATGTAAGCGCCATTAAAAGGATGGTGCGTGGTGATTGCACCATGAAGGCTTCACTCCCCTTTTCTGAAGAGGTGAGTGAAGTTTTTGTTGTATAGTTCGGAGAGACCTTGGCGGTTATCAATGGCTTCGCCGACCACGAGCATGGTGGTGAGGGTGAGGTGGTTGTCGTGCACGATTTTGGCAAGGTCTTTCAACTTGCCGCGATAGATGCGCTGGTCGGGCCAGGTCAGATGGTAGCAGGCGGCAACGGGCGTGTCTTCGGGATATTCCTGCAGGAGTTGGACTTGCACGTCGTCGACGAGGGAGGCGGAGAGGAAGATGCACATGGTCGATTGGCTGCGGGCGAGGAGATGGAGTTGTTCCTTCTCGGGCATGGGGGTGCGCCCTTCGCCTCGGGTGAGGATGATGGTTTGGGTGCGTTCGGGAATGGTGAACTGACTGCGGAGTTCGGCTGCTGCTGCCAGGAAGGAGGAGATGCCGGGGGTGATGTGGTAAGACATCTTGTGACGGTCGAAGAATGCCATCTGCTCTTGTATGGCACCAAAAATGCACGGGTCTCCCGTGTGAAGGCGGACGATGAAGTGCCCTTGGTCGTAGTGCTCTTTCATGAGGGCGCACTGTTCTTCGAGCGACATGGGGGCGGAGGAGCGGACGACGGCGCCGGGCTTGTGGCAGAGGGTGAGTTCTTTCGGAACAAGGGAACCGGCGTAGAGGATGAGGTCGGCACGTTCGAGCATCTTTCTGCCACGCACACTGACCAAGTCTGGGTCGCCGGGACCTGCGCCGACAATCTCGATGTGGGCTTTCTTTTCTCTCAGGTGTTTTTCCTCTATGGCAAGGGCGGCGGTCCAGTTCTTTCCTTTGATTTTGGGCACGAGGAGGCGCCCGTTGTCTGAGCCCAGAATGGCGGCGGCTTCGCTGACGCTGGGGGTGCCGACGTGCTTTCGTACGGTCTCGCTGGGATGGGGCACTTCGACGTTTGACAGTTCGTCGGCGGTGAAGAAGTGCACCTGTGCTTTGTGCTGGGTGGCGAGTTCCTGCACGAAGGGTTCGTCTGCCTTTACGTCGATGGTGCAGTAGCATCGGGCGCAGGGCAGGTAGCCGCAGTCGGCGAGGCGGTCGTTGATTTCGTCGTAGAGGTCTTGGTAGTTATCGGGGTGATGTGCCAGCCCGAAGCCAATCGTCGCAACCTGAGGCACGAAGTGGAGCACTGGCATGCCCGTCGGGTGGTGCATCCGTCGTGGCGAGATGATGATGAGGAGTCTGTATGTTGCGGGGTCTGCCTCCTTGATGTCGGTGATGAGGGTCACATGGTCTGGCAGTGTCTTCTCCAGATAGTCGGTGCCGTCGTCGCGGACGTGGAGGAGGAGTGCCGTGGGTTCTTGGTTGACGAAGGCGAAGATGCAGTTGTTCATGTCGCCGTTGTGGCAGTCGGCATGCCAGTGGAAGCGCTGGGCGAGGGTGTCGAGTGCCCAGAGTCCGGAGTTGTCGCTCTGGGTGGTGATGATGGGTGATGCACCCAGGATGGAGGCGACTTGGCGCGCGAGGTCGTTGGCGCCACCGACGTGTCCGGAGAGGACCGGGATGACGTGTTGCGCCGTGCTGTCGATGCAGATGACGGCGGGGTCGGTGTGCTTGTCTTTGATGAGGGGGGCAATGGTGCGGACGCAGATGCCCATGGCGCCGATGAAGATGAAGGCATTGAAGTCGTGCCAGTGTGCCGCAACCGCGTCGCGGCATAGGGGGACGGCTTGGAGTTGCTGCTGGAGCAGGAGGGAGGTGGGGGTGCCTGCTGAGGTGATGGGGATGAGGGCTATCTTTTGCATGAGAGGATTTCGATGGGGTTGTAGTTGTTGAGTTGTATTCGGAGGGGAGTGGCTTGTTTCAGCGCGAGTGCCTGGCAGGCTTCGTCCCAGAGTTGGCGGCTGTTGGGGCGGTCGGTCATTTGGTCGACAACGGGTGAGGTGACGCTGTTCATGACGATGATGCCGTCGGGGGTGAGGTAGTCGAGCACTTTTGCCATGATTTCTTTCAGGTGACCGCCGTGCCCGCCGATGAAGACGGCGTCGGGGGCTGCGACATCGTCGCAGCAGAGAGAACGGAAGTCGCCGATGCGGACGTTGATGCCGGGGGCTCTGAAGCGGCGGGAGTTTTCTTGGATGAGGGCTTCGCACTCGGGGCGGACTTCGAAGGCGGTGATGTGGAGATGGGGGAAGAGGAGGCGGGCTTCGATGGAGACGGAACCGGTGCAGAAGCCAATGTCCCAAAGGCTGTGGCGGTGGGGGAGGTCGAGGGCTTGGAGCGTGAGGAGGCGGATGGGCATTTTGGTGATCATCTTTTCTCTGCCGTTGAGGAGGGAAAAGTCTTGGTCGGGAATCCCAAACAACGAATGGTGTGAATGGGACGAATGGAGGATGAGGCAGTTGGGCATGGAGAAATCTCTTTCTGCTGTCTCTGCTAAGGTGAGGGTGGTCACCTGTTCCTGTCGGGGGTTGCCGAGGTGTTCGCCTATGTGCACGGTGTAGTCAGTGTAGCCGTAGTCGAGCATGCGGCGGGCGATGGCAGAGGGAGTGTGCTCCTTGTCGGTGAGGACCCCGATTTTGGGGGAGCCTTGGATGAGGGCGCGGTCGAACTCATGCCACGGGCGACCTGTGAGGGAGACGATGCACATGTCGTGGTAGGGGAGGAGGAGGCGGTGTGCAAGGGTCTGGAGCGAGTTGAAGGAGGGGAAGACCTTGATGGATGAGTGGGGGAACTCGCGCCGGAGGGTGTTGGCAAAGCCAAAGAAGAGGGGATCGCCTGAGGCGAAGATGATGACTTTCCCGTGGTGGCGGTATTGCTCGAGGACGGCTGCCAGGGGGGCGGTGATGTCTATCCATGTGGCGCCTTCGGGCAGGAGTCGTGCCACGATTTCATGGTGGCGCTTGCCGCCGGAGAAGATGGTGGCGCTTTGGATGATTTCAGAGATGTCGGGGGGGAAGAACGGCTGCGGATGGTCGGTGATGCCGATTACGGTGAATTCAGTCATGGGGGTCAAGGGTCTATGGTCAATTGTCTTGTCCGTCAATGGTCAATTGTCTTGTCCGTCAATGGTCAACTGTCATTTCTTTCTATGGTCAATTGTCTTGTCCGTTCGCTGCCCATTCACAGGTCGCGTCCGGGTTTCAGTTGTGCGGCGTCGTCGAAGGTGAGGATGGCGTTGCAGAGGGTGGCTGCGAGGTTCGAGCCGCCTTTGCGCCCTTCGACGATGATTTTTGGGATGTCGGTGAAGGGCTTGACCATGTGCTTCGACTCTCTGACGTGGACGAAGCCGACGGGGGCGGCGATGATGCCGGCGGGGTGGGCTTTGCCTTGGCGAATCAGGGTGCAGAGTTCCATGAGGGCGGTGGGTGCGTTGCCGAAGGCGAAGAGGGCGTCGGGGTGGTCTGCGGCGGCGAGGCGGATGGCGGTTTGGGTGCGGGTGAGGTGGTTGGCTGTGGACTGCTCTGCCACGCGCGGGTCGCCCAGGTAGCACTTGGCTTCGATGCCGAGGCGGGCGAGGGCGGCTTTGCGGATGCCGCTCTGTGCCATGGTGACGTCGGTGATGATGGTGGTGAGGCTGTGGTCCTTTACCTTATTATATATACGCTCGACGGCCAGGGGGTCGGTGTGGAGGATGTCTTCCATGTCGAAGTCGGCGGTGGTGTGGATGGCATGCAGGAGTGCCCAGAGGTGACCGAGGGGATAGTCTTGGCGGCGGAGTTCGCTGCGGATGGTGCGGAAGGACTCCATCATAATGAGTTGACCGGGACCCTCTCTGTCCTGACGGACATCTCCAGACCCTCTCCCCAACCCTCCCCCATAATGGGGAGGGATAACAAGCCGGATGGTTCTCCCCATTATGGGGGAGATGTCCGTCAGGACAGA
>JAFUYM010000044.1 GCA_017470525.1 Bacteroidaceae bacterium
AATGATTATCTTTGCACTCAGTAAGAAGCGTTCTTTGGAAATGTGTATAACGAGACAGAATATGTAATTCAGCTCGTTTCTAAATCGTTACCTGATTACTATTCAAAGCAAGGTAACGAAATGATTTCTAAAGAGTTATAATTTCCTCCGTAACAACTATAGGAGCAGGGGTATTTTATGCCTGCGATAATATTACTGGGGCATTGACCATTCCCAGCAGTGTTACATCCATTGATGGGTGGAGTGCGTTGCCGACGAATCTGTCGTCCATAACTGTGGCTGAGGACAACCCTGTTTATGATTCGCGCAACAACTGCAATGCTGTCATAGAAACAGCCACCAATAAGTTGGTCGCCGGATACGAGACAACGGTGATACCTGCGGATGTTTCTATCATTGGTATGACTGCTCTATCTGGACGTTCTAACTTAGAGGCTGTAGATATACCTGTCAATGTTAAGCAAATAGAGAACAATGCATTTGAATGGAGTTACAACCTTAACTCTGTCGTGTGCCACTGGAAAAAACCTGTTCCTTTTGGTGAAAATGCTTTTGATCATATTGGTGATGCCTGCATTTTAACTGTTCCCTACGGGACAAAAGACATATACATTAGCGCGGGTTGGACGGAAGAGATATTCAAAGGCGGAATTGTGGAAACTTCCATCATTGCTTTTGCTGATGAAACCGTCAAGTCACTTTGCCTTGCCAATTGGGACACGAACAATGATGGTGAACTGAGTAAAGAAGAGGCTGCTGCCATTACGGATATAGGCACCATTTTCAAAGAGAACAAAGACATCCAGTCGTTTGACGAATTGAAATTCTTTACAGGGCTGACCACAATTGGTGAAGAAGCATTTCATGGTTGTAGTAACCTTGCGCTTGTGGAGTTTCCAGAAGGGCTGACCACGATTGGTGAACATGCATTTCAAGACGCTGGTCTTACATCGGTCTCTTTCCCCAATTCTTTGGAATGGGCAGGAATTGGCGCATTCCGATACTGTCCTCTGAAGAGCATCAACTTCAATCGCTGCAATGCCACATTTGACTATTCTTGTTTCCAGAACTGTGCTATCGAAGAATTATACATTCCAAATACGGTGAAATTCCTGGGTCCGAATGTTTTTGGATATATCTATGTAATGAAAAACGTAGAGATGGAAGCCTATGAGGACGGACAGACACCCACATGGGAGGCAAGTCTTTTCCCATACAATCAAAGTCTGGAAAGCATCACGGTGTGCAACACGAAAGTGATGGGCGATTGGTTCCTGGGAGGCGACAATAACCTGAAGTCCCTCACGATACAGAAAGTTGAGGATGACTTTGACCCCCAATACAGGAATTATGCTAAAATCTTTGCCGATGTTTCATATACGAACTATGTGAAAATCAACATTCCTGATGGGTACGCAGAACCATTCCTTCATGCTGGATATTTCAATCTGTCCGACCCGAGCGGTTTGCCTCTGGTGCGCGAAGAGTTTGAGGCTGAAGCCGAACGTGTCATCGCAATGGCAAACCAACTGCCTGGCGGTGATCAGGACGCACTGACCGCAGCCATTGGCGATGCCCGCTCCATCGTGAATGCCGCAGAAGATTACCTGACCGTCTATGCCCAGATTGATGCCGTGAAGAATGCTGCAAAAGCATACGTCAACACCATCCATTTAGCGAGTGGCAATGATGTGACAGCAGCGTTTCTTCTTAACCCAGACTTTGCTCGGCTCCAGTTCGGATGGAACATCCTGGGCGGAAATTGGCTTCGTGGTTGGAACGACGGGCGACAAGAGAATGGTGATGTGGTGATAGACCACTTTGTAGGAGCATCGGCTGGTGAACCACTTATAGACGGAAAAATTTCACAAACCATCAAGCAACTTCCTGCTGGCATTTATCGTCTGGAGGCAGATGCCATTGCCTCTTCAAATACAGAAGAAGCAGTGACAGGCGCGACATTCTATGCAGGGAGAAACTCTATCCCGATGTCCACAGAGAACGGCAAGCCACAACATTTCTCAATTCGCTTCGAGAATCCATCCCGTCAGGATGTGGCTGTCGGAATAAACCTCGCTGCTACCAATGCACAATGGGTGGCAGCCGACAACTTCCGTCTTATTTACGAGGGAGAGGTGGCACCTGCACCTGCTGGTTCTGAACTGGTGAGCAGCGAGACAGAGACTTACTATATATATAATGTGGGCACAGGCATGTATCTGAACGGTGGCAATGGTTGGGGCGCCCAAACCGTGCTGTCAGAAACAGGTTTGCCTGTTCGAGTGACTCAAGACGAAGAGGGATACTGGAATTTCTATTTCAGAGAAGGAAGTAGTTTCCAGCAATTGATGTACAATAGAGATGATGGTTGTGTCTTCACAAACTTCTTCGGAGCAAGAGAAGGCGATGACATTCGTTGGCTTGTTTCCGCCAAGGATGGTGGCTACACCATTCAGTCGGCTGGGGATGCTGGCACAGATTTCTTGCTGGGCAACGACCCCACCAGAAAAGACCTCAATTTATCCAATGGAACGGCTCTTGACACTCATATAGACGTTATCCGTACCGACAATGCAGCCAACAATACACTCTGGCAATTCATCAAGGCAGCCGACTATGACCAGGCAATGGCGAAACGTTATCTGCTGAACGCCATTCTCTGCATGGATGCCTCTGATGCCCCAAATGAAGAGTTGCTGAACAATGCCAATAGTGTTTACAACGATGCTGAGGCAACGTTGGATGAGGTGATAGAGACTACCACGCTGCTCAATTCGCAGATGGGTATGCCACAGGAGGAACACCCCATCGACATGACGGCTCTAATCGTTAACCCTGCTTTTGAGAAGAATACAACAGAAGGTTGGACTGGTGTTTCACTCGGTGAAGTAGGCAGTCGATTCAAGAGTTTCTCTGGAACAACATTCAACATGTACCAGCGCATTACAGGCATTCCGAACGGACGTTACCGCCTGAAATATAAGGGTTTCCATAGTCCTGGCGGAGAAGAGGCTGCCTGCGCTGATTATGTGGCAGGCAATAACAATGCTTCGGCTGTTGTCTATGCCAACGGTGTGCAGAAGACACTCAAGCACATCTATGAGGATGCCAGCAGCACACCAATATTAGGCTATGGTGAGATACAATATAATGGGAAGTACGTTCCTATTTATGGTGCCCCTAGGAGTTACTTTGATGCAGGTCTTTATGCAGACTACCTTGAGGTGGAAGTGACGGACAATACACTCACAATCGGTGTGAAGAGCACCCAAGACAACATGGATGAGCACAAGGTTTGCTTCAGCGACTTTGAATTGGAGATTTTGGAAAATACAGCACAGTTGTCCAACCAACTGGCAATGATGGATGCAAAAAGTGTACCAGGTGGTTCGACAAAATTGCCCGTTCTGTTGACAAACAGCGATGAAATCGTAAGTAGCACATTCAGCATCACCTTGCCACAAGGCGTGAAACCTGCAACCAATGCCGATGGTTCCATTCAGATTAAGACCTCGAAGCGTGTTCCTACTGGCATGACTATCACAGGCAACGTTACAACCGATGGTGTTTGCAGATTTGCCATCATGCCAGGTAGCAATAGTATTCAGAGTGGCGAGGGAGAAATTTTCTCTATCACCTTGCTCCCTGATGCCACAATGGAAATGGGCGAATACAATATAACCCTTAGCGAAACGAAGTTGGTGACAAGCGACCTGCTCCGTGTACAGCCTACCAGAAAGAATTCGAAGTTGACCCTCACAGAACCAGAGTCTGGCGATGTGAATGGTGACGGAACAACAGATATTCTTGATGCCACCTATATCGTTTACCACATTTTGAGACGTACACTCCCAGTCTATTATGAAGGGGTTGGCGATGTGAATGGGGATGGTGATACAGACATTCTTGATGCCACCATCATCGTATATCGCGAGATTGGCAGAAGTGTCGGTGGAAATGCCCCTATACGTAACGACTTCGAACAGGATCCAGAATAATTATCATCAGTAAAAAATACACTTTTATGATTAAGAAACTATTTATTGCGGCAACCATATTTGCCGCGTCTGTAGGCACAAAAGCAGAGAGTCTGCAGGTAAAAGATGTTGTGCTGCCTCAGAACGGAACGGCATCTATAGAAATTGAATTGAACAACTCGGACATGGTATTTGAAGGATTCACCTTCTCCGTGCAGTTTCCTGAGGAAATCATCCCTGTACTGAATGCTGGGGGATATCCAGAATTTGAGAAAGGAGAACGCCTTTCGGCGAATCAAATCCCCGTGTCCAACTATGTGACCGATGAAAGGCTGGCAAATTTTGCACTCTTGACAAATGGTGAAGCCATTGCTGGCACCAATGGCATGCTTATTGCACCTACCATCAAGTTGGCAACAACTGCCGCTGTTGGCACGACATTCACCATCACAATTTCTAAGATTGTGTTTACAACCCCTATCCCCAGCAAGGAAGAACTGGATGATGTGACCTTCAAAGTTACCGTCGATGAACCTCTTGACGGGCGTACCGTCCTCGACGAGACTTCTACCACGGCTCCCGTGGCTGCTACAGGAGTGGATGTGCGTGTGAAACGCACCATCAAGGCAGGTGACTGGGGCACCATCGTGTTGCCGTTCAACATGAGCGAAGAGCAGGTGAAGGAGGCATTCGGGGAAGATGTGCTCTTGGCGGATTTCACCTCATGGTCTTCAGAAGAGGATGAGGAGGGAAACATCATGGGCATCGAGGTGGACTTCACCGAAATCCATGAGATAGAGGCGAACCACCCGTGCCTCATCAAGGTGTCTTCCACCATCAGCGAGTTCACCGTGGATGGGGTTGACATTGAGGCGGAGGACGAGCCGACAGTGCAAGTGGGAAAGAAGAAGGCGGAGCGCGGGTATCTGACTGGGACGTACGTGGCGAACACCTTTGTGCCAGAGGACAACCTTTTTCTGAGCGGCAACCATTTCTACTATTCGACAGGGGCGACGAAGATGAAGGCGTTCCGTGCCTACTTCGAGTTCGCTGACGTGCTGGCAAGTGTGGAGAGTTCATCCGCGAAGATACGCTTCAGTGTCAGTGAGGCAGAGGAGAAGGAAGAGGTGACGGGTCTCAGCGGCAGATCCGCAGAGAGCAGGGCTGGCACGGGCGTGTTCACGCTGCAGGGCATGCCGCTCGGCGGGAAGACAGTGGATGAACTGCCGAAGGGCGTGTATGTCGTGGACGGAAAGAAGGTGGTGAAGAATTAAATGAATTTGAAGAACTGAAATAAGGAAATGATAATGGAAAAGAAAATGTATGTGACTCCCATGGTGGAGTTTGAGAAGATGGAGAGTGCGCTGCCATTGTGCCTCAGCGGTGTCAGCGGGGGCGGCGACCTGGTGGATGTCGACTACGGCGGTGTGGATGTCGGCGGAATCCTTGACCCCGAATCCAAGATGAGGCCTGACCTGGGCGAAGAGTTGAACATGATATTCTGGTAGGCGGGAACTCCCATCTGCCCTGCCGGGGAAAAGTCCAGAAAAGCGCGCTTCCAGCACCTCTCTTTCGGACTGCTCCACTCCGACGCATCGGACTGCTCCAGTGCGGCACGTCGGACTGGAGCAGTCCGATTTTACGACTGTACGTCGTGGACCTATGACGGTGTGTGCCGTCTGCCTTTCAGTGTGTGTCGTGTTGTTCTTGCAGCCCCTGCTTCTGTAGTGAAACATTAAAAAAGATTAATTCGGGTTTAAGAAGTGCTAAATAGTTTGTATGGATGGGAAAGGATTTGTATTTTTGCAAAGTGTTTTCAAATGACACTGAAAAACAGACTGATGAAAAAGACTTTTAATGTTGCGGCATGGATGGTGTTGGGGGTGTTGGCGTTGGCGGCTTGTTCCACCAGTTACAATATCTCGGGCACTTCGTTGCAGTCGTTTTACGATGGTGACATGGTGTATCTGCGTCCCTTGGGTGGCGAGGATACAAAGGCGGTGGATTCGTGCAAGATTCTGCATGGGGCATTCACGATGAGCGGTCCGGTGGATTCGGTGATGTGCGTGAGGATGTTTTTTGGCACCAGTGGCGATAATATCCCGATTATTTTGGAGGAGGGTAACATCAGGGTGATTGACTTGAACAATGCCATGAAGGTGGAGGGAACTCCGCTGAATGATAAGTTCTATGCGTTCATGACGGAACGGGATTCGCTGATGTTCCTTTTGCAGGAGTTGCCTCGCAAGGAGAGTGCGATGATTTTGGATGGTTATGACCATGATGAGATTCTCCGTCAGTTGGGAGAAGAGGAGGGCAATCTGCGCATGGCAATTGATAAGTTGGAAACGGATTTCATTACTGCCAATTATGATAATGTGCTGGGATTGACTTATTTCTTGGTGCTTTGCGACAATGCGTACAATCAGTTTGGGTTCCCTACTACGACGCCGCAGATTGATGAGATTTATGGTCGCGCACCGGAATCGTTCCGCGAGAACAAGGATGTGAAGGATTATATGAGCCTTTGCGAAGGGAACGGCGAATAGTTTTAAAACAACGAATTTTTCGAATTTTTCGAATTCTTTTGAAACAATGCCATAAATGGCAACTAATAAAAGCGAATACCAATCATCTGGTATTCGCTTTTATTAGTTGCACCAAAGGTGCATTATTCCCTGGAGAATTCGTCTAATTCGAAAAATTCGTTGTTCTTGTCCCCCGATGTCCGTTCGTTTTTTGCTTCGGCTTCGTTCCTCACCTCTCAAAAAACTACTACCATCCTCTGCCCAAGTGAAAAACACACTTAATGTTTTTCGCTTGGTCATCCATTCATGCTGATGAGGAACTCTTCGTTGTTCTTCGTGCGTTCGATTTGTTTCATCACGAAGTCCATGGCTTCCATTGAGGTCATGTCGGCAATGTGGTTGCGGAGCACCCACATGCGGTTGAGGGTGGTCTGGTCTTGCAGCAGGTCGTCGCGGCGAGTGGAAGATGCCGTGAGGTTGACGGCTGGGAAGACGCGCTTGTTGGCAAGGCTGCGGTCGAGTTGCAATTCCATGTTGCCGGTTCCCTTGAATTCCTCGAAGATGACTTCGTCCATCTTGGAGCCTGTGTCGATGAGTGCGGTGGCAATGATGGTGAGCGAACCGCCGTTCTCGATGTTGCGGGCGGCACCGAAGAAACGCTTGGGCTTGTGGAGTGCGTTGGCATCCACACCGCCTGAGAGTACTTTGCCTGATGCAGGAGAAACGGTGTTGTAGGCACGTGCCAGACGGGTGATGGAGTCGAGGAAGATGACCACGTCGTGTCCACATTCCACCATGCGTTTGGCTTTTTCGAGCACGATGCCGGCAATCTTCACGTGGTTCTCGGCTGGTGCATCGAAGGTGCTGGCGATGACTTCGGCATTGACGGTGCGTGCCATGTCGGTGACTTCCTCGGGGCGTTCGTCGATAAGCAGCATCATCAGATAGGCTTCGGGATGGTTGGCTGCGATGGAGTTGGCGATGTCTTTCATCAGCATGGTCTTACCCGTTTTGGGCTGAGCCACGATGAGGGCGCGCTGTCCCTTACCGATGGGTGAGAAGAGGTCAACCACTCGTGAGGACTTGCTGTCGTTGAATCCTTTGCAGAGTTTGAATTTCTCGTCGGGGAAGAGGGGGGTGAGGAACTCGAAACCAACGCGGTCGCGCACTCGGGCTGGGTCGCAACCATTGATTTTCTCCACGCTGGCAAGTGGGAAGAAACGTTCTCCTTCTCTCGGAGGACGAACGAAGCCATCGACCACATCGCCGGTCTTTAATCCGTAGTGCTTGATTTGCTGCAGGTTCACGTACACATCGTCGGGTGAGGGCAGGTAGTTATAGTCGCTGCTGCGCAGGAAGCCGTAGTTGTCCACGGTCTCAAGCACACCGCTCACACGGATGATGTCGTCAAATTCGTATGGCTTTTCTTTGATAGGCTTTTCCTTGCGCACTACTGCTGGTGCAGGTGCGGCGAACTCTTCGAATGGAGGCACATTGTTGAAGTTCTGTGCCTGACGGTTCTCTTCTTCAAAGCGTTCGAAGATGCCCATCGGGTTGAAGTATTGAGATTCTTCGGGAAGGTCTTCGATGATGATGAAGTCTGGATTCCCGTGTACCTTTTTGGTCGTGTTGGCGTTTGAATAGATGGTCTGAAGTTGGGCATTGCTGGAAGGTACATAACTTTCTTCGGGAACGGCTTCCTTGTTGATGGCTGTTTCCGTTTCCTCGCTTTTTGCCTCTTCGGGGGTGTTGTCTTCCTCTTTTGCCTTGGGCTTGCGACCACGCTTTTTAGGTGCAGCCTCTTCTGGTGCGGCTTCCTTCTCTGTGTTGTCACTTTCAGTGGCAGTTTCCTTGTCTTCTTCCTTTGCCTTGGGCTTGCGACCCCGTTTCTTTGGCTCGGCTGGAGTCTCCTGTGCTGGAGTCTCCTGTGCAGGGGGCTCTTCTGCCTCTGGCTTCAACATGGCTTTTTCTTCGTCGGACAGGTCGGCAAAAAGTGACTCATCCTTTGTCACCTTCATGTTCCTATCGACTTTCTTGGCTTTATCTTGGCTTGCGGTGTAAACACGGTCAACGTTCTTCACACTGACGCGGGAACGCTTGCGTGTTGTTTTTTCTGATGATGTGGCATTCGATGCGAAGTTGGAAGCCTGCTCGTCAATGATAGCCAACTTCAAATCCAGTTCTTCCATCTTTTCTGTGTTCTTGATGCCTAATTCAGATGCAATGCTGAGAAGTTCTTCCTTCCCTTTGCGATTAAGTTCTTCTAAATTGTACATGTGATACCTTGCAATATCGAATCTTTCCTTTGCCCAATGCTGGAAAGTTTCAGTATTTATAAGTTATATGAAAAATTGTTTGATGAGAATTTTGTTTCAGGACAACGTCTTCTTTGTAAATCTATCGGCTGTCCCAAAAAGATGGTGCAAATGTAAGGATTATTTTTGAGATGGCAAACACTTTTGCAGAAAAAAGTGCTCAAGAACTTTCTCTCGAGCACTTTTTCTTATAGATTTTTGTTAATATCGTCAATGTAAGCCAGCAATTCTTCTCTGCCCAATTTGCTGGTGGAACTGGTGATGAAGTAGGGGGGCAGTTCTTCCCATTCCTCTTTCAGGGTTTGGAGATACTTTTCGGCGGCGGGCTTAATCTTCGAGTTGGACAGTTTGTCTGCCTTGGTGAAGACTATGGCGAAGGGCACTCCGTTGCTGCCGAGGAAGTGGAGAAAGGCGAGGTCAACTTTCTGCGGGTCGTGACGGATGTCAATGAGCACGAAGAGGCAGGTCAGTTGTTCGCGTTGCAGCACATAGTCGCTGATCATGTTTTTCAGTTTCTCCATTTCTTTCTTGCCACGTTGTGCATAGCCATAGCCGGGCAAATCGACCAGATACCATTGCTCGTTGATGAGAAAATGGTTGATGCAGAGGGTCTTTCCTGGGGTGGAGGAGGTGAGGGCAAGTTTGCGCCGCTCGGTGAGGGCATTGATGAGAGAGGATTTGCCCACGTTGCTGCGTCCGATGAAGGCGTATTCTGGACGACCATCGGTGGGGCATTGCTCGTGGCGTGGCTTGCTGCTGATGTAGGTGGCGGAAGTAATTTTCATGTTGTTTGTTTTTTCGGGTTTTTCTAAAGGCGCGAAGCGTAATAAACACATCCGAAACTTGAGTTATTTATATTAGATGGGTTGGCTCTGGTTTTTAGGTGAACTCTGAGAGTTCGAGCCAGCGCATTTCCTTTTCTTCCAGTTCTTCGTTGAGGAGGGGAAGGCGTTTGCTCAGGCGGGTGATTTCATCGACGGAGGTGGTGCCGCCACAGAGTGCGGATTCGATGTGCTTTTTCTCGGCTTCGAGGTTGGCAATGTCCTTTTCCAGTTGGGTGAACTCTTGCCTTTCTTTGAAGGTGAGGCGTCGGGCACGGTTCTGGTTCCGTCTTGTGATGGTTTTCTCTTGTCCTGCTGTGGATTTCTCTTCTTTGGATTGAGGCTTGTCGGTGGCTTGTTTGGCGTTCTGCTCCTTCCATAGGCGGTATTGGCTATAACTGCCTGGGAAGTCCTGAATGTTTCCGTTGCCGTGGAAGACGAGGGTGTGGTCCACTACGCGGTCCATGAAATAGCGGTCGTGGCTGACGATGATGAGGCAGCCTCGGAAGGATTTGAGATAGTCTTCGAGGATTTGCAGGGTCACGATGTCGAGGTCGTTGGTCGGCTCGTCGAGGATGAGAAAGTTGGGGGCTTTCATCAGCACCGTGCAGAGGTAGAGCCTTCTGCGTTCGCCTCCGCTCAGTTTGTAGATGTAACTGTGCTGTTCTTCAGGCGGAAAGAGGAAGTGTTGCAGGAACTGGCTGGCGGAGAGTTTGTCGCCATTGCCCATATTGACGTATTCGGCAATATCCCTGACGGCATCAATCACTTTCTGGTCGTCCTTGAATGCCATGCCTTGCTGCGAGTAGTAGCCGAAGCGGACGGTCTCGCCAATGTCAATCAAGCCGCTGTCGTGAGGTTCCAAGCCCAGCAGCATGCGGACAAATGTCGATTTGCCTGTGCCGTTGTTGCCTACGATGCCCAGTTTCTCATAGCGCGTGAAGTTATAGTTGAAACCTTGGAGGATGATGTGGTCGCCAAATGCTTTGCAGACTTCTTTCATCTCGAAGATTTTGTTGCCGATGTAGGTGCCGCCCATCTCCAGGCGCACGTTTCGTTCCTCAATGCGTTGCCTTGCCCGCTGTTCCAGTTCGTAGAAGGACTCGATGCGGTATCGTGCTTTCGAGGTGCGGGCGCATGGGGTGGAGCGCATCCATTCCAACTCTGTTCTATATAAGTTGTTCGCACGCGCAATCTCGGCATTCATGTTGTCGATGCGTTCCTGCCGCTTCTCCAGATAGTATGAATAGTTGCCTCGGTAGGTGTAGATGCGCGAGTTGTCCATTTCGATGATGGAGGAGCAGATGCGGTCGAGGAAATAGCGGTCGTGTGTCACCATCAGTATTGCCATTGTGGTGCGTGAGAGCGTGTTCTCAAGCCATTCAATCATGTCGAGGTCGAGATGGTTGGTTGGCTCGTCGAGAATGAGCAGGTCGGGCTCTCCTGCCAGGACTCTCGACAGGGCAATGCGTTTCACCTGCCCACCGCTTAATTGTGAGGCGGGGCGTTGGGCTTCCTCCTCGGTGATTTTCATCTTGGTCAGAAATTGCTTGTATCGCTGTCTGTACTCATCGTCCTTTCCCTCCAGTTCGCTGCCTTCAATGGTGGGTGTCTGTTCCAGATAGCCCACCTTCAGGTCGTTGCGGAAGGTCATCTTGCCACCGTCGTCACCCTCTTTGCTGGCAATGATGCTGAGCAAGGTCGATTTGCCCGTTCCGTTTTTGGCAATGAGCCCGATATGCTCACGCTCGTTGATGGTGAACGAGATGTCTTCGAACAGTACACGGTGTCCGATGCGTTTGGTGAGACCTTTTATTTCAAGATAGGGGGTTGGCATGGGTGGATGGATGAGCGTTTTTAGGAGAGAATGGAGGAATGGGAGTGATGGGAATACCAGGGAGTCATTGATGGGGGAGAGGGGTTAGCGAGTGATGAGTTTGAGTTCCTTTGGGGTGAATTTGCGGTGCTTCTCGGCATGGCGGATGTGGTTCTCGAAGAGGTCGAGAATGGCATCCATGTCGCTCAGGCAGCGCGTTTCGGCAGTCACCTTGTAGCCCGCTTTTTGCAGTTGCTGTGTCCATTCCTTTGTCAGGTCGCCTATCGTTTGGGTGCTGGGGGCAAACAGGAAGGGGATAAGGTGTACTTTCTTCGCCTTTTGGAGTTTCAGTTGTTTCATCATGCTTTCCAATGAAGGGTAGCCGCCTTCAGTGCCGACATGCCAGTCTTTGTAGCCGTTGTCGTGCAGGATGTAGTCGAGTAGGGCATATTGGGCGTTTTCTGTGCCTGTGGTGCCTTCACACATCAGCACGTTTGCAGCCTTCTCCTGTCCCATCGTTGTGGTAATGGCTTGCAGGATTTGCTGATAGTCGTCAATGGCGTTCAGCAAGGGTTCGCCAAGGCGTATCTGCTTGAAACCTTCCTTTGCGGAGTCGATGATGTGGCGAAGATACTGCATCTCGGTGTCGTTGATGAGGCTTGACGATTGCACCAGCACGTGCGTGTAGCCGTCTTTTTTCAGTTGGCTGAACAGTTCGTCGGGAGTGAGAATGCGGTTCACACCGTTGCTGCCCATTTGTCGGATGAGGCTGCGGGATGTCCAAGCCTCCCGAAAGTCGTGTTGCGGATAAGCCTGTCGGATGCGTGTGTTGAATCGGTCGAGCCGCTGCTGCGAAAGGGCATCTTCTGCCCCCACATGCACGGCTACGACAGCCACTTTGTCGCCGTCGCTCAGGTTCTCAAACATGTTCTGCTCCTGTTCCGTCTCCTGCGCTGAGGCTGGGCAGAGGCAAAGGCAAAACAAGGCGATGAGGAGAAAGGCTGGTTTATTCATACGGATTCATGTCGGCAGCCTCGCGGATGGCTGAAATTTGATGTTTTGTGATGGCGGGTACAATGGTCTGGAGCAGGTGGGCGATTTTCTCCACCTTCAGACTTTCATGCCCTTTTTCTATCAGGCGGAAAGTGCCGTCGCCAGGCACACGGATGCTCACGTCGGCAATGGCTGTGGTGCCTTCGGTCGAGGCAACGGGTTGTATGCCGCTGCGGACAAGGGCTTTGTAGCACAGCCGATACTCCAGCGTGTCTTCATTTCCCTTCATGACGATGTCACGTGCGGTCTCATGTACGATGGAGAACACGCATGTCTCGCGGTCGAAGGTCATGCCCTCTTTTGCAAAATAACTTTCGATGCTGCCGTTCAGACTCAGGTCTTCAGGCAATCCCGTGGCGAGCCCCTTCTCATGGTCGAGCAGCCACACTTGGTCTGCCACCTGCAGGGCATGCTCCAAGTCGTGTGTGCTCATGAAGATGGTCTTTTTGAGAGCCTTTGCCAGCCGGTGTAGCAGAAGCATCATGGCAATTTTGCTGGGATAGTCGAGGTATGCCGTTGGCTCGTCCAGGAAGATGATGGGCGTTTCTTGTGCAATGGCTTTGGCTATCATCACTTTCTGCCGTTCGCCGTCGGAGAGGGTCTGCATTTTTCGGTCTTTCAGGTCTTCGATGCCTACCCATCCGAGACACTTCTTGATGACCACTTTGTCCTTCTCCTTCAACTTGCCCCAAAATCCGGTGTAGGGGCTTCGTCCCATTGCCACCACTTCTTCGGCAGTCATGTTTTTGATGCCAGAGTTGTCGGTCAGCACTACACTGACAAGTTTTGCCAGTTCTTGACTCGTATATTTCTTGATGTCCTGTCCCATCACCTCCACCTTGCCGCCGAGGGCAGGTTGGAAAGCCGCCAACGTGCGCAGCAGGGTTGATTTGCCGGCACCGTTGGGACCCAGCAGGCAGGTCATCTCACCGCTGTTCAGGGTCGCGTTGAGATTGGAGGCAATCACTTTGTTGCCTCCCTTCACTTTATAACCTGTGGAAAGGTCTTTCAATTCAATGGAAATGCTCATAATGGCGGCAAAGGTACGAAAAATAAATGAATTAGATAGTAAAATGTACGTGTGCGTGTGTGTAAAAGAGACGAAAAAGATGGATTTGACAAATAAAATGCTTAACTTTGCGACCGAAAACAGAAAAAAGATAAACAATCCTGCAAAAATGAAAAAGACATTGACACTGATGGTGGCGGCACTGCTGTGTTGCGCCACCGCATTTGCGAAAGACTTGAAAGTGCTGGTGCTGAAGACCACTCCAGAGGTGCTGAACGTGGAGAGCCAGACGAAGGTGAAAAACCAACTGCGCCTGACGGCTGGCGTGAAGAAGGTGGAGGCTGACTTTGCCGCCAAACAGGTGATGGTCACTTACGATGCTGACAAGACCGACCAGAAGAAGATTCTTGCTGGCATGAAGAAGATTGGCTATGAGGCAACGGTGGTGAGCGACGGCATGCCAGTGGAGAAAACCTCCAAAAAGGTGCCTGTTGATGCCACTTCGGGGGCTTCGCAGCAGAAGAAGTGAAAGCAACCTTTCAGAGCAAGGGGCTGTGCCGATGGAGGTGCAGCCCCTTTTGTTGTTTTGAGGGGTTTCCCAATAGGTCTTTTCAGGGCTTTCAGGTCCTCTGAATCGGACTGCTCCACTCCGACACATCGGACTGCTCCAGTGCGGCACGTCGGACTGGAGCAGTCCGATTTTGCGGCTGTGTCAAATCGTCGGAAGAAAGTCCTAAATATGTAAAAAGGATTCCATATTTCCTAAATTATGTTACTTTTGCAATTATTTTAAGAAATAAATTTGGTGGGTGTTTCTTTTTTGTCTATATTCGCAATGAAAATTGAAACTAACCTATTGATACCTATAAACCGATAAAGTGAATATGGATAAAAGAAATTATTGCGTGATATTGGCTGGCGGGCAAGGCAGTCGCCTTTGGCCTATGAGCCGCGAAAAGAAACCTAAGCAATTTATCGACGTGCTGGGCACTGGCAAGTCGTTTTTGCAGATGACTTATGAGCGCTTTGCCGGCTGCATCGATGCTGATAACATCATCATCGTGACCAACGAAGCCTATCGCCATTGGGTGATAGACCAAATTCCGGGCATCAAGTATGAGAACGTACTGATGGAACCGATGCGCAGAAACACGGTGCCGGCTGTGACTTGGGCTGCCTTGGAGGTGAAGCGTCGTTGTCCGGAGGGAAGGCTGATTGTCAGCCCTTCCGACCAGAACATCCTCGATTATGAGGCTTTCCAAAAGGATGTGCTCAGAGGGCTCGATTTTGTGGGCAACAATGCTGCCCTGCTGACGATGGGCGCCACGCCGACTCGCCCTGAGGTGTCTTATGGATATATCCAGATGGCAGATATGGTGGACAGTGGGGCGCACATCTATAAGGTGCAGAGTTTCACAGAGAAACCTGCCAATGAGTTTGCTAAAATCTTCTACGAGAGTGGAGAGTTTTTGTGGAACACGGGTCTTTTCATGTGGAGTGCAGATACTTTCTTGAACGCGGTGAAAGGTGCCAGCGAGGAGTTTGCGGGCATTGTGCAGAAGGTCGTTTCTGCATACAGCAATGGCGAATACATTGCAGACCTTTTGATGGAACTCTTCACGAAGTGTCCGAACATGAGCCTTGAGCAGAGTGTGCTGGAGAAGGCTGACAACGTGGATGTGATGCTTTGCCACTTCGACTGGGCTGACCTCGGCACTTGGGCGGCAGTTCATGAAGCCTTGCCGAAGTCGAGCATGGGCAATGTGGTCATCGATTCGAAGTCGCTGCTCTACGACTGCAAGGACTGCATCATCAAACTGCCCGACGGACACGTTGCTGTGGTGCAGGGGCTTGAAGACTACGTGGTGGTGGAAGAAGGCAATGTGCTGGTCATCTGCAAGAAAGGCGACCAAAAGAACATCCGCAAGTTTGTGAATGATGCACAACTGAACCTCGGAGAGGAGTACGTGTGACAACGAAGAGTTGACGGCGAATAGAGATTTTTAACAGCGAATTATACGAATTGAACGAATGATAAAAATGCCGCAAGCGGCGTCGAATAGTACGAATCACATTCGCATCATTCGACGCCGCTTGCGGGCATTTATTCCCTTATTCGTGAAATTCGAAAAATTCGTTGTTGAAAAATAAAGAGTTACAGCAGTTTCTGGATGTTTTCTTCCAGTGTGCCTTCCATAAATTCGTTGCGTACAACAATTTCATTGTCACGGTTGACCAGGAAGAATGTTGGCAGATTTCCCACATTGTAGATGCGGGTGGTGGTGCCGTCTGTCTCATGCACACACACCCAAGGCAGGTTCTCGCACGAGAACTTCCAGAAGTGAACATCCTCATCCAACGAAATCTGGTAGATTTCAAATCCCTGTGCGTGGTATTTCTCGTAGAGTGAGCGCATCAGGCGAGTGCGCTCTGCTGACTCTTTTGCCGCATAAACCGTGAAGTCGATGAGCACGACGGAACCTTTCAACTCAGTGATGCTGTGGAGTTTGCCGTTGATGTCGGGCAGGTTGATGTCGATGATGCCCGTTTCCGTCACTTTGTCGTCATCCAGATTCAGCACCTTCTGTTGGGGCACGGCTGTGTTGTCCATGCCTTTGATGGCCATGTTGCACAGTTGCATGGTACGCGGTGCATCTGGGTAACGACCGTCCCAGGCAGTGGCTACTGTGGCATAACACTTCACGTCGGTACGATTGGTGAGTGGATTGAACAGCATGAACGTGCCTCCTAAGTCGGTGATGCTTTGGCACACGGCATAGTAGGCGGCAGCCGACGCTGGCTGGGTGAAAATGTAGTCTTTCTTCATGCGTTCCTTGTAGCGGTTGAGGATGCTCTCGATGCTATCCATCTGGTCGCCTGGCAGCATGTCCTCATTCTTTTCTATTGCCACCAGTTTTGCCTGTGTTTCTTGTTGCAGTCGGCTGATTTCTCGTATCTTTTTGCTGCTTTCATTCCCCTCGATGGTATATTCCTTCTCCATCGTTGGCAATTGTGCCCTGATGGTGATGTTCTCCGTGCTGTCCACCGAGAAGGGGATGATGTGCTGTCCGATGCGCAAGATGTAAAACTCTGGCGCATCAGTTGGTGCGGTTGCCTTGAAGGAGAACGAACCATCCTCCTTCAGTTTCGTCGAATCCAGTTTCTCGATTCCGTCCAGTGTACTCTGGGCAAGATACAGCATCGAGTCTTTCGCCCCCTCAATCGTGCCCTCCACTTGAAACTTGGGGGCATTGTCGCAGGATGCCCAGACAAGTGCTCCTGCCACTATCATAGTCAGTGTTTTTTTCATTGTTATATGGTGTTTCGGTTGCAAAGGTACACATTTCTTGATAGAAAAACGTGCTTTCAGAAAGATTTTCAGATAAATATCGCTGTTATGTGCGGAAAAAAGGCTACCTTTGTCCGATTTTTCGTGCCGTGCGTGGCACGACTATAGATGTTTTTATATTTTTTCAACAAACAAGATGAACGTAATTACAAAGAAGGTTTCGTTGCCTGATGGAAGAGAAATCAGCATCGAAACAGGAAAACTTGCCAAACAAGCGGATGGTTCAGTGATGCTCCGAATGGGCAACACCATGCTCCTCGCCACTGTTTGTGCAGCGAAAGATGCAGTACCGGGAACAGATTTTATGCCACTCCAGGTAGAGTATCGTGAGAAGTATTCGGCCAATGGCCGTTTTCCTGGAGGTTTCACCAAGCGCGAAGGCAAAGCAAGTGACGAGGAAATCCTCACCTGCCGTCTCGTTGACCGTGCGCTCCGTCCGCTGTTCCCATCGAACTATCATGCGGAAGTTTATGTGAATGTCATCGTCTTCTCAGCCGATGGCGTAGATATGCCTGACGCACTGGCTGGTTTTGCTGCCTCGTCAGCCTTGGCTGTGTCCGACATCCCCTTCGAGGGTCCTATCTCCGAAGTGCGTGTGGCTCGCATCAACGGCGAGTTTGTCATCAACCCCACCTTCGAGCAACTGAAGGAGGCTGACATGGACCTCATGGTCGGCGCCACCGAAGAGAACATCATGATGGTGGAAGGCGAGATGAAGGAAGTGCAGGAGCGCGACCTGCTGGAGGCACTCAAGGCAGCACACGATGCCATCAAGCCACAGTGCCGCTTGCAGAAGGAACTGATGAAGGAACTGGGCAAGGACGTGAAGCGTGAGTACTGCCATGAGGTGAACGACGACGAGTTGAAGGCAGATGTCAATGCCAAGTGCTACCAGCCCGCCTACGATGTGACCAAGCAGGCACTCGAGAAGCAGGCACGTGCCGAGGCATTCGAGAAGATTCGCGAGGACTACAAAGAGGCATACGCAGCCGCCCACACCGAGTTGAGCGAAGAGGAACTGGAAGAGAAGTATGCCCTCGTTGACCGCTACTACCACGACGTGGAGCGCGATGCCATGCGCCGATGCATCCTTGATGAAGGCATCCGCCTCGATGGTCGCAAGACCACCGACATCCGCCCCATCTGGTGCGAGGTGGAACCCCTGCCAGGACCTCACGGAAGTGCCATCTTCACGCGTGGCGAGACACAGGCACTCGCATCTGTCACCCTCGGCACCAAACTTGACGAGAAACTGGTGGATGGAGCCTTGGAGCGTTACTACATGAAGTTCCTGCTTCACTACAACTTCCCCCCATTCTCCACAGGCGAAGCCAAGGCACAGCGTGGCGTAGGTCGTCGTGAGATAGGTCACGGACACCTCGCATGGCGCGGCATCAAGGGACAGTTGCCCGACGACTATCCATACACCGTCCGTGTCGTATCTGACGTGCTCGAATCAAACGGTTCCTCCTCCATGGCAACCACATGTGCAGGCACACTCGCCTTGATGGACGCTGGTGTGCCAATTAAGAACCCTGTGGCAGGTATTGCTATGGGTCTGATTAAGAACCCAGGCGAAGACAAATACGCCATCCTCTCCGACATCCTCGGTGACGAAGACCACCTCGGCGATATGGACTTCAAGACCACTGGTACGAAGAACGGACTCACCGCCACCCAGATGGATATCAAGTGTGACGGACTCTCCTACGAAATCCTCGAGAAAGCCCTCATGCAGGCAAAGGCAGGACGTGAGCACATCATGGGCGAGATGATGAAGACCATCTCCGAACCACGTCCAGAACTCAAGCCACACGTGCCGCGCATCGAGCAAATCATCATCCCGAAGGAATTCATCGGTGCAGTCATCGGTCCTGGCGGCAAGGTCATCCAGCAGATGCAGGAAGACACCAAGACCACCATCACCATCGACGAAGAAGACGGAGTGGGCAAAGTGCAGATTGCTGCCCCCGACCGCGAAGCCATCGAGGCAGCCCTTGCCAAGATCAAGGCAATCGTAGCCATCCCCGAAGTCGGTCAGGTCTATCACGGCACCGTACGCAGCGTCATGCCCTACGGATGCTTCGTCGAGTTCCTGCCTGGCAAGGACGGACTTCTCCACATCAGCGAGATAGACTGGAAGCGTCTTGACACCGTCGAGGAGGCAGGCATCAAGGAAGATGACGAAATCGACGTGAAACTCATCGACATCGACCAGAAGACAGGCAAGTTCAAACTCTCCCGTCGTGCCCTCATCGAGAAACCCGCTGACTATCAGGAGCGTCCACAGCGCGAACGTCGTCCACGCCCCGAGCGTGGTGAGCGTCGTCCACGTCCAGAGCGCAACGACCGTAGCCGTCAGCCCCGCAACGAGGCTCCTGCACAGGATGCAGGCAACGACTTCAAGTCAGCCCTCGACGACCTCTTGAAGTGACCCTTGGCTCGCCTTCGTCAACCATTCGTTCGGCGAAGCCAATCCCCTGACATCGTAGCCTCCCATTGTTTCCGTTGGCAGCATTGAGCCAAAAGTTCAATACGGGGGCATCAAATCAAAAACAATGAGGGTGTGCCTGTGCACACCCTCATTGTGTATTATAATACAGAGAAATTCCAGCCCACCTTATTTCACCATCACCTTACGTCCATTGTGGATATAAAGTCCTCTCTTTGTCGGCTGTTCAATAGGACGGCCCTGCAGGTCGTACCAGCGTGATGTATCGTCTGCGGCATTAACCGTTACAGTTTGTACGCCCGATGTACTTTCCACCGTCAGCGACAGACCATACAGTTGTGCCACCGTCTCGTCGGGGAAGTCCACAATATTTCTTCTTTCCGCACTCCTGCGATGGCTTTCCTCCATAGCGGTGTATGCGTTTGCCACATATATATAAATGTAGCAGTCCTTATCCGTTCGGTAGGGCAACTCTATTGTCTGGCGACCATTCGTTTGTATGACCATTGGCTCCTGTACGCCCACCTTCACTTTCAGCACATGGTCTGAGCGGGTGGCGCAGTCGATGGTGATGATGCCGCTGCCCTGGCTCACATGCACTACCAGTCCATTATAGGTTAGGAACTCGTCGGTATTCAGGTTGTCAGCGGTAGCAATGGCTTTCATCTGCTCGTCGGTCATCAGTGTGCTCAGGTAAAGCGCACCGTCTTTGTAGTAGTTGACCACCGGGGACTTACCCCCCCACCACCACGTATCCAAATCCTTCTCTGACGCTTCGCGATACAGATGATAAAGCACACCATTGTACTCGTTGTTGTAAGGAGTCTTGTCTGTTTCCTCCCCATCAAACAGAGCGGCAAAATCCGTCTGAATGGTCACGCCCACCTCGTCCTGCACGGGCGGCTCATAATACTGTATGGTGGCAGAACTGAGTTCGTACACCTGATTGTGCCAGACTTGGAACAGATTGGTCATCGCCCTCGAATCGTGCATCCCCTTGCCCGTGGCGGCAGCGAAGATGGCATTCTGCGGCAACGACACATCTACCAGATGCAGGTCGGTGAAGCCGCGCAACTTACCGACATGGAGCACGCTGTTATCCACAGTCAGGCGGGCTTTCAAGTCATTGTGCCACGGAGTATAAAGTCCATATTCTTCGTCGTTCACCTCCACGCGCTGGCAGTCCTTCACCGTCATGTCCGAGCGGTCGAGCTTCACGGTGCCTTGCACGGTCAGCCTTCCTTCAGCCGCCTCATCGCTCATCACAGTCAGCGCACTCTTGTAGGCATTAACCGACTGCAGTTGATTGTCTCCCACGAGCATCACTGTCAGTCCGCCAATCAGCGTTGTCTGTAGTTCTTCTGCCTCGCATCCAGCCAGTGTCAGCGTCCGTGTTATGGCATTGTAGCGGGCGGTTCCGTTGCCCAGTATGTCACTGCCGTTAGCCATTGTCACCGCCACTCCGTTCAGTTTCAGTTGGTTCGGAATGTGGTCACTGTAGGAGTTCTTCAGGCTTTGGCTATTCTCTGCATACCAGTAGATGAAATTGTCGCCACGCACCACACTGGCGCACTCGTCAATGATGCCTTGACATACCTCTAACACGGTCTGCTGTGGTCCCGCGAAGTCATCCTTGTTGCCCACGCCCCACCCAATTTCGTTGGGCTGGCGGTGCTGGAAGACTGCCTTTGTCACGCCCTTCGTATTCGTGAATGCCTGTATGCCGATACGACGGACGTTGGTCGGAATCGTCACCATTCCCTGTAGCGCACTGCGCTGGAATGCCTGTGTGCCGATGGCCTGCACAGAGTTGCCGAAATCGATGCCCAGCAGTTCGCCGCATCCGTAGAAAGCGCACGACCCGATGGAGTCCACCGTATAGACCACGCCCGCCTCGTCCTCTATCACGTCGGGCAGAGCCAGCACACCCACCTCGCCCGTCACATTGCTGAAGGCTGGAATGCCATCGGTCATCACCTCCGCCAGATCCACGTAGGCACGAGGTTTATAAACAATTGCCGAGTTATGGTTGTTGTCATCCGTCGTCAGCAGGAAGTTCACGTCCATTGTGCCGCACGGCTCGCCGTCAGTGCCATACAGATTCAGCGTCTTGACCATCTGTTGTGCCTCTTCCGTCGTAAAGATGCCACTCACCTTGTGGTCTTGTCTGACGAGCAATGCTCCCGTCGCGCCAGTGTCCCACGTCCAACCCGAAAACTCATAGCCTACGGGCACGGCAGGAATCAAGTCCGGCTCGTACTCACGTCCGTAGCCCACCGTCACCTGCTGATATTCCTTGCCGTTCAGTACGTAGGTCACCGTACATTTGTCTATATTGTCCAGTTCGTAGATGCCTGGCCAGAACTTGCTCCAACCCTTTGTCGTCTTGTATGCCTCCAGACTGCCTTTCGGCACATACAGGCCAGGTGCCTGGTCTTGCATCCAGAACTCCTGCAACTGCTCCGGGGTAATCATCCATGCGATGGCGTTCTCTGGAATCTCCACTGGCTCCATCGCTGCCGAGCGATACTGTATCGTGGCGTAGCCGTCCATGAAGCCGAAGTAAGCCTCCTCGCCCACACTCTTCAGCGTGGCAGGGAAGAACATGTGTCCGCCCATGATGTTCCAGAATGCCCGCCGCCCGATGCGCTCCAGCGTATGAGGCAGGCTGGGCGACCATAGCGACGTGCAGTTGGCGAAGCACTCGTCAGGGATGTCCTTCACACCGTCGGGAATAACGGGAACACCCGACATGTTCACGCAGTCGGCAAATGCTCGCCGCCCTAATTTCGTCAGCGTAGATGGGAATTTTATCTCTCGTAGCTGCTCACATCCTTGGAAGGCCTCCACGCCGATGGAGTCCAAGCTCTCAGGCAGATTGATATACCATAGGTATTTCTTCCCTTGAAATGCCTTGTCGCTGATAGCCGTTACATGGTAGCCGTTCACCTCCTTTGGCAAAGATATAGTATAATCGTAGCCCTCTGGCATGTCTGCAAAGTTGCCAATGGCTGAAAGGTTATAACCACCTACAGCAACAGTCTTTGCCTCGGCATCCATCACGCTGTAACGAACCTCTACGCCCTCCTCGGTCTTTGCTGTAAACACGTCGCCAGCAAGGAATTCTCCAGTTCCGTCATCCTCAACGAGAATGTTGTTGAAATACCCCTTCCATTGACTATTCAAATATGCCTCAATACAGCCTTTGCTGACATAAAGGGTGTCTTTCTTTGCAGATGAGGAGCCGTTATTGCCAAATAAACCATAATAATAATAATGCCCAATACTGGGAACTTTGGGGGCACGGCATGTCATTGTCGTCAACTTGGGACACCCCACAAAAACTGTATCTCCGATAAATGTCAGTGTGGATGGAAGAATCACTGTTTCCAAATCACCACAGCCTTTAAAGGCTCTACATTCTATCGTTGTCACCCCCTCTGGCACTTCTATGTGTTTTAGCCCACATCCCACAAATGCATCTTCGCAAATTTCTACAATCGAATCTGGTATGAAAGTTCCTGCACATCCTTCAATAAGCTGGTTTGATGCCGTCAATATAATAGCATTGCAGTTGTCGCGGGAATCGACATAAGGGTTATCCTCGGTTACTCTGATTTTTTTCAGTTTAGGGCAATAGGAAAAATCGTGTGACCAATTTTTTTAAAATATCTTTCCGCATAGGAATTAGGTAAGGAACGAAAAATTGTTGGCGAGTTAATATACACAGCCTCAAGATTCGTGCAGTTCTCAAATACCCCAAACCCCAAGTTCTCTACTGTAGGTGGTATTGTAACTTCTTTTAGACCCTCACAACCTTCAAAAGCTCTATCATCAAACAAAAAAACGGACGATGAATATGGTATAGTCTTAAGTTCTTTGCAATATGCAAACGCTCCACTTCCTATGACTTTTACACTACTTGGTATGGTGGTTTTCGCACATCCTAGAACTATAGTACTGTCACTAATCCATCCTCCATATTTTATCAATGCGTTGCAACCATTTGTTGGGCAATAAGCAGAAACACCTTCATCAACATTTATAGATTCAACATTACTACAACCAACAAAACAATTATTCCCTATCGTCATATCTTTCGTGATATGAAGCGGCGATACCAATCCGTGGCAGCCATTGAATGCATCGTCACCAATATTCTTCAATTTTTCACTGAATCGGATTGTAGCCTTATTGCATCCAGAAAAGGCATCTTGACCGACGTAGGTTGCATTAGTGATATTTATTTCGCTCTCCAGATATTGGCATCCAAAAGCATTACGCTCTATCGAATCCACATTTTCCCACTGTATGCCCTCTACACTCTTCAAATTGGGGCAGTCGTCGAACATGCGTTCTGATATTTTCGATAAGTGTCTGGGAAGAACAACGTTTACAAGTTGTTTATTGTGAGCAAATGCACACTTTCCGATGTGCTCAACACTGTTAGGAAGCGCATATTCCGATGGTGAAGAGTAAGGGTCGTAGGGACGCCACTGATAATAGTAAACCATAAAGGCATAGTCACCAATCCACTTAACGCCATCCTCTATATTTACAGTTGTAAGGTTATGAGAGTCACAAAACGCATAGTCACAAATGGTATCGCACCCTTGTATAGTCACGCTGTAAAGCTGATAGGAATCATAGCAAGCATATTTTCCAATGCGTTTGATAGTCTTAGGGAAAGTAATGGATGCAAGGTTTCTGCTTTTTAAGAACGCACTGTCACGAACAGATACCACCGTATACCCATTAACCTGCTCTGGTATAACCATGTCATAATAGCCATTATGAAGGTAGCTATATACTTGACATGTTTTTGCAGTTTCACTAAGAACCCTATAGTAGATGTTATCTTTGTTAAACTCGTCACCATCAGCCGCCCACAACGCCGATGGCAGCATGGCCATTAGTAATAGTAAAAGTCTCTTAATCATATTTATGTTCTATATTGGTTATCGGATAAAAACATAATTAATTGTGAATTGAATTTGTGATGCGTCGGATGCCTTCGCGGAGGAGGGTACGGCGGGTGGCGAGGTTGATGCGGATGTAGCCTTCGCCTGCCGCTTCTCCGTACATGGTGCCTGCATTGACAAAGACTTTGGCATGGCGGAGCAGGTGGTCGGCGAGTTGCTGGGAGGTCTTGCCTGTGGCTTGGATGTTCACCCACAGGAGGTAGGTGCCTTCGAGGGTGGTGACGGGGCAGTGGGGGAGTGCTTCTTCCAGCATTTGCCTTGCCATCAGGTAGTTCTGGTGGATGTAGTGGCAAAGGTCGGTGAGCCATGCTTCGCCTTCGGGGGTGTAGGCGGCTTGCAGGGCGATGACTCCGAAGGGGTTGACGTCGCACACCTCGTTGATATTGATGGCTTTATCGACTTGGGCACGGGTGTCCTTGTCCTTGACGATGATGTTGGCAATTTGCAGCCCTGCTATGTTGAAGGCTTTCGAGGGGGAAATGCAAACGGCGCTGTTCTGGGCAAAGGCTTCGGAGATGGAGGCGAAGGGGGTGTATTGGACGTGCTTCTCACCGTAGCAGGTGGCGATGGCGGCTTCACGGTCGGTCGGCATGACAAATTCGCAGTGGATTTCGTCGCTGATGACAAAGACACCATGCTTGAGGCATATCTCTCCCATCCGCTCCAGTTCCCATCGTGTCCACACTCGACCTGCGGGGTTGTGGGGATTGCAGAGAAGGAAGACCTTGACGGCTGGGTCGGCGCATTTCTTTTCAAAGTCGTCCCAATCGATGATGTAATAGTGGTCGGTCTTATATGCCGTGGTGCCGTTGTTTGATTCGGAGGTGGCTATCTGAAGCGGGTTTTCTTCGATGATGCACCCGTTGTTGCGGATGCAGGAATAGAAGCAGTTATAGACAGGTGTCTGCACCAGCACCTTGTTGCCTGGCTGTGTCTTTGCCTTGATGATGGCGGAAATGGCGGGCACGACGCCGCTGGTGTAGATGAATGATGTGCGGTCGATGGTCCAGCGATGTCTTCTTTTGAACCACTGGATGGTTGTGTCGTAGTAACTTTCTGGCACATGGGTGTAGCCGAAACAGCCGTGTTGCATCCGTTCGATGAGGGCTTGCTGTATGCAGGGGGCAGTCTCGAAGTCCATGTCTGCCACCCAGAGGGGGATGATGTCGGGGTCGGTGAACTCGTCCCATTTCACGCAGTTGGTGCCTCGGCGGTTCACTTCTTTGTCGAAATTGAAATGGTGATTGATGGATGTCATGGTGACGGATGTTTTTGAAGATGGTGTTGTGGTGTAACCTGAAAAGCGTACCCCTCGACTATGGTGCAGCGTACCCCTCGGGTACGGCACATCGTACCCGAGGGGTACGGCTGAGAGGAACAAAAAAATATCAGTGATTTTCTTTTACAATGACTTTTGCGTCGGCGGGTGCTTTCTGGTTTTCGTCCCAGATGATTTCGCCCACTTTGCCCTCAACTGTGACAACACCACTCGTCGGGTTCTTGATGCTGTGGACATCGCCCTTGATGTTGCCGTTCACCGTGGAGTATTCGAGAATCAGGTTGGCATCCTCGCCGAAGGTGCAGTCTTCGAGTGTCAAGCCATTCACATAGCAAAGCAACTGTTCACCGGTCAGATGGCATCGCACGAGGCGGATGTTCTTCCCATACCATGCAAGATATTCTCCATTCACTTCTGAGTCGTAGATGGTCACGTTTTCTGATTCCCAGAAGGAGTCCTTCGAATTGATAACGGCATTGCGAATCTCTACGTTTTTGGCATACTGGAAGGCATAGTTCCCTTCTTGGCGGTAGTTCTCTATCTTGATGTTCTCCGAGTGCATGAAGGCATAGTCGCAGTTCTCTATCTTCACGTTCTTCAACTCGATGTTCTTGCAGTCCCACAAGTACTGTTCCCCATTGGGGAAGTCGGTGTTTTCCACATAGATGCCATCCATTCTTCTGAACAGTTTGGGGGCATCGACCTTGCAGTCGGTCATGCGGCAGTTTCTCGAATACCACAAACTGCTACGGGCACTTTCGGCAAAATAGCAATTGTGTATCTTGAATCCGTCATTTTCCCAAAAGACGTATTTGCCCTCAAAGCGGCATCCCTCGGCTTCGATGTTGCTGCTCTCCTTGATGGAGGACTCACCGAGGTGGATGGTCACGTTTTCCAATCGTAGGTCATGAGATGCATAGAGGGGACGTTCGCCTCCAAATTCTTGGTCTTTAATTAACTTCATATATGGTTTCTGCTTTTATCAGTTGATCATTTTCTGTTTGTGTAGGTATATGTTTTGCTTCTTCCATGCTGATGTTGCTCCAACTTCGTCCGCGCAGGCGGAAGAGGAAGGCGGCACCGCGCCAACAGAGTTCTACACACATGGCTATCCACACTCCGTGCAGCCCCATGGTCGGTGCCAGCAGGAGGGCAAGCGTGAGACGCACCACCCAGATGCTGGCAAGGTTCATGACACTGGGCACAAGTGTTTTGCCTGAACCCACAAATGCGCCGTATGCCACGATGCTGGCGGCAAACATCGGTTCTGCCCATGCTTCGATGCGCAGCACTTCGGTGCCGAGTTGCACCACTTCCATATCCGTAGAGACGATGTGCATCATTTCGGGAGCAAACACCCACATGAACACGCCCATGAGTGCCATCACTGCCATGCCCAGACTGACGGATATCCATGCGAAACTGCGCATGAGGTCTTTGCGATGGGCTCCGAGGCTCTGACCGACCAGTGTGGTGGCTGCCTCGGAGATGCCGTAGCCTGGCATATAGCAGAGGCTTTCAATGTTGATGCCAAACGTGTTGGCGGCAAGGGCGACGGGACCTAACGGGGCTATGATGCCAGTGATGGCAATTTGGGCACCGCACATCACACCGCGTTCCAGGCTGATGGGCGACCCAATCTTGAAGGCTTTGAGCAGGGTGATTTTGCTGGGGATGTAGCGTGACCAATCCCACTTGCCAATGAGTTCGGTATCCAGGGCGAAACGCAACTGTCGGTCTCTTACAGCCATGAAGTAGAGCATGAGCACCATCGTGATGAGGTAGCCAAGCAGGGTGCCGTAGGCTGCACCTGCTGTGCCCATGTGGAATACAAAGATGAAGATGTAGTTGAAGATGACATCCAGCACACACATCAGCGCATTCAGCAGACTGGGCACTTTCAGATTGCCGCTACACCGCAGACTCCCTGCCGCCAACATGTTGATTTCCAGTATGGGAAGTGCCAAGGCAACGATGGTGAAGTATTCGGAAGCACCTGCGCAAATGTCGGCATCAGCCCCTAACCATACAGGAAGGAAAGGCGCAATGAGCACACCAATCAAGGCAAGAAGCAGGCTGAATGAGAGTCCTGACAGGATGCCTTGCCGAATGATGTTTCTGGCTCCACGCAGATTTTCGGCACCTACGTAGTGTGCCACTTGTACCGAGAAGCCCGCAGCAAAAGCGGAACAAAGTCCACCAAAGAGCCAGATGGTGGTGGAAACCAAACCGACTGTCGCTGACTCTTTGGTGCCAAGATGACCTAACATCGCCGCGTCGATGATCTGCATGGCGACAGACGAAATCTGTGCTATCATGGCAGGAAGGCTCAACAACACAGTCAGTCGCAACTTTTCTTGCCACGACATGCCTCTTGCTCCTTTCCTGACCAGCGCCAGCAATTCGTCTTTTGACAGGCTCATCCTTTTCTTTCTTCCTGCTTCTTGCTTTTTCTTCGTTCTCTGTGCTGCAATGGTTTTGCAGTTCTCTTCCCTTTACTTCAACACCTCTGCAATTGTCTTCTCAATAGCCTCGCCTCTCAGGTTCCTTTTCACAATTGTGCCGTCAGGACCGAAGAGGATGATTTGTGGAATGCCTGTAATACCGTAGGCATTGCTGCCGGCATACTGAGCATTCATGATTTGTGGATAGGGAATCCCCATCTGCTCAATAGCCTTCTTGGTGTCTTGAGGCTTGTCCCATGTGGCAACACCGAGCACTTCGAACTTCTCGCCTTTGTACTGATTGTAAACTTTAATCAGGTTGGGAATTTCAGCCTTGCAGGGACCGCACCAACTTGCCCAGAAGTCAACGAGCACATATTTCCCCTTGCCGACATAGTCAGACAGTTTGGTCACTTTGCCCTCATATTCAGCCTCAAAGTCCTTGAACATCTTGCCTTCTGAGGTTTCCAACTGTACCAGCCAGTTTTTCTTGGCTTCCTGAATCTTTTCGTCATTCTTGAAAAACTCGTTGCTGTCCACCAAATTGAGGAGTTCTTGAGTGGGAATGATGTGTGCCAAGAGATTGCTGATGACATACGAACCAGCCTCATTGGGATTCTCTTTGACAAATTCAAGTGACATCTTTTTCAAGGTCTCTTGTTCGTTTCCATCTTCTGGAATTGCCTGAAGTTTCTGGAAGAAAGATGCTAACTTGGCATCCGTTTCTGATTTGCTTGTTAATTTTGCGGCAGGAACAGAATCCTGTGCATAACTTGTTGCAGCCATGATCATCAATGCTGCAAACATCATCATCATTTTTTTCATTGTCTTTGTTTTGTTGTTAGTTAATAATTATAGTTGAGATTCATTTTTTATCGCCCTCCTGCTGGCAAGAATTTCTGCCAGAAGTTTTCCATCGTCTTTCGCAAGTGCCAAGTGGTACCTTCTCCCTCGCTGATGCTGTGGGAACGCATGGGGTAGGACACTTGATAGAAAATCTTTCCCTCTTCAATGAGTTTGTTGACCAGCATTTCGCAGTTCTGATAGTGCACGTTGTCGTCGCCTGTGCCATGAATCAGAAGCAGGTTGCCTTCCAAACCATCGACATAACTGATGGGAGAACCGTTCTCGTAACCTTCAGGGTTGTTCTGTGGCGTGTTCATGTAACGCTCCTGATAGATGGTGTCGTAGAGTCGTTGGTCTGCCACAAATGCCACCGCAATGCCCGTCTTGAACACTTGGGGATAGCGGAACATGCAGTTGAGTGTCTGGCTGCCGCCACCGCTCCAGCCTGTGATGCCGATGCGCTCTGTGTCGATGAAGGGGTATTGCTTGGCTAAATCGAGGATGCCGTTGGTTTGGTCTTCGCTGGCGAAGGTGCCCACCTCACCGTAGATGCACTTCCGCCATTCTCTGCCTCGAGGGGCTGCCGCACCACGGTTGTCGATGCTCACGACGATGTAGCCGAGGCTTGCCAAATATTGGTGCCATGTGCTGCCTGACCAGACGTCCTGTACGGTCGAATTGGCAGGCTCTCCATACACGTCAATAATCACAGGGTATTTCTTGCTGGCATCGAAGTTGAACGGCTTAATCATCCACGCGTCCAGCATCAAATCGCCCGATTTCACCTTTACAAACTCTTTGGCGTTCACGCCTATTTCGTCATATTCTTTCTGTGCCTTGCTGTTATCCACCAAAGTCCTCACCGACTTGCCCGAAGGGAAAGACTGCATGTCTATCTGTGGCACGGTGTGGGCATTGCTGAAGGTATGCACCGCCCATGTGCAGGTGGGTGACATGTTGTAACTGTGTTGTCCCTTCTGGTTGGCATCGCTCACCAATTCACACTTGCCATTGCCGAACAGTTTGGCTCTGTACAGGTATCGTTGTGTGGCATTGTCGGGGGATGCGATGAAATAGACATCGCCGCTCTTCTCGTTCATGCCGACCAGCCCGATGACGTCGAAGTCACCCTTCGTGATGCAACTCATCTGCTTGCCGTCAGCACTCACTCTGTAGAGGTGTCTCCACCCGTCCCGCTCGCTCATCCAGGTGAAGAACTTGTTGCCTTTCAGCCATTTCACGTTGTCGTTTGTCTCGACCCAAGCACTGTCGCTATCTTCGAAAATGGTCTTCAAATCCTGCTGTCCAATCGTGGATGTCCACACTTTGTTGGTGTGCTGTGGCCGGTCCATCTGTTGGATGAACAACTGGTTGGTGCCTGGAATAAACTCCATCCGTGGCAAATAGTTGTTTCGCTCATCTCCAGGAATGGGCAGCCATGTCGTTGTGCCTCCATCGGCACGGACATAGCCAATCTTCACGGCACTGTTGGTCGTACCAGCCTTGGGGTAGGGGAAGTGTTGGACGGTAGGGTAGATGCTGTCCACGTTGTTGATAATGTCAAACCATCCAGTTCCGCTCGTGTTGCTCTGCCAATAAGCGATATACTGTCCGTCACCGCTCCAACGGAAACCGTCGCGGCAATCGAACTCTTCTTCATACACCCAATCGAACGTGCCGTTCACGATGGTGTCATTGCCATCTGTCGTGATGGCGTTATACGTCTTGGTTGCTAAATCTTCCACGTAAATGTTGTTCTTGCTCACATACGCCACCTTGCTGGCGTCGGGCGAGAACTTGGCAAACATCAGGCTACTTTCTGGCAGCCCTTTGCCCAACTGATATAACTCACCGCTCTTGCGGTTCAATACCCAATAATCACCACGGGTGTGATATCGCCACACCTTTCTTGTGTTTGTGAAGAACAGAACCTTCTCTTGGTCATCGCTGAAAATGATATCCATGACTGGTTTTTGATCAAAGAAATACTCTCCGTTCTCCTTGTTCACCACAAGTTGTTCTGACGGAATCAACACAGTCTTGCTTTCATCTTTAGCAGAGTAGGCAGCAACTTCAGGTTTGCCCGTTTCGTCATTCAAGTTTACCTGCAGGTAGTGCTCGCCGTCAGGCATCCATTCGATGTGTCTTGCGTATGAAGGGTAAACGATGGAGCCATAAGCCCTCAGTTGTAAAATTTTCGCTGTGTCAGTTTTCTTCTGAGCGAAAGCCACTCCATTACACATTATTAATATATATATAAGGAGTGATTTTGATAAGTTTTTCATTTTGTATGCTTTTATCCTTTTTATTATAAGAGTGATTCTACAAAAACGCTACAAAGATACGTAAAAATCATGATTTATATGTTAGACCGATTAAGAATTTATGTTTTCTTTAGAAATGGAAGGCAGAAAAGTCTTTACCTCTGACTTTTCGTAAACACTTTTTCCACTTTGTGTGCGCCGTGTCCGTCCCGTGGTGCGCGTCCCCGTGCCTGGAGGCTCTTCCCCGTTCCGCTCCCCGTGTCCCGCGCGGTCATGATTTGCTCTCCTTCCCCTCCAATTCCGCCCTTTTTCCCCGTTTTTTTCCATTTTTCTCCGCTGATTCAAGATTTTTTGAAAAAAAGTCGTTAAAAGTTTTGCCGTTTCGTGAAAAGGTCGTACCTTTGCACTCGCTTTCCGAAGGGGAGGCGAAGAGAAGAGTTCTTTGACAGACTGCGAACAGGTGAAAAAGAGACAATCATC
>JAFUYM010000045.1 GCA_017470525.1 Bacteroidaceae bacterium
AAGGGGATGGTGGCTACATATTGATGTTGTGCTGTTGCTTTTTACTGAAAGCTGCTACTAACGACTCATAAATCTACCCTTAATCGTGTATTGGATGATAGTTGCGGATTTTAGGATAATTATACAACCTTGCCACATCTTCTCCATTACCTCCATTTTCATATATCAAATCACGATATGTGAAAAATAAATTCCGAAAATGATTCCAAACTCTTTGTTTTTGTTCACTAGTCATATCCCCAATCTTTTGGTACAACATCTCCTCTATTAAATCCAGACTTTCTGAAAGACATACTTTTGCCTCTTCGTACCTCGAACTTTTCCAATATAGAACTGCTAAGAGGCCCATTCCTTCAGCTAACCATTTATTATCATTTGACCTTGATGTTAATATGCCATTCTTGATGTGTTCGATGGCTCTGATTGTGTCCCCTTTTGCAAAATAAGTGATAGCCAAATTGTATTGTGTGGCAATAATGTAATCTTTCTGTCCTAAATTTTCCCAAAACTTCAAACTTTGTTCTTCACATCGAATAGCCTCTTCAAACTCTTCATTTTCTCGATAAAGTGTGGCTAACCCGATAAGGTGAAGATTATAGAAATCTTGATCGTTTGGCATAACTTGTAGTATTTTCCCAGCCTTCTTTTCTTCCTCAATAGCCCTCTTTATCTCTCCTTTTTTTGAATAAATCATTGCCAATCTCGAATGATGGTCAGCTTTTGAACGTTCTATCCTATCCTGAGTGATAGAAAGAAGTTCTATTCTCTTCATCTCATTCATAGCATCCGTCACATATTGCTCAGCGCTTACATTGTTAGATAAAATACTCAAACTTTTTTGTACATACAATTCTGCTTGGTCAAAATCATATTTGTTTTGGTAACAATCGCCGATATTGTTTAAGCATTCTGCAAGTGAAAGCCAATCTGATGTGTCCTCATAGATAGAACAAGCCACTTCAAGCATTTGTATTGCTTGCTCATAATCTTCTAAAACAATATAACTCATCGCGAGGTCATTTAAAAGATCCGCATAATTTGTGGATTTTACATGTAACGTCTCGTAAATATGTTTTCCCTCTTTCCCTGTTGAGATTGCTTCATTTCTAAGATTGGCATGTCCTTGATAACGGCATTTCAAACCTAACACTTCTGCATATTTTTCAGTATTATCCCATCCTTTTTCTTTTAATATGGATAGGGCTTTATCACAATATAACATTGCACGATTGAGATTTTCCTGAAGTTCATATGAGAATGCAATAGATTTAAATATGTCAACAAAAGCCACAGATGTATTATCAACAAAATCCGGCATAGAAACCAATTCCTCTTCCACCATCTTGATATTACCTTGCTCAAGTGTTAATACAGCATTATAAAGTTCATTCACATATTTATCAGAGTCTCCTATATTTCGTCTTACTTCAATGGCTTTTTGCTGATAGTACAAGGAACTTTCATTATCCCCAATATCATCATATTCGGATGCCAAGAATCGCAATGTTAAGGCATATTCGTTATCAATAGCATGAATTAGTTTGAACAAATCTATAGACTCTTTATATGTTTTAATAGACATTTCATTATCTGATGCATGAGAATAAAACTGTGCAAGAGTCCTCACAAGCATGGCATAATTATATTTATCCTCTTCTCCCCAAACTTCAGCATGAATATCTTTAAGATGATTCATCCCATTAATGGCCTCTTCATAAAATTTGTATTTTTCATACATAAAACAAGCCCCTAATAATGAGTTGAAATACTCCATAGACTTTACTCCATGAATGTATTTTGCCGCCTCCACCTCTTTTTCCTTATACTGAAGAGCCAAAGAATCATTTCCTGCATTATCAAAGATAGATGACATATTTGAATAATGCTCATAATCAGTTTCTTTGTATGAAGATTCAAAATGTTCTTTGACATTTATTCCATAGATATTAAAATGCCTCTTCGTTAAGATCTTCAATAAAATCCAGTTTTGTGGCATCCCCTATACTTGGAAAAAGGAATGTGATTTGTACAAACCCGCCAAAACGAAAATCACGTTGTTGAGGGCTAAAAGGCAAATCTGGGCACCTTAATATTCTATATTTCTTGCGCTTACCATGGTCATACAAATAGGTGTCTTTGGATATTCTTGCCCATGAACCTGCTTCTGCTTTATATGTACAATGAACAAATGTTGTATCCTTTGTCACCTCAATCTTATTGATATGCAAACTTGGTGCGTCAGTCCTGTCAAAAACTGGTTCTATATAAGTTTGTGCTATACCTGTCATACAGCACATAACAAAGAACAATAAAGATATTAAACTTCTCATGGAAAAATGTTTTTTTTGCAAATTTACATTTTTTCTTCAAAAGTCGGTTACCTTTTCTGTTCTTTCTGTATAAAAGGATGAAAAATAACTCAAATAAATTCAATATTAACAATTTAAAACCAACACAATTATGAAAAAGTTTTCAATGGTTCTCATGGCAATCACATTCGCCATCGTAGCAAATGCACAAAGTTACAACGTCGGTACATCCACATCCTCTACCGACTATTTCGGAAGAACAACGACAACCCATCGCAACCAGTACGGGCAGACGACAGGAACATCCACTTCATCAACGGACTATTTCGGAAGAACAACTACCACTCACAGAGATAGTTATGGCAACACTATCGGCACATCAACCAGTTCAACCGATTATTTCGGAAACACTACAACGACCCATCGTGACCGATATGGAAACACGACAGGAACAGACAAGTCGAGCACCGATTATTTTGGTAATACCAACACCCGTTACACAGACTCATACGGACGTTCCACAGGTTCCTCTTCTACCTCAACGGATTATTTTGGTAGAACAACCACAACTTATCGTGACAGAAATGGCCAAACTCAAGGCACATCCACTTCCTCCACAGACTACTTTGGGACTCGCCACACCCAACAACGAAGTAACAACTCAAACACCACCATTTGGACTTGGTGAAAATATTCCACATTGAACCCAGAAAAGTCAATACACACTTTTCTGGGTTTTCTTTATACGCTGATCATGGGCAATCCATCGATTCAGATCGAGTGCTGAATTGATTCAACACGTGAGTTGAATCAATTCAAATTTTTGGGGGACCGTGGTTATACTAATGCCATAGTTATGGAAGGATTGATTGAATTGTACAGAGTCGATATAGCGTATAATGGATTTATTGAAATGATACAAAAGTAGGCATTTTCTTTGAGACACACAAGAATTTGTTGCCTTTTCTGATAAAACCGAGACGAAAAAGTTGCACCTATTTGATAAAACCGAGAGAAAGATGCATGCGTTTCAACTCAACCTCGCGTGTCTCATACCTGCGGCTTCGTTATACACGCGTTCTGTTCTTGTCTTGTGCTTCATTGTCACTTTCTTTTTTGCCTCCTAAAGTGACAACTTTTTCTAGTCTAAGTCACCTTCAATGTTCACCAAGGTTGCTTGCCCGTGTCTTGCGAGAACAATGCCCTATATATTCTGCAAACGATTGCCCGTATCTTGTTTGCTCTGTTGCTCGTCATCTCAAACGTCTCCCTTCTATGTCTTGCTCTGCCTCTTGCCAATGTCTTCGGAGTTCCGTCGCCCGTCATTACCTTGTTCTGAGGCTCGTCATCTCGTTCCCCTGAGGCTCGTCATTACTTTGCTCTCTGGCTCGTGTCTTCTGTAGAGGTGTTGTCGCAGGGATGAATCAAGAGGTTTCAGAGCAATGTGTGAAGATATTTCTGGGGATGGGACGAAAATACATTCTCTTTTCATTCGCTTACCCGAATTTTTCGTACCGTTGGCTTCGCCGAAAGTGCATTCGCACTAATCATTATTTATTTCCCTTTTGCGTTCGGAAAAATCCAAAGACTCCGAACTTGTTCGCCTGAACACCACTGAATAATTAAAAATGAGTGAAGAATTTTGGTATTTCTCTCACTTATTAAATAAAATTCTCTCGTTCAGAAAAGAAAATACATTCTCTTTTCATTCGCTTACCCGAATTTTTCGTACCGTTGGCTTCGCCGAAAGTACTCACGTTCGGAAAAATCCAAATAAATTTGGTATTTCTCTCACTTATTCGTACCTTTGCATGTTTTTCAACATAAACTACACACATTTAGCAGATAAATACTAACAATAAAAGATAAAATATGGAAAGAGACAATGTGATTTTCTCTCTTATCGAGAAGGAGCATCAGCGTCAGTTGAAAGGTATTGAACTGATTGCATCGGAAAACTTTGTGAGCGACCAGGTGATGGAAGCAATGGGCAGTTACTGCACGAACAAGTATGCAGAAGGTTATCCTGGTCACCGTTACTATGGCGGTTGTCAAGTGGTGGATGAGATTGAGCAGTTGGCAATTGACCGTGCATGCGAACTTTTCGGTGCTGAGTTTGCCAATGTACAGCCACATTCTGGCGCACAGGCAAATGCTGCCGTGCTCCTCGCTGTGCTGAAGCCCGGCGACGTGTTTATGGGCTTGAACCTCGACCACGGTGGTCACCTCTCTCATGGTTCGCTGGTAAACACTTCTGGCATCCTTTATAAGCCTGTAGGTTACAACCTCAATAAGGAAACAGGTCGTGTGGATTACGACGAGATGGAAGCCCTTGCAAAGGAACACAAACCCAAACTCATCATCGGTGGCGGTTCTGCTTACAGCCGTGAGTGGGATTATGTCCGCATGCGCAAGATTGCCGATGAGGTGGGTGCCCTCCTGATGATTGACATGGCACACCCTGCAGGTCTCATCGCCGCAGGTCTTTTGGAGAACCCCGTGAAGTATGCTCACATCGTGACCACCACTACTCATAAGACCCTTCGTGGTCCTCGCGGCGGTTTGATTCTGTTGGGCAAGGACTTCGACAATCCTTGGGGCTACAAGACTCCAAAGGGTGTAGTGAAGAAGATGTCTCAACTTATCAACTCTGCCGTATTCCCAGGACAGCAAGGCGGTCCACTGGAGCATGTGATTGCGGCTAAGGCTGTGGCTTTCGGCGAGGCTCTGAAGCCAGAGTTCAAGGAATATCAGAAGCAGGTGAAGAAGAACGCTGCCGTATTGGCTGACGAGTTGATGAAGCGTGGTTTTGCCATTGTGAGCGGTGGCACCGACAACCACTCAATGCTGGTTGACCTCCGTCCTAAGTACCCAGAATTGACGGGTAAGGTGGCTGAGAATGCCCTCGTTGCTGCCGACATCACCATCAACAAGAACATGGTACCGTTCGACACTCGTTCCGCTTTCCAGACTTCAGGTTTCCGCCTCGGCACACCTGCCATCACCACTCGTGGTGCGAAGGAAGACCTCATGGTGAAGATTGCGGCATGGATTGAGGAAGTGCTCAACGACCCAGAGAACGAGGCTGTGATTGCTAAGGTTCGTGGCGAGGTGAACGAGACAATGAAGAGTTACCCACTCTTTGCTTGGTAACATATAGTTTTTTCAACAACGAATTGAACGAATTAAGCGAATTTTCATTCGTTGTAAAACATGTAAAATGAGTAAGTCTCCCCTCTTAGGTATGACATTGAAAGAGTTGCAGGACGTGTGCCTGCAACTCTCTATGCCTAAATTCACTGCCAAACAAATGGCACAGTGGATATACGGCAAGCATGTGCATGCCATCGACGAAATGACCAACCTCTCTAAGGTAAACCGCGAGAAGTTGGGTTCGTTGTTTTGTGTGGGCTGTGCTGCTCCTGTCGAGACTCAGAAGAGCAAGGACGGTACGGTGAAGTACCTCTTCCCTACTGAAAACGGGAAGTTTGTGGAGACCGTATATATTCCCGAAGGCGACCGTGCCACCTTGTGTGTGAGTTGCCAAGTGGGATGCAAAATGAACTGCCTTTTCTGTCAGACAGGCAAGCAGGGATGGCAAGGCGACTTGACCGTCAGAGACATCCTCAACCAGATTTACACGGTGGACCAACTTTTGGCAAAGGAAGGAGGCACTCCGCTGAGCAACATCGTCTTCATGGGACAGGGAGAGCCACTGGATAATCTTGACCATGTGCTGAAGGCAACCGAGATTCTGACAGCGGATTATGGTTGGGCATGGAGTCCGAGGCGCATCACCATCTCTACCGTGGGATTGAAAACGAACATGCGCAGACTACTTGACGAGAGCGAATGCCATGTAGCCGTGTCACTCCACTCACCCATTCACGAACAGCGTTTGCAACTGATGCCAGCCGAGAAGCAATTCCCCATCGCTGACATCGTGGCAATGTTGAAAGAATATGACTGGAGCCATCAGCGGCGCATCACTTTCGAGTACACCATGTTTGGAGGCACCAACGACTCGCCACTGCATGCCAAGGAACTGACCAAACTGTTACGTGAACTTTTCTGCCGTGTCAACCTCATCCGCTGGCACAAAGTGCCTGATGTGCCGCTGAAAGAGGTAGAGACGGAAACCATGGAACATTTCCGTGACTACCTGAACAATCATGGCATCACCACCACCATCCGTGCCTCAAGAGGACAAGACATTTGGGCAGCATGCGGACTGCTCTCCACCAGCCCACGCGCTGGACGTCTTTCTTCTTCCGACAAACAAAAAGACTATCAATAATCTGAAAATCAACCGATATGAAACTAAAACTGATAGCAATACTTTTACTCCTTACTGGCATCTTTGCGGCATGTAACGACAATCCGACAACAGGCAAAAGACACAAGAGAAGTGCCAGTTTGCTGACACCCGCCTCGTCAGGCAATCCTTACGAAGTGATGGTGGTGGCAGATGACAGTGTGTGGACAGGCTATGCAGGAAAAGCCATCCAAACCATTCTCGACAAGCCTCTCAGAGGTTTGCCGCAGGATGAACCGCAGTTTCACAAGAGTCACATTACAGAAAAGCACTACGACCACATCACCAACCTGTTCCGTAACATCTTCCGCATCAACATTGGGAAAGAATACACACAGGCAAAAATGACTGTGGAGAAAGACCTGCATTCCACGCCCCAAATGATCATTACGGTGAATGCGCCCAATCAACAAGACGCTTCCATCTACATCACCGAACACACCAAGGATATCGAAAGCCTCATCACCAGCGAGGAAATCAATCGCGAGGCAAATGACCTCTACTTTGAGCATAATATCAAGTTTGCCAAGAAAGTGAAGGAGATGTTTGACTGTGAGTTCTACATTCCAGGCGACATCAAGAAAATGAAGGTTGGTGAAGATTTCATTTGGGCAAGCGACGACGGCTTGTCCACCATTCAAAACATCTGCATTTATTCCTTACCGTACGTGAGCGAGAAGATGTTTACGAAAAAGCCATATATTGCCTTGCGCGACACTGTGATGAAACGTAATATTCCTGGTGGGAAACCTGGTCAATGGATGCAGACGAACCCCAACTTTGTTTGGACGAAGAACATCAACGTGGCTGGTCAGTATGCCATGGAAGCACGTGGACTATGGGAAATGAGAAATGATGCAATGGGCGGTCCTTTCATCAGCCACTCTCGCATTGACAAAAAGAATGGGCGTGTCATCGTAGTGGAAGGTTTTGTCTATGCACCTGAAAAGATGAAACGTACCATGATTAGGCGGCTCGAAGCGGCTTTATACACATTAGAAACTCCAAGTGACGAAGAGAACAACACTAAAAAATAATTAACAATATGATGAAAATAGGCATAACACCCGGCGACATCAACGGTGTCGGCTACGAATTAATACTCAGAACCTTTGAAACGGAAGAGATGGCTTCCATGATTATCCCCGTCATCTATGGTTCACCTAAAACGGCAACCTACCATCGCAAGGCATTGGGCAACCAAGCCAGTTTTCAAGTGATTGAATCTGCTGAACAAGCCAAGTTGGGTACAGTCAGCATGATTAACTGCTTCGGAGAAGATGAACAGAAAATCGAGTTCGGACAAGCCACTGAAGAAGCAGGACAGGCTGCACTCATCGCTCTGAACAGGGCATTGGAAGATTTGCAGGAAGGAAAGATTGATGCATTGGTAACATGTCCTCTGAACAACAAAACCATCAAATTGGAAAATGGTGAGCCCTTCTTGGGACAGAGCCACTACATCGAACAAACTGTTGGCGAAGGAAAGAAGGGGCTCAAAATCCTCATCAGCCCCACCTTACGCATTGCCCTTGCAACAGACAAGATTCCTGTGTCAGAGATTGCACCAGCCATCACCAAAGAGAACATTGCAGAGAAGTTGGTGATTCTGCATAACACATTGAAGCGCGACTTCTTCATCGACAATCCACGCATTGCCGTATTGGCACTCAATCCTTATACAGACGGCAAGGAAGAGCAGGAAATCATTGCGCCTGTTGTAGAAGAACTCTTCAAGAGAGGGGTACGCTGTATGGGTCCCTACGCTGCTGAAGAGTTTTTCGGCACCAATAACCACGAGCGTTTTGATGCCACTCTCGCCATGTACTATGACCAAGGTGTGTCAGCATTCAAGGCACTTTCCCTCAACGAAGGCTCCTACTACACAGCAGGACTCCCTTACATCCGCACAGCACCAGCAATGGGGGTCTGCTACAACATGGCAGGCAAGGATATGGTGGACGAAGACTCGTTCCGCCAAGCCATCTATACGGCGACGGATATCATCCACTGCCGCACCAATTTCGACAGAGAACGTGTCAATCCTCTCAAGAAGCAATACTTCGAAAAGCGTGATGATTCCGACAAACTGAAACTTGACCAAGTATCGGAAGAAGAAGAGGACTGAGAATTTTGAAAGGCTAAAGGTGAGAAATTGAAAGACTGAAAGATTGAAGAATAAAACCCGAAATATTTTCTTTGCGTTTGGACTCATCGCCGTGGTGGTGATGCTGTTCACTTTCAAGGTGTCGTTCGTCCAACTGTGGGCAGACATCTGCCGTGCAGGCTATTGGCTTTTTGCCATTTTCGGGCTGTGGGTCATCCTCTACATCATGAATGCATGGACATGGCGTATTATCATTCGTGGTTCTGGCGATTGCCCCATTCCTTTCTGGAAGATTCTGAAACTCACCATCACAGGGTTCGCCCTCAACTATGCGACCCCAGCGGGACTGATGGGTGGAGAGCCTTACAAAATCATGGAGTTGAAGCCCTATATCGGCACACAGCGAGCCACCTCCAGTGTGCTGCTCTTTGCCATGATGCACATTTTCGCCCATTTCTGGTTCTGGTTCACAAGCATTGCTGTCTATCTTGTATTGGCATGCAGCAACCTCTTGCCATTGGATGTTGGCATGAGCATCGTGCTTCTCTTCATGCTCTGCTTCTGCGGAGGCGGCATCTACCTCTTCATCCGTGGATATAAAAATGGCATGGTGGTCAAGATCATCAAGTTCCTCAGCCGTATTCCTGGACTCAAAAAGTGGGCGAATCAGTTTGCAGAAAGCCACAAAGAAGACCTCCAGAAGATTGACCGACAAATCTCGGAACTTCAATCGCAAAATCAACGGAGTTTTTATGGGAGTTTCGCCCTTGAATATGTGGGTCGCATCCTTCAGAGTTTTGAAATCTATTTCATGCTCCTGCTTTTCGATGCTGGCACTGGCGGTGGACTCACTTTCGTTTACGCCTTCCTCATTCTATCGTTCACAAGCCTTTTTGCCAACCTCCTTTTCTTCATGCCTTTACAACTGGGCGGACGTGAAGGAGGCTTTGCCATGTCTGTCGCCCAGATGGGCATGACTGCCGACATCGGTCTGTTTGTCAGCATCATTTGCCGTGTTCGCGAACTCTTCTGGACAGCCATCGGCTTACTGCTCATGAAAGTGGGTAACAAGCAACCACCTATTAGTCGTTAGATTCAATCTCGAATAGAAAAGTCTTCCATACGTGAAAGTACGTCATACACATATATTATTACTTATCATTTTGCTGGGCATCACCGTCGGGGCTTGCTCGGTGGATAGATATATTCCCGAAGGAGAACACATGCTGACGGGTGTGGCTGTGACGTGCGACGATGAGGAGATACAGAAGACTTATATGTTGGGAGACTATGTGGTGCAACAGACAAACTCGAAATGGTTTGGAGCGAAGGTGCCACTGAAAATTTACTCACTATCGGGAACAGATACGACCAAGCGGTCGTGTCGATTCTGGAGAAAGTTAGGCGAAGCCCCTGTGTTGTATGACAGTTTGAAGGCGGAACGGACGATGGAAGACATCCGGAAGGTGCTGAACAATGCTGGATACATGAAAGCGGAAGTGGAAGAGTTTAAGATGGTGAAGGGAAAGAAAGTGAAGGTGTTGTTTAATGTACATCCCAAAGAACGGTACAGCATCCGCAACATCTACAGGCTGGTGGATGACAGAGGATTGCATCCATTCATCACAGTGGAAGACACGGCTCAATCACTGCTGAAGAGAGGGGTTCCGTTTGAAGTAACGGCACTGAACGACGAACGAAACAGGATTGCCTCCTATCTGAGAAATCACGGTTACTATAAGTTCACGAAAGAGGATGTACAGTTCACTGCCGACACTGCAAGGAACTCGACAGAAGTGGATGTGATGATGCGTGTGAAACTGCATCAGAGTGATGGTCGCACGGAGGCAACCGAACACAAGCAGTACACGATTGGGACGGTCAAATTCATTGCAGACGTAAACAATCCTAATGAGCCGACAGACAGCACCCACTACAAAGGCTACAACTTTGTGCATCAAGGCGACCTGCATTTTCGCAAGAACCTGCTCATCAGCCATTCACTGGTAAAGCCTCATGCCCTGTATAACGACAACTTCTTCCGACGCACCTATACCAACTATACACGTCTGTCAGCCATTTCCTTTTCCAATATCAATCTGACGGAACGACCAGGTACAGACACCCTCGACTGCAACATCATCGTCAATCACGCAAGACCTCATTCATTGGGATTCGATGTGGAAGCGACCAATTCAGCAGGTGATTTAGGTGCTGCACTTTCCACTTCCTACCAGAACAAGAACCTGTTTAGAGGTTCTGAGTCGTTCATGTTCAAGATTCGTGGTGCTTACGAAGCCATCACGGGATTGGAGGGCTACGAAGGCAACAACTATGTGGAGTTAGGCGCTGAGGCGACACTGGGATTTCCCGCTTTCCTGCTGCCGTATGTGAAGAGGGAATGGGGCACACGGCACAATGCGTCATCAGAGATTGCCCTGCAATACAACATGCAAGACCGTCCCGAATTTCAACGTCGCGTGTTGACTGCAGCATGGCGATATAAGTGGAGCAACCTGAATCAAAGAGTGCAACACCGATATGATTTGCTGGAGGTGAACTATGTGTATATGCCTTGGATTTCACGTACATTCAAGGAGCAGTATCTTGATTCATTGGGCAAGACGAATGCCATTCTGAAATATAACTATGAGAACTTGCTCATCACGAAAATGGGCTACACGTATTCCTACAATTCGTTAGGAACAAGAGAACACACGTATGGAAAGAATGCTTACACTATACGTTTCAACATCGAGACATCGGGCAATGTGCTCAGCGCGTTCAGCCATCTCACGAATGGAGAAAAGAACAGCGATGGGCAATACACATTCTGCAACATCGCATTTGCACAATATGTGAAGGGCGATTTCGACTATTCAAAGAGTGTCCGTATCGACAAAAACAACTCTGTGGCGTTTCATGGAGCATTGGGAATCGCATACCCATACGGAAACTCCAACCAGTTGCCGTTTGAGAAACGCTACTTTGCAGGTGGAGCCAATAGCGTGAGAGGTTGGTCGGTGCGTTCATTGGGTCCTGGCACCTACAACGGCAAAGACAAGGGCATCAACTTTCTCAACCAGTCGGGTGACATCAAGTTAGACTTAAGTCTCGAATACCGAGCCCAACTTTTCTGGAAGTTCAGCGGAGCCGCCTTTATCGATGCCGGCAACATCTGGACGATTCGTGAATACAAAGACCAACCTGGTGGCGAGTTCCGCTTCGAAAAATTCTGGAAACAGATTGCCATCGGCTACGGCATCGGTCTTCGCATGGATGCCAACTTCTTCATCGTCCGCTTTGATACCGGTATGAAAGCCATCGACCCAGCCTATACAGGCAAGGACCACTACCCCATCACCCACCACGACTTCGACCGCGATTTCGCCTTCCACTTTGCCGTTGGCTTGCCATTCTAACAAGGAACGGAGTAACACCATTTCCACACACAGGCATAAGAAACGCCCAATGTAAGATACTACTTTGGAGTATCGTACCCCTCGGCTACGGTATGCCGTACCCCTCGGGTACCAAGTGGTGTACCCGAGGGGTACGGTTTTCTATTTCAGAAAAAGATTATACAGCATAAATGGATAAAATATGATGTTCTGATAAGAAAAAACATTTTTTCTCTCGCGGTTCGCCGAAAATTTCGTAACTTTGCAAAAGCAATAACATAACACATATATAATATGTATAGAACACATACAAATGGAGAGTTGAGACTTTCCGATGCGGGCAAGCAGGTGACACTTGCCGGATGGGTGCAACGCACAAGAAAGATGGGTGCGTTGACCTTTGTTGATTTGCGTGACCGTTATGGCATCACGCAGTTAGTGTTTAACGAGGAGACAAACGCGGAGTTGTGTGAACGGGCGAACAAGTTGGGGCGTGAGTTTGTGATTCAGGCAACGGGTACGGTGGCTGAGCGTTACAGCAAGAACAAGAACATCCCCACGGGTGACATCGAGATTGAGGTGAGTGAGTTGAAGGTGCTGAACGAGTCAATAACCCCTCCATTTACGATTGAAGACAACTCTGACGGTGGTGATGACTTGCGCATGAAGTATCGCTACCTTGATTTGCGTCGCAATGCTGTGCGTAAGAATCTTGAACTGAGACATAAGTTCTGCATTGCTGTGCGCAATTATCTCTCCAACCTTGGTTTCCTCGAGGTGGAGACTCCAATGCTGATTGGTTCCACCCCCGAAGGAGCACGTGACTTCATTGTGCCTTCGCGCATGAACCCAGGACAGTTCTATGCCCTGCCACAGTCGCCACAGACACTGAAGCAGTTGCTGATGGTGGCAGGTTTTGACCGTTACTTCCAGATTGTGAAGTGCTTCCGCGACGAAGACTTGCGTGCCGACCGTCAGCCTGAGTTCACGCAGATTGACTGTGAGATGTCGTTCGTGACTCAGGAAGACATCATCCAGACCTTCGAGGGCATGGCAAAGCATCTGTTCAAGGAATTGAGAGGCGTGGAACTCAATGAACCATTCCTCCGCCTGCCTTGGATTGAGTGCATGAAGCGATTCGGTTCTGACAAGCCCGACATGCGTTTCGGCATGGAGTTTGTGGAACTGGACGATGTGCTGAAGAAAGGCACGTTTGCCGTGTTCGACGATGCAGCCTACATCGGCGGTATCTGTGCAACGGGGTGCGCTTCCTACACGAGAAAGGACATCGACAAACTAACCGAATGGGTGAAGCGTCCGCAGATTGGCGCGAAGGGCATGGTGTATGCCCGTGTGCAGGAAGACGGAAGTGTAAAGTCATCGGTTGATAAATTCTATACACAGGAAGACCTGCAAGCCCTGAAGGAGAAGATGCAGGCACAGCCAGGCGACCTCATCCTCATCTTGAGTGGCGACGATGCCATGAAGACACGCAAGCAGTTGTGCGAATTGCGTCTGGAGATGGGCGAGCGTCTCGGTTTGAGAGACAAGAACAAGTTTGCCCTGCTGTGGGTGACCGAGTTCCCGATGTTTGAGTGGAGTGATGAGGAGCAGCGCCTGATGGCAATGCACCATCCGTTCACCCACCCGATGGACGAGGACATTCACCTGCTTGACACCGACCCTGCGGCTGTACGCGCCGACGCTTACGACATGGTGTGCAACGGCATCGAAGTGGGTGGCGGCTCCATCCGTATCCACGACCCGAAACTGCAAGCCAAGATGTTCGAGATTCTGGGCTTCACGCCCGAGAAGGCACAGGAGCAGTTTGGCTTCCTGATGAATGCCTTCAAGTATGGCGCACCTCCTCATGGCGGTTTGGCATACGGACTCGACCGCTGGGTGAGCATCTTTGCAGGGCTCGACTCCATCCGCGACTGCATCGCCTTCCCGAAGAACAACAGCGGACGCGACGTGATGCTGGATGCTCCATCGTTTGTGGACCAGAAGCAACTGGACGAAGACTTCATTTCTATCAATTTGCCCACCGAACAGCAGAATTGACCCATTGAAGCCATGCCATTAACTTTTTTCAGTCTCGGCAGCGGAAGTTGCGGAAACTGCTACTATATTGCGACCGAAACTGATGCCATCATCATCGATTGTGGCATCAGTCTTCGTCGTTTCAAGAAGTACATGCAGGAATACGGCATGAAAATCGGAAAGGTGCGCGCTCTCCTGATTACACATGACCATGCCGACCACATCAAAGCCGCCGGCAAGATTAGCAAAGAATACGCGATGCCCGTGTATGCCACCAGTCTGGTGCATGAGGGTATGGACAGGAACTGGCAAGCGTCGGTGAAGATTCCGTTGGAGTATAGACACAATGTGGGGCTTCACGAGCCTTTCCAGATTGGGGCGTTCAAAATAACGGCCTTTCCCATTCCTCACGATGCATCGGAAAATGTGGGCTATCACATCGAAGTGGACGACTATCATTTCACCATCATGACCGATGTGGGCAATGCAACTGAGGATGTGAAAGAGTACATCAGCAAAAGCACCCACCTCATTTTCGAGGCAAACTACGACGACGAGATGCTGCAACAAGGACGGTATCCAGAGATTCTAAAAGAACGAATTGCCAGCGGACACGGACACATGTCGAACAAGAAAGCGGCGGTTGCGCTTGCTGAGAATTTCCATGAAGGTCTCAAGAATGTGTGGCTCTGCCACCTGAGCGAAGAGAACAACCACCCTGAATTGGCTCGAAAAACGGTGGAAACCATCCTGCGCAGTTACGGCATTATTGCAGGTGCGGATTTCACGCTCGACGTGTTGCGCCGCAAGATTCCCACAGGTCCGTTTGAACTCTCTTGAAAGTGACAATTTGGCAAAAACACCCATCAAAATGGGGCTTCAATATCTTAATTAAAACAAATTAGCACACTTTTTCCCAGAAAAAATCGTAACTTTGCATAACTTTTCGTACAGTATCGGGAAGGAAACAAAGAATGAAAGCAAAAAAAGTACTATTTATCACAACAGAAATCGAACCTTTTGTGACAGAGAACGAATGCTCACTGAAAGGTCGCATTCTGCCACAGTCTATCCAAGAACTCGGGCACGAAATAAGAACATTCTCTCCTAAATGGGGCAACATCAATGAGCGCCGTAATCAGTTGCATGAGGTTATCCGTCTGTCGGGCATGAACCTCATCATTGACGATACTGACCACCCGCTCATCATCAAGGTTGCGTCGTTGCCTTCGGCACGGATGCAGATTTACTTCATTGATAACGACGACTATTTCATGAAACGTGGCATCCTGACCGACAAGGAAGGTGAAGAATATCCTGATAATGGTGAACGTGCTATCTTCTATGCACGTGGTGTGCTGGAGACCGTGAAGAAACTGGGGTGGAACCCCGACGTGATTCACTGCCACGGCTGGGCTGCTGCTTTGGCCCCATTCTACATCAAACAGGCTTATAGCGAAGAGCCTTCTTTCCGCGATACAAAAGTGGTGATGGAAGTATCAGCCAAGGAATTTGAGCAAGACCTCGGGGTTGAGAATGCCAAGTTCGTTGAATATAAAGATGCACATTACGACGACATCAAGGACATCTGCGAAAAGGCATACGGACATACAGAACTGGAAAAGATTGGCGTAAAATTTGCTGATGGAGTCATCGTCGAAAGCAAGGATGTTGACCCATCCATCATCGAATACGCTAAATCATTAGGTCTTCCGGTGCTTCCTCCTGTTGAAGGCGACTCCTTCAACGAAGCATACAGCGAATTTTACGACACATTATTCTAAAAAACGGTCATGAAGTTCACCCATCTATTTGCATTGGTCGTGGCACTGCTTGCGCTCGCATCATGCGATGATGACACTGCTACATTAGGAGTTGACATGATGCCAACTTCAGACCTCGTAACAAAGAATTACAAGACATACGACGTGACAACAGAGTCCTATGCTGTAGGTGACTCTGTTTTGGCTCGTACCACCAAGTCTTATTTCGGACGTTTTACAGACCCTGAGACTGGCACTACCATCAAAAGTGACTTCCTCGCACAATTCCATTGCGATGAGGGATTCGAACTGCCTGATTCCATCCGGGGCGATTCATGTGTTCAATTTGAACTGCGTCTCTATATTGAAGACTTCGTTGGTGACTCGCTCACCTCTTTCAAACTCAGTGTCTATGAGTTGAACGAGCAACTTGACCCCAATGCCGACTACTATACAAACATCGACCCGAAGAAATATTACGACGAGAACGCACAGCCGATTGCCAGCAAATGGTTCACCATCAGCGACCGCACTATCACAGACTCTGCACGATGGTCCACCAGATATAATAACAATATCCACGTAAGCCTTCCCAATAGTCTCGGCAACCAAATTATTCAAGACTACAGGAAGCATCCAGAGCATTTCGCCAGCACATCAACGTGGCTCAAGAGCGGGAACCCTTGCAGTAAGGGACTTTACTTTAAGTTGGAAAGCGGTGACGGTGCCATGGCATACATTGACATCATACAGATGAATATGTATTTTTATGCCTATGTTCCCGAATACGGGAAGGACACGCTCGGAGTCAGTTCTTTTGCGGCAACAGATGCTGTAGTGGAAGCCACTCACTTTGAAAATTCCAACCTGCAAAAACTGTTGGATGACAAATATGCAACTTATTTGAAGAGTCCTGCCGGCATCTTCACACTGGCAACCATCCCTGCCGACCAAATCAATGTACAGGACACCATCAACTCTGCAAAACTTACGCTCACACGCTATAATGACCTCATACAAAGTTCTTTCAAATTAGATATCCCCAAGACAATATTGCTCGTGCGTTTGGACGACTACTTGAACGGCTTCTTCGAGAACTACAAGGTCAACGATAGCAAAGAGTCCTACCTTGCCACTTTTGACAGCAGCAAAAACTCATACGTGTTCAGCAACATTGCTCGCCTCATCACCCGTATGGCTAAAGAAAAGAAGGAAGGGAAAGCCTCTGAGAACTGGAACAAAGTCCTTCTCATTCCTGTAGAATCGACCAAAGACTCCAGCGGTAACATTGTGAAACTCAACCATGATTTCAGCATGAGCAGCGCAAAACTGGTTGGTGGAAAGGATGATAAAATCTCACTGGAAGTTATTTATACCAGTTTCCATTATTAAAAAAAGAATATCGAAACATAGAAAAACGGAATGAGCCCCGAAAGTTTTTCCAACTTTTGGGGCTCATTCCGTTTTTCTTATCCTCTCCGAACCTGTTCGAGGAGAACTTTCTGCTGGTCAGACAGATTGGCAGGAATCGTGACATCAAAGACAATAATGAGGTCTTTCGGGGTTCCGTCGCTCTTCGTACCGCCTTTGCCTTTCAAGCGCACTTTCTTGCCAGGCTGAGTACCTGAAGCCACTTTAATTTTGAATTTGCCGTATGTGGTGCTCACAATCAGTTCACCGCCCAACAAAGCCGTCCACACATCAATGGCTACACGCGCTTCCACTTCAGAGGGTTCGGTAGATGCACGACGTGTGCGTGTACGGCGCGTACCACCCATACCCATGCTTCCGAAGATTTGCTGGAAGAAGTCACTCATGCCTCCTTCTCCATTCATGTTAAAACTGAATCCTTCAAAAGGATTACCACCGCCACCACCTGCACCAAACCCGCCAAACTGGTCAGCCTGTTTCCAGTTCTCGCCATATTGGTCGTACTTGGCACGCTTCTCTGGGTCATTCAGCACTTCGTACGCTTCGTTCAGCATCTGGAACTTCGCCTTTGCCTTAGGGTCGTCTGGGTGAAGGTCGGGATGGAACTGCTTGGAACGCTTACGATATGCCGCCCTTATGTCTTTCTGTGGGGTGTCCTTAGGGATTCCCATCACTTTGTAATAATCAATAAATGCCATAATTTCAGTTATTTTTTCACAGAAAAGACACAACAAAAAAGATGCCAATGGCGCATTTTGGCAGAAAAAAATTGTTATTGGAATATTTTGCCCAATAATTTTTTTGTCGTACCTTTGCAAATTGTATGAGCACAACAAAAACGAAGCATCTGAAAATCATCTTCACAACGGACGTACACGGAAACTACTTCCCTTACGACTTCCGACATGAACACTGGGGGAAAGGAAGCCTCCAGCGGGTGCATGCGTTTGTGGCAAAAGTGGTGCAAGAGAGTCCTGGCAATACGCTATTGATTGACGGTGGCGACATGCTGCAGGGCGAACCGACCGCCTATTATTTTAACAACCATTGCAAAAACACGCGCCATCGTGTGGCTGACATCTGCAACTACATTGGCTATGATGTGGCAGTCATCGGCAACCATGACATTGAAATGGGCAAGCACATCTTCGACAAATATGTGAAGGAATGCAACTTTCCCATCTTAGGCGCAAATGCCGTGAACACAGAAACTGGCGAACCTTATTTCCAACCTTATGAAGTATTTTTCCGTCAAGGGTTGAAAATTGCCGTGATTGGCTTCATCACGCCAGCCATTCCACACTGGATTCCCCAAGCCATCTGGAAAGGTATGCGATTCGATGATATTCGAGAGAGTGCCGAACATTGGGTGAAAGTGGTGAAAGAAGAAGAGAAGCCTGATTTCATCATCGGACTGTTACATTCAGGTATCGAAGAAGGTATTGTGACACCTGAATATAAAGAGAATGCCACACGGGAAACGGCAGAAAATGTAGAGGGCTTCGACCTTATCCTTTACGGACATGACCATGCAAGCAACATGGAAGAAATCACAACCCGTAGCGGTCGGAATGTACCCTGCGTGAATCCAGGCTGTTATGCCTACAATGTGGCTGTGGTGGATGTGGATTTCCGCATCAATGAGCAAGGCAAAGTGAGCAGCCACGAGATACAATGTACATTGAACTATATCGGGACTCTGCACAACCAGCATGCCGCATCGTTCAAGCGTCACTTTTCCTATCCTTACCATGAAGTGAAACGTTTTGCCACTGAGAAGATTGGCACATTCTTAAATCGAGTGGATGTGACGGAAGCCTACTTCGGTTCTTCTGCCTACATTGATTTGATTCAGTCATTGCAACTCAAAGTGAGTGGTGCAGACCTCTCTTTCACAGCCCCACTCTTCTTCAATGCTTCCATCGAAGCAGGCGACATCAAGGTGAGCAATCTTTTTGACTTGTACCGATTTGAAGACCATCTCTACACGCTACAACTGACGGGACAGGAAATCAAAAACTATCTGGAAATGAGTTATGCAAGTTGGACACAACAAATGCACTCACCAGACGACCCAATGCTGCTCATCAGCCCCATGAAGAGCAACCCTGACCGCATGGGCTTCAAGAATTTCATCTTCAATTTTGACTCTGCCGCTGGCATCCGCTACGAAGTGGATGTGACGAAACCTGAAGGAGAAAAAGTGAAAATCCTTTCCATGGAAGATGGCAGTCCTTTCTCAATGGAGAAAAACTATACTGTCGCAATGACAGCCTACCGTGCCAATGGTGGTGGTGAACTGCTAACGAAAGGTGCAGGATTATCAAAAGAAGAGATTGATTCACGCATCCTTTCCGTCACGGAATTTGATATCCGGCATTATCTGATGGAATACATTAAGGAACTCGGAACTATCAATCCGCAAGCAAAGAATCATTGGCGGTTTGTGCCAGAAGACTGGGTGAAAAAAGCAAGTGAAAGAGAAAGAATTATCCTGTTTGGCACAAATGAAGAATCCAAATCCGAATCTACAGAGAGATAGATACCCGAACCAGACACCACATCAAACATTAAATACATTTCTCAGCACCCACCAAACAAGGCAAAGAACAAGATATACTTTGACCACGACAGGGTGCTCTACAACACGAACCAACAAGTTTTCACGCTGCAACAATTTAAAGATTTCTGCTACAAAGAAAGCGATTATGTATGGGAATGTGAGGACAAAAAAATAATTGTATGACATAGCCTCAACAAACCTTCCATGCAGTAATGCATGCATTGCACGTTGCATGCCACAAACAGGGCAGTTCCACCCTGTGAACTGATGGAACGGACATTTCGGAATCCATGCATACTTAACAGGGTCGAACCATGTATAAAGCATAATCCCTCCCAATAAACACACCATCAACAATAAAATGGGAACAACATATTTGCGTTTGTTTACCATGAATCAGAAATGCCTCTCATATTTATATCCAATTGTGAGCCTCTATCTCAATTTTCCAGAAGCCTTCAAAAGTTTCACTCGCGATAATTGCAATTGGCAACGTGCATTGACAAGATTTGCACTGCATTGCTGCCACAAGGCTTGAGTCTCCAAGTAGTCGGAAAGGGGTTCAAATCCCACTTCGTATTGTTGCTTAGAGAGACGCATGTTTTCAGCCGCCTGTTCAAGAGACATTTCACAGAGATGGAGTTCAGTCTGAGTCTCTTCATAGATGTTCTGACACTGAGCCAGTTCAAGTTGCATCTGTTCGTTCAAATCCTGTTGCTCCAATTGGGCAATTTGATAAGCAGCCTTGGCAGAACGAACCTTATTAGTCCCTCCGCCGAAAATGTCGAGAGGCATCTTCACCGCGACACCCACGGCTGCCGCACCATTGTCAATCATCTTTTTGCCTGCCAATTCTCCGCCATTGGCATAAGTATAGGTGGCACCAACAGCCACATTCGGCAAATAATCACTTCGAGTCAGTTTTACCTGTTGGTGAGCCAACTCAGTTTTATTTTCCAGAATAAAGTATTCTGGTCTATTCTCAATCGAACGAGAATCAAGATGTCGTCCATCAGAAAGGGCTTCACTGCTCCCCTTCTCTTCTTGTCCCAATTCCACCTGAGAATCCAAAGGTATGCCTATGATATGGCACAAATTCATCAACGCCAACCGATAACCATTGTCTGCCTTCTGAATTGAAAGTTCTGCCTCATTCAGTTTCACTTGCACTTTCATAATATCATTGCGTGTACTCATGCCATGACGGAACGCACCTTCCACATTCTTCTTCAGTTCCTCCAGCAGTGCCTTGTAACTGCGAGCCACGTCACCTAAATCATGAGCTTTCACTGCAAGATAATACGCCTCATGGGTCTTCACTATCACCTCCGATTCTGTCAAACGAATATTTTCGTTTGCCATATTGATGCCCAACTTTGACATCTGGTAAGCCGTAGAGATTTTACCACCTGAATAAATCGGTTCAACCACAGAAATACCTGCAATGACAAAGTTCTTCAGTTTCCACTTCATGGTCTGCGAAGGGAAATCCGCATATTGATTCAATGTATAGGAGCCATCCGAGTTCATGGTAACATTCGGCACAAACTGCCCCAACGACTCCACATAATTATAGATTGGAAGATGACCTCCATCTATCGTGAAGTCCCCTTTAGCAGTGCTGTAAAAGTCTGTTGCCAGCAAATTGAATTGAGGGAAAAAATTGGCTTTATAAGACTTCATGTCGAAGGTTGTCTTCTCCAATTTGAGTTTGGCTGATGACAGCGATTTATTATATTCAAGTGCCTTCGTCAGACAATCTTCAAGCGTAAGAGACTGAGATTGTGCATCGGCTGAAACACCGACGAAGACAAAGGAAATTATAGATATGATTAACTTTTTCATTCTTTTTCTGCATTAAATGAGTTACTTGACCTTAAAGAACATGGCATACAGCACAGGAATAAAAATCAGCGTAATAAGTGTTCCCATGAAAAGACCACCCATGATAGTGACCGCCAACGAACCAAACATCGAATCGGGCACAAGCGGTATCATACCAAGTATGGTCGTAAGACTTGCCATCATCACAGGGCGCAAACGCGATTTGGAACTTTGGATAAGTGCCACACGCGGTTCAAGTCCCTGATTAATTTCCAAATTGATTTCATCCATCAGCACGATACCGTTTTTAATCATCATGCCTATCAAACCGAGTACACCCACGATAGCCACGAATCCAAAAGGTTTACCCGTCATCAATACCACAGGAATAACTCCCGTGATGACCAATGGAATGCAACAGAAAATAATGGTTGGCTTCTTATAATCCTTGAAGAGCATGACCAAAATCAATATCATGATAACGATGCAGATGGGGAAACCATCGAAAAGGTATTTCATAGACTGGTCTGATGCCTTTTTCTCCCCTTCCCACGTCAAAGAATATCCTTCTGGCAACTCTATCTGCTCGATTTTCTCCGCTATTGCTTTCCGTGCAGCCTCAGTGCCTACACCTGGAGCAGGCGAACATTGCAACCGCTGTGTACGCTGCCCGTCATATCGCACCACAACAGGTTCTTCCCATTTGATGTCAATGCCATGCGACACCTGTTTGAGCGGCGTTGTCTGAATCAGGTTTTCAATGATTTGTTCACGTGTCACCGTACCCGTCATCAGTTTCTGAACCGTCGAGCGATTCAAGAATTGCCCAACATTAGGAATGACACCAAACACACGGGCATTCTCCAAATTCTCCACATTGTTGCCATCCTCATCCGTACACTTCACATAGATGTTCTGTGGATTGATACCATCGTAGAATGTACCTATTGGGACTCCACCCGTATATGCCATCATCGAGAGTGCCACATCACTCCGCGAAAGCCCACTGTTACGAGCCGATGCCTGATCATAGTCGATACTAAGCACTGGCACTTGAGGCTCCCAATCCGAGGTGGCAAGATACACCTTGTCTGAAGCATTAACAATGGCACGTGCCGAATCTGTCAAACGATGCAACACAGCAGGGTCAGGACCATGGAAGCAAGCCTCAATCGGATACTTCTTGAACATCAGGTTATAACGCTTAAACTTTACGTATGCATCAGGATACAAATCGTTGATTTCCTTTTGAATGGAATCCATGTGTTCCACCAAATCTGAAGGAGATGTAAAATCTATGATCAATTCACCGTACGACAAAGAAGGAGTGGCTATGGAACGCACCAGATTATAACGCGATGGCGTTCCTCCAATAGAAGTCGTGACATGCGTGATGTAATCATGCTTCATCAACCGCTTCCGAATCTCCTCCAAATCTTTCGTCGTTTGTGTGGAATTGTAGCCTTCAGGCAATTTATACTCCATATAGAGTTGGTCATATTCCATATCGGGGAAGAATGCCTGATTGACAAATTGATAACAGAATGCACTGATACCCAGCAAGACAACTGCACCAATCACCACAAAGAAGCGGTGTTTCAATCCAAATCGAAGAACCACCTCCAACACATCATAAGCCTTGCCCTGATACAATGCCTCCTCCTTCTTTTCTGATGAAACTTTGACATTCTTAAACATTCGGTTGCTCATCACTGGAACATGAACCAATGCCAAAATCCAACTGAGCAAGAGACTCACTGCTATGACAATGAAAAGGTCCCGCACATACACACCAGCCGTATCAGGACTCATAAAGATAGGCAAGAATGCCAAAATGGCAATCAAGGTTGCACCCAACAGCGGCATAGCAGTTTTCTGTCCGATAGAGGTCAAAGCCTCCCGCCGTGGCTTTCCTTGTTTCATATCCACAAGGATTCCATCAACAATCACTATCGCATTGTCAACCAGCATGCCCATTGCTAAAATGAAACTTGCCAGCGAAACACGCTGTAAAGTGCCATCAAACCCCTTCAGCACCAAAAAAGAGCCAAACACAATCACCACCAAACTGCACCCTATGATATAGCCACTTTTCCATCCCATGAAAAAGACTAACAACAGCACCACAATGGCCACCGACTCCACTAAATTAATAAGGAATGTATTAAGTGCATTGCTGACACGCTCTGGCTGGAAAAAGACCTTTTGACACTCAATGCCAGCAGGGAAACGCTGTTCAATATTTGCCACCGTCTTCTCAACCTTAGCCCCTACTTTTAGAATATCATAATCGGACGAACAAGCAATGCTGATACCCAATGCCTGCACACTATCGCAAGTCATCAGATTGCGAGTCGTTGCTTCATAGGTTTTCACCACCGTGGCAATATCCTTAATGCGCAGTTGGTCATCATCATGCCCTTGAATGAGCATATTGGCAATGTCGTCCACATTATTAAACTTATCATCTACTGTCACACGGACACGGCGGTCACCATTGTCATAATATCCTGCATAACTCGTTTTATTTTGGTTATTCAGTGTCTGAATCACCTCTGTTGGCATCACCCCAAGGTTTGCCATTTTATCTTCACACAACTCGATGTTAATGCACTCATTTCTTTTGCCATAAATTTCCACACGACTCACACCGTCAATCTCACTGACCGCACGTTTAATCAATTCTGCATAGTCGTTTAGTTCTTTATCACTTTGTCCGTCACCCTTCAATGCATAAAACATTCCATACACATCACCGAAATCATCCTTCACTTGCGATGCAGAGGCTCCTGAAGGTAGTTTGCTCTGCACATTAGCCACTTTTCGACGAAGCATATCCCACTGCTGCTCCACATTTTCATCTGGCACCGTAGTCAGCAACTCCACTGTGATGAGACTTAAATCCGCATAACTCTGCGACTGGATATTATCAATAGAGGACATCTCGCGGATGCTTTTTTCCAATGGATCAGTCACCTCCAATTCCACCTGATGTGCTGATGCACCAGGGTATGTCGTCACAACTATCGCCTGTTTCACCTTGATGGCAGGGTCTTCCAGTTTCGACATCGAACCATACGACAGCAAACCACCCACCACTAACACAACCACCAGAAAATTGATGAGTTTACTGTTTTCCAATGCCCATTTACTAATATTTATCGTCATATCTACCGCTTTCTAATATCCTTTTATCATATATGAACTGATTGTATCAAAGCAGCCCGCCTACATTTGAAGCCGAGGGTTTCTGTAAAACACGCACCTTCTGACCATCCTTGACGTGATGAACACCTGAAGCCACCACACTGTCACCCGACTGCAAACCATGGTCCAACAGCATTGTTCCATCACGATTCACCGCTGTCACATTAACAGAACGAACTTTCACCGTACCTGATTGGCTATCATACACATAAACTTGCGTCTTTCCACCTTCTTCCAACACCGAAGAAGAAGGTACCTTCACGATGCCAAAAGCCTCGCTATCCGACTTCTCGGCATAGACCATTGTAGTCATTCCCGGTGTGATTTTCTTGGGGTCAATCGTACCTACAAATTTCAGACGAACCGTATAAAGTTGTGAAGAATTAGCCTCCTGACTTACACGTACAACTGACAGAGGAAATGCTTCGTCGCCCGTGACATCAAACTTACATGAGAAACTCGTGAATTTCTCGATATTGGCAAAGTCCGAAGCACTTATCTTGATTTCCACTTCCGTATCACCACTACCAAACACACTTAACACGGGCATACCCGCACTCACGGTCTCACCACTCTCATGATATTTGGTTTGCACATATCCATTGATGGTACTTCTCAGTTGAGTATCAGCCAACTGATTCTTGTGATTAGCCAACTTCTGCGCGATTTGCTGCAAACCATAGCGTGCCTTGTCATTGTTGCTTGCCGTCGTGTTACCCTCTGCGTACAGTGCCATCACACGTTCCGCATCGGCTTTCACTTGTTCATACTCTGCTTGGGTAGCAGCCAACTGCACCTGATAGTCACGGCTGTCCATCACTGCCACAACCTGACCATTCCGCACATAATCCCCTTCTTTCACTAGGACACGTTCAATCTGTCCTGCCACACGAAAAGCAAGATTCACCTCCGATGCAGATTTTGTTCTGCCCGTAAAAGTCGTTGCACTCATTTCGCTGATGTCTTTCACTACAGCCAAATCTACCGTCAGTTCTTCATTCTGTTTCGTATCCTTTTGCTGACACGAAACCAATGCAGACAAACCGAAACATGTCATAGCACAAAATACAAATCTTTTCATTTTTCCATTTATCTTTTATTTTTATCGCTGGCAAAGTTACGGCTTTATTTTGAAACATACATCATATAAAAAACGCTACTTTTGTCCCAATTGTACGTTTTACATACGAAAAACATCTGATTTTATTGAATATTTGGTGAAAAAGTCGTTATTTTGTAGCAAATTTAATCATTATGAGAGAGGAAAACGTAACCATCCTTGAATTGGAAGGCGGAGAGATTAACATCCTCAATGCCGAAAAAGACACAGTGAAACTGACCAAAACAGGTCTATTCATTTGTAAAGAGGGAGAGGTGACCATCGTCATCGACGATACGGAATACCACCTGCGGAAAAACTCCATCATCGTCTATTTCTCCTACAGTACCCTCCACATTGTGAGTCATACCCCCAATCTGCGTGGAACGCTCATTGGTGCCAATCTCGAAACGATACAGCCGATGCTCTACAATGTAACCAACTTCAATGCACTTTTTGTGATTAAGCAAGTCCCACTCCAACACATTTCAGATGCTCAATTCAATGCTTTGTGCCAATACATCACACTGCTGAAGGATGTCACCCTAAAAGAAAAGGGAGAGAGCGGAGATACAGCCTATTCATCAAATAAGCCCGTCATAGAAATAGCACGTAAACAAGCCGAATTATTGAGTTATGCACTGATGCTCGAGGTGTTGCGATGCTATGCCAATGTCGCCACCGACAATGGTCCATTCTCACGCAAAGATGAAGTGTTGCAAAAGTTTGTTTCGCAACTCTACCGCAAATACCGCATTCAGCACGAAGTGAACTATTATGCCGAACAGCAGTTCCTTACCACACGCTACTTCAGCACCATCGTAAAGGAACGGTCAGGTAAATCTCCAAGTCAATGGATTGCTACCGCATTGCTGGTCGATGCCCGCAACCTTTTGAAAAATTCCAATATGACCATTAAGGAGATTTCCGACACATTATGCTTCCCCAATCAAAGTTATTTCGGAAAATGGTTCAAGAACCTCACATCACTCAGCCCACTCGAATTTCGGAAAGGGAAAAAGGAGAAAGGTGATGAGGACAGCACCTTCACCGACATCGTGAAACGTGGCATCAGCCATCCTTACGAATCCGAATAACAACATAGTAATAACCAATTATATATATATTTATATGAAGAAGTTCATCACCATTCTTTCTGTAGTGGCAAGCATTGCCATTTGCATTTCATCGTGTTCAGATTCAAAGTCTGAAGCAAACTGCACCTACTACGTGTCAGGTGACAGCATCACACACACAAACTCGCTTGACGTAAAATATGACAGCATCATCGGACTCTATTTTGTCGCATCCCAATATGTGGCTTACACTTACCAAGAATCGGCAAGAAGCAACGAAGGGATGGTCAGTTACGCTGTTGAGCAATGCGACCTCCAAGCCGTACAGACATTCATGGCAAAATCGCCCAAGACCCTTGCACTGAATACAGTCAAGAACGAACTCTATTCACAAAACCAGCAGTATTTCAACAGCAACGGCATCACAGTCGCTGATAGTATCGACTTGCATCCGTTCACAGTTAATGTGTCCCTTTGGAACTATACCTACCAAGGGAAACTCCTTGATGCCAAGATTGAAGTACAATAAGTCCACACAAACAACACATTCACTCTAACCATACTCATTCACCATACCTATTATGATGCTTACACGAACTATTCTTTCCATCATCGGACTCTATTGCACCTCACTTTCCATCGCACAACCAGCCTACTCCCCCGACATCCAAAAGGAAAAACTGGGGCGTGGTTTGATTTGTCTGAAAGACGGCGACAGCCTTGCCCTTTCATGGCGACTGTTGGAAGGAGAAGAAGAATCCTTTTTCAATGTCTATCAAGACGGCAAACGGCTGCACAAACAGAATCTTAGGGATGCCACATTCTTTAAGACTTTGGCACCCCAAAAGCCCACCATGTTTACCCTTTCGACAGTTCGCGACAATCGGGAGTTTACTTATGATGTCCAATACACCCCCGACCTTAAGGACTATCTCACCATTCCCCTCACAAAACCTGCTGACGGCACCACACCCGATGGTCGCCGCTACACCTATTCAGCCAACGATGCCAGTGTTGGGGATGTGGATGGCGATGGGGAATACGAAATCATCCTCAAATGGGATCCGTCCAATGCTCACGACAATAGCCACGAAGGTTTCACGGGAAATGTGTTTATCGACTGCTATACACTCACAGGGAAAAAACTTTGGCGCATCGATCTCGGTCCTAACATCCGTGCCGGGGCACACTACACTCAATTCCTTGTTTATGACTTTGATGGAGATGGTCGTTCTGAACTCATCGTCAAAACAGCAGATGGCACCATAGACGGAACAGGCAACATCATCGGTGATGCCAATGCCAACTGGGTGATGAACAAAAGCATCGAAAAAGAAATTCCTGGCAAAGCCGAAAAAAGACGTGCCAACATCGTCGGTCGCATCCTTGAAGGTCCAGAATACCTGACCGTTTTCGACGGACAAACAGGAAAAGCACTCAAAACAGTGGATTACCAACCGCCCCGTGGCGATGTGACAAGTTGGGGTGACAACTATGGCAACCGCTGCGACCGCTTCTTGGCAGCCGTGGCATACCTTGACGGCAAACACCCCAGTGCCGTCATGTGCCGAGGCTACTACACCAAAACCTATCTGGCAGCCTACGATTGGGATGGAAAAGACCTAACCCTCAGATGGCTTTTCGATTCACAAACCGAAAATGGCTATTCAGGACAAGGCAACCACAACCTTCGTGTCGGCGATGTTGATGGCGACGGATGCGATGAAATCACATACGGTTCAATGGCTGTTGACCACAACGGGAAAGGGCTCTACACCACACGCATGGGACATGGAGATGCCATCCACCAATTCGCTTTCTATCCCGACAGCACACAACTCCAGATTTGGGATGTACACGAAAACAAACGCGATGGCTCCGACTTCCGCGATGCCAAAACAGGACGCATCATCTTCCAAATCTCAAGCAACACCGATGTGGGACGCGGCATGGCTGCCGACATCGACCCCACAAACTACGGACTCGAAATGTGGTCATCTTCCCAACAAGGCTACTTCGACGTAAAGGGTGAACTCCATCACTCAGACATTTCTTTCCCACAAAACAGTGCAGTCTGGTGGGATGGCGACCTCCTGCGCGAACTGCTCGACCGCAATGCCATTCTCAAATGGAACTGGAAGGACCGCCGCATCGACACCCTCAAAAACTTCCGTTCCGAAGGCTGTTCCTTCAACAATGGCAGCAAGCAGAATCCATGCCTCTCTGCCGACATATTGGGCGACTGGCGCGAGGAAGTCATCGTGCGCAATAACGAGAGCACAGAACTTCGTATCTACTCCACCACCATCCCCACCCAATACCGTTTCCCCACCCTGATGCTCGACATTCCCTACCGCATCAGCGTAGCCACCGAAAATGTCGGGTATAACCAACCACCCGAACAAGGTTTCTATCTCGGAAGCGATATGTACAAGAAGCGATAATCAACCGACCTCCACATATTTATATATAAGCACCCAACCGAATGGTTCCTTTTCTGAAAATAGTGGCAGACGACCTCTACAAGAAACTGGAGGGAGACTTTCAAGACACCACCATCATTTTCCCCAACAAACGCGCGAGTCTTTTCTTTAACGAATACCTATGGGAAAACTCTGGTGGCAAAACAATCTGGACACCCGAATACACCACTATCAGTGAGTTATTTACTTCGTTGTCCGACTGCACGGTGGGCGATTCCATAGAACTGGTACTAAAATTGTGGGAGGTATATCAAAAGAAAATGCAGCCGACCCAATCGCTTGACCAACAATTTCCACTGATGGAAACGATGCTGAGCGATTTTCAAGACATCGACAACAACTTGGTGGAACCCCGCAAATTGTTCCTGAACATTGCCGACTTAAAGGAATTGACGGACTTCTCATTCTTGGAAAAGGAACAAAAAGAAGCGATTGAACAGTTTTTCGGAAAGTTCTTCGATGGAGGAAACATCGCCGACACTTTGCTGAAGACCAAATTCAGAACCATGTGGAACTGCTTGGCTGACATCTATGAGAAATTCCACGAAAAACTGTTGCAAGCAGAAGAGCCAATGGTGTACGAAGGAATGTTGAAGCGCATGGTGGTGGAAACACTGACGGGCAAGGATGAAGAGGCAAGAAAAACCACAGAACGGAAACTGACATCAAAAACGTATGTAATGGTAGGGTTCAATGTATTGAACAAGACAGAACTGGAACTGTTCCGCTACATCAAGCAACACCACGATGCCAAGTTCTATTGGGATTATGATGTGGCATACACCAAGCGGAACACGACATCGAAATTATTGAGCAAATACGAGGCTGGTCAGTTCATTTTAGAGAACATCAGACAATTGGGCGACGAATTTGAGGGGAAAGACCTGTTCCAAAACATGTGCCAGCCCAAAGAAATCACATTCATTCAGTCCCCCACAGAAAATGCACAGACACGGTACATTGACGAATGGAAACGCAACCATGTAAAAGACGATGAACCACTGAGAACCTCGGCAGTGATTCTGTGTAACGAAAACCTGCTGCAACCCGTGTTGCACAGCATCGGGGATATTTCTGCCCTAAACGTGACAATGGGTTATCCGCTATCCAACACACCCGTCTATTCACTCATACAGGCACTGTTGGAGTTGCAGGTGCATGGACGGACCAAGTTTGGCGCATGGCGATATAAATATGTGGCAGCGGTACTGAAACATTCGTTCATCCAACGCTTGGTTGGACAAGACTCTTACGAGAAACTGCGTCTGCTGTCGAAAAACAACGTGGTCTTCCCAAGTATAGAGATGTTTGCCGACAACAACATCATGCAACGCATCTTCACACCTGCCTCAGGAAAAGGTCTGACCACCTATCTGTCTGAAATCATCTCAAGAGTTGGACATAGTTATCAAGAAGCATCGAACTGCAAAGATTTCACCTTGCAAATCTACAAGGAAAGCCTTTTCGTGGCATATACCGTGGTGAACCGCATCCATACCCTTCAGGAGGGGCACACTGCACTGGCAGTAGGCGACGATATGCTCATGCGCCTCATCATACAACTGATGGCACAAGCCACCATCCCTTTCCACGGAGAACCAGCCATCGGACTACAAGTGATGGGATTGCTCGAGACACGCAACCTCGACTTCCGCAATGTCATCATGCTTTCCGTAAATGAAGGGCAAATGCCCAAAGGAGACAAACGCTCATCGCTCATTCCCTACACACTACGGGCTGCCTATGGCATGACCACCATCGAAAAGGAAGTGAGCCTCTATGCCTACTATTATTACCGACTCATGCAAAGAGCCGAAACCATCACCCTTCTCTACAACACCAGCACCGACAGCGGTGGCAAAGGCGAAATGTCACGTTTCATGCTTCAGACATTGGCAGAGAAAGATGACCTCTTTGGAGAACACCAGGAAATTGCCCTCAAGACATTCACAGCAGCAAGCGAGACACTGCCAGTCACTACCTACAGCGTGAAAAAGACCACAGAAGTGATGGAGAAACTACATGTACGGTTCAACAAAGAGCGCATCCTTTCGCCCTCCGCCATCAACACCTACATGAAATGTCCCCTCAAGTTCTATTTCAACTATGTAGCCGAACTGCGTCCCGACAAAGAAGTGTCTGAAGATGTTGATAAATCCATGTTCGGCATCCTATTCCACGATGCCATGCACCATCTCTACCAACCCTATGAGGGCCGTCCCTTCTCCAGCAGCGAAGCCGAAGCATTGGCAACAGACGAAGCACTCATCACCCAACAACTCAACAACACCTTCGCTACCCAGTTCTTCAAATATCCTGAAAAAGACCCTGAAGGCAACACCATCAACTACAGCACCGAGGGAGGCAAAAAACTACTGTTCAATGGCACCCAACTCATCAACCGCCACGTCATCAGGCAGTTCATCATCAACCAAATCAAAGCCGATGCACAAATGGCGAGAGAACTGGAAGCCACGGGTGGCTATTGGCAAATCATCAGCCAAGAACAAACATACAAATCTCTGTTCTCAACTTTCAGCCCTCAACTCCTCCTCGGTGGCATCATCGACCGCCTCGACCTGCTTGCATCCCCACAAGGTGACCGCATCCGCATCGTCGATTACAAAACCAGCAACAAACAACATACTGCAACTAATGTTGAAGAACTCTTCGACCCCGAAAAATGTACGGAGAACTATCACATCATGCAGACATTATATTACAGTATGGTGCTCACTGACTCCAACTGCCAACCTTCACCCTTCAATCCTCACCTTTCGACGACCGCCTCTCCAGTCGTTCCAGCCCTCATGTATTGTGCCAAAGACTATGGCAAAAACTATTCTGGCATCATCAAATTCAAGCACCCCAACAGCAAGAAGCAAGAAGAAATCACAGACTTCAAAGCCGAATATGCAGAAACCTTCAACACCCTGCTCTCCGAAAAGATAGCAGAAATCTTCACGCCCTATCAGGAGAATGCCGCACAAGGCATTTTCTCTCAATGCACCAACGAGAAAAACTGCCAATACTGCGATTTCCTCACCTTCTGCCGCCGCCATCCGAAAAAAAATTAAACATGGAAAAATTCGAAATCAACATACTCGGTTGCGGTGCAGCCCTCCCCACCCCTCGCCGACTCAGTTCATCACAGGTAGTCAACATCCGCGAAAAACTCTTCATGCTCGACTGTGCTGAAGGCACACAGATGGCACTCCGTCGCTCACGTCTCAGTTTCTCCCATCTGCAAGCCATCTTCCTCACCCATCTGCATGGCGACCACACCTTCGGACTCATCGGCATGCTCTCCACCTTCGGGTTGCTCGGACGCATCCAGGACCTCCACATCTACGGTCCCCAAGACCTCCAGCGCATCTTCCAACCACAAATCGACTTCTTCTGTGCCGATTCACCCTATAAAATCATTCTCCACGAAATCGACACAAAGAACCCGCAAACCATCTACGAAGACCGTTCCCTCACCGTCTCCACGCTTCCCCTCTCCCACCGTGTGCCCTGCTGCGGCTACCTTTTCCAAGAGAAGCCCACACCGCGCCACATCCGTCGCGACATGATAGACTTCTACCACATCCCCATCTCACAAATCAACAACATCAAGGCAGGCATGGACTGGACCACCGAAGACGGCACCCTCATCCCCAACGAGCGACTGACCACTCCATCCGACCCCGTCCGCTCCTATGCCTACTGCACCGACACCACCTACCGTCCCCAGTTGGCAAACCTGCTGCAAGGCATCACCTGCCTCTACCACGAAGCCACCTTCGCACAAGAGCATGCCCTACTCGCACAAAAGACCTACCACTCCACCGCTGCACAAGCCGCACAAATAGCAAAAGCCTCCCAAACAGGAAGGCTTATCCTCGGGCATTTCTCCTCGCGATACAAGTCAGAAGACATTTTGCTGCAAGAAGCGAAAGAGATTTTTCCCGACACCATCTTGGCAGAAGATGGTATGAAAATCACACTCAACAACTAATTCAACATCAACTCTAATCTTAACTCAAAAAACTTAAAAACCTAAAAACTTAAAATGAAACAAATCATCTATCTTCTCCTCCTGTGGACCACCACCCTGACATCGTGGGCACAAGGAGTTCCAGCACTCGAACAATTGAAGGCTGACCCAAGAAAAGCCTATGGCACCGACTACCCCTATCCCATGAAGCCAGCCGCAATGACCAAGGCACCGAAAGGCTACAAACCTTTCTACATCAGCCACTATGGTCGCCACGGATCACGCTACTACTGGAACGATTTGCTCTACAGAAACTTAGACTCACTTCTCACCAAGGCACATGCCATGAACCTCCTCACCCCCGAAGGCGAAGCGTTCCGCATCAAGTTCATGGCTGCCAAGCAAGAACTGGCAACAAGTGTCAGCGAACTAAGCGACTTGGGCTGGGAACAGCATCAATACATCGCACGTACCATGTATGAGAACTTTGAAGAGGTATTCAAACAAGGAGGGGATGTGTTTGCTGTCTCTTCACTCACAGGGCGTTGTGTGCTCAGCATGGCATCCTTCTGCCAAGAACTGACACAATGCAACCCGAAGATTGAAATCCGTGAACAGTCCTCGCGCAAGACCCTTGACGGGGTGAAGCCCGACGACAGGCAAAACCCCTACTATCGCAAGTTCCCCAAATCGAGACCACGATTTGAACAGAACCGACAGCAATTTCAGAACAACGACGACCTGCGCCAGAAAATCATCCCGCGTGTATTTGTCAGCACAGAAGGATTGCCCGGAAACCCTTATCTCATAGCCAACGACCTCATCAACCTCTACACCTCACTGCCCAGCATCGGACACGAAGGCATGATGGGCAACATCATCACCGACGAGGAGATTGCGGCACGGTGGGAATGGGAAAACCTCGGCACCTACACTTGGGTGTTTGAACCACGCTATGATATGATTCCCATTCTTCGCGACTTCATCCAGAAGGCAGACGACGTTTTGAACGGCTCCACCCAACGCCTTGCCGACCTTCGATTCGGACACGACACCTGCCTGGGACCACTCACCGTGCTCATGGGCATCAACGGAGCAGACATCGACCCCGAAGACCCCTATGAGGTGAAGAACTGCTACCAGAACTGGCAGACCTGCAAGGCGTCCAACCTCCAGTTGATTTTCTATCGCAGCAAAAAGCAAGGTCAGGACATCTTGCTGAAATGCCTGCTGAATGGCAGCGAAGCATCCCTCCCCCTGCCAGGTGATCTCTATCCTTACTACAGGTGGGAAGATTTCAAGAAGTTCTATACAGACAGGTGCAACAGCATCGAATAACCCACAAAATAAAAGCCTCCCGACTCAGGAGGCTTTTTCTATTCTGATAAGACACTATTAAAGTACGCTCTGATGAGGTGCGGCTGTAGCAGACTTCTCATCCCCTTTGTTCTGAGATTTATTCCCCGGACGCACACCTGATTGTGTACCAGGTCTCATGTTAGGTCTCACTTGAGCCCTCATGCCCTGTCTCATACCTGGGCGATTCCCAAATCCTGCCCCCGGACGCGCACCAAACCTTCCATTCTGAAATCCATTTCCCATGCGCGGGTTTCTGCCAGCAGCACCCATGCGCTGCATATTCATCTTTCCGATGCGCTGCATCTGGGAATACTGACGTTCGCTAAGCACCTTCTGGAAACGCTTATAATACTTTTCCTCCACATCAATCGTGGCTCGGATGCGGGCAAAACGATTGGCGTTCATCTGCTCCAAGTCCTTGTCAGTCCACTGGCGAGGTCCCTTCTTTGCAGCATCCTTATCCTTCGAGTCCTTGTCCTTCTGAGCAGGAGCCATAGAATACTTTTCCGCAATTTGCTTCAGTTCCTTGCGGTACTCCACATAGAGAGGTACAAACTCCGCCGACTTCGCATCATCGAGCATCAACTGATTAGCGATGTTTGTAGCCATCTGCGAATAACGTCGGTCACCATTCGTTTGAGACTTGTCGTTTTTCTGATTTTTCTGTGCCATCACCGCACTTGCCGACATCATCAAAAATGTTGCTGCCAAAAATAAGATTCTTTTCATTGTCGTGTAATGTGTTAATGAGGTTAATAATAATTTGTGCAATCTATCTGTTAGAACAGACTAAGTTACAAAGGTTTATATCACCTCACCTACTTTTAACGTGATTTAACGAGAAGAAGCAACCTCATCCACCTTCACCCGCATCCCCATCAATCCTTCATTTTTTTGCACCATTGTGAATTTTCCTCATAAACGTTTTGAACCTACAAAATAAGTTCTGTATTCGCACGTGGAAACAAGACGGATTTACAATTCGCGAATCGCAAATCCGAATGATATAAATTTGAAGAGCAATGGAATGAGACAACTATACATTGTGAGTCTATTAGTATTCAACGTTGTGTCCAATTCTCAATTTGAATGTTAGGAAGCCTACCAAGGTGTTTCACGTTGTCTGAAACCATCACCATTTGATTCACAATAGATGTTGCACCAATCAATATGTCAAAATCGTCAATCCTTGTTCCTGGCTTTTCCAACGTTACTTTTAGATCACCATAAAGTTGTAATGCAGGGAAGATCGGAAGAATTTCAAACTTCTCCACTATGAAATCTACATCCTTTAGTCGTTCCGTTTTTCGTTCACTTTTTGACGCTCCGTAATAAAGTTATGCAATGGTAATTTCAGAGACAAAACAATTTTGAGGACCGGCTTTGATAACTGCTTCCCTTATTCCATTTTTGTTTTTCAATAAGGAAATACAAATATTGGTGTCAAGTAAATATTTGTGTGCCATTTTTAAAATTCCTCTAAGATTCGAGAGATTCCAGAAGTTCTCGCATTTCTAATGTTCTCCATCTCTTCTTCGGGTGAGATTCCGTCATCCCAAGCATTGGAAAGTCCATCAAAGAAGTTTTTTGTATTCTTTGTGGTAGAGGTGGAACGGCCAATAGAATTGACAAGCAATACGGCAAGTTCCCTTTTTGTCTTATCATTTAGCCTTTTAAGCATTCCCCAATAGAGAGCGCTTGCGGGTGATGTAGTTATTCTGTCCTGTACATTCATGGTTTGATGTCCTTTTGATTTCGTCGCGAATTTACAGCAATAAGATTGAATAGACAAAAATTTCTGATAGAAACTTCTAAATAATAAAAAATAAGTTGTATTTATACATCCTTTCTTTCAAATAGTGATAGTCCTTCGAGTCATCACATCAGTAGGACACATACATATTAAAGACGTTTTCTAATTATGAATACTGGAAAATCAGGATAAAGCACATTTTGTTTAATTGCTGGGCCATGAGGATCAGAAGTGTTTGCTTCTTAAAAAGTTGTTGTATCTTTGTACGTGAAAACAAGACGGATTTGCAATTCGCAAATTGCAAATCCAAACAGTGGCTTTCATGCTTTTGCATTTTATCAACAAAAACGCATGATTCCCTTCTCTTCTCAATATCTTTTTGCACTTTTGGAAGTGCATGGACAGAACTTGGTATTAATTGGAATAATACCATTCATCATCCCTTCCACCGCCTTCACCACCTTCCCTTCACATCCTCCAATATTTTTAGCCTGACTATACAAAATCATTTGGCTTGATTACAACTTTCAAATTGGCTTGATTACACTTCAGTATATTCAAGCCAAATTGAAAGTTGTAATCAAGCCAAATTAAAAATTATATTCAAGCCTATTCCTTTTGAGTCAACAGGCTAAATGCGACAGAGGCTATGGCGGGCAGTATGCGGAAACCATGAGCGATAGTGCGTGGAGGTTATGAGTGTCGGTTGACAATGCTCACGAGTGGTTTGTATGGACTATAAGCATCACCTTAGTCGAAATGACTTACCAACATCACCGAACCCTCCCTTTTGATGTTTTTCAACACATTTATCAAAAAACTTCACTTTTTGTTTGGAAGATAACAAAAAAAGCCTTTAATTTGCAACCGTATTCTTCGGAATACAACTTTTTATTTGCTCAAATCGCCTTTCAAACTTCCACATCCGAAAACGATAAAAGAGCAATTAACACTTACTAAGGAGTATGTGCATTTCTGTGCGCAGACTTTTCCGTAGTAAGTGTGGGTTGTGGAAGACCCGAAAGGCGTATGGCGAGAGTCTGCGCTTTTCTTTTAAAGGTTAGTGCATGGCTGAAATGAAAAACAATACTAACTTAAATAATACTACATAATTATGGAACAAAGGAACTATCTGAGAATCTTATGGATGGCTGCATTCGTGGCGTTTGCTGCCGTTAGTTGTTGGGCTACGGCAGAGTCATTGCATTTACTGCTTTCCTCATGGCCATTGGTCATGTGTTGGATTGTGACAGTAGGATTTTTCATCATTGCTTCGTTGGGTACGAAAATGATAGTTGACAGTCTAAATCAGAATATCTATATGGAAAAAAGAGGTATACGACTGATTGGTGGTGTGATTATTGTGCTGATTTTCTGGATACTGTGCAGTATGCCGACAAACACACACACATTCTTTTATCGTACCCTAATTGATGGTATGGTGAATACTGACATCTCCACGACAAGTGGTTACTTGGGACAAATCAAAAACAACACCAACAATAAGAATCAGGCGATGGTGAAGGTAAATGAACTGAAGAATAATGTAGATGTACTGTTGGGAGAATTGGAGGCTGAGATAAAAAATGAGGCGAATCCTGGATTTGGTCCCAAATCGAAAGACATTCTGAGAAGAATGGCGGCTTTGTTAGGTGTTGATAAAATTGAGCCTTTGACTTTCAAAGGAACATCGAAACAAGATCGTGATAAACTATGTGATGCTTATCGAACAAAGATTTACATTCTTGCTGATTCGAAAGCGACAAATATAATGACACAGATTCTATCCCCAAATCCAGACAATCTAAAAGAAGTAAAGCGTGATGGTGAGAACTTGGCATTGGTGAAGAAGTACATCAACGAGGGAACAATTGACCTTAACGATGCAGAGGATATAAAAGATGTGTGTGACAAACTCAATACAGGTTACAATACTATTAAGAAGAACAAGGAGTTTGTCAACTTCTCTTCGAAAGCGGATGAGGATGTATATACAGCAGACAATCCTGTTACTAAAGTAAAACGTATGATTAGCGTTTTTGATGTTTGGGATGATTTCTTAAAAGGTGAATATGCTGGACACGGTTTTGCTTTTTGGATTATCATTTCCGTGCTTGTTGATATAGCAGCATTTATGTTTTTCGATTTGGCGTTTAAGAAAGAAGATTATTAATTAAATACTATTAAAAACATGGCAGATTTGAATTTTGTCACTTCTGAAGATGTGCAGTCACCTGTAATCCAGGATTCAGAAACTAATAATACACAGTTGATGGAAAATGCCTCTACCACTCAAGTAAATGAAAATGGGTTGAGTATGGAGGAACTGAACGACGCAAACAAGATAAAAGTAACTATTGCTGACTATAAAACTCCATTGGTTATCCTCTTTGGCGCACCAGCATGTGGAAAAACAATGACATTGGTCCGTTTGACAAGATATTTGCAGAGTAAAGGTTACACTGTTCACCCCGAGACCTCGTTCCGTCCTGCATATGACAAGAACTATAAGGAAATGTGTGACAACTTTGATACGATGATAAATAGTGAGGATGCGGCACAATCAACCAACAAGATAAGTTTTATGCTAGTGCAAGTTATGCAGAAAGGGAGACCTCTATGTCAAATATTAGAAGGACCAGGTGAGTATTATTTCAACCCGGGCGATCCCAAAGCAATGTTTCCAAAGTATGTGAATGCTATTATCAATAGCAACAATCGCAAAATTTGGGCAATAATGGTGGAACCAGACAGTACAAACAGACGTATGGATGTGGAGGCACGCAAGAATTATGTGAATAAAATCCACAAATTGAAGACAAAGATTAGTCCACGAGACAAGGTGATGTTTGTGTTCAACAAAATTGATGAAACAAATTATGTTTTGGGACCTGGGCGTATCAATTATAAGGAGACGATGGAACGCACAAAGTATTTGTATCCTAACATTTTTGTTCCCTTTGTCAACGAGAATCCCATCACAAAGTGGTTTGCACCCTATAATTTCGATTTTATCGCATTCCAAACAGGCGATTTCTCAGAGGCATCTGATGGTACACTTACCTTTGAGGAGGGACATGAGGTTTATCCAAAGAAGTTATGGGAAATTATTCAGAAACGCATAAGAGGTTAAGACTATGAAAGTTGACTTATTTATCCATGGGGTCCCTAATGGTGAAGGCTTTTGGGGCAAAGAAGATGACCGAAATTACTTTGGGACATTCTATGATCACAGCACTGATGAAGTGAAATTTGTCATCCAGAATCGTGTGTCCAAAGGTAAGCCATATTGCTATTACAACTACTTGGTGTACAAAACAGTTGGCTCTCCCACTCCTAATGTGGTAGCGAATGATGGTCGAGATGGGTCATATTTTGGTATATCATTACGTATAGATGCATACTGCAAGGATGTGATGAATATGTACCGTATTCTTGACACTATCTATAATATATATGTATGGGGTGACCTCTTAAAAATGGAGAGGTCGAAATTAAAGTATTCATTTTCTGATTTTTCGAATATAGAGGCAAAACTAAAAAATATAGAAAATGCAACTTTCAAATTGGTTCAGAATGGTTTTTATGCAGATAGTTTCATGCCACTTGATGGCTTCTCCAATAGTGGTGGAAACGTTCCCGTTTTCAATCTATATGAAATGACTGCAGCTGATGCCCTGCAAGCTGTAAAACAATACGGGAAAATAATAGTTTCTCCTTATTATCCAACCATGCGAGAACGGCAAATCCAACAACAATGTGACAGTCAAATTGCCGTGTTTAGACAGCAATGGGATAGAGAAAAAACGGAATTAAATTCTTCGCTAACTCCATTAAAGGAACAAGTTTCAGCCCTTCGTCAAGATATTTCTACTCGTGACAATACAATCAGTCAGTTACAGAGAGATTTGCAGAATGCAAAGCAGAACAAAAATATTAGTCAACTTGTTGCTACTTTGAAAGATCCTATAACAGAATTATCTCGGACATTGCGAACAATACTTCCCGACACAAAAATCTCTCATACAACATCCTCTCAACCTTCAGTGCTTAAAAAGGTGTCGTTGTTTGCTCCCATAGTGAACTTTTGGCTCTTGGTGCTGCTTATTTGTCTTTTGGGGCTCATTCTCAACAAAGAGACAGTACATCAATCTGAAGTACCACCTCATGTTGTCGAGGTTATAACAGATACTGCTTCTCAAAATGAAACAGGAGCGCCTGATGAAGACTTGCTGACCACTGACAGCAACACGGCAAATGACACCTCTGATGAAGTTGATGACAAGAATATAGAAGAGCACCCATCGCCTTTTAGCCAAAAAGATGCAGAAACTCCAAAGTCCAAAATCTAAAATAATGAAACACGCTTATTTTATCATACTTCTTCTCACCATATTACTGATGTCTTGTGGTAAGGAGAAGAGAAAGCCCGTTTACTATGATTCTGACGTAACAGAAGACGAAACTTTATATGCCCAAAGCGGAGATGAAGTGGTCGTTCCCTATCGTAGTGAAGATGGGGTAAAGTATGTTAGGGTCAAAGTGAACGGAGTGGAATTTGATATGATATTTGACACGGGATGTTCGACCACTCTAATATCTCTTGCTGAGACAAATTATTTGTACCAAAAAGGAGAGCTTGGCAAGGAAGATATTCTTGGTGTATCCAACTCTCAAATAGCAGATGGGAGTATAGTAGAGAATATGGTGATAAATCTAAAAGAGGTTGTAATAGATGATAAAATCTCGTGTCCAAATGTGAAAGCTACCGTTTCGGGTAATGTACAAGCCCCCCTGCTATTAGGCAATGAAGTACTGGATAGAGTGGCAACAATTACGATTGATAATACCAATCAAACACTTAAATTTAATCTGAAATAATTCATGAACAATTCAGCTTATGTTTTTGGCAATCTTGGGGGAGGTTACACCCAATATCCGGAAGATTACGCCCATGAGATTTACGAAGAATTCCAACTCAAAGCCGAGGCTCCTTCACAGGTGATCATCCATAGGGACAAAGGTATTATGTACTATGGTTATGTACGTAAGTTGGACAGAGATGGGCAATATATAGGTCTTTGTGTGTTGCTGAATGGTGTGATGTTGTCGAGAATGGCGAACTTATTTTCTGTTTTTGAGAAAGTCGTGTCCGAAATGGTATCGCAAGGTGAACTCATCAAGATGGATGACAATGGTGACATCATAGGAGTGGCGGATCGACTGGATGAGAAGCAACAGGAAGTGGAGCGTATAGTCACATATCTTCGTGAAGAAATCGTACATTGGGAAAGTACGGCGACAAGACTACCTCCGGTAAATTATAGCATCAGTAATGATTCCAGTCGTACATTCTCTCTATCTGATAAGGATGAGGATATTGTGGAAGCATCTGTTAAATACGGCTATATATGTGTACAGAAACATGAAGAATATGATACTCCGTTGTTGGTCGGTCTCAGAAATGTGTTGAAAAGAAAGGCTGGACTTAATACTAGCGCAAAAGCTATAGGCTCGCAACAAGGGGAAAACAATGCGCTGAAGGTGATTATATGGATTACGGTAATTGTGGCTTTGGCTGTCGTTGCCTTTTTTGTGCCTAAGAACTGTATGAATAGTTCCTCCGTAACTCCAGTTGTTGATTCTGTGGCTATTGATAGTGTGGCAACTGACGCATCGCTGGATAATAAGGATCTGATAATAAAAGGCGATATTTCAAATATCGGATTTAGCATGAAACTATATGTGTCTAATGGTGTGGTAAATGGAACAGAGCATTATGATAGCCAACCGTCATCTAAGTTTGTTCGGATTTCTGGAAATGTAGATGATGATGGGTCAATGCATTTGTATGAATATGATACAAAGAAAGGAGAAGAAACAGGTCATTTTTCAGGCGTATTGTCTGATGGATTGTATTCAGGCACATGGTCTTCGGCATCAGGAAAAAGTCTATCTTTTACAGCCCACATAGTAAATCAAGACAAAAATTTTGATAATGATACAAACCCTTTTTTGTACATTTTGCTTAATACGTTGTTAGATATTAATTTGGAAACATTAGACACTGTAGATGCGATTCTGACCAGCATGGGATTTGATTATGTATGTGAATCAGTAAATGGTGGTTATTGGAAAAAAGATTGTGATGTTATAAAATCTCCTGCTTATTCAGAACAGTATAATGTGGAAACGGATAGGATGGAAACTGCCCAAATAGGGTATTCATGCACTCCGAAAAATGCAACAGAAGAATCTGTCCTTGTTGAAACGGATGCATATCGTGGACCTGTTTATGTCAGTGTAACAATATGGGGGAAAGAGAATTTTGCTAATTGGCAAAAACAATTGAAAGCAAATGGTTATGTGGAACGATTTGAAAAGAAAAATAATAAGTGGACATATACAAAGAAAGGCAAGTATGAGATTACTCTTTTAGAAAAAATAGAATATGGTAAGTCTGCCTATTCATTATTGATTTGGGGCGAATAATGGTTAATTGAGTATATCATAATGATTAATGAATACACGTAGCATGAATAGTTCCGTATACATCTTTGGAAATTTGGGGGTTGGTTACACCCAATATCCAGAAGGTTATGCTCAAGAATTTTTTTATAAGTTCCATGAACAATCTTCCGCAAGGTCACAGATAGTGATACATAGAGATAAGAATCTGATGTATTATGGCTATGTGCGTAAATTGGATGTGCCAGAAAGGTATATTGGATTCTGTGTACTATTGAATGGAGTGAGGTTGTCGCACATTAACGAATTGTTTCCAGTATATGAAGATGCTGTTGCAGATTTGGTGGCACATGGCGATATCCTCTGCTTTAATGAGTATAATCAACTTTCTTCTTTTGCAGGTAAACTGAAAGATAAGCAACATGAGATTGAGCGTATAAGTGTACTTCTCCGTGAAAAAATTGAAGAGTTAGGAAAAGATGCGGTTGTTTTACCTCCTATGAGATATGGAATAGAAAGAGATTCATACAAAACCTTCTCCTATGCAGAGGATGAGGAAAGCCTTATCATTGATGCTTCAGTACAATATGGATACACTTGTATTCGGAAGAGTGGAAACTGTGACGCTCCATTGCTGACAGAATTAAAAAATGAATTAAGGAAACGCTCTATGCCAACACCAGAACTAACCAAGACTGGTGATGGAGTAGGTGAGACTTCTACTTCTAATGAGGAGTGGGAGTATGAGGCGGCATCTAATAGTACGCCTGTTCCAAGTATTCAGAATACCTTACCAAGCACTACGCCATCTATATCACCGGTGTTGGGGCATCAACATATGTTCTCTAACGCATTTTCATTTTCTGGAAGAATACGGCGGTTGGAATATGGGCTTTCGTATATCATCTATGAAGTGTGGAATGTTTTATCCGCATTGATTACGGGCAATTTGAGTACGAAAGAAAATGGCGCTATTGTGTTGTATTATCTGTTCATGATTCCCGGGATATGGTTTATAATAGCTCAAAGTACGAAGCGTTGTCACGATAGGGGAAACTCAGGATGGTATCAGTTGATTCCTTTTTATGGCTTATGGATGCTATTTGGAGGTGGAAATGAGGGCACCAATGAATATGGATTAGACCCTAAGCGATGAAACATGTGGCAAAATAATCATAATCGATTACTAATGCAAGTTTACATTAAATATAATTCTGCGTTGGATTTGCTACATCTAATCTTATCCGTCATCCTTCTCCTTTGTCTCCTACCGATGCCTTACGGCTATTATACGTTTGTCCGTTTCGTGTCGATGGGGGCGTTTGGAGTGATGACATATCAGTATATTCAGAAGAAACAGATGGCATGGGCAGTTACGTTTGGCATCCTTGCCCTCCTGTTCCAACCCTTCATCAAGATAGCCCTTGGACGAACTATTTGGAATGTGGCGGATGTGATTGCGGCGGTGTTGCTGATTGCTGTGTGGATAAAAGAGAAAAAATAAGTTTTGTTGTTGCAATAAGGGGGTGTGTCATCATCTTTTTTGCAGGGATTTGGTACGAAATCCGAAAATTATGTGTAAGTTTGCAAACAAAATCGATTTTGTGGCAATGGTGGCGTTTGGAGTAATGACATACCAATACATCCAAAACAAATATAATGGCAAAACTATCTCAATGTGCAAAATGTTTTTGTGACCGTAGGGTTTGCGGGCATTATAAACAGGAAGATGACATGGAATGTCCTCATTTTTGTTCATATAAAGGTGGAGATGAGGAAGATGGTGAAGACTCGCAAAAAATTGGAATTGTTTATGCTTCTTTTTGCATTCTGTATGTTTATATAGGATTTGCCATTGGACTTGCTCGTTATTTTAAGGATATGAGAATCTATTACGTATTTGCAATACCAGTTATCATATTGATTGTCTTGAGTGTTGTGAGATATATAAAGAAACGAAAAGAACGAAAACAAATGGGAACAATTGAAACAAAAACGATTAAATCTGGTAGAGATACAAGAACATTATTGCAAGTGACCCTTCGCGAACTGAACTTACCATATGAATTTGATGAAGAACAAAATTTCATCGTTACATATCAAGGTGAGACTTTTCGAATCCTTGCAAATAATGATAGTGCATACATTCACATACAGGATTTATGGTGGTATGATGCTTCTTTGACCGATATTGACAATCTCTCATTAGTACATCGTGCGGTCAATGATTGCAATATACGTGATACAAATAGAATAGTTTACACATATAACAGGGAAGAACAGCGGATTGGAATCCATACATTGTGTGATATTCTTTGGATTTCTCAGATTCCTAATGCAGAGCAATATCTGCAAGCAACCATGAACAGTATGCTCCGAAGTCATCACATGTTTTTCCGTTTGATGGAGGACTTGAGGCGTGAAGAACACGAGAGACGGAGGTGATGAAGATTGATGAGATCACCGTCTTTAATCGCAAACTATTCGCTGTAAATCGGACTGCTCCAGTGCGGCACGTCGGACTGCTCCACTCCGATTCATCGGACTGCTCCAGTCCGAATGAGAGGGGCTGAAAGAACCGTATTGTCGGTTCTTTTTTGTTGGCAAAATGTCTGTTGGTTTTGCTGAAAAAAGTGCGAGCCTCTGGTTTTTATGGGAACTTAGGTGGTCTGATGCTTGACGTGAGAACGGAATTGCAGATAGTAGCAGAGACCTGCGGTGGTGAGTCCGAAGGGGAAGGACCACCAGATGCCGACGGCTCCCATGCCGAGAGGAAAGGCGAAGATGTAGGCAAGAGGAATGCTGACGAGGCAATAGGCAATGAAGGCGTAGAGCATCATGGCACGGACGTGAGCAATGGCTCGGAGAGCATTGGCATAGGTGATTTGGAGGCAGTCGCCTATCTGGTAGCAAACAAAGGCTGGAAGGAAGGAGAGGAAGAGTCGGGTGACTTCGCTGCTGGTGGTGAAGATGGCGGCTATCTGGGGACTTGCCACACAAATGAGGGTGATGATGATGATGCCTGATGCAAAGGACATCCACAGGGCGGTGAGGGCGGTTTTGTGCACTTCGTCCCATTCGCCCTGCCCTCGGAAATAGGCGATACGGATGGCTGCTGCGGCACCGATGCCATAATAGACCATGAAGGCGAGGGTGCTCACGGTGCCCATGATTTGGTGCGCTGCCAATGCTGCGGCACCTATCCACCCCATGAAGAGGGCGACCACATTGAATGAACTGGCTTCGAGGCACAATTGCATGGAGATGGGAAGACCGAGTTTGAGCAGGGAGAACATGCCTTCTCGACCATAACTGTTTTGAGGACGGGAGATTTCTGCTTTCTGAAAATTGGGAGAACGGAGCAAGGAACCGCGACGAAGGGCAATATAGATTGCCAGGGGCATGAGAGCACGGGAGATAAGGGTGGCAAGACCTGCACCGAGGAGTCCCATGTCGAGGGTGAAGATGAGCAGATAGTTGAGCAGAAGGTTGAGGACATTGCTGCCTATCATCGTCCACATGGGGGTCTTGGTGTCGCCAAGGGCATCAGAGAACTGCTTCATGGAATTGAACAGCGCCATGAAGGGTAACGAGGCAAGCAACGCAAGAAAGTAAGGGCGCATGAGGGGCAGCAACTCGACGGGCTGACCAAGACGGTCGATGTTGAGATAGAGGATGAAGAGCAACAGCACCACGACAACGCTTGCAAGGAGGTTGACGGCGTTGCTCTCACGCAGAGTGCGCAACACACGGGCGTATTTGCCTTGACTGAAATAGTTGCCGACAATGGGGGTGGTGGCATAGGATATGCCAAGCAGAAAGTAGATGCAGAAGTTGAACACGTTGTTGACGAATCCGGCTGCGGACAATTCGGGGGTGCCGTACTGTCCGACCATGATGGTGTCTGCCCATCCCTGCATGACACTGCCGACCTGGGCAATGACGATGGGGAGAGCGAGTGTGAAGATGGCTCTGGCTCGTGCTTGACGTTGCATGACTCCTTTATTTCCTCTGTTTTATTTCCTCTGTCCTATTTCTCCTTTGGCTTGCTGGCTGTACTCATAATACCACCAGTAGGTCTTGCCAAACTCGCGATGGGTTTTGTTGATGCGTTCGGTCACATCCTTCACCTCGGCTTGCAGTTCGTTGTAGTCGCGGAACTGAGCAATGAACGACTGGTCTGAAAATTTTGCCAAGGTGTCGGCACCAACCAGAATGATGCCATCCATAGCAGCCCTGCGCTGTCCTGTCAGCAGTAGTGCCTCACGATAGGCTTTGGGCAGGTGGTCGTAAGCATGAGGTATGCTGTCGGAAAGGTCGTAATAAAGAGGTAGGTCCCGAGAAAATTCTTTGAGTTTGCGGTCTAAAAGAAGGCTACAGAGATAGTAGTCTGCTGTGTGCTGATTCCAGATGGAGTCACCTAACATCAACTGATAATATCGGTCGGTGGAATGGATACTGGCACCACAGAATGCACCCAAATGAAGGCAGATGCTCTGAGGACTGAAACGGTAGTAGTCCAAGGTGTCGGTCACATCGAGCAATCCGAGCGAACCGTAATATTGTGGATATTCAAAAAGACGTTCTGCCAACAAGCCTTGTTTGGAAAGGGCATACATGCGCAGTTGAGTGAGTCGGGGAGACGTGCGTAAAGAACGCTCTCCCACGTTGGATGCCGCTTCATAGTCCCCTTCGAGTATCAAGCGTTCTGTCTTCAGTTCAAAATGATAGACATCGGTCGATTGCGGAATGGCACCCACACAAAGGATGAGCAGAAAGAGAATGATGAAGTTGGGATAAATCTGCGACTTGATGTCGATGGCATAGTTCTCAAAGTCTGCATCTACAACCTTTGCGATGATGACCAAAGCAATATAGACCACCAACACGATGGGGGCAACCCACACCCATGCACCAAAAGAGAAATGCAACATTGCCTCTTGGTTGACATCGGTGAGGATGGCAAGCAGGAGCAAAGAGGGTACATAGGAAAGTGCATGCCACCGGGACGGCAAACGAGAGAGCATGCTTACAATCCACTGTATGATTTGCAGCACAACCGTGATGATGACTGCTCCGATGAAGATGTTATAGGTGGTGACACCTTTTGAATAGACGAACTGCGCTTCTGCCAAGATTTCGCCTTGCAGGAAGAACAGATAGCAGAAGGAAAAAAGCATAAACAGAATCCCGCAGGAATAACGGATTAGTCCTGCGGTCTTCTGTCTGAATGGATGATTGTAATTCACAATGATTTCTTGTTTTTACTTCGATAGTTTTTCAACGCTCCCCTGCTCTACTCTTCTGCATTCTTGCGAAGAACGACGGCAGAACGTGCCGGGATGTAGAGTTTGAGCCAACCCTTTCCGTCTTTCTCGTAGATGGGGTCGTAGTTGGTGAAGTGGCGAACGGAATCGTCGGCGAGGTCGTTGCCACCATAGAGTTTGTTGTCAGTGTTGAGCACCACGTCGTAACTGCCCTGTGGCACGATGAAACCATAGTCGGTGTAAGATCTGTTGGGCGAGAAGTTGAACACAAACAGCAGGTCGCCACGAGAGAAAGCAAGTATCTGGTCGCCATCGTTGTGCCAAACCTCCACGACGGGTGTCTTCTGGAAGTTCTTCACGGTCTTGATGACCTTGAGCATTGCTTCGTCGAAGTCGCCAAGATAGTGGTAGCAGAGTTCATGGTTGTCCACGAGGTTCCACTGACGACGAGCGTACTTGTAGCCCCATCCATTACCTTCGCGTGGGAAGTCAATCCACTCGGGATGACCGAACTCGTTGCCCATAAAGTTGAGGTAGCCGCCATTGATGGTGGAAGCCGTCAAGAGGCGAATCATCTTGTGGAGGGCAATACCACGGTTTGCCGTGAAGTTCTCGTCACCCTTCTTGAAGTGCCAGTACATGTCGGCATCGATCAGACGGAACACGATGGTCTTGTCGCCCACGAGTGCCTGGTCGTGGCTCTCGGCGTAGGAGATGGTCTTCTCGTCCTGACGACGGTTGGTAGTCTCCCAGAACATGGAAGAAGGTTTCCAATCCTCGTCCTTGAGTTCCTTGATGGTCTTAATCCAATAGTCGGGAATGTTCATTGCCATGCGGTAGTCGAAACCATAACCGCCATCCTTGAAAGGTGCAGCCAAGCCGGGCATGCCCGACACTTCCTCGGCAATGGTGATTGCCTTGGGGTTCACCTCGTGGATGAGGAGGTTGGCGAGGGTGAGATAAGCGATTGCCTCGTCGTCTTCGTGACCATTGTAGTAGTCGCCATAACCGCCGAAAGCCTCGCCAAGACCATGGCTATAGTAGAGCATGGAAGTGACGCCATCGAAACGGAATCCATCGAACTTAAACTCTTCGAGCCAATACTTGCAATTGGAGAGCAGGTAGTGAATGACTTCGTTCTTGCCATAGTCGAAGCAGAGAGAATCCCATGCCGGATGCTCACGGCGACCACCCTGCATGAAGTATTGACAGCCATCGCCAGCAAAGTTGCCAAGACCTTCAATCTCGTTCTTCACGGCATGAGAGTGCACAATGTCCATGATAACGGCAATGCCCATCTCGTGTGCCTTGTCAATGAGTTCTTTCAGTTCTTCGGGAGTGCCGAAACGACTGGAAGGGGCGAAGAAGTTGCTGACATGGTAGCCGAAGGAACCATAGTAAGGATGCTCGGCAATTGCCATCACCTGAATGGCATTATAGCCATCTTTCTTGATGCGAGGCAGGATGTTGTCCTTGAACTCGATGTAAGTGCCCACCTTCTCTGCATCCTGTGCCATACCGATGTGGCACTCATAGATGAGCAGTGGATTGGTGTCGGGCTTGAAGTTCTTCTTCTTGAACTCGTATGGCTGTGCTGGAGCCCAAACCTGAGCAGAGAAAATCTTGGTGTTCTCGTCCTGCACCACACGGGTGGCATAAGAAGGAATGCGCTCCCCTTCTCCACCATTCCACTTGACTTTCAGTTTGAAGAGGTCGCCATGATGCATCTGGCTTGCCTTGAGTTTGATTTCCCAGTTACCATTGTCAATGCGGGTCATCTTGTATGCCTCATCCTCCTGCCAACCATTGAAGTCGCCAATGAGGAAAATCTCTGTGGCATTGGGTGCCCACTCGCGCAACACCCATCCTCTGGAGGTCTTGTGAAGACCGAAATAGAGGTAACCGCTGGCAAAGTCAGAAAGTGTCTGCTTACCGCCATTGGTCAGTTCGTTCAGTTTGTAGAGTGCATGGTCGTGACGCCCCACGATGGGACCCTCGAAAGGTTCGAGCCAAGGGTCGTTCTTTACGATGCCAATATGTTTCACAGGAGTTTCCTTTTTCGTTGATGCAGTCTTTTTACTTGTAGCCATAATGTATTATGCTTTTACTTTGAAAATCAATTTTTTATACTCAGGAATAGGAGAGATGCATGGAGCATGACCATCCTCGGGGAAGAAGATGACAAATTCGCCCGGATGCACCGTGATGTACTGCTCAGGACGCTCCAGATAGAACGTGATGTCCTTGGCAGCATCATACTCCGCATTGGGTAAATACTGACGGGGCGTGTAGCCCATCACTTCGGCGCAAGAGAGTGGAATCTGAATGTCAATCATCGCATTATGGGTTTCCATTCTCGCCTGGTCAACAGTTTTGCCCTTCGCCACATTGTGGTTGACAAAGAGTTTGTTGCCGTCGATGTTCACTCTGCCTGGCTCATGATTCATGAGGTCTGTGTTCTGGAGATACTCCACCACCTTTGGGAAAAGGGGGTTCAAAGAGGCATACTTGCCAATGTTTTCAAGGGTGTCTAAAATCATAACTCTATTTATTTAAGGTTTATAATTGATGTTAGTTATCTCTCTTTTATCATCACTTTTTCGAGATGCCAGCATTCTTCTTCGCTTTCGCTATCTCTTGCAACATCACATCGTGCAGCCATCCATTGGTGGCAATCACCTGCCGTCCACTCTCCCATTGTTCATCTTTCCCATCATAATCCGTCACCTTGCCTCCTGCTTCCATCAAGATGCAAGCACCTGCTGCCACATCCCACGGCTGGATGAAGGACTCAATATAGACATCTATCTTGCCCGATGCCACATAGCAGAGTTCTGCTTCGGCACTACCATTGCTGCGAATGCTGGCACAATGTCCGTAGAGTTGTCCCGTCAGATTGAGACAGAACTGACGCCATGCATCGGCATCATAAGGATAGCCAATCATCACAAGAGCCTGGTCGAGGTCGACATTTCCCGTTACATGAATTGGTTTATCGTTCAGGTAGGCACCCATGCCTTTCGCCGCACTATAGAGTTCCTTCCGTGTCACTTCATAGACCACTCCCAAAAGGATTTCCGTCTTGCTTCTCAGAGCGATGCACACACAATAAGGAGCCAAGTCGTGAATGAAGTTGGTCGTTCCGTCCAACGGGTCAACCACCCAGAAGTATTCCGTTTGCTCATCCACCTGTTCCACCGTCTTCTCTTCTGTGATGAATCCAGCCTCGGGCAATATTTCCTTCAGCCGCGCCACAATCATCTGCTCACTCCCCTCGTCCACATAACTCACATAATCGTGACTACGCTTCGACTCCACTTTGCTCGAATCGAAACTCTTACGCTGCTCTGCAATAAAGGCACCAGTCTTCACCGCCAAAGCCTTCACCTCTTCCAATATTCCATCAAGCCGCATGGTTTTTGTCTATTAACTGTCGATTCTCAACCGTCATTACTGTCCCATCAACTTTCCACGATTGTAAATTCCTTTACGGATAATGTTTCCGTTGCGGTCTTTCTCCACAAATGAACCATCTTTCTGGTCATCAAAGAAGGAGCCTTCGAAGCGTGTACCATCAGCAGACTCTTCCACGCCCTTTCCGTTCTTCATGCCATTCTTGAAATGACCCTTAAACTTTGTGCCATCTGACAGCCTCATCACACCCTCACCATTCATCTCGCCACCAGCCCATTCACCATCATAGACATCACCGTTAGCCCCCGTGAACTTTCCACGTCCGTGTTCGCGGTCTTCCACCCAATAGCCTTCATAACGAGAACCATCGGGCCATGTGTAAGTACCAAAACCATCCATTAGTCCATTCTTGAACTGCCCCACATATTTACGTTTGTCTGTATAAGTGAAGATGCCCTGTCCTGTCCGTTCACCATTCTGGTAATCACCCTCGTAGATGTCACCATTCTTGAACTTGTAGATGCCCTTCCCATGCATCATGTCATCTTTCCAGCCTCCCGTGTAGAAGTCACCATTGGCGTATGTATATTTGCCCTGCCCGTTACGCATGTCATTTTCCATATCGCCCTCATAGATAGAGCCGTCACGCCAATCGAAAACACCCTTACCGGATTTCTTGTCATCTCTCCAACCACCATCATAATAGATGCCATTCGCCCATGTATATCGACCTTGCCCACTGCGTTTGTCCTCATGCCATTCGCCCGTGTACTTGTCGCCATTATAATAATACATGGTACCAAAACCTTGCTGGAAATCGATGTACCAAAGACCGTCATATTTATTATTATTGGCAAAGTAATACACACCCTTGCCATGCTGATGGTCCTGATGCCAGTTGCCTTCATACTTCTCTCCATCCGTGAAGGTATAGACACCGTAACCTTGACGCTTTCCCTTCACATATTCACCCTCATACGTGTCACCTGTCGTAAATGTCGTCTTCCCCTTACCATTCGGTTTTCCACCCTCCAACTCACCATAATAAGTAGCCTTATCCTTTGGGAAGACATAGTTACCGATCATCACCTTCTGATTCTGGGCATACAACGAAGATGCGCTCAAAAACATCATCATGCCCCCTATTATGTATCTTGAAATATTCATATCTTATTCTATAATATTCATTAAAAACAGTCAGCAAGCAATGCCACACATCACACAGCATGCTTCATGCAAAGATAACAACTTTTTTTCAATTCCCTACCATCAGTTAAGTTTTATTATGACTTTCACCCATTTTTTTAGGGGAAAGAAACGAAAAAGACACAGAATATCCCTCCGATGTAGTTATTAAGCAAGGATATGTGTAATCGTTTAGTGAGACAGATACTTGAAATTGTTGTTGATGATTGCTCGAACAAGTTGAAGTCCATTGGTGTCGTAACCATCGCTTTTATCTACACCTGCATAATCCATCAAGACAATGCCAGTTGGTCCTGGATTGTGGGTTTTGAGATATTGGAGAAAAGCGGCGTGGGTGTAGGCTGCGTTGTCACGATAACCTTTACTGGTGGATATCTCATAGCCAAAAAGATGCATCACTTTCGAGTAGGCAGAGGCGAAATTGAGAATCCAGCGGATGTTGTCTGTCGTGGTGGTCGTATGGGTTGTGCTATAATCCAGCATCTTATTGATGGCGGCTATTTTTATCTGTACCCCACCTTCATGATGTGTATCGGAAAAATCTTGCATATAGACAATACCCTTTTCGTTCTTGCTCCCCACAATGCGTCCTTGGATTTGTTTGAACCAGTTGACTCCACCCGTCCAGTTCTGAAAGATGCCACCAACAGGAGTGTTGGAGTAGTTGTTACGGCTCAATATCAGCATCTTACCACGTACATCACGAACTTTCAAATCGGTCTTGAAATCAACGAAAAAATCTTTGAGGTCAGCACGTTTCAGAATCTCCATCAAGCGGGTATTGTAAGCGTTTTTCACTTTGTCACCTTCTCCCGCATGGAGCAAGTGAATCACGACAAACTCGGAAGGATTGGCAATTAAGGAATCACGAAGCATACAAAGCACATCTTCAAAGTGGGCATTGGTGGGCATAATGCCATGATTCAGATTCATGTAGTTTTTATACACAGACGGACGAAAGTCGAAGGCTCTGATTCCGATGTGCCATTGTGCCTGAATGTTGATGTCTTGTGTCCGTGCAAACATGTCACCAATGAATCCACGTCCTCTTGCCCAACCGCACCCTGTGGCTGAATCATGGGTACCTGGTATAGAGACAACAGCCACATAAGCATCATCGGGCAGTCGCGTCATCCAATTGTCGGCATGAATGGAATGGAGCAAACCCATCAACAAAGCAACAGCAACAAATAATCTCCTTTTCATCAATCAAAACGAAGGGAAGAAACTTTCTCCAATCGTGCCTTCAGGCGCGGCATGGAGTCTTTGCGGATGCGGAGGGTCATGGAACAATCGTTGTCATAACCTTGAGAAATGATTTGAGGATTCTCTTCCTTGACGATGCGCATGACATCATTCATAAATGGATATTCGAAAAAGAAGGTGATGTCTTCGTCCACGGTCTTTTCGATGATTTCCGCAGCAGCAATGGCTTCGGCAGCAGCAAGGCGATAGGCAACGATGAGCCCCGAAGTACCCAGTTTCACACCTCCAAAGTAGCGAACCACGATGATGAGAATATCAGTGAGTTCGTTGGAGTTGATTTGTCCGAGGATAGGTTTGCCTGCCGTGCCCGAAGGTTCGCCATTATCATTGGCACGAAACTCTAAACGCTCCGCACCCAGCATATAAGCATAGCAGACGTGGCGAGCATCATAATATTTCTTTTGATACTCCGCCACCGCCTGCTTCACTTCCTCTACAGAACGAACAGGCATAGCAAAAGCGAGAAACTTGCTGCGCTTCTCGCTATAAGTACCTTCAGAAAGGGATTTTATCGTTCTGTAGGAATCCATTATAAGAGTTTGAATTTAAGACAGTTTGTGAATCACCAATCCGCTTCTCAATTTCGGTTCAAACCATGTAGCCTTTGGTGGCATGATGTTGCCCGAATCAGCGATGTCCATGATTTGCTGCATGGTGACGGGATAGAGTGCCAAAGCAGTCTTCATCTCGCCACTGTCCACACGGCGTTTCAGTTCACCAAGACCACGAAGTCCACCAACGAAGTCAATACGTTTGTCTCGACGCAAGTCCTTGATGCCCAGAATCTCATCGAGAATCAACTTGGAGGAGATGCTGACATCGAGCACACCTATCGGGTCATTCTCATCATACGTGCCAGGCTTTGCTTTGAGCGAATACCACTCCCCTTCCAGATACAACGAGAACTCATGCAATTCCTGGGCACGATACTCCACACTACCTTTCTTCTCCACCACGAAGTTCTTCTCAAGAGCCTTGATGAACTCGGCTGGAGTCAACCCGTTCAAGTCTTTGATGACACGGTTATAGTCGAGAATGGTCAACTGGCTGGCAGGGAAACAAACCGCCATGAAGTAGTTGTACTCCTCGTCGCCACGATGATTCGGATTCTGCTTTGCCCGTTCTGCACCCACCAAGGCAGCGGCGGCACTACGGTGGTGACCGTCGGCGATGTAGAGATTCGGCATCTTGGCAAACTCATCGGTGATGGTCTTGATGTCCGCATCGTCGCTCACCACCCAGAGTTTGTGTCCGAAACCATCAATCGGAGCCACAAAGTCATACTCAGGTGTTGTCTTGGCATACTTGTCAATGAGTTTCAAGAGCACCTCATTGTCGGGATAAGCAAAGAACACAGGCTCGATGTTCGCATCGTTCACACGCACATGCTTCATGCGGTCTTCCTCCTTGTCGGCACGGGTCAGTTCATGCTTCTTGATGACACCCATCTGGTAGTCACCGCTGTATGCCCCCACCACGATACCGTACTGAGTCTTCTCCTTACCACCATTGGCAGGCAGACACGACGTCTGTGCATAGATGTAGTATTGTTCCTTCTCGTCCTGCACCAGCCAGCCCTTCTCTTGGAACTTGGCAAACTGACGAGCAGCCTCCTCATACACCCGAGGGTCGTACTCACTCGTCCCAGGCTCGAAGTTAATCTCTGGTTTGATGATATGATACAGCGACTTCTCGTTGTCGCCTGCCTCAGCACGTGCTTCCTCACTGTCGAGCACATCATACGGGCGACTCTCCACCTCCTCCACAAACTGCTTCGGAGGGCGCACACCCTTGAAAGGTTTTACAATAGCCATATTTCAGTTTCGTTTTTAACGATTTACAATTTACATTTTTAGATTGATGCTACAAAGTTAGGGCTTTCGTTTGGATTGACCAAATGAAAGCCCTAACTTTTGTTTTATTCCTATGGAAACAGAGGATTTACTTGTTCACTTGGAACTTCGTGATGCCCTCCTTGATGTAACCGACAATCTGGTTGGCTGCGGCAAGACCTGCGTTGGTGTTTGCCTCGGCAGTTTGGGCACCCATCTTCTTGGGTGTGGAGAAGTAGCGACCCTCGAACTTGGCAAAGTCTGCATCTGCATCAGGCTTGATGTCGGTGATGTACTTGAGGTCAGTACGCTCTGCAAGGAGTTCGAGGAGTTCAGGCTCGTTGATGACTTCCTTGCGGGCAGTGTTGATGAGGATACCACCCTTCTTCATGCTGCCAACGAGTGCCTTGTTGATGCTCTGTTTGGTCTCTGCGGTGGCAGGGATGTGGAGAGAGACGATGTCGCAAGTCTCGAAGAGTTCTGCCTGAGAAGCAGCGGCATGAACACCGGCTGCCTCGATGACCTCTGCGGGACAGTAAGCGTCGTAGGCAGACACTTCCATGCCGAAGCCCTTGGCGATGCGAGCCACGTTGCGACCCACGTTACCGAAGGCGAGGATGCCGAGTTTCTTGCCCATCAATTCAGAACCAGCCTTGCCGTTGTAGAAGTTGCGAACGGTGAAGACGAGCAGACCGAGCACAAGTTCAGCCACAGCGTTGGCATTCTGACCAGGGGTGTTCATCACCACCACCTTGTGAGCAGTAGCGGCGTCGAGGTCCACATTGTCGTAGCCAGCACCTGCACGAACCACAATCTTCAGGTTCTTGGCAGCGTCGAGCACTTCGGCATCGATTTTGTCAGAGCGGATGATGATAGCATCCACGTCAGCCACAGCCTCCAACAACTGTGCCTTCTCTGTATATTTCTCCAAGAGTGCCAACTCAAAGCCAGCACCTTCAATAATTTCTTTGATTCCATTGACAGCCTGTGCTGCGAATGGTTTTTCTGTAGCAATCAGTACCTTTGCCATTTTTCTTTTATTTATCAACACGAATTACCATGAATTACCCATGAATTTATCATAAATTGTTTTTCATTAAAAATTCATGAATAATTCGTGGCTAATTCATGGCAATTCATGTTAAAAGTTAAACAATCCAATTAGTGTTGAGCCTCAAACTCCTTCATGCACTTCACGAGAGCCTGAACGCCTTCGATAGACATGGCGTTGTAGCAAGAAGCACGGAAACCACCTACATCGCGGTGACCCTTCACGCCCACCATACCCTGAGAAGTAGCGAACTTCAGGAACTCGTCCTGCAACTCCTGATACTCGGGCTTCAAGACGAAAGTGAGGTTCATGAGTGAACGGCTGTCCTCCTCGGCTGTGCCGACGAAGAGTTTGTTGCGGTCAATTTCGTTGTAAACGATTTCAGCACGCTGCTTAGCCAACTTCTCCATTGCCTCCACACCACCGTGAGCCTTCATGTAGCGGAGGTTCATCAGGGCTGAGTAGATGGGCACTACAGGAGGTGTGTTGAACATGGAACCCTTCTTCACATGAGTGCGATAGTCAAGCATCGTTGGGATGTAGCGAGACACCTTGCCGAGTGCGTCTTCCTTCACGATGACGAAGGTGAGACCTGCCATGGCGAGGTTCTTCTGAGCACCACCATAAATCATGGCGTACTTGCTCACATCCACAGGACGGCTGAAGATGTCGGAAGACATGTCGGCAATCACAGGGATGGGAGAGTCGAGGTCTTCACGGAGTTCTGTTCCGTAAATCGTGTTGTTAGATGTGATGTGCAGATAATCTGCATCTGTAGGAATCTCAAAGTTACGTGGAATGTAGGTGAAGTTCTTGTCGGCAGAAGAAGCCACTTCCACCACCTCACCAAATGCCTTGGCTTCCTTCTCAGCCTTGGTTGCCCAAACACCTGTGTTCAGGTAGGCAGCCTTCTTCTCAAGGAAGTTGTAAGGAACCATGCAGAACTCAAGACTTGCACCGCCACCGAGGAAGAGCACGGAGTAACCCTCTGGAATGTTGAGAAGTTCCTTGAAGAGTGCTACTGCTTCGTCCACTACTGGCTGGAAATCCTTGGCACGGTGGCTGATTTCCATCAAAGAAAGTCCTGACCCGTTGAAATCAAGACAAGCCTGTGCAGTCTGTTCAATTACCTCACGAGGGAGGATTGATGGTCCTGCATTGAAATTGTACTTTTTCATTTTGATGTTATTGTTAGATAAATGATATTTCGCTTATCATATAAAAATGAGCGCATTCTTCTTTTTACCCTTTTTTCGGAATGCAAAATTACTAATAAATCCGTAAACAACTAACAACCTGCACACTTTTTATGTTCAAAAACATGAAAAATGGTACTTCCCCTACTAAATTGGTACATCCACGTTGCAGTTAGCCTCCCAGAACACGAACCATCATCATCAGCCACCACACATCATCCTCTCCCCGTCGCGCCCACAGACGTAATTACGATGCAGGGCGTGACGTAATTACAATGCAAGGCACGATGTAATTACGATGCAGGGCACAACGAAACAGCAATAGTGAGCACAACAGAATTGGGGTGAAAAACGCACGGAAAACCTACAGCCAGTTCTTCTTCCTGAACCACAAGAGCGAAACCGCCGTGCTGACTACACAGGCGATAATAGCGATGGGAAATCCCCACTTCCACTGCTCCATTCCGTTGATGAGGTTCATGCCGAACATGGAGGTGATGAAGGTCGGGAAGAGGATAATCATGTTGAGCGAGGTAAGCAATCGCATCACCGTGTTCATGTTATTATTGATAATGTTCGCGTAGGTGTCCATGGTCGAGTCGAGGATGTTGATGTAGATGGCAGTCGTCTCTCGTGCCTGATTCATCTCGATATTCACGTCCTCGATGAGTTCGGCATCCAGTTCATCAACAGGCAGACGGAACTTCAACTTGCTCAGCAGCGACTCGTTGCCACGAATAGACGTGCCAAAATAAGTGAGCGAGTCTTGCAGACGCGACAGATTAATAAGGTCTTTGTTGTCAATATGCTTGTCAAGGTCACGTTTCGCCTTTTCTATGATGCCGTTCACTTGTTTCAGATACTTCAGATACCACACCGAAGCACTCAAGAAGAGGCGGAACACCAAATCGGCAGCATCGGTAAATCCCTCTGCACGGCGCATCTGATGGTTCACAAAGTCGAGCATCATCCGTGTCTCCTGATTGCAGATGGTGATGATTTTATCTCCCTTCAGCACAATACCCAACGGAATGGTTGTGTAGGGGCTGCGCGAGGTCACGCTCTTCAAGTGAGGAATACGCAAGATAATCATGAGCCACCCTTCGTCCATGTCGTAACGGGCACGCTCGTCGGCATCCGAAACGTCGTCCATGAAGTAGTCGGGCATGCCCAGTTCCTGCTCCAAGAAATCCTTGTCTTCATCCACTGGGCACGTCACTTGTACCCAGCAATTTGGCTCCCAAGCATCAATATGCTTGATGCCACCATTAAAATTCCAGAATGTTCGCATAGTTGTCTTCTGAATCTTTGCTTTTTTGTCGATGTAGAATAATACAAAAATCGGGGCAAAGACTCATGGCAACTCCGCGTGAGAGGTGAGTCTTATCCCAGGCACATTGTACTATTCGCCGGATAATCGTCCATAGTTGTTTTGATTAATTAATACTCTCTTTATTTGCGACTTCATGACACCATGCCTGAAATCGTGTGCAAAGGTAGGAAAATAAATTAAAACAATGTGCCTACAATTAAAAAAATTGCAGGCACATTGTCTATTTTTCTTTACAAAACGCTACAAAATGGTCTTTACTGCCTCCAACATACCCTTTTCCTGAATAAGATCGAGGTCTTTCTTCACAAGAGCAGTCAAGCCTGGAACGGTCTCATTGAGGTTTTCCTTCCAGATGTTCTCGGCAGCGAGCACACCTTCTGCCACTTTCTGCGTATCGCCTGTTGCCCAGAGGTCTTTGAGCAACTGCATGATTTCGGGTGCATCGTTGGGCTCGATAGGAGCGCCGTCGGCACGGGTGCCCCCTTTGTAGTAGGTGATGATGGCAGCAAGACCGAACACAAGACCCTGTGGGAGTTCGCCTTTGCGCTGCAGATACACCTTCACGCCCGGCAGGTCGCGGGTCTCATACTTGGGGAAGGAGTTGAGCATGATGCTCGTCACCTGATGGTCAACGTATGGGTTGTTGAAACGCTCCAGCACGTCAGTGGCAAACTGCTGCAACTCTTCCATCGGCAGGTTGAGTGTCTGCATGAGTTCGTCGAACTGCACCTTGTGGATGTACTTGCCCACCACTGCGTCGTTGCAGGCATCACGCACGATGTTGATGCCGTTCAGGTAAGCCACAGGAGACAGCACCGTGTGAGGACCATTCAGCAAGGTCACCTTGCGCTCGTGATATGGCTTCTCGCTGGGAGCAATCAGCACGTTCAAGCCAGCCTTCTCGGCAGGGAACTCTGTCTTGAGGTCGTCGATGTCCATGTTCTCAGGCTTCTCAATCACCCAAAGATGGAAGGCTTCACCCTGCACGACGAGGTTGTCGGCATAGCAGACCTTCTGCTGAATCTCGGCAATCTCCTTGCGTGGGAAGCCCGGCACGATGCGGTCAACGAGGGTTGCGCACACATAATTATATTGAGTGAACCACTCCTTGAAGGCGGCATAGTCGGCTCCGAAGTCGTCCTTCCAGAGTTCGATGTATTTGTAGATGCAGTCTTTCAGATGGTGACCATTCAAGAAAATCAACTCACAAGGCATGATGATGAGTCCTTTGTCGGCAGCGCCGTTGAAGGTCTTGAAACGACGATAGAGCAACTGCGTGAGTTTGCCCGGATAGGAAGAGGCTGGAGCGTCGGTGAACTTGCACTCGGGGTCGAAGGCGATACCAGCCTCGGTGGTGTTCGAGATGACGAAGCGAATCTCTGGCTGCTCTGCCAATGCCATGAATGCCTGATTCTGGCTGTAAGGATTGAGGGCACGGCTGATGCTGTCGATGCGTGTGAGGGAATTGACCTTCTCACCATTCAGACGACCTTGCAGGTTGACATGATAAAGACAATCCTGACCATTGAGCCAATCGACCATACCGCGCTCGATGGGCTGAACAACCACCACAGAAGAGTTGAAGTCGGTCTTCTGGTTCATGTTGTAGATAATCCAGTCAACAAAGCAACGGAGGAAATTACCCTCGCCAAACTGGATGATTCTCTCGGGTGCATGGCTCTTCGGAGCCGTGCGAGCGTTCAATGCTTTAAGTGCCATAGACTTGATAATTAGTTCGTTAATTACTTACTTCTTCAATTTTGCGATGCTTTCCGTCAGGGCGGCAATCTTGGTTTCGGCATCGCTTTGCTTCTTGCGTTCCAGTTCCACCACCTGTGCAGGTGCATTTGCCACGAAACGCTCGTTGCTCAGTTTCTTCTGCACACCGATGAGGAACCCTTGCAGATGCTTCAACTCTGCCTCCATCTTGGCGATTTCAGCCTCTGTGTCGATGAGGTTGCCCAACTGCACGGCATATTCCGTCGTGCCAATCAGGAAAGCCGAAGTGCCGTCACTCTTTGTCTGAACATACTGAATGTCAGCCAGCGAAGCCATCTTCTTGATGACAGGACCGAGGGCAGGACACTTGGTCACATTGCGGTCATCAGCACCTTGAAGCACCACTTCGAGAGTGAGCGGCTCACGTGGTGAGATGTTCTTGCTCTGACGAACGGCACGGACACCCGAAATCACCTGCTTTGCCTCCTCATACTGAGCAATCAACTGCTTGTCAGCCTCTGTCGGAGCATCGAGAATGAGCGTATCGACCATGATGCTCTCGCCGTCCTTCCGCTCTGCAATGTGTTGATACAACTCCTCCGTAATGAACGGCATGAACGGATGAATCATCTTCATCAACTGCTCGAAGAATCCGAGTGTTGCCTTGTAAGTCGCAGCATCAATCGGAGCCTGATAGGCTGGCTTAATCATCTCCAGATACCAACCCGAGAACTCATCCGTAAACAGTTTGAACACAGCCATCAAAGCCTCGTTCAGACGATACTTCGTGTACAGATTATTCACATCAGCCAATGTCGTCTTGATGACAGCCTCCATCCATGCGATGGTCTTTTTGTTCTCTTTCGGCTGTTCGAGGTCTTCCTTCACCTCCCAACCCTGCACCAGACGGAACGCATTCCAGATCTTGTTGCAGAAGGCAGCACCCTGCTGACAGAGTTGCTCGTCGAAAAGAATATCGTTGCCTGCAGGAGCAGACAGCAGCATGCCCATGCGCACACCATCCGCACCATACTTGTCAATCAAGCCCAGCGGGTCGGGCGAATTGCCGAGCGACTTCGACATCTTCCTGCCCAACTTGTCACGTACCACACCCGTGAAATACACGTTGCGGAAAGGCACATCCTTCATATACTCCTCACCAGCCATAATCATGCGAGCCACCCAGAAGAAAATGATGTCGGGAGCCGTCACGAGGTCGCAGGTAGGATAATAGTAGTTGATCTCCTCATTGCCGGGGTTGTTGATGCCGTCGAAGAGAGAAATAGGCCAAAGCCATGAAGAGAACCACGTGTCGAGTGCATCTTCATCGTGACGGAGTTGGTCAGCGGTGATGTTCTCATAACCAGGAATCTTCTTGGCTTCCTCCAAAGCCTCTTCCTGCGTGAGAGCCACCACATACTTTTCCTCCTCATCCTCAGCCGTTGGCAGGAAATAAGCAGGAATGCGGTGTCCCCACCACAACTGGCGACTGATGCACCAGTCCTGAATGTTCTCCATCCAGTTGCGGTAGGTGTTCACATATTTCGTCGGATAGAACTTAATCTTACCTTCCAACACTGGTGGCAAAGCAATATCGGCAAAGTGCTTCATCGAGAGAAACCACTGCTTGCACAGACGAGGCTCCACAGCCGTGTCTTGGTTGCGCTCCGAATAGCCCACCTTGTTGTCATAGTCCTCAATCTTCTCCATCAAGCCAGCCTTCTGCAAGTCGATGGCAATCTGCTTGCGCACATCCATTCTGTCCATGCCCACATACAGCCCTGCCTCTTCCGAGAGCGTACCGTCAGGATTGAAGATGTCAATCGTTTCGAGGTTATGCGCCTTACCCAAAGCATAGTCATTCACATCGTGAGCAGGAGTCACCTTCAGACAGCCCGTACCGAACTCAATGTCCACATAGCGGTCTTCAATCACAGGAATCACCCTGTTCACCAGCGGCACAATCACCTTATGTCCCCTCAGCCATTGGTTCTTCGGGTCTTTCGGATTGATACACATGGCAGTATCGCCCATGATGGTCTCTGGACGAGTCGTAGCCACCACAGCATAGTAGCCCTTCGCATCCTTATGAATGATGTTGCCCTCCTTCTCCAACTCGTCAATCGACACCTTGCCTCCTATCGAAGTCAGATTCTCGGGGTCAGCCACATAATACTTCAAATGATACAGATGGCTTTTCTCCTCCCTGTAAATCACCTCTTCCGTCGAGAGCACCGTCTGCGCCTTGGGATCCCAGTTCACCATACGGAGACCACGATAAATCAGCCCCTTCTTGTAGAGGTCCACAAACACCTTCAGCACACTCTCGCTACGCTTCTCATCCATCGTGAAAGCCGTTCTGTCCCAGTCGCACGAAGCACCCAGACGACGCAACTGCTTCAAGATGATGCCACCATGCTCGTCTGTCCATGCCCACGCATGTTTCAAGAACTCTTCGCGACTCAGGTCACGCTTCTTGATGCCCTGCTCCGCCAGACGGTTCACCACCTTCGCCTCCGTAGCAATCGACGCATGGTCAGTGCCCGGCACCCAACATGCATTCTTGCCGTCAATACGAGCCTTACGAATCAAGATGTCCTGAATCGTGTTGTTCAGCATGTGCCCCATGTGCAGCACACCCGTCACGTTTGGTGGTGGAATCACAATCGTGTAAGGTTCCCTACCATCTGGCTTACTCGCAAACAACTGATGCTTCAACCAGTACTCATACCACTTGCCCTCCACCTCCAAAGGGCTATAATTTTTTGCTAATTCCATGTTTAATAAAGTTTTTGACTTGCAAAGGTACGACTAAATGAGAGAAAAACCAAATTTATTTGAGTTTTTCCGAATGTGAGTACCTTCGGCGAAGCCAACGGTACACATTTTCCTCCAAACCACCACGCATTTTTCCAAAGAATCCCCCTTTTATTGTGTGGATTTTTTTTGTTTATGAAAAATAGTTGTATCTTTGCAACAGAAATACACGATAGAAACTATGGATGTAGCAATTTCACATTATGAAGAGCCTCTGGTCAGTTTGTATTGGAACGTTCTCCGTACATTGAATCGGAATATTCGGCTCAATCTTGCTGCCAAACTGACCACATCGGTAGCAGAAGAAGAGATGGCGATGAAGGACACCGTTTCCGACCCAACACGCTCCATGCTCGACAAGTATTACGGTGCATGGGTGGGAAAAGAAACTGCCGCCGACACGATGCGTGTCATCAGAGAAAGTTGAGAACAGGTACGACGATAATTACATTTTGCAATAACAAAACCAACAATTGTTCAACATAAAAACACCCATGCCTATGGGATGAAAAAAGACTGATTAATTAAAAGGACATATAGGATGAACATCCACTTTTGGTATCTTATTTACTGATAAGGCACTCCAAAGGTGTTACAAACGGCAGATACCTTCCCTTTCCTTTTCTTTGAACTTTTATGATGTCGAAGTCACCAATGTTAGCAGGCTTGTTGGGGTTGTATTCCAATAGCAGAAACTTCTGGGCATCGTTTGCTATGCGAAGCAGATAGCCATCAGGGATGTTCTGTTTGCTGACGATTCGTGGATTGTTGGTTATACGATACGGCATTGCCTTTGGGTTGTTCCAATAGTGAAACATGATGTAACCAATGTTGCTGATGACCACATCGTCCAATACGCCATCTTTAATGCCTAATGCTAACTTGCCAACAGGTTCGGTCTTCTGACGATATGGAGAGCCAACGGCATACATTAGCACACCATCTTTCTTCTGAAAGACATTATCTTCCAAGAATGGCAGCCGTTCTATGATTGGTTCGTTGCAGGTAAAGATATCCGTCTGAGTATCTTCAGCCTTCATGATGTCTGGGATTTTCCTTTTGTACCTGACAAATGTATTGATGTCCTCAATCTCTTCGCGGCGTGCCCTGCTGATTTTGACGAAATCTTCTTCCTTCTCGATGCCAAGGAACTTGCGACCAAGAAGATTGGCTGCAATGCCTGTTGTAGATGAACCAGCAAAGGGATCAAGAATCCATGCATTAGGCTTTGTTGATGCCATAATGATACGGCTCAGCAAACCAAGTGGTTTCTGAGTAGGATGCTTTGTACAGGTCTTTTCCCAAGGTGCAATAGCAGGTAGTCGCCACACGTCCGTCATCTGTGTGTCGCCGTTGATATGCTTCATCAGTTCATAGTTGTAATAGTGTGGCACCTTCTCCGACTTACGAGCCCAGATGATGAACTCAGTAGAATAGGTGAAGTAGCGACAGGAAATGTTGGGCGGTGGATTTGTCTTTGCCCATGTTATCACGTTCAGAATCTTGTAGCCTAACAGCGTCAGACAGTTGGCCACAGAGAAGATATTGTGGTATGTGCCGGAAATCCAAATCGTACCGTTGTCCTTCAGTTTCTCACGGCAAAGCGAGAGCCACTTCAGGTTGAAGGCATTGATTTTATCAGCGGACATACTCTTGTCCCAATCGCCTTTATCAACGCACACAATCTTTCCGCTCTGAACCGAGATACCACCACTCGACAGGAAGTAAGGCGGGTCAGCAAATATCATGTCGAACTTGAAGTTGAACTGCGGCAGCAATTCAAACGTATCGCCATGAATTAGGTTAAAATCGTGGCTGGGAGATTTATAGAAGGGGCGCAACATTATTTTACGATACGGAATCTTGCTGATTTGACTAATTTAATGCTATTATAATCGTTCACATCTGTAAACTCATATTGCCAAATATAATACAAATCTTCTCCATTTACAACACGCTTTTCAAAGAATACAGGAACCACCTTCTTCGATGTATTTTCTGACCATTGTCTGAAAGGATAGTATAATTGCCTAATGATTTCCGTATCATTTGATGCATTCTTAGCTTCAATCAGAACAATTTGAGCTTTACCTTCATACCCAGCATCAACCTCCGTTTGTACACTTTCCGTATGAATATCAAAGCCATTCACTTTGAAATCAAACTCAGGAGTGTACTTCCGTCCTCTAATAGTAAGAACTAAAGAAGGGTCATTCATGAATGTTCTGATAAGAGAATTTGCGTATGCGTAATCAAGATGTTGCATCTCCGAGTCCCCAACCTTAGAACTCTCCAAGTCAAAATCCAATTGTTTGTGGTAGTCTTGAATGGGAGACGTGATGTCTGGAACATCTACATAGCCTTCGCCCTTGATGATATAATAAGAACCATTTTTCTTTGGCAGAAGAAACAATCCGTTATCTCGAAATACTTTTGGCCGATCCTCGCGCTTATCTTGTTTACAAAGGATACGCACCTCTTTGTCGTGAGTTTCTGTAAAATTCTGACAACTTCTCTTTATTTCAGCAGCTGTAATTGTAACTGGGGACTTTGAAAAATCATGTTTGTCAAGACCTTTGTCATCCCAAATCTTTTTCCATGAAATGTCTGATGCCATATTTTTTTGTTTTTTAGTTATTATACTGCATGGTTAAATTATTCTACTTCTTCTGCCGCATACGCGCCATACCCTTCTGGTCGATAATTGCAGATAAGCAACTCCGTGAGTTTTCCTCTCTTTGAAGGGTTTGCGTTGATAGCCCTCGAAGCGAAGACTCTATTGATGAAGAAATCATTATATATATCCTCGAAGAAAGTATCTTCAGGATTCTTTGCCGAGCAATCTGCGTTGCTGAGCATCCAACCGATTCCCAGACGGTCATTTAATCTGGCACAGAAGTCGCGCAGACGGATTTGCTCATCGTCGTTGAAATCCTCCTTGGAATAGGAATTGAAACTCGACGTAGCGTTGAGCGGACGATATGGCGGGTCGAAATAGAAGAAGTTGTAGCCGTCGCCCACGTGGTCGAGCGTCGCTTCAAAATCGCCTGTCAGAATCTCCACACGTTGCAGCAACTCGCTATCAAGTCGGATGGTTGCGGGGTCACAAATCTGCGGATTAATGTACTTGCCAAACGGAACGTTGAACAGCCCTTTCTTGTTTACGCGGTAGAGACCGTTGAAGCAAGTACGGTTGAGAAAGATGAATTTCGTGGTATTCTCTATCGGATCGAGATTCTTCTCGTTATATCGGTCGCGAGCAGCAAGAAAGAAATCTCTGCGTCCTTCCTCTGTCTGAAGTGCGTTGTAGGCATTCTGTATGTCCAACAGGGATGCAATCAGTTCTTCGGGCATGTCCCTCACCGTCTGATAGCAGGTTGTCAAATCGGAATTAACGTCGTTGATGACGGCATGACGGATGTTGGGGTATCGTCGCAACATGCAGAATAACATGGCTCCACCGCCAACAAACGGCTCAATATAAGTGATGTCTCTTCTGTTATCAAAATCTTCTGGAAGGTATGCGTTCAGTTGCTCCAAGAGTTGTCCCTTGCCACCAGCCCACTTGATAAAAGGTTTTGCGTTAGCCATTGAAATTGATTTAGTCAGCCGGTGTCACCCGGTTGGTCGTTAATACTGTTTGTGCGCACCACCATATAAAGCATGAATGTACCCTTATTGATTGGATTAACAGCGATTAGTGCAAAAGTACGAAGAAAATGCGGGACAGCCAAGGGATTGGGCATGAAATCTTGTGAAACATGTGGGATTTTGTGGAAAAATGCATATCTTTGTCAATAGAACACAATTTTTTATACATGCCTATAAATAAGTAACACTATCTATTCATACAGTCTCATGACAAGGCTGAGAAGAAACAAATCAATGTTCACGACAGTAGAGCAGTCATTTGAAAAACCTCTCGCTATAACAATGCTATAAGTTGCTTCTAAGGAACTGTTACAGAGTGATTGAGGGCACAATGGTAAGAAGCCTTCATGGTTGTTCCATCACCTCAAAAGGGGTGTGAGTCACACCTATACCACACGTGTGACTCAGACCTATACCACAGGTGTGAGTCACACCCCTTTTGAGGTTCCGACACTATAATAAAAAGGAAAGGGAATGCGTCAAAATTGACACATTCCCTTTCCTCTAAGAAGCAAAAACTGCTCCTGTGTTTGAATATATGGATGGAGGGTTATTCGTACCGTATGGTCTCCGAGGGTTTCCCGATGCTGATGAGGTGGGAACTGCCCCAGATGACGAGGGTGGAGATGAGGAGGGTGATGACGTTGATGGCGAGGATGAGCCACCAGTTGAACTGGATGGGGACGGAGTCGATGTAATAGACGGAGGCATCGAGGGAGATGAGGTGGAACTGCTGCTGGAGCCAGCAGAGGAGGAGTCCGACGATGTTGCCCCAAAGGAGTCCCTTGCCCACGAGCATGATGCTGAAGTGGATGAATATCTTTCTGACAGACACGTTGGTGGCTCCGAGCACTTTGAGGGTGCCAATCATGTTGATGCGTTCGAGCATGATGATGAGCAAGCCGCTCACGACGGTGAAAGCACTCACGAGTATCATCAGCACCAGAATCATCACCACGTTCATGTCGAGCACCGCCAGCCACGCAAAGGTGTGGGCGGCAATGTCCTTGATGCTGAACACACCATAGGTGACTCCGTTGCGGTCGGTTCCTTGATGCAGGAATTGCAACTTCTGTGTCAGTTCCTGCACGCGGTCAAAATCCTTCACCGTCACTTCCAGTCCCGACGACATCTCTTTATCCCAACCGTTCAACTTTCTCACCGTGTAGATGTCGGTGATGACGTAGTTCTTGTCATAGTCGTTCATGTTGGTGGCGAAGATGCCGGCAATCGTGAATCGGCGGGCTCGCATGGCATCTTCTCCCATGAAATAGGCAAAGATTCTGTCGCCCACTTTCACACCCAACTGGCTTGCCACTTTCTTCGAGAGCAGGATTTCGTTGGTTGCCTCCTTGGAAGTGAATTTCGGCAGTTTTCCTTCTATCAGGCAATGCTGGAGGAACGAAAAATCATAGTCCTCTCCCACCCCCTTGAAGGTCAAGCCACGGAAGTCATCCTCTGTTTTCAGGATGCCGAGTTTGATGGCAAAGCGCTGGATGTGGTCTGTTCCCTGCACTTTCTTCACCTTGCGGATGAGGGTGTCGTTGGTCAGCACCGGCATCATTTCATAGCGTTGGTTCTGTGTGAGGCTCAGCACCTGAATGTGGCTGCCGAATCCTATCACTTTCGAACTAACCTCATGCTTGAAGCCCAGCACGACCGCCAGACAGACCAGCATAACTGCCAATCCGATGGCGACACCCAGCATGGCAATGCGAATGGCAGGACGAGAGAAACGTTCCCCGTCCTGTGCTTTGTCGGAATAAATTCGTTTGGCTATGAAAAGTTCGTAGGACATCACTCGCTCACTCTGCCAGGATAAGCCTCCAATGCCTTGCGCAACACATAGAGGGCTCTGACGAGGTCTTCCTTCTTGAGCACGTAGGCGATGCGGACTTCGTTTTTGCCGGCACCGGGTGTGGTGTAGAATCCCGATGCTGGAGCCATCATCACGGTTTCGCCTTCGTAGTTGAAGTCGGAAAGACACCAGGCACAGAATTTCTCGCAGTCATCGACTGGCAGTTTTGCCACTGTATAGAAAGCGCCCATCGGAATCGGAGAATAGACTCCGGGGATACGGTTCAGTCCGTCAATCAAGCACTTACGGCGCTCCACATATTCGTCGTAAATCTCACGGCTGTACTCCTCGGGGGCATCGAGACTTGCCTCGGCTGCAATCTGACCGATGAGTGGCGGAGAGAGTCGCGCCTGACAGAATTTCATCACCGCCTTGCGGATTTCCTCATTCTTGGTGATGAGGGCACCGATGCGGATGCCGCACTCGCTGTAACGTTTCGACACCGAGTCGATCAGCACCACATTCTGCTCAATACCTTCGAGGTGGCAAGCGGAAATGTAGGGGGAACCCGTGTAGATGAACTCGCGATACACCTCGTCGGAGAAGAGGTAGAGGTCATACTTCTTCACGAGGTCGCGAATCTGGTTCATCTCGCGGCGTGTATAGAGATAACCCGTCGGGTTGTTGGGGTTGCAGATGAGGATGGCACGGGTGCGCTCGTTGATGAGTTCCTCAAACTTCTCCACTTTGGGAAGCGAGAAACCCTCGTCAATCGTGGTGGCGATGGTGCGAATCACGGCACCAGCCGAGATGGCGAATGCCATGTAGTTGGCATAGGCAGGTTCTGGCACGATGATTTCGTCGCCGGGGTTCAGACAGGCAAGGAAAGAGAACAGCACAGCCTCCGAACCGCCACTGGTGATGATGATGTCGTCGGCAGTCAGGTTGATGTCGTACTTGGCATAGTAGTGAACCAACTTCTCGCGATAACTGCGATAGCCCTGCGATGGGCTGTACTCCAAAATCTTGCGGTCGATGTTCTTGATGGCATCAAGTGCCACCTGTGGTGTGGGCAGGTCGGGCTGTCCGATATTCAGGTGATAAACCTTCACGCCACGCTTCTTTGCGTCTTCAGCCAGAGGAGCCAGTTTGCGGATAGGCGAACTAGGCATTTCTGTTCCTCGTATGGATATTTTGGGCATGTCTTTGTATTTCTTTTATTGATTCAGCATTCGGATGTCTTTCTACGCTTCGCGTGACGAAGGTGAAAAAACTTCACTTTTTGATAATATGGGTGCAAAGTTACTAATTTCTCACGGCATAATGCTGCTCTCCAGCGAACTTTTTGCAAAAAATCGCTGCGATGGGCACCCTTCCGTCCTGAATGCGCCTATTTCCCGACAGGCAAAGTGAGGATGAACCGAGTGGTGCCGCCTGTGTATTCAGTGTCGAGATTGAGGTCGCCGCCAAGAATGAAGGCAACACGCTTGCATAGGGTGAGCCCAAGACCGATTCCCTCCGTGAAGTCGTCGAGTTTAGTGAACTGCATAAAGATGATCTCACGGGCATCCTCTGGAATGCCGATACCTGTGTCGCTCACCATGAAATCGACGGTTCCATTATCGTTTGCCGAGCAGCCTATTTCGATGAAGCCCTGCTGTGTGAATTTGTTGGAATTGCTGAGCAACTCGTTCAGCACCTTGCCCAGATATTCACGATTGGAACGGATACAAAAGTCATCGGGCACTTGGGTGACCACATCCAACTTGACCGCATCAGGATTCTTCACACGAATGGCACTTACCAACTGACGGCAAAGGTCATTACAACGAATCTCGTCGTTACAGTCCAACGTGGTGTGTGTCTCGAAATAGGAGGCTGCCATCAGCATGCCGATAATGCCCGTGATGTTCTTCGAGTTCTCCTGCATGGCATCGATGATGGTCACCATTTCTTCCTCGGTGACGAGTTGGTACCCCTCGCGAAGCACTTGTGCAAAGCCCGTGATGATGTTGAGCGGAGTGCGCACCTGATGGGTGATGTCCTGCATGAAGGCGGTCTTCTTGAGGTCGGCTTCGTGTGCCAATTGGTTGGCAACGACAAGTTCCTCGTTGCGCTGCTCAATCTCTTCGTTCATCTGCTGAATGTCATGCACATGGGCAGAAATGGACTGCTGCATGGAGGCAAAACTGTTCTGCAACTGCCCCACAGCATCGATGCGCTCACTCTGCGGCATTCGTTCGTCGAAATGACCTGCGGTGATGTCATGTGCCTGACGTGCCAACTGATTGACAGGCACAATCGCCTTCTTGACAATCTGCCTACACAAGAAGAGCATAAGCAGAAGTCCCACCCCAATGATGCCTAAAACGATGTAGAAGAGGTTGTTGTATCCTCGGAATATCTCGCTTTCGGGATAGACAACGGCAAGACTCCAATTGGTGCGTGACAGAGGGCGGTAGAACACATAACATTCCTCACCGTCGATGTGAAGTTGCGCCATGCCCGTCTTGCCAGCCACCATGTCGCGCCCCAGCCAAATTCGGTCAGCATCCTTCTCGGGAGAAGCCCCCGTGAAGATGGTCTGATAAATCAGTTTGCTGGTGTCGGGATGCACAAAGTAGTTACCCTCCTTGCCCAGAATGATGCAGTAAGAGCGCGGAGAGGGCTTCTTGGCTGAAATGGTCTCCGAGAGCCACTTGAGCGAAAGGTCTGCAGAAATCACACCGATGTAATGTCCCTGCGAGTCGATGAGGGGCTTGCTATAAGAGGTGATGGCAGTCCTCACACTCGTCGTATCGAGGTAGTAATCGTAGAAGGGGTCCACCCAACACGCTTCTTTCCGCTCTAATGGAGTTTTATACCAGTCCTTACCAAAGTATCGGTAGTCATCGCCACCTTCTTGCTCTGTCTCAATAGTGCCATCCTCGTTACGCTCGGAATAGATGGAGTAATACTGTCCCTTGTCTGCAAAGTAATAAGGTTCGAAGGCTATGGAACAACCGAAGATGTTCGGGTTGCGTATCAAGATACGGCGTGAATATGCCTGAATGGAATCGGGATGCAAGTGCCGGCGCACCTGCCAATCTGTATTAGTGGTGGCAACCTCCACTTCGTTCAGGATTTCAGACACACTGTATGCCGTATTGTTAAGCACTTTTTCCGCCCGTTGGATGGCATCCTGACGAATGAATTTGCGAGTGCGGGAATAGAAGAATCCCAGCGAGACAACGAAGATGAGCACTGCGAAAAAAAGAATCCACAATGAAAGGCTGAGAGACAACGAGCGTTGTATGTGTGTAAACGGATTTTTCATGATGCAGAAGTTTCTTCGTTCGACAATATCGATGGCGTTCCATGTTCGGAGGCATCGAGTAACTGATTCAACAGACAGGTGATGGTTTCCGTGTTTTCCAACATCTTATCCACATGTGCCTTCATTTCCTCTTCGGAGAAGTCACGGTAGTTCTCGCGGATGATGTCGCTCTTTGAGGCAATGATGCCCACAGGAGGAGCCATCTGGTCTGTCATGTTATTGATAAACGCTGTCTTCACCCGGTCGGCTTCCTTTGCCAGTTCGTTGGCATGGAGGAGTTCTCGGTTGCGCTCTGTCAGCGTTTCGGTGGTGCGTTCCAGTTTGCCAATGTGTTCAGCCAACGCTTTCTGCATCTTCGAGAAACTGTGCTGCAAATGTCCGATTTCATCACGGCGATGGCTGTCGGGCACAGTCTCCTGATAGTCACCTTCCGAAATGCGCCGTGCAGAATGTGCCAGCAACTTCAGCGGACGGAGGCTCTTGCGGATGATGAAAATGCAGAAGAAGAGCAATAGAATAAGTCCGATGATGGTAATTGCCATCAGATAACGCTGCAAACTGTTGTAAGGCTCGAAGATGTCACTTTCAGGACACACAATAGCAACACTCCAGTCGGTATGTTTGAAAGGCTTGTAGAACACGTAATAATCCTCATTGCCCCGATGGAACACCTTATAGCCACTCTCGCCCGAAATCATTGCCTCGCCCAAGGCTGTCATGGCTGTGTCAGGCTCCTCCAGCGTCGAGGTAAAAATGGTCTCATAGAAAAGTTTGGTGGAATCGGGATGCACCAAGAACGTACCACCCTTGCCCAGCAGGATGCTGTAAGAGTTAGGGAAGGGTTTGGTGCCAGAAATCGTCTTGCAGAACCAATCCAACGAGAGGTCCACCGAAAGGACTCCCACCACACGGTTTTCGCTGTCGTGAATGGGCTGACAGTACGACGTGATGACATCAGCCACCTGAATGCCACCAGTATCTTGTTCGCGAAAGGGTTCAACCCAATAGGGGCGGTCGAGCAGTTTCGGAATCAGATACCAGTCCATGCAGTAGTATTCGTACAGGTCATTGCCTTCCTGCTCCGTCTCAATGGAATCGCCGCCATTATAGGAGTAAGCAGAGAAGTAACGTCCTTTCTCTTTGTAATAATAAGGCTCGAAAGCGATGGAACAACCGTAAAGGTTGGGGTTGTTCTCCAAAATCTGGCTACTGAAGGTGAACATCGAATCGGGTGTGCTGATGTGCTGTTCCACCAACCATTTCATGTTGTCGGCAGCCACTTCCACTTCGTTCAGCGTGTTTTCCACATGCAACAATGTGCTCTCCAACGTCTGTGAAGCCTTTTCCATCGCCTCATCCTTAACAGCCATACGCGAATAGTGGAAGAGTATGCCCAATGCTGCCATGAAGAGCACCACCACGCAGATAATCACCCAAAAACTGAGCCTTGCAGACAGCGACCGCCTGATATAATTGATGAGCGTCATTTCGTACCTCCTTTCTTCCATTCAGTTTTTCCCATCAGTTCCTCATAAGTCACCGCCCGTTTCAGCATACCGCTCTCCAGCATCAGTTGGTTGGCTTTCTTCACCATGTCGGGACGCACACGAAACTCGCGCTTTCCTGAATCAGGGTCTTTCTGCAACCGCAATATCTCTTTCAGCATCAATTTCTGCATCACACGGTTGGTATGTACATTATCCGCCTTCACATACTTCATCACGATGTCCAATGCCTCATCAGGATGCTCGGCAGCCCACTCCCACCCTTTTCGGCTGGCATCTGCAAATGCCTTCACCTGCTTGGGGTGGGTTTCATAATATTCACGCTTCACATACACGCCATTCTCCTGAATGTTGTAACCGTGGTCGCTAAAGCGGTAAAGCCCCTCTTCGGGCATCTTGAAACCTGCCTGCATCAACTGGTAGTACTCATTGTAACTCACCACCACCATCGCATCCACGGCACCCGAAAGGAACACATTGACTCCTTCGGTGAAATGAATAAGGTCGTAGTTCATCTTCACGCGCTTGTCCATCATCAACGTCAGATAGTTAGGCTCTGAGTTATAAACTGCCACCCGCATTCCCTTCTGTGTTTCGGGGTTCTTGCCCCAACGGGAAACGATGAGATAACTGCTGTTCATAGACGTCTGGAAGATATTCACCAATGATGAGCCATTGGAAACCAGTTCCATCGCCGACATCATCGCAAACATACCTGCGTCGCATTCATCTGTTTCCAAACGATGATAGACCGAACTTGCCAACGATGGGTGCTGAATCTTCACATCCAATCCTGCCTCGCGATAGAAACCTTTTTCTTTCGCCACATAATAACCTGCAAATTCTGCCTGCGCTGTCCAAACGGTGGTAAAAACAAATGGTTCTTCCGCATTCATCTGGCAAGGAGCCAGCATGAACACATTCAACAACAAATAAAATAGATAGGCTTTCTTCATTTTTGCCCTCCTTTCAGCCTTTTATGTCCATTCTTTCAGAACGTAGATTTTTCTAAGCCACAAAGGTAAGGAAAAAACACGAAATAAAAACCATTCACAACATATTTCATTCAAAAAAAATGTAAAATTATGCACTTACCTTTCCATTTCCATACAATTTTCACCCTCTCAACTTAAATTATGACTAAAAAATGTTTAACTTTGCAGTTATTATTCAGAACCGTCAAAACTTATGACAATGAAAGTAGGAATCATACAACAGCGGTGTGGAGAGGACATCGGAAAGAACATTGCCCATCTGGAAGAGGGCATCCGTAAGGCAGCCTTACAAGGAGCGGAACTCATCGTGATGCAGGAACTGCATAACTCGCTCTATTTCTGTCAAGTAGAAAGTACTGACAACTTCGATTTGGCAGAAACCATCCCTGGTCCTTCCACCAAACGATTTGGTATGTTGGCAAAGGAACTGGGCATAGTTCTGGTGCTCTCGCTTTTTGAGAAACGGGCGGTGGGGTTATATCACAACACGGCTGTCGTGATTGAGAAGGACGGCACCATCGCAGGAAAGTACCGTAAGATGCACATTCCCGACGACCCTGCCTATTATGAAAAGTTCTATTTCACCCCTGGCGACCTCGGTTTCCATCCCATACAAACCAGCGTGGGAAAATTGGGCGTACAAGTGTGCTGGGACCAATGGTACCCTGAAGGCGCAAGACTGATGGCACTGCAAGGAGCCGACCTGCTGATTTACCCTACTGCCATCGGATATGAATCGTCAGACACCCCCGAGGAGCAGGAACGTCAACGGGAAGCATGGATGACGGTACAGCGTGGACATGCTGTGGCAAATGGACTACCTGTGATTGCTGTCAACCGTACAGGACATGAACCCGACCCGTCAGGTCAAACCAACGGCATCCAGTTCTGGGGCAGCAGTTTCGTGGCAGGTCCACAAGGCGAAATTCTTTATAAAGCCCCCATCGACGATGAGACGGTGCAAGTCATCGACATTGACTCCCATCGCAGTGAGAATGTGCGCCGATGGTGGCCCTTCCTCCGCGACCGCCGCATTGAAGAATTTGGTAATTTGACCCAACGCTTCATCGACTGACGCTTTCGTCAACTGACGCTTCATCAACAAAAGAAGCATTTTCTGAAAAAGATGCATTTTCTGAAGACTCTTTCGTGAAAATGGCTCAAAAAAGGAACTGACAATCAGTATTTAATACTGACCATCAGTTCCTTCCTTTCTATCGCTTATAAAAAGATTTATCCGTCTAAAAAGAATTATTCCTCATCCTCTGGATATGCCTTGTTGACAGCAGTCAATGCATTCAGTGTCTTGGGGAAGCCTATATATGGCAACATGCCTGTGAGCACAGCCACCATTTCCTTCTTACTGATTTGCATATTCTTGCAGCCAAATCCATGGCTTTCCAATTGTGGCTGGGCAACACCCATCGATGCCAACAGACAGAAGGTCACCAATTCGCGATGCTGCATGTCAATGCCATTGCGGGTGTAAAAATCACCAAAGCAATAACTCTCCAAAAACTCCACAATGTGCTCCTGACCCTTAGGTGCTTCCTTTTCCATCCTGTCAACAGTACCTGCACCAAAAATGCCATCAATGTATTCACGCCCCCTCTCTCGGCGGTTCTCTGGCGTGGTTGTGCCTTGGTCGCTCAGTGGCAACTTGATATCGTTGTCATCAAACACCTCGTTCATCTCCAGCAAGAAGTCAATCATCTTTGAGAAGCCCACGTATGGCACCGTCTGATAGATGACCTCGCGAATCTCGCGTGGCTTCACACCCACATTGAGGCACACGTCCACATACACCTTAAATTCCCTCATGGCATTGCAGCCAATCGTGCTCGCCAAGATGCACATACAACGCGTCTTTTCGAGCACAGGCTCCTCTGTCAGTTTCAGAGCCTCGTCGAATGCGAAGTTGTCAAAAATCTGAGTCAACTCCGGGTCACGTTTCAACGTGTTCACCGAGTTGCGCTGCGAGAACAGTTTTCGGATTTGCTGTCGCGCATATTCACTAATCTTAATTTCTTTCATGGCTGTTTATGTTATGTTCGTTATCATTTGTTCAATTGAGTTTGCAAATATAATACTTTTTTCTAACAGAACGAACATTTTTGTGCTTTTTTCACTTTTTTTTATGTTTCCTACGCCTTTCTCCCCCGTTTTCGGCTATATCACCCCCTTTTTCATTCCTTATCTTACCTCTTCCACCGACACCTTCCCTTTGCTCTTCAACTTGGCATACTCTTTCTTGGCTGCCGCCATCATTTTCTGGAACTGGGCATCATTGTGCATCCGTGCCAACGCACAAGCAGCCACCACACGACCAGCCTGCACATCACTGGCATAATGAAAACCCAAAATGACCCGACTGCGTCCATACTCGAAGCCACGAGCAAGAATAGCATCCTGAAAATCAGGCATCACTTCCACCAACGTCAATGCAATGCCCCATCCCAACAAAGCATGGGAAGATGGATAACTGGACGAAGCCGTATAGGATTCCTCCTTCTCGGGAAGGGGCGTCTGCTCACCAAACTGTACAAACGGACGCTTACGGAAACCCTCCGATTTCACTTCGGTGCAAACCGTACAAAGTTCTGTGAACACTTTCGCAATCAGAGCATTCGTGGCAGGAGTTGTTTCCGCATCAAGTGCCACACCTAAACAAGGAGTGAAGCTGTTAAGGAAAGCCTGTTCGCTGCAAGCCGTGTCCTGCACAGCCTCCCGTCCACGTTCCGTGTTCCGTTCTTCCTTTGCCAACCAATAGCGGAACGCATCACCTTGAAAGCGACGGGAAACCGTATCTACAGGTGCATCCAGCACCTTCTTTCCTATAGGATAGCCAGCCTCGATGGTCTTTCTCTTCTTGATACCTTTGATACGCATGTATTCCTCACGGGCAGCCTCAAAATCTTCCTGGAACTCAGGCGAAGTGTGCATCAACGCCACAGAAGCCGAAGCCGTCAGTCTTCCTGCATCCACATCGCTCTGCCAATGCGCACCCACAATCACACGGCTCTGACCATATTCAAAGCCACGCCTCAGAATCGTGTCCTGCAACTCTGGAGCCAACTCTGCCAATGCCAATGCGGTGCTCCATCCCAATCCTGTATGTCCAGAAGGGTACGAACCATTGTGACGAAGATCATTCTCATTGTCAAACTCGCCCCACACATGCTCATTCATACGGTCGAAAGGACGACGGCGCATATATTTGATTTTAGCCTTTTCTGTCGAAGCCTGCCCCGTTTCGCCCACACGGTGCATGAAATGCCAAATGGCGGGGGTGGCTTCCTTGCTGATGGTCATACCCATCGCCTCGCCAAACACCGTTGCCATGCGAGTCATGCCATAGAGTGACTCCCAACTTGCCTGCTTCCCGCGCGGTGTGTTTCTCACCGACTTGCCCCAAAGCCATTGGTTGTAATCATCCATGAAATCCACACTGACCACATCAGGGGGAGCAGGAAGATAAACACATGGATTGGGCTGTTCGCCTCTCGTGAAGTACAATGTGTTGTGCTTTTTCCCTTTAGTTTGAGCCGCAACGCTCATAGTGCCGCATAGGAACAGGATGGCGACAAACATCCAAGATGTATTCTTTCTCATTGTCATTAATGCTAAAACTGCTACAAAATTACAGCATTCATCCGAATATGCCAAAGGATTGCAAGAAAAAAGCCTATCACCTCAACAGATTCAAACACAGATGCAAGCAATTTGTAACAGAATCGTAACCGAAATCGCTTCGTCATCATAGAGAAAGGCTGTAACTTTGCAACGAAAACCAACACGAATGGTTTTTGATGTTTACACTTGACGAATTTGGCTTTACACATTATTTAATATATAAGTAATTGAACATATAACAATGGAAACAACAAATTATTGGATGGCAGGAGCACAACTGCTCGGCTCATTGGCTCTGCTGATTTTCGGAATGAAACAGATGAGTGACACGCTTCAAAAGATGGCAGGTCCTGGACTTCGCCATGTGCTCGGACGCATGACCACCAACCGTTTTACAGGCATGCTGACAGGTATTCTGGTGACAGCCACTGTACAAAGTTCCACTGCCACTACTGTGATGACCGTTTCATTTGTCAATGCAGGATTGCTCACCTTGGCACAAGCCATTTCCGTCATCATGGGAGCCAACATCGGCACCACGCTGACAGCATGGATTATGTCGGCTGGTTTCTCGTTCAACATCACCGACTTTGTGTGGCCCGCATTCGTCGTCGCCATCTTCCTCATTTACCGGAAACGGCATGAGAATGTGGGCGATTTTCTTTTCGGTGTCGCTTTCATGTTTCTCGGTTTAGGCACATTGAGACAAACAGGAGTCGACATGAACTTAGGCGAGAACCCTGCTGTGCTGAACTTCTTCTCCTCGTTCGACCCACAAAGTTTCACCACCACCCTGCTCTTCCTGCTCATCGGTGGTGTGCTGACCATGTGTGTGCAGTCGTCGGCAGCAGTCATGGCAATCACCATGATTCTCTGTTCGAGCGGTGCACTCCCCATCTACCAGGGCATTGCCCTCGTGATGGGTGAGAACATCGGCACCACCGTCACCTCCAATCTGGCTGCCTTGACCGCTTCTACACAGGCACGTCGTGCCGCCTTTGCCCACATGTTCTTCAACATCTTTGGTGTGTGCTGGATGCTGGTGGTGTTCCATCCCTTTGTCGATTTCGTCTGCGGACTTGTTGGCTACGATGCCCAGATGACCAAAGAGGCTGTGGGTCAAGCCACCTTCCTTGCCAACGCTGCCAAACTCAGTTTCGTCTTGGCAGCCTTCCACACCTGTTTCAATCTTGCCAACACAGCCATCCTCATTTGGTTCATCCCACAAATTGAAAAGATCGTGTGCTGGGTCATCGAGAGCCAGACAGTAGAAAAAGAGAACTTCCGTCTGCAATACATCGACATGGGTTTGATGCAGACACCTGAAATTGCGGTGTTGCAAGCCCAAAAGGAAGTGAAGTTATTTGCCGAGCGTGTCCATCAAATGTTCGACATGGTTCGTCAGTTACTCAATGAGAAGGACAGTTCCAAGTTCACCAAACTGTATAGCAAAATCGAGACACAGGAGGACATCACCGACCAGATGGAGATTGAGATTGCCCGCTATCTGGAGCAAGTGAGCGAGGAGCACCTTTCAGACGAAACCAAGATGAAGATTCGTCTCATGATGCGCGAAATCAGCGAATTGGAAAGCATCGGCGACGCTTGCTACAACCTTGCCAGAACCATGAATCGTCGTCAAGAGTCAGGCAAGGACTTCACCACAAAGCAATATACCAATCTGCAAGCCATCATGCACTTTGTCGATGAGGCATTGACCCAAATGAACCGTGTGGTAGATAACCGCGATGAAAGCGACATCCGCGAAACTTACCGTATCGAGAACGAAATCAATGCCCTGCGTCAGAAACTGAAGACAGACAACATTCAGGCAGTCAACCAACATGAATACGACTACACCGTAGGTACCATGTACATTGACCTCGTGAACGAGTGTGAGAAACTGGGCGACTACATTGTGAACGTGGTACAGGCGCGATTCGGCAAATAAGTGCCAAGAAATTTGCAGGTTTGTGGCAAAAATCCGTAACTTTGCTGAAACAAATGAAACAACAGCGCATACTCATTGTAGATGACGAGCAGGATTTGGGTGAGATTCTGCAATTCAACCTCATGTCAGCAGGATATGAGGCAGAGACGGCATATTCTGCAGAAGAGGCATTGGAAGGGGGAATCGAGAGGTTTGACCTGCTGCTATTGGACGTGATGATGGAGGGCTTGTCGGGCTTCGAGTTGGCAGAAAGGTTGAAGGCGAATCCAGCGACCCAAGAAATCCCCATCATCTTCCTCACCGCCAAGGACACGGAGGACGACACGCTGACGGGATTTGGTTTGGGTGCCGACGACTACATCGCTAAACCTTTCTCCGTCAGAGAGGTGCTGGCTCGGATAAAAGCGGTACTGAACCGTACCGCCAAACCGATGGAAGAGGAGATGGAAATGTTCACGTACAAAGGGCTGTCGATGAACCTCAACGATAAGACCGTCAGCATCGACGGCAAGACTGCCACCCTGACCAAAACGGAGTTTGAACTCCTGCTGCTCTTCCTCACCCATCGGGGCAGAGTCTTCTCACGGCAAGAGGTCATCGACCAGGTGTGGCGCAAGGATGTGATTGTGACCGACCGCACCGTCGATGTGAACATCACCCGCATGCGCAAGAAAATAGGCACTTACTCCTCCTGCATCGTGTCGCGCCCTGGCTATGGTTACCTGTTTGAAGAAAACTGACACAAAATGGAACAACTCCGAAAACAAAAAAGAACACCATGAAACGACTCCGAAAACTATCCGAAGGACGAAAGATGTTCTTTAGTGTGATGGCAATCTTCTTCGTCTATGCCATCATCTTCATCCTGTTCGAAGACTATGACCGGCTCTATTTGCAGCCGTTCGAGGAGTCGAGCGACTGGCATCTGCTCATCTTCTCCCTCGTGGTGATGGCAGGATTGGGGTGGCTGCTCCATCGCTATTCTCACCGCATGGACGAACGCATCCACCAAGAGCAAGCGGAGAAGCAAACGGTCATGCGGCGTGAACTGACCCAAAACATCTCCCATGAGTTGAAAACCCCCGTCGCCAGCATTCTGGGTTACACCGAGACCATCCTCAACAATCCCTCCATGAGCGACGAGACCAAACAGCAGTTCATCCATCGCACCCATGCACAGGCAGAACGGCTCACCTCGCTCTTGCAGGACATTTCCACGCTGAACCGCATGGATTACGCTGCCGATGTGCTGTCGTTCGAGCGCACCGACGTTGCGGCAATTGTGGCTGAAATCATTGCCGAGACGGAACCTGCGTTGGAGGAGAAACAAATGACCTTGCATAACTACCTGCCCGAAAGCATCATCGTGCAAGGCAATCCGTCTCTGCTCTACAGCATCTTCCGCAACCTCATCGACAACGCCATCCACTATGCAGGCAATGGCACAACCGTCAATCTGTCTGCCACACAGGAATTCCACCATTGGCACTTCACCCTGAGCGACAACGGGCAAGGCATCCCTGCTGAACATCTGCCCCGCATCTTTGAACGCTTCTACCGCATCGACAAGGGACGCAGCCGCTCGTTGGGTGGAACGGGATTGGGACTTGCCATCGTCAAAAACGCAGTCCTCCTGCATGGTGGCACCATTTCAGCCCACTCGTCCGAAGGCAAGGGCTTGCAATTCGATTTCACCCTCAAGAAATGATATGCAGCAAGAACAGGAACACCGCATGGAAGAACAATAAGATCAATAACAACAGAAAAATCATCCACCACCATTTGCAGGGGAACAGGCTCAGCGAAAGCACCTGCTCCCCTGCCCTATTTATGCCACTTTATCGACCTCGACGACATCGGTTCACCGACATCGTCGACATCGGCAGACCGACCTCGACGATGTCGGCAAAGAGGTGGTGGGTGTGCCTCTACAGAGGTGATGTCAGAAAGTCAGAAATGGAGGAAGAAGTATTAATACATTATTTCCACAAAATATATTATTTGCAGAAATATTTTCTTTTATATAAAGTTTTTCTTGGAGAGATTTTCCAAACGTCGTAACTTTGCATCGTCAAAAGAAAAATGACAGCGAGCCACCTACAGAAACGAAACTGATTTAGTAGCAGAAACACAGGCGGTTCGACACACAAAGATTATTATTAACATTAAAAACAAATACAACTATGGCAAAGAAACTTCACATTGAGACATTAGCACTCCACGTTGGACAAGAGACTCCAGACCCCGCAACCGATGCACGTGCCGTGCCCATCTACCAGACCACTTCTTACGTGTTCCGCAACTCACAGCATGCAGCAGACCGCTTCGGTCTTCGCGACGCTGGTAACATCTATGGCCGTTTGACCAACTCCACACAGGGTGTGTTTGAAGACCGCGTGGCTGCCCTCGAAGGTGGTGTGGCAGGACTTGCTGTGGCATCTGGTGCAGCAGCCGTGACTTACGCGCTCCAGAACATTGCACAAAATGGTGACCACATCGTGGCAGCCGATAACCTGTATGGCGGGTCTTATAACCTCATCACCCACACGCTGAGCACACAGGGTGTCGCTTACACCATCGTGAACGTGAACGACCTGAAGGCGCTCGAGGCAGCCATCCGTCCCAACACGAAAGCCGTGTATGTGGAGACCTTCGGCAACCCCAACAGCGACGTGACCAACCTCGACGCCATTGCAGAAATTGCACACAAACACAACACTATAGTCATTGTTGACAACACTTTCGCGCCCATCATCTTCCGTCCCATCGAGCACGGTGCCGACGTGGTGGTACACTCTGCCACCAAGTTCATCGGCGGTCACGGCAGCAGCCTCGGCGGTGTGATTGTTGATGCAGGCAAGTTCGACTGGAAAGCCAATGCTGAAAAGTACCCCACCATCGCGAAGCCAGATCCATCCTATCATGGTGCCGTGTTCGCCGATGTGGCAGGTGCTGCCGCTTATGTGACCCGCATCCGTGCCGTCATTCTGCGCGACACCGGTTCGACCATCTCTCCGTTCAACGCATGGATTCTCCTGCAAGGCGTTGAGTCGTTGCCACTCCGCATCGAACGTCACACCTACAACGCACAGAAGGTGGTGGAATATCTTGCCAACCATCCAAAGGTGAAGAGCGTCAGCCACCCATTGCTGCCCTCTCATCCCGATCATGAACTCTTCAAGAAGTACTTCCCCAACGGAGGCGGCAGTATCTTCACGTTCGAAATCAAGGGCACTCAGGAGGACGCTTGGAAGTTCATCGACTCGCTGCAAATCTTCTCACTGCTGGCTAATGTGGCAGACGTGAAGTCGCTGGTCATCCATCCTTACACGACCACTCACTCACAACTTAGCCCCGAGGAACTGGAGGAGCAGCACATCACTCCAACCACCGTGCGCCTCTCCATCGGTGTGGAACACATCGACGACATTATTGCCGACCTCGACCAGGCTTTCGCACAGATTGGCTAACCAGCCCATGCGCAAGGCGAATGTCTCCATCCGGAGTGTTGTCCTACAAAGAGGGTAGAAAAAAGGACGGCAACCTACCATAAACATGGTATTTTGCCGTCCTTTTCCCAAAAACATTTTATACATATATATATTATTAGTACCTTTGCAAAAGAAAAAAATTCATGAATAATTCGTGGTTAATTCATGGCGATTTATGTTAAAAGAGAAAAAACACGAATTATCACAAATTAACCACGAATTATTCATGAATTGATTGTAAAAGTAATTAAACATTCAAAAAACTTCATACAACTATGGCTAAAATTGCTAAACAACTGACAGAACTCGTGGGCAACACCCCACTTCTGCAACTCAACTCCTACTCCAAAAAGGAGCAACTCCAAACCAACATCATTGCAAAACTCGAGTACTTCAACCCAGCAGGCTCCGTAAAAGACCGTATCGCCCTCGCCATGATTGAGGATGCCGAAAAGCGTGGTGTTATCAAACTGGGCTCCACCATCATCGAGCCAACCTCTGGCAACACAGGCGTAGGTTTGGCATTCGTGAGTGCCGTGAAGGGCTACAAACTCATCCTCACCATGCCTGAGACCATGTCCATCGAGCGTCGCAACCTCGTGAAGGCATACGGTGCCACCGTGGTGCTCACTCCTGGCTCTGCAGGCATGAAAGGTGCCATCGCCAAGGCTGAGGAACTGCGCGATAGCACTCCGGGTGCCATCATCCTGCAGCAGTTTGAGAACCCAGCCAACCCAGCCATCCATTATAAAACAACTGCCGAAGAAATCTGGCGCGACACAGACGGCAAGATTGATATCTTCGTAGCAGGTGTCGGCACAGGCGGTACCGTGAGCGGTATCGGTAAGCGTCTGAAGGAACTGAATCCCAACGTGAAGATTGTGGCTGTCGAGCCTGAGTCATCTGCTGTGCTCAGCGGTGAAGCCCCTGGTGCTCACAAGATTCAGGGTATTGGTGCAGGTTTCGTACCTAAGACTTTCGACCGCAATGCTGTCGATACCATCTTCAAAGTTCCTAATGATGGTGCCATCCTCACCAGCCGCAAGATTGCTGCCAGCGAAGGTCTCCTCGTCGGCATCTCCTCTGGAGCCGCAGCCTATGCAGCCACCGAAATTGCCAAGCAACCTTCCAACGCTGGCAAGACCATCGTGGCTCTCCTTCCTGACACTGGCGAACGCTATCTCTCAACTGTTCTTTATGACTTTGAGAACTATCCTTTGTAAGAACACAAAATCAAATAACGAAACGTGAAAAATCTAAGTTTCTTGCCACACAAATGGTGAGGAACTTAGATTTTTCACGTTTCACTTGCCACATGTCACTTTAATTTCGTACCTTTGCAGCCAATTATGAATGATGCATGATGACTTAGGTGCATGTGCATGAAATAATAGAAGATGGAAATTATCAATTCAGTAAAGGAACTCAAGGCCAAGGTTTCTGCCCTGAGAAGTGATAACAAGACTGTTGGGCTTGTACCAACGATGGGTGCGCTCCACGCGGGTCACGCTTCACTCGTGAGCCGCAGCGTGAAAGAAAACGACGCAACAGTGGTGAGCGTATTTGTCAATCCCACTCAATTCAACGACAAGAACGACTTGCAGGCATATCCACGTACATTGGATGCCGACTGTGCCCTGCTCCAGAACATCGGTGCCGACTATGTGTTTGCGCCATCGGTGGAAGAGGTATATCCTGAACCAGACACTCGTTCTTTCTCTTATCCTCCGACGGACACGGTGATGGAAGGTGCTTTCCGCCCGGGACACTTCAACGGTGTTTGCCAGATTGTAAGCAAACTCTTCATGTTCGTGGAACCTGACCGCGCTTATTTTGGCGAAAAGGATTTCCAGCAGATTGCCGTCATCAAAGCGATGGTGGCTGACTATGTTTCCCGTGATGCTGAATGGGCAAAGCGACTCGAAATCTGTCCCTGCCCCATCGTGCGCGAGGATGACGGTCTTGCCCTCTCCAGCCGCAACACCCTCTTGGCTGAGGACGAGAGAGCCATTGCGCCCAACATCTACAAGGCACTGAAGGCGAGTGTGAGGTACAGCAAGACCCACACGGTAAAGGAGACTCAACAATATGCTATCGACAAAATCAATGCAGTGGACGGTCTGGAAGTACAATACTACGACATCGTCAATGCCCTCACCCTCGAGAGCGTCACTTCATGGGACGATGCCGAACACATCCAAGGCTGCATCACTGTCTTCTGCGGTGCCACCCCCATCCGACTCATTGATAATATCAACTATAAATAATGTAGAATTTATAATTTACAATGTATAATAGGCTGGCGCATGAGAACACACCAAATGGCTATTATACATTAGAAATTATACATTACAAATAAAAACATGCAGATAGAAGTGCTGAAATCGAAGTTGCACTGTGTGAGGGTGACGGAAGCCAACCTTAACTACATGGGCAGCATCACCATCGACGAAGACCTGATGGATGCCGTCGGCATCATCGCTGGCGAACGTGTCTATATCGTCAACAACAACAACGGCGAACGCTTCGACACCTATGTTATCCGAGGCGAACGAGGCAGCGGCTGCATCTGCCTCAACGGTGCCGCCGCCCGCAAAGTCCAAGTCGGCGACATCGTCATCATCATGTCCTACGCCCTCCTCGACTATGAGGAAGCCAAAACCTTCACCCCCAAAGTGGTTTTCCCCGATCAAAACACCAATAAACTCCTGTGAACTATTGCTCACAGGAGTTTTTTCTGCTTTTACTGTCATATTTCCAACTTTTCACTCCCAGCATTCCAAATCTTTCTCGATTTGAGGTATTTGGTTGCGATGGAAAGTCGGTTCCTTGATGCCATTACGTTTCTGTGTCCGATAGTCATCAAGAAGTTTGAAAGCATATTTGCCGAGGGCAAGAATGGCAATCAGGTTGCAAGCCGTGAGAAGGGCCATGAAAAGGTCACCCAAGTTCCAAACCAATTCAAGACTTGCCACGGCACCAAACATCACCATCACACCACCAGAGAAGATACGATAGACCGTCATGACAGAAGCACGAGCCGTCATAAAACGAATGTTCGCCTCCCCATAATAATAGTTACCAATAATCGAAGAAAAGGCAAAAAGGAAGATGGCGATGGCGATAAAAACTTTGCCGAAAGAACCAATCTCCGAGGTAAGCGCTGCCTGCGTGAGGGCAATGCCATTGAGTTCTGGCACATGATAGAGGCCACTAATGAGAATGACAAAAGCGGTGCAGGAGCAGACCAACAACGTGTCGGTGAAAACACCCAGTGCTTGAATCAGCCCTTGCTTCACAGGATGGGAAACCGTAGCCGTGGCTGCCACATTCGGCGCACTCCCCTCACCAGCCTCATTGCTGAAAAGTCCACGCTTCATGCCATACATGATGGTCGCACCCATCGTGCCACCCACCGTCTGCTCCCAACCGAACGCACTGGAGATGATGACTTTGAACACATGAGGGATGAGTCCGATATTCATCACAACAATCACCACCACCAGCAAAAAGTACCCCACAGCCATGAGCGGCACCAACACAGAACTGACCTTGGCAATACGATGAATGCCTCCAAAGACAATGACCAACGACAAGGCAGACAAGCCGACACCTACCACCACAGGACTCCACCCAAAAGCCTCTTGCATGGCACCACAGATGGTGTTGCTCTGAATCGAATTATAGGAAAGTCCGAAGGTAACAGTGATGAGAACCGCAAAAAGTACCGCCATCCATCGGCAATGCAAGCCCTTCTGGATGTAATAGGCAGGACCACCAATGAAGGAGTCCCGATGCCGCTGCTTGAACAGTTGACCCAATGTTGACTCCACAAAAGCCGTGGCAGAACCCAGCATAGCAATCAGCCACATCCAGAAGACAGCCCCTGGACCACCCCAAGCAATGGCTGTAGCAACACCAGCCAAATTCCCAGTTCCCACACGTGTGGCAACAGAAACGGCAAATGCCTGGAAAGAAGAAATATGCTTCTGTCTGGAATGACCAACACCAACCTCATTCCTGGCTATAGCACCGCCATTCTCTTCTCCACCCGATGTGGCAGAGTCCGTCAAAAGCCGAAACATCTCTCCCACCATGCGAAACTGCACCCCACGGGTCTTCCATGTAAACCAAATGCCACATGCCACCAAAGCCCCAATGAGCAAATAGCCCCACAACGCATCGTTCAATTGAGTTATTATATTATTCATTTCTTTCACAAATAATTGTTGAAGTATCTTTCATCTCTTCCAAAGAAAGTACAAATGTAGCAAAAAATCACCTATTTTCATCAATAAGCAGACAGATTTTGCAAATTCCACCAGTTTTTGTGAATTTATCATTTTTTTCGTAACTTTGCAAGTCAAAAAAGAAAGAGTCACATGATGAAAAAAATATTGTTCATTTGTTTGGGTAATATCTGCCGTTCGCCAATGGCGGAAACAATTATGCGTAAGTTGGTGAAGGAGAGAGGACTGGAGTCGGAGTATGAGATTGATTCGGCTGGTCTTATCAGTTATCATGAGGGGGAGGGTTCCGACCCTCGCATGAAGTATCATGCACGGAGGCACGGGTATCTGTTGACCCACATTTCCCGTCCTGTCCGCGAAATAGATTTTGAATTGTTCGACTTGATTGTGAGCATGGATGACAGCAATTGGGACAGGCTGCACCGTCTGGCTCCTACGGTAGAGGCAGAAACAAAAATCGTGAGGATGACAGATTATTGCCAGATGCATGTGATTGACCATGTCCCCGACCCTTACTATGGTGGAGAACAAGGTTTTGAGAATGTGATTGAGATTCTGGAAGATGCTTGTGAAGGACTGTTGAAAGCCCTGGAATCTCAATGATTACATCTATTTGACAAGAAAACGAATGGTGACAGTTTGGGCTGCGAGGAAGTTGAAATGAGTGCATTTCAAAACAAAAAGAAAGAAAAATTAACAAAAAAGAACTCGAAATTTTGGGAAAATCATCAAAAGGCTTAACTTTGCAAAACAAAGATACAGCATTACGACATTTTTTACTATTTATAACTTCTAAAACAAAGATTATGGCTTATCAAGAGAAGAAAACAACAGGGTACGGAACCCGTGTGGGCAATTCTCTGAAGGGAATCCTCACGGGGTTTGTACTGATTATCGGTGCCACCATCCTTTTGTGGTGGAACGAAGGACGCGCTGTGAAAACAGACAAAATGCTGAACGATGCACAGGAAGCATGCATTGACATGCCTAACCCAGACAAGAAAAGTGCAGAGTTTGAAGGCGAACTGGTTTGTGCTTCTGCAATGGCTACCACCGAAGAAGTGTTGACCGACAAGGACTTCGGCATCAGCGAGAACGTGATTGGCTTAAGCCGCAGAGTTGAGTATTTCCAGTGGGTGGAACACTCTCAAGAAGAGAATGAAGATAAACTCGGCGGAAAGCAAGAGACCACCACCACTTACACTTACACACAGGAATGGGTGAGCAGCCCCATCAACAGCGCCAATTTCAAAGACCCTGCCTACCAGAACAAGAACTACACTTGGACACAAGTGGAGAATCAGGAACTCTGGGCTGAAAACGTGAAGTTCGGTGCTTACGTGCTGAACGAGTCACTCATCCAATCCATCCATTCCACAGAGGCTGTTGAACTGAACATTAACGAACAGGTGTTGGAAGCCATGGACAAGAGCATTGGCGACACTTACGTAAGAATCAAAGGTAATGCAGTGGCTTCACAGAGCGATATTGCACTTGCCAACATTGAAGAAGATGTTGACAGTGTAGAGACAGTTCTCCCCGACTCTATCGCTCAGAACAACAAGGTTGACCTTATCTATGTTCATCAGGCTGGTAACATTCTCTATTACGGTCGTTTCATGAACACTCCTGAAGTGGGTGACGTACGCATCACATTTGAAAAAATTGTTCCTGCCAAGGTGACGGTAATCGCACAAGTGGATGGCAACACTTTCAAGGCTTTCAAAACCTCTAATGGTAAGAGATACCAGACCCTCGTGATGGGCAAGAAGAGCGCAGAAGACATTTTCGATGCCGAACATGAGGCAAATAGCATGTGGACTTGGCTGCTTCGCATCCTCGGCATCATTCTTGTCATCGCAGGTTTCAAGAGCCTCTTCGGTTTTGTCGAGACCATCCTCAAGGTCGTGCCATTCCTCTCCAGCATCTTTGCGTTCGGAGCAGGCATCATCAGCACCATCCTCGGTCTGGTTTGGTCACTCATCGTCATCGCTGTGGCATGGATTTTCTATCGTCCAATCCTCGGCATCATCATCTTAGTTATTGCAGGATTCCTCGTTTGGGTATTTGCTTTCAATGGCAAGAAAAAACTGGCAGAATTGACAAACCGAGGGAAAGCATAGCCAACTGCCACAGAATAAAAACACACCACTTATGAATAAATAGGGCAAGGTCTGGATAGCACATTCAAAAAAGTTATCCAGACCTTGCCTTTTCTTAAAACCAACAACACCTCAAACGATGAAAAAAGACTTATCTCATACTCCTTACCACAACAGCATTCATCGTTACAGCATGTGGTAACAAAGTGGCATAGAATGCCGACAGCAATTTTTCACGAATCTTTATTTGTGGTTTTCGTCAAACTGACTTTACTTGCCCCAACACTTTCGTGTCGCTATAGAACCATCGGAATAGATTTCCTTCACGATGTAAATGCCTCTCGCATCGGCTGGAGAGGCAATGCTCAGCCCATTCATATTATAATATGTACGCGAGAGCATCACTTTGCTGCTTTCCTGCACATCGGCTATTGCCGTCGGTTCGTCTGCCACCCCGGCAAAAGACTTGATGTAGTCGGGCAGATAGTAGCCCAAGTGTGGAGGCTGATTATAAGCACAGTTCTGCCATGCAATGCCCATGCGATAGACATGGTCATGCATCAAGGTCGGCACACGATACTTGGTAGTGGTCGTGCTGCTGACGATATACACTTGCGACGGGTCTTTGCTGTTCCACCAAATCACTTCCTCACGCCAGTCACCAAAGAGGTCGGCTTGCAGACAGGGTGTTGACTTCGTGCTGTTGCAGGAAGAAGGACTCATACCCAATGCAGTAAAAGTCTTCTGCGTGGAACTCAACGTGTAGATGCCCAGTTCCGTGGTGGATGAACTTCCCCATTTCGCAATGCTTGTACCATCCAGCAATTCGTCATACTCGTCACCATCCCAGTAGATGCGGAAATTCATCGAGGCACTTCTCGACCCGACCGACTTACCTGTGATGACATTAAATGGATTCTGATTACGACTTGCCTGGTCGAAGCCTCCGTATGAAGACCAGAACTCATAGCCACGACTGCCCGACACAATGTCGGCAGCCAACCCACGACCATTGTCTTGCCCTTTCTGTCCGCCTTTCCAAAGAATCTCGCCCGTGGCAGCATCGTGCACATCCCATGCATAATCACCTTTTTCCTCATGGATGTCGAACAATTCCAAGCCCGGACGGTCGGGATTCAAATCACCCAGATGGATGGCATCGCCATGACCAAAGCCCACACAGTAAAGCATCTTGCCATCGTTGTCGAGCGCAGCCGAGCCCCAGATAATTTCATCACATCCATCGCCATCCACATCGCCCACTGAGAGGTTATGATTGCCGTTGGCATACATGGTGCTACGTCCCAAGCCCGCAGTGCCAGCCTTCGGGGTGTAAGTTTTCTCTTTCCCATTGGCATCCATCAGGCGATAAGTCGTCTTCTTGTCCGAACTGTGCAACCAGCGGGTCTTCAGTTTTTCGCCGTCAAAATCAACAGCCCAGATATAAGAATAGGTGTAATAACCACGGCTCAACACAGCCGAAGGATTTTGGTCGGCACCTGCCAGATAAGCAACACACGCCAGATAGCGTTCACCACGATTGCCATAAGAAGAATAGTCCTTCTTGCCACTTCGGTCATCCCAGTTGAAGGTGCCAGTCGCATCACTCAGTTTCGCCTGTGCGTTTCGGTTGGGATAGTAAGCAATGGTGTGAATTGCCTTACCTGTCAGTCCATCAAACACGGTCAGATATTCCTGTCCGCCATCCACCTTGCCGTCCGAATTTCGCCAATCCTTCGTGTTGCTCGCATTCCTAATCGAAGCCAAGTCCGCCACCTGATTCACATACTGTCCCGTCGCATCCTTCGAACCAGGAGCCGTCTTGCAAATCAGTTCAGCCTTGCCATCTTTATTGAAGTCATAAACCAAAAACTGCGTATAGTGCGCACCGGCACGGATGTTCACCCCCAAGTCTATGCGCCACAATTTCTCTTCCGTGAACAAGCGATAGCAATCCAAAATCACATTGCCCGTATAGCCACCCTGCGAATTGTCCTTCGAATTGCTCGGATCCCATTTCACAATCAGTTCATACTGTCCGTCTCCATCCACATCGCCCACCGAGCAATCATTGGGCGAGTAGGTGTAACTGCCGCTCTTGTTCGAGCCACCAGCCGGACGATCCAACTGCAACAAATGATAGCCACGTTGATTAAACAAAACTGGAGCCAACGTATCGACAGGCACTCCATTCTGCAAGGTCACCAACTGAAACTCCGTAGTGGATGACGAGGACACACGTTTGCTTGTGGCATTGCGAATCGTGTCGCCCTGCACCACTCCATCTTTCAGAATCAGGAAGGACGTATGCACATCGTCCGTGTCAAGCAGTCGCCACGATAGGAAAGAAGAAGTGGCAGCCGTGGGGATGCACACAAACCCACGGTCCAGATACTCTTTCTGCGAGGCAGGAGTATCATCTGGCGTAGGCTTCTGTCTATCCTCCGCATGCACATATACAGCGGCAGCAAACAGCGAAGATGCCAGCCATAATTTCATCAATTGTTTCATTGAAATATACAGATTAAAATAAGTTAGGAATCATTTTTCTTGTTTTTCTAAAGAGCACTTTGCGGTAAAAAACTTCCGGAACTTTTATGGTTCGATGAACCCGTCCATAATCACCGTGGGAGCACCTTGACTATTGAATGCACCCAACTTGTAGCCACCAGGCAGGCATTGGGGCTCCCAATAGAAAACACCACGGCAATGTCCGTCAGTCTTCGTGCGCGCTTCGTGGATGACTCTCGCCAACTGCCGGCGTCCCTCCTCCATCACCTCGGGATGGCGCTCATTCACCTCATAGCCCGTCTCCACAATCATCACATCACAACCATACTTCTTGCTCACATGACGAATGTTTGCCATACAATCCGTGATAATCTGGTCAGCATTCAACTCCGGATGCCCATCCATTGCCCAATAAGGATAGAGCGACATGCCCACCATATCGAACTTTCCGCCATACTTCAGCACGATGTCCAGATTCCAGTCATAGATGTCCTGTTTATGTCCCCTGTCAAGATGGACAATCACGATAGCATCGGGAAAGACCTCCTTCACCGCGTCATAACCCGCACGGATAAACCCAGCATAATGCTCCGGCTCCGTCTTGATGTGTCCCATCGACTCCGTCACCGTCGTGTTGCCATGCTCATCCTTCTCTTCCCATCCGTTCTTGCCCACCTTCACACTCCACAGCATACCATTGGTTGTCTCATTGCCCACCTGCACCCATCGGGGCTGTATGCCACTCTCTTTCAGCAACGTGAGCACCTCCTTCGTGTGGTTTGCCAAGTCCATCTTCATCTGCTCATAACTATGCCCCAACCATGCAGCAGGAATCGGCTGCTTGGCAGGGTCAGCCCACCAGTCGCTGTAGTGGAAGTCAATCATCACGTCCATTCCCTTCCCCTTCGCCCGTTTCGCCATCTGGAGCACCTCCTCCTTGCCGTTGGAGCCACCTTTCGGATTGACCCACACGCGCAGACGGACCGCTGTAATCTGATAGTCCTGCAGCAAGTCAAGGCACTCACGTTCATTCCCCTTCACATCGTAAAACTTCTGTCCCTTACGCTCCTGCCCTGCCAGCATGCCGACATCAGCACCTTTTACAAAATCGCCCTGAGCAGCCGCACACAAACACTGCACAGCCACCCAAGCCCACATCACCATTCTTTTCTTTATCATAAACAATATAATAATTAGTTAGTTATATTAAAATTGAACTATTTTCTTTATTATGCCATTGCCAACTCATTCTTACGAGTTGGTACTTCTACAATATCTTCACCAAGGGCAACAGAAATTTTGCAGAGAGTGGACATGGTAAGGTTGTGGGTACCTGACAGCCAGCGGCTCACCTCTGTTTCAGTCTTCCCCATCATTCGTGCAAAATCCTTCTGTGAAAGATGTTTTTCCTCTAACAAGTCATATATGCGATTAGCAATGCTAACCGACATTTCCATCCGCAACTTCATCTCAGGCGTGATGGTTGCGCGAATTTCATCCATGATTCTATTAGTTTTCATAGGCTTTATCTCAGTTTTTAGTCGTCAATCGTAAATGTAAGTTCTCCAAGTAGTTTTGTTCCTGTAACAATAATAACTCTTCTCCTTTCTTGTTGTTTTAAGTTGTATGTCTATCTTCTGCAGGGTCTGTACACATTTGTGCAGGTGGGCATCCTCTTGATAAGTAACAGTTTGTTTAACACCTCCATTGCCCAAAATGAGAATTTTAGATTTGATATTCAATAAATATAGGCGAAGAGATGTTGTTTCAAGATGGGATGCAGTGCCATTACTCTATCTCTACGAGTTCCTTCATATCTGAAATGCCTGTCTTCTGCTCCATCGCGCTTGATAATGTCAAGACGATAAACCAACTGACGAACATCGTTTGGGTATTCGTCCTTATACTTTAGCAAAAACTTCTCAAACTCAGAATATTCCTCTCCCTCAAAATGGGGTGAGTAAAGACTAACCTTTTCACTATCTTCTAAAAGTTCCAAGAATAAGTTTCTTTCCATGAGTTATATCGTATTTTGTGCAAAGATAAGCATATAAGTTGATTTCAACAAAAAAAAACTCACAAATATCAACTTTTATGTTGATTTTCCCAATAGTTGACGAAAAGCCTGTCTTTTGTTAATCACCACATCCATTTTGCCATCACTCTATCAACTTCTTAAAAAGAAATTTCCCACATGCACACTCAGTGCACATGATTTCAAACACTCAACACGAAATAATACAAGCACTCAGCGCCTGTCATTTGGCGCTGAGTGCTTGTATTTGGTAATCAACAAGTTCCAGTTTTCACCATCTAAAGGGGAAAAAGGTATGTCAAAATACATGCTTCTATAGCCTCTGAATCGACATCGACGACATCGACTGACCGACATCGTCGACATCGACTGACCGACATCGACGACGTCGATTTAGAGGAATTGAGACGATGTAATTTGACACACCCTCATAGATAAGCCTTTACAAAGCAACCTTGAATGTCTCATTCCCTACCTTAATAATATACACACCACTTTCCAATGGAAGTGTCGCGTTGCCAACCGATGATTTGACAAGCACACCACCAGTAGTAAAGACTCTGACGGGTGCGTTCTCCTTGGCTCCCTTCACGGTGACGTTCTTTCCATGGGCATACACCTTCACATTCGATTCAGCAGACCGTTCTTTCACATCGTTTCCCTTTTGTAGGAACACCACATTCAGTTCCGAGTTGCCCGTGATGACAGGTGTGGAGAATTGTCCGTCCAATAGCAGCGAGGTCATGTCCTTGCCGTCAAAGGTGAGCGTGTTGACTTCCCAACCTTCATCGGCACTAACAGCATAAGTGTATGTTTGTCCCACTTCCACAGATTGTTTCAACACACCTCCATCACCCATGCGGATGGTGATATAATGGGCATCCTCTCCCTCTTCAAACTCCACAATATTCACAAATTCAGACCATTCTGGTGCCGACATGAACATCATCGCTGTGCCTTTGGGAACATAGAGAGTACAGTTTGTTTTATCAACATCAAGGAAAACGTCTGAAATGGCTACAGGACGAGTCAATGAAACCTTTATTGAAATCAAGTCGCTACAGCCATAGAAAGATCTTTGACCGATGCTCGCCACGCTACCAGGAATGCTCACAGAAGTTATACCTCTACAAAAGGTGAAAGCATATTCGCCGATGGATGTGACGCTCTCGGGGATGGTCAATGAGGTCAACCCGCTACAGCCAGAGAAAGTATAATCGCCGATGGATGTGACACTCTCGGGGATGGTCAATGAGGTCAACCCGCTGCAACCAGAAAAAGCAAAACCGCCAATAGATGTGACGCTGTTGGGGATAGCCAATGAGGTTAAACCGCTGCAGCCACGGAAAGCATCATCGCCGATGGATGTGACGCTGCTGGGGATGGTCACTGAGGTCAAGCCGCTACAGTTATAGAAAGCACCATAGCCGATTGATGTGACGCTGCTGGGGATGACAGTATTTTTGCAACCTGCAACAAGTGTGTTGGAAGAGGTTTCAATGATAGCGTTACATCCACCACGTGAATCATAATAAGTGTTGGCATTATCCACGGTGATGGATTCAAGGGCATTGCAGC
>JAFUYM010000046.1 GCA_017470525.1 Bacteroidaceae bacterium
CATATTAGAGTTTTGCTTGTTTTCTTTTTGCAACACTAAGATAAGTGAAAATTCTGACATGGCAAAATCCTGGGCAACTTTTTGTTGCTCAGGAACTTATAAATAAAGTTAAATTATAGTGTTGCGGAATTAAGGTTTATAAAGACCATAAGGTTCGTGCCGTGTGGGACGAGGAGCACAGCAAGTGGTGGTTCTCGGTACTTGACATTGTAGGTGCTATCAATGAACAAGAAGACCATGAGAAGAACCGCAACTACTGGAAGTACCTGAAAACGAAACTGAAAAAGGATGGTAGTGAAGTGGTTAGTCTCACTAACCAGTTGAAACTGTCTGCACCCGATGGTAAGAAACGTATGAGTGATGTACTTGATAGTCATGGCGTAGGTTTATTGGCAAAGAACATTCATAACGCTAAAGCAATGGCTTTTCTTGACTGGTTTGTCTATAGCGACAACAGCATCGATGGACGAAGCCGAAAGAAAGCCTATACGTTTATTGAGAGCAATTTAGTGGACGAGGAGGATGTGGGAACAGTGGAGGCACTTCAACAGATACATGCCTACTTGTTTGGGGGACTCTACGATTTTGCAGGGCAGATACGTACAAAGACGATTTGGAAAGATGGAACGTTGTTTTGCCGTGCAGAGTATCTGATGAAGAATCTGAAGATGATTGAGGAGATGCCAGAAAGCACTTTTGATGAGATTGTGGACAAGTACGTGGAAATGAATGTGGCACATCCTTTTATGGAAGGCAATGGACGCAGCACCCGTATTTGGCTGGATTTGATGTTTAAGAAGCGTCTGAAAATGTGTGTGGATTGGAGCAAGATTGATAAGAAAGACTATCTGGATGCCATGCGGAGAAGCGTTTCTGATTCTGCTGTCATCAAGGCTTTGCTTCAAGGTGCGTTGACCAATAAGATTGATGACCGCGAAATCTTTATGAAGGGCATTGACTATTCATACTATTATGAACAAGAGGATGGAAACGAGGTGATTGGTAAAGAATAATTTGTAACTATACAAATCAATAATTGAAAAGCCTCAAGGTCAAACAAAGGACTTTGGGGCTTTTTCTTTTGTGGTGATGTTCAATTCTTTATGCTTCATTCTTCATTCTTCATTAAAATGTCGTACCTTTGCAGTTGAAATTTAGAAAACTAAGCAAACAATGGAATACAATTTTAGAGACATTGAGAAGAAATGGCAGCAACGGTGGGTGGAAGAGAAGACCTATCAGGTTGCTGAGGACAAGAGCAAGCCGAAGTTTTATGTGTTGAACATGTTCCCCTATCCGAGTGGGGCGGGTCTGCATGTGGGACATCCGCTTGGATATATCGCCAGTGACATCTACGCACGTTTCAAGCGTTTGCAGGGATATAATGTGCTGAACCCGATGGGGTATGATGCCTACGGATTGCCTGCTGAGCAGTACGCGATTCAGACGGGTCAGCACCCTGAGAAGACTACTTTCCAAAATATTGACCGCTATCGTGAACAGTTGGACAAGATTGGCTTCTGTTTCGATTGGAACAGAGAGGTGCGGACTTGTTCGCCTGAGTATTACAAGTGGACACAGTGGGCTTTCCAGAAGATGTTTGGTTCGTTCTTCTGCAATAAGTGCCAGTCGGCTCAACCGATTGAGAAGTTGATTGAGCACTTCGAGGAGAAGGGTACGGAAGACCTCGATGTGGCTCAGACAGAGAACCTCACGTTCACGGCAGATGAATGGAAGTCTTGGGACGAGAAGAAGAAGAGCGATGTGCTGATGAACTACCGCATTGCCTTCATGGGCGAGACGATGGTGAACTGGTGTGCTGGTTTGGGCACTGTGTTGGCAAATGATGAAGTGGTGGACGGCGTGAGTGTGCGTGGTGGCTTCCCTGTGGAGCAGAAGAAGATGAGGCAGTGGTGCCTCCGTGTGAGTGCATACGCTCAGAGACTCTTGGATGGTCTGGAGACGATTCAGTGGAGCGAATCTATCAAGGAGACACAGAAGAACTGGATTGGTCGAAGTGAAGGTGCAGAAGTGGAGTTCAAGATTGCTGACTCGGACGAGAGTTTCACCATCTTTACCACTCGTGCAGACACCATGTTTGGTGTGACCTTCATGGTGTTGGCTCCTGAGAGCGAATTGGTGGAGAAAGTGACGACTGCTGAACAGAAAGCCGCTGTGGACGAATACATCAAGTATGTGAAGGGTCGCACGGAGAGAGAGCGTATGATTGACCACAAGGTGACAGGCGTGTTCTCAGGCTCGTATGCCATCAACCCATTCACAGGCGAGAAGAATCCGATTTGGATTTCAGAATATGTGTTGGCTGGTTATGGTACGGGTGCCATCATGGCTGTACCTGCTCACGATAGCCGCGACTATGCTTTTGCCAAGCACTTCAACCTGCCGATTATTCCGCTGATTGAAGGTGCTGACGTGAGTGAGGAGAGTTATGATGCCAAGGAAGGTATCGTGACGAACTCACCTCGCAAGGATGTGAAGCCATACATCGATTTCAGCCTCAACGGTTGCACCGTGAAGGAAGCCATTGCTAAGACGAAGAAATATGTGAAGGAAGCAGGCTTGGGTCGTGTGAAGGTGAACTACCGTCTGCGCGATGCCATCTTCTCCCGTCAGCGTTATTGGGGTGAGCCATTCCCTGTCTATTACAAGAATGGCATCCCCACGATGATTCCTGAAGAGTGCTTGCCGATTGAACTTCCCGAAGTGGATAAATTCCTGCCTACTGAGACAGGTGAGCCACCACTGGGCAATGCTACCGTTTGGGCTTGGGACGAGGTGAATAAGAAGATTGTGGAGAACTCAAAAATCGACAACAAGACCGTGTTCCCTATCGAACTCTACACCATGCCAGGTTTTGCGGGCAGTTCTGCTTATTACCTCCGCTATATGGACCCACACAACAACGAGGCACTGGTGAGCAAGGATGCTGACGAATACTGGCAGAATGTGGATCTCTACGTGGGTGGTAGCGAACATGCTACGGGTCACTTGATTTATAGCCGCTTCTGGAACAAGTTCCTCTTCGACCTCGGAGTGTCTTGCAAGGAAGAGCCATTCCAGAAACTCATCAATCAGGGCATGATTCAGGGAAGGAGCAACTTTGTCTATCGCATCAAGGACACGAACACGTTTGTTTCCTTCGACAAGAAAGACGGTTACGACGTGACTCCCATCCATGTGGACGTGAACATCGTGAGTGCCGATGTGCTCGATGTGGAGGCTTTCAAGGCTTGGCGTCCTGAATACAACACAGCCGAGTTCATCCTCAACGACGAGGGCAAATACATCTGTGGATGGGCAGTGGAAAAGATGTCGAAGTCGATGTTCAACGTGGTCAACCCCGACATGATTGTGGAGAAGTTTGGTGCTGACACCTTGCGTCTCTACGAGATGTTCCTCGGTCCTGTGGAGCAGAGCAAGCCTTGGGACACCAACGGCATTGACGGTTGCCACCGCTTCCTGAAGAAACTCTGGAAGTTTATGACGGCAGAAAAGGAGACCCTCTCCCCAACCCTCCCCCGTAATGGGGAGGGAGACCATGCGGGGTCTGCTTCATTAGGTAACAAACCGGATGGTCTCCCCATTACGGGGGAGATGTCCGAAGGACAGAGAGGGTCTTCTCCCCAGGAGTTGAAGGCTCTCCACACCCTCATCAAGAAAGAAACTGCCGACATCGAGGCGTTCTCTTACAACACGACGATTGCTGCCTTCATGGTGTGTCTGAACGAACTGACCAAACTGAAGAGCACCAGCCGCGAGGTGAAGGAGACGCTCACCATCCTGTTGGCTCCGTTCTGTCCTCATCTTGCCGAAGAACTTTGGCACCTGCTGGGTCACACCACCACCGTTTGTGATGCTCCTTGGCCTGCTTTCAACGAAGACTACCTGAAGGAAGACTCTGTGAAGATGATGGTTGCCTTCAACGGCAAGGCTCGTTTCCCACTGGAGTTCCCAGCCGACGTGTCGAAGGAAGATGCCGAGAAAGCAGCACTTGCCAACCCACAATCCGCCAAGTGGATGGAAGGCTTCACGGTGGCAAAGGTGATTGTGGTGCCAGGGAAGATGATTAACATCGTATTGAAAAAATAATGACCAAATCTTACGTATTACATGAACTGAAGGATTATGCCCTCATCTCTGTGGGTGTAATCCTTTATGCCATTGGTGTGACGGTGTTCATGCTGCCCTACAGTCTGACCACAGGTGGTGTGGCAGGTATCTCCTCCATCATCTACTATGTGACAGGCATCGAGGTGCAGGTGACCTATGTGATTATCAATGCCATCTTGCTTATTGTCGCAGTCAAGGACTTAGGTATCCGTTTCTGCATCAAGACCATCTATGCGGTGTTCTTCATGACCTTCGTCTTGTGGCTGATGCAGCGACTCATCGAGGTGCCAGACCCTGCTCATTCGGGAGAAATGATGCTGCCACAGTTGATAGGCGAGGAGTCCTTCATGGCTTGTGTTTTGGGAGCCATCTTGTGTGGTACGGGTGTGGCTCTGTGCTTCGAGAACAACGGCTCGACAGGTGGAACAGACATCATCGCTGCCATTGTGAACAAGTACAAGAACATGTCGCTGGGTTCGGTCATCATGGCTTGCGACGTGGTCATCATCTCCTCCTGCTACTTCATCTTCCACGACTGGTTCCGTGTCATCTATGGTTTCGTGATGCTCTTCATCTGCTCTGCCACCATCGACTACTGGATGCGTCGTCGTCACCAGTCGGTTCAGTTTATGATTTTCTCCCGAAATGCTGATGCCATAGCCGACGCCATCGTCAACACCCATCACGGAGTCACAGTGCTGGATGGAGAAGGATGGTTCACCCACACCGACCGTAAGGTGATTGTCAGCATCATTCGTCGTCGCGAACAAGCCATGATACAGCGCATGGTCAAAAGTATCGACCCCTACGCCTTTGTCAGCATGACCGATGCCAGTGGCGTGTGGGGTGAAGGATTCGACCAAATCAAGGTGAGCGACAAAAAGAAGAGGGCTGATAAAAACAAGAAAAATGCCGTGTTGGTTTGTGTGACCAACAACAACACCAAAATCGACACTGCTCAACAGGTGCTGGGTGACTACTACGACATCCGTTCCCTCCTGCAAGTGGGCTGTGACACCCGCAAGGAGTTTTATTCTGTCATTCTCGGACAAGAACCTCGCAAGCGTGTCTCCTTCGTCAAGAAATTCTTTGGCTTCGATGCCTTCTACCTTTCCAAAGACGGTTCTGTCACCCTCGTGCAAGGTAACTACGACCAAGCCGAGTATGACATCACTCAGCATAAAAATCTCGAAGAGATGAAAGCGTATCTGGAAGGAAAGAAGAAGACAAAACCTTAGAACTGCACCAAAAATAGCATACGCTCAATAACACAAAACCGATGTCGTCGACATCGGTGCATCGACATCGACGACATCGGTTGACCGACATCGACGATGTCGATTTTGTGGTTGTAAATACGAATACTTTGAATCGCTTCGTTTTTATTCTGATTGGATTCGGATGGTAGCGACTGGACGGAGAAGGTTCGTTGCTGCGAAGGATTGGGCTTTGGTTACAGTACCTATTCCAAATGTTGCAGGTTTCAATACACCATCCTCTTCTATCAAATATCTGTTTTCACTACCTTTTTTCAAATCAGGTGCAGAAGATTTGCAGATAATCGTTGCTTCCTCCAATGTCATTACTCTCCATCCATTTATCCCATCTACGGCACAATTAGGCAAGGCTGCTTCAACTTTTATTTTAGCCTCTTCTTTTGTTTCTCCGCCTGCTAATACTGTTCTTTGAATAGGTGAGAGTAGCAATACATCTGCCCCACCATCCACTTCTTCTACAGATACGACATAGCAGCCTTCATACGTATCACCTACTTCTGGAATCGTTCCTGTCACAACATCACCATTGTTATCCCCATTGTTGTTGTCACCAGACTCATCTCCTGAATTATCCCCTGAGTTGTCACCAGTATTATCGTTGTTATCATTGTTACTATCATCATTATTATTGTTATCCTCTGCCGCTTGGCTTCCTTTCTCATTAAATTCAAATGAGATGGTTTGTTCACCCTTCCAAATCGCACCAGTAATGGTGCCTGTCAAAGTGACACCCATTGCTTCAGTATAGGTTCCCTGGATATTGATTTTATAACCAGCCTCCAATTGATTTGAGGTGTTATAAGTATATATTGTGGTGCCAGAAGGCTTCACAATGTTCACCATAATCGTAGCAGGGCTGGTGGAAGGTGGCAACAAATATTGGGAACCTGTGAACTGCCATGTCTGGCTCTCTGCCTGCTTGGTCAGACTCACAGTTACCATACCCGACTCACCTACATACGAAGTACCAGCCAATCCTTGATACAATGGTGAAATGGACACCGACACTGCTGTGGCTTCAGACGGGATGTTGTTTACAACCACACTTTGCAGCAGCATCACTTTTCGTTCCATTGACAATGTCAACACGTTCGTGCCACCATCCACCAGCACGACATTGCTTTTTGCTGCCATCAAGTCGCCATGACTCTTTCCTGCTTGAAGGGTAATGGTCATTGAAGGTGTCGCATTCTCCTGTGTCGGCAAGATGTAATTTTCTGATGAGGCACCACCGATGGCATACACCGAGTAACTTCCCTCTTGCAACGGGATGTTCAATGTCTCGTCCTCGCTTGCGATAGTTTGTACTGCCACACACTTTTCGCCACTGAATACATATACATTGACAGGATAACTGACTTCTCCCGTTGCTCCTGCTCTTGTGCGCACTTGAAGCAGCGAGTTCGCTTCTTCTGGGTTAATTACGGTTTCTTCAGACAAATCGGCTTTGCTACAAGCGGCAAAGCCAAGAATTACAATTGTTGCCATTAAAAGGCTGTAAAAGAAAGTTCTCATATTATATTATTTTGGTTTGGTTTGTTTTTCGTGAACAAAATTATCACTCTTATAACAAAACACAAAATATTTCCATGCTTTTTTTGAGTAAAGAGTGAAAAAATGTCTGTATTCTTCTTTTATTACCAAATTTTTGCATTAACTTTGCCCCCGACGATTAGCAAAACGAAAAACTAAAACTAACCTAATTATGGCTGAACAGAACCTTCCTACCATCGAGGAGGTTTTCTCGTGGATGAGAAAACTGTACGATGAGAGTTATTCGGGCTTGACAAAGACCGAAAAGAGTGAGCAACACATGTATGGCACGATGGTGACAACACCGAACGACAAGAAGTTTATCGTGCGTATGCTGGACGAGACCAGTCAGGTGAGAGACACGCAGAAATTGGCTATCCGCGTGAAAGACCTGATGGACCAGTATGGTATTCCGAAATTCTTGGATGCAGGCGACCACTTCCTCTTCTGGATGTATCAGAAATTTGCCTACCTGCCACTGTTCAACTGGGCTGCGGTGCCTATCATCAAGTGGAGACTCCGCCGAGACACCAGTCGTGTGATTATCGACCAGGCTCGTCCCAACCTGACCAAACACTTGGCTACCCGATTTGACCAGAACATCGGTCAGAACGTGAACCTGCTGGGCGAGGTCGTGCTGGGCGACGGTGAGGCTGACAAGCGTTACTACTCCTATCTGGAAGCACTGAAAGAGCCAGACATCAACTATATCTCCGTGAAGATTTCGGGCATTTATGCTCAGACCCATGCACTGAACTACAAGGAGTGCTTCCCCGAACTCATCAAGCGTATGTCGGCACTCTATCAGGCGGCAATTGACAATCCTTATACAGACCCGAACGGTGTGACCAAACCGAAGTTCATCAATCTGGACATGGAGGAGTACAAGGATGCTCACCTGACCATGAAACTCTTCAAGGACGTGCTCTCTCTGCCACAGTTCAAGAACTACGAGGCAGGTATTGTGGTGCAGGCTTATCTGCCCGACGCTTGGGGATTCCAGACAGAGTTGCTGGAGTTTGCCAAGGAGCGTGTGGCTGCCGGTGGTTCACCCATCAAGATGCGTATCGTGAAGGGTTGCAACCTCGACATGGAAAACATCGTCAGCGACATGAGGGGATGGCCCAATCCGGTAAGGAGCAACAAGACAGAGGTGGATGCCAACTATCTGCACATCATCGAACGCGGCTTGAAGCCCGAGAACGCCAAGGTGCTGCACATCGGCATGGCGTCTCACAACCTCTTCACTATTTCCTACGCTTACCTGCTCACCGAGATGTATCAGACACCCAAGGACTGCTTCTGCTTCGAGATGCTGGAAGGCATGGCTAACCACGTGTGGAGGGCTCAGAAGAAGTTGGGCAACCATGTGATTCTCTACACCCCTGTGGTGAAGAAAGAGCACTTCCTCAATGCCATCAGTTATCTGGTGCGTCGCATGGACGAGAACACGGCTCCCGACAACTTCCTGACCCATTCTTTCTCGCTGAAGCCCAACACGAAAGAGTGGAAGGAACTGGAACAGCAGTTCATCAATGCCTACAACATGAAGGACACACTCGACCACACGCCTACCCGCACTCAAGACCGCAACAAGCCTTATGAGGGTCAGGAGCCACAGGACGAGATGATTAACGAGCCAGACACCGACTTCGACCGTTTCTGCAATCAGGAATGGGTGGAGAAAATCTTTGCGAAGTGGCAGTCGAAGGGCACAATGTCGGGCGAGAAAGCAGAATGGGGAGACTGGAAACCAGGTGATGTGTTGCCCACTCAGATTGGCGACAAGTTGGTTTACAATGATGACCATGCCAAATATTATGACCGCTCGCAGGAGGGCGATGTGATAGTCTGCGAGATGTCGCGTGCCAACAAGGTGCAGACGGCTCAGATTCTCGACATTGCGGAGAAAGACCCTGCCGGATGGAGGCAGACCACCATCGAGGAGCGTCACCGCATCATGTACAAGGCTGCCAACATTCTCGGACAGATGCGTGGCGACCTGAACGGCTCCATGTGTGCCATCACGGGCAAGACCGTGGAAGAGGCGGACGTGGAAGTGTCGGAAGGTATCGACTACTGCCGTTTCTACACCACCACGATGAAGAAATATGCCGCCCTCTCCGACATCGACATGCGGGCAAAGGGCACTGTGCTGGTGCTCTCACCTTGGAACTTCCCTTGTGCCATCCCATGCGGAGGAGTCGTCGCTGCTTTGGCTTCGGGCAACACCTGCATCTTGAAACCAGCCACCGTAGCAGCACCTGTGGCTTGGCTGTTTGCCAAAGCCTTCTGGGAGGCTGGTGTGCCGAAGGAGGCTCTTCAGGTCGTCATTACCGACCGTGAGGCTACTCCGTTGCTGACCTCCTCTCCTGTGGTGAAACACATCATCCTGACAGGCGGCACCGAGACTGCCCAGACCATTGCTCATGCCAATCCACGCAAGCCGCTCTCGGCCGAGACGGGTGGCAAGAACGTGATGATACTCTCTGCCAAGGGCGACCGCGACCATGCCATCATGAATGCTTGCCGCAGTGCTTTCGGCAATGCTGGACAGAAGTGCTCGGCTTGTTCCATCCTGCTGGTGGAGCGTTCGGTTTACAACAACCCCGAGTTCTTCGAGAAACTGAAAGACTGTGCTTCATCGCTGAAGGTGGGCGGTGTGTGGAACGCCGGCAACATCGTGGGTCCGATGATAACGAACCACAACGAAAAACTGGAACAGGCGTTCAAACTCGAACCAGGCGAAAAATGGCTCATCGCCCCAGAGTTTGTCGATGGGAAGAAGTACATCCTCAAGCCTACCGTGAAATACGACGTTAAGCCCACATCCTTCACCTTCCGCACCGAGTTGTTCGCTCCGCTCTTGGCGGTCACTCCTTACGACACGCTGGAAGAAGCGGTTGACCTTGTCAACAGCCTCGACTACGGCTTAACATCAGGTCTTCAGTCATTGGACGAACAGGAGCAGCGGTACTGGAAGAACCACGTCATGGCAGGCAATCTCTACATCAACCGAGGCATCACGGGAGCCATCGTGAACCGTCAACCCTTCGGCGGCATGAAACTCTCTGCCTTCGGTCCTGGACTCAAGGCAGGCGGTCCCAACTACTGTGCCCAGTTCATGGTCATTACCGACAAGGAAGGAAGCACCACCGACTACAGGAAGTCCTATGCCGAATGGTACGAGAAGGAGTTCCGTCATGCCCGCAACATTCAGCCCAAGATTCGTGGCGAACAGAACGTGTTCCGCTATCTGCCGCTGAAGGGAGGCATGGTGCTCCGACTCTTTGGCGACGAGACCCAGGAGCAGATTCAGATGATTCAGTTGGCAGCCCAGACGGTGGGTACCCCACTCACCATCTCGGTAGATGACAACAACCCCGTGGCGGCTCAACTCACCGGCTCCGTCAAGAAAGAAAACCTCGCTGCCTTCTGCGAGAGCATCAAAAAGTACGAACGAGTGCGTACCATCTCCCGACAGGTGCCCGACGTGGTGTTCGAGGCTGCTGCCAACTGCGACAAGTACATCGCCCAGTCCCTGCCCGTCAAGAACGGACGCATCGAACTGGCTCTCTACATCAAGGAGCAGTCCATCGCCAACGAGTACCACCGCTATGGCTCTCAAATTGAGGTACCAGAAGTGGAATAAAGAAATTGGTTCCCTTCTGGATAACAAATACCTCATATACAAAGAAAGCCCTCAATGCGAAAGACTTTGCATTGAGGGCTTTCTTTGTTAAAAAAGTTCTTTCATAACCACAGAGTCAATCTGTTAAAAAACTTGGAACGCTAAAAAACTTAAAAAACATTGTTATAAAAGTTGAAAATAGGGGTTATGTGCTTTTTTCTTGCTAATTTTGCAGCCGATTGAATGTACAATGGTTATGCAGTGGTACGGTCATAAGGTTTTAGAAAGGTTCGGCAATACGGTCATTCGGTGGTGTGTGGCTGTAGTGCTGGTGCTGTCGGTCATGCCTTGTGAGGCTCAAGAAATAAAGGCAGACAGGGAGACAGACCGCAGCATGACAGGAGAACCCATCTTCACGCATAAAATGTACTACACGGGTATGGTGGAGTATGACGGGGAGATGATTCCGAGTTTTGCATTCAGCGATTATTATGTATTCAAGAATCTGGTGTTCAAAAATGCGGCACAGGCAAGGAAATATTATAAGATTGCAAACAACATCAAGAAGGTTTACCCGATTGCATGTGAGATTCAAGCAACGGTGAACAAGACGATTGCACACATGGATTCACTGCCGACCAAGAAGGAAAAAGATGCCTATCTGAAGCAACAGGAGAAAGAATTGAAAGCCATCTATTACCCCAAACTCAAGAAACTCACATTTGCACAGGGGAAACTGCTCATCAAACTCATCGACCGTCAATGTGACATGACGGGCTACGAACTGATTAAGAAGTACATGGGGTCATTTAAGGCTGGTTTCTATAATGCCTTTGCATCTCTTTTCGGAGCAAGTTTGAAGAAGGAATATGATGCAGAGGTGGATGACCGACTGACCGAACGAGCAATCTTACTGATTGAATCAGGTCAAATGTGAAACAAAAATTTTTAACAACGAATCACACGAACCTTTAGTTCGCCCGTAGGGCAACTTGCAAAGGCAAGTGCGTAGCCAATTGAACGAATTTCTTTGTTTGAATGCCGCAAGCGGCGACTAATTGCACGAATGCCATTCGTTTTCATTCTTTGTTAAAGAAAACATCGTATGAGAAAACTGAAAATTACGGAGATGGGGCGCATGAACGTGGAAGAGTTCAAAGCGTCGGAAAAGATGCCTCTCATCGTTGTACTTGACGATGTGAGGAGCATGTATAATGTGGGGAGCGTGTTCCGCACTGCTGACGCTTTCCGTGTGGAAGCCATCTATTTATGTGGCATCACAGCCCAACCGCCTCACCCAGAAATTCACAAAACAGCACTTGGGGCGGAAGACACGGTGGAATGGCTACACTTTCCGACAACCCTTGAAGCCATCCAGTCGTTAAAGGCTAAAGGCTATACGGTTTTCTCTGTTGAGCAATGTGAAGGTTCTACCATGTTGCAGGATTTAAGTGCCTTAACTCTGCAAAAGGAAAACCTTTCGGACGGTAAAGATTCGGGAAAAGACACGAGAAGTTTCGCTGTGATTTTGGGCAATGAGGTGAAAGGTGTGCATCAAGAGGTGGTGGATGCTTCTGATGGCTGCATCGAAATACCTCAATTTGGAACAAAACATTCGCTCAATGTCAGCACTACAGCCGGCATTGTGATTTGGGAATTTGCACGGCGGCTTCTTCTTCCACCCAGCAAATCATAATAGGCGCACCCAGCGTGTATGATTTCACACTGGGTGCGCCTATTATGATTTGCTGAGTGCGCGCTATTAGAATCTTAGCGGTCTCGGAAGTTCCACTTTGAGTTGTCTGTATTGAAATCGTATTCAGCCAGGGTTGGGGTACTATCACCTGCCGAATAGAGTACGTATCGGGTGTTGATGCCCTTTTTACCGGGGATGACTTTCGGCATAATGCGGAAAGTGCCGTCAATAAGTTGTTCAATACGCCAGAGTTGTTCGTCGGCTCCAGAGAACTCAGGCACAGTAGTCACTTCCACCTTCTCTGTGGCAGCCAAGGCTCTGTTGGTGCCAGCGATGACAATTTTGTAATAAGGACCGCCTAAATAGCCTCCTGCCTCAGGCACGGGGGTGATGGTCCATCGCTGGTGAGGACGGAACATGTAGTCACCTATACGGGCTGGGATGTCGCCTTGCGGCCAAGAGCCGATGACTTCCTCAAGTTTCTGGTTCTCCACGGGCTTGACGGGCTTCTGTTGATCTTCCTGACGGAACCATGCCTGACGCTCCTGCTGCATACGGGTGAAATCAACTGCCAACTCCAAAGAATAGCCCCGACGCTCTGACTCTATTTCGTAGGTACCTCCCTTGAAGCGGTCTCCAGCGTATGGCCAGCCGTTTTTCCACAAGAGAGGACGGATGCCAAGCACGGAGCGACCACCCTGATCAAAGTCTGCCTCATAGTGACAGGACATGATTTCCACACCTTCGTCAATCACTGTGCGCCCAAAATGTCCGGGACCAGCCACGCGGTTACCAGCAGCAATCACCATCTTGCCACCACCATGGAACATATCACGCCCCACATTGTCAAGGTAAGGACCTGTAACCTGACGGGAACGCCCCACCACAATGTTGTAAGTAGAGTTTACGCCATCGCAGCATGTGCCGTGAGTGCCCAAAAGATAGTACCAACCATCGCGATAGATGAGGTCGGAGGCTTCACAGTCAATGGCGATGTCGAGTGCTTCATTGCCCGACACTCGCTTACCAGTCTTGGGGTCAAGTTCAATGAGACGAATAGTACCAAAGTAAGTGCCATAACTTGCCCAAAGTCGCCCTGTAGTAGGGTCGAGCAGAAGTCCTGGGTCGATGGCATCGTTGTCTTCCATGCCATCAGAAGATGTCACCTCTATGGCTTCAGTATATTTGAAGTCGGGGGAGTTGGGGTCGAGTGTCTTGTTCCACATGGTAAGGATGCGGCCGTTGTGCCCACCGCCCAGTCCACCACCTGTAGCACCATAGATGACGAGATAGCGGTCTCCAATCTTGAGCACATCGGGGGCAGCACCACCACCAGGGCGGACGGCTCCGCTATGCCACGACCAACCATCCTCGGAGATGAGTCCACCACCTCCTGTGCCAAAGGTGTAATACTTGCCCTCACACTCGGCGATGGTGGAAGGGTCATGAATGTAGGGTTGTCCTACTTGTGCTTGGCTGGAAAGTGCCATCAGCATGGCTGCGACACTGAATATATTGCGAAGATTTTTCATGCTCTTACTTATTATTGATGATTGTATAGTTTTTAACAGGGTTACCTTTCTCGTCAATGAAACGGACACAGAAATCGCTCATGCCAGGACCGTTGATGATAGCACCACGCAACACGTTCCGTCCCTTCTTCAGGGTGATGCGTGAAGACATCGCATCATCCTTCACCATACGACGGTCGCCCGAGAGCAACAACGTCTCTTCGCCGTTCAGCCACCACATGGAAGCGGAGTTGGAACCAACAGCCAGACGCACATCCTTGATTTCTTCGGGACAGTCGATGATGGTGACAGCCCAGAAGAGCACGCCATATACTTGCTGACCCCATTTCTCGGCAAAGCGGAACAGTTTGACGTTGAAGCGTTCGCTGTCAAGCGCATGCCAAGTGAGTGTCTGCTTGACGGTCTTCACCTCTGGTTTTGTAGGCTGAGCCTGCCCCATACCGCGTCCAAAGCCAGCAGGAGCCTGTTCCTGTTTGAATACAGCATTGACTTTCTGCCCATCCTTCGGCAAAATCGTCTGTTGACCTTTGAAGTACTCTCTATTGAAGTGCTCACGCAGATAACTGTCGGTGAATACGGTATTGCCGCTGTTAGGTTTGTCAATGGGTTCCAAGAGCAACCAACGACGAATGAAACCCTCGTCGTCAGGTTGAATGGGCTGTGCTGTAGAAGGGGTGAAGTATTTAGGACGGTTCTTGAACTGTACCCAATCAACACTCACAGCACCATTACCCTCATTGGTAATCACCAAGTCAGTGACGCCCTTCGGAGTGTAATCCAGAGTGGCTGTCTGAGTGAGCCACTGATTGCGCAAGTCGCGGCTGAAACGCCCCATCATGCCACCTCCAGCACCACCAGCGGGAGGTTCTGGTGGTCTTACCGTCAACTTGAAACGGGCAATGACCTTCCCCTTGGCATTGTTCTCGCGAATGCAGAACTCAGTGTCATCGCTGGCTTTCACGTTGATGATGAGGTAACCATCAGTAATACAGCCAAAGTCCACGTCATTGTATTTCATCCAACTGCCTTTCAGAGGGAGATTAACACATGAACTACGCATATAGTTGGTCGTATCCACATATTCCGTGGTCACCCCCACACTCGCGGTGCTGAAACGGTCAATCTCAATTTTTTCAGTTGCCTTGTTGATGCCCACGCCACGCATGGTAGGCTTCACCTCCTGAATGGTGCCATCAGCATTGAAAGTAAGTTTGTCAATGCACACAGAACGACGTTTATCATCCTTCGGCGAGAGGTCATTATGATGATAGAACAAATACCACTGCCCTTTGTACTGCACGATGCTATGATGATTCGTCCAGCAGCCATTGGCATGCTCAGCCATGATAAGTCCCTTGTATTCGTAGGGTCCCATCGGGTTCTTGCTCATGGCATATCCAAGAACCTCTGTGTTTTCCCTCACGTATGGATAGGTCAAGTAATAGTTGCCGTTGTACTCAAAAGCAAAAGGACCTTCCGCTTGACGATTGGGCAAATCTTTGAGGCAGTTAACGCCCACCATCTCTATTTCACGGTCACCCCACTTCACCTTCTCCTTCGGAGTGTCATCAGCGAGTTCCTTCATGTTCTCCTTGAGTTTGGCACAGCGTCCGTTGCCCCAGAAAATGTAGGCGTTGCCATCGGATGCCTGAAGTACGCACGGGTCAATGCCATTGATGCCCTTGATGGGTTCCGGCTCACAGATGAACGGTCCCTCAGGGCTGTCTGCGATGGCTACACCGACCGCAAAGCCACCACCTGCAGCAGGAGCAGATGGGAAATAAAAATAATACTTTCCATTTCTGCAAATGCAGTCAGGTGCCCACATCGAATAGGAATTAGGTCTTACCCAAGGCACCTTGTTCTGTGTGACGATAACACCGTGGTCTTTCCAATCCGTCAGGTTCTCCGACGAGAAAACATGATAGTCCTCCATGCAGAACCAATCCTTCCGCTGCCCTTCGGGAACGGGGATGTCATGCGATGGATAGAGATAAATCTTGTCCCCAAACACACGCGCCGTCGGGTCAGCCGAAAACTGGTCGCGTATCACAGGGTTTTGTGCTGCCATACTGATGGACAACAACAGCAAGGGGGTAAAGTTCAATCTTTTCATCAATTTGGTTTTGTGATTTGTTTGTAGAGTAGTAATGAGTAGTAAATAGTAATAACATTCATCCTCAATAGGTGAACTTCATTGCAAAGGTAAGGAAAAAGCCCCACATCCCCTTCTACAAATGTGTCACAAACTGTTAAATTTGTAACATACCCCGAAAAAACAATATAAAAGGACAAGCGAACTCGGAAGTTGGACAGAATACTTCCGGGGTTGTTTTGTTAAAATTCATTAAATATTAGTACTATGTATTGCAAGGTATTTATGTTTTACCTATCTTTGCAGCGGATTTACATAAAAAATGATTGAGTTATGAATGTTGACAATGCTAAATCGCAGATGCGGAAGGGTATGCTGGAGTACTGCATCATGCTGTTGCTCAGCGAGAAGGCATACTATACTTCAGACATCATCAAGCGTCTGAAGGAGGCAAACCTGCTGGTGGTGGAGGGTACGTTGTATCCGTTGCTCACCCGACTGAAGAATGATGGTTTGCTGGGTTATGAATGGCAGGAGAGCACACAGGGGCCTCCTCGAAAGTATTATGTGCTGACCGACGAAGGCAAAGAGACCTTGGAGCAGTTGGATGCTGCTTGGGGGGAGTTGGAAAGCACCATTCACACCCTGAAGGAGCGAAGGCTGCTGATCGGTGAGCCCACATAAAGGGCGAACACTTTATTCGACATAATATAAATAAAGATACATTCATTTAAATAATAAGACTCATGGAAAATTATTCATTAAGTATTAGCAGTGTACTCAACACAGCATGGGAATATGCAAAGAAGTATGGTCTGCTCATTGCAGTGATTTATCTGTTGGTGGGCATGTTGTCGGGTGGTTTGGGAAAGATAGCCTTTCCTACTTTCAGTTATGATTATGAAACTGGCCGTGCAATAGCTGAGGCTGTTGGCAGGGGGGACTGGCAAACTGTGGGGAGTCTGGCACCGATATTCAGTTCAGGCAATCATATTGTATGGTTTGGCGGCTGGCTGGGCAACATCGTGCATATCATTGCCAGCGTAGGTCTGTACAATCTTGCTCTTGGACTGATGGCGGGACGTTTTTCAGAGGTGACATTTGATGCTTTTAAACTTCCTTTTGCAACGTACATCAAGGTGTTTGTTGTGGGGTTCATTACCAACATCATTATCTCGGTTTCTATATTGTGTTGCATCATCCCTGTGTTTTTCGTGGCTCCTCGCATCATATTTGCGCCTGTATATCAGGTGGAGCATCCTGAGGCAGGTATCTTTGAGTCAATCAGTGCTTCGTGGAACCTGTCGTCGGGCAACACCTTCTCACTGTTGGGCTTGGGCATCATCATGATGGGTATCTACATTGTGGGTATCTGCTGTTGCTGCATCGGTGTTTACTTTGCAGCGGCTATCAAATTGTTTGCCTTGATTGCTGCTTATAGAGCACTTACGCTAAATGACGAATGAAAAATAGTAACAATCATAGAAAAGAAATAGCCTTATGAAAAAGAATATTACTATCAATCTTTGTGGCAGACTCTATCAGATTGACGAGGATGCCTACGAACTGCTGAGCCAATATATTGAAGCATTACGCAGTTATTTCAAGAAGCAGGAAGGAGGCGAGGAGATTGCCGGTGACATAGAGGAACGTGTGGCTGAACTTTTCGACGACCTGAAGGCTCAGGGTACGGAGGCGATAGCCATTGAGCAGGTGCAGGACATCATCCACCAGATTGGACAGGTGGAGGAGATTGCAGGGGAAACCCCCTCCGACTCTCCCGAAGGGGAGGGAAGCCATGCGGGTGGTTCGGAGAAGGTTCAGAGGCCATTGAACACGAAGAAGTATTTCCGCGATTCGCAAAACAAGTTGCTGGCAGGTGTGCTGGCTGGCTGTGCGCAGTATTTTGGTGGCAGTGCTGATGCCTGGCGCTGGGGTTTTGTGATTCTCAGTGTGCTATGGATTGGCTTTTGGAGTTCCATTGGCACTTTTATGCTTTCCATCTTTGTTCTGCCGTTCATTTTCCTTCCGGCATTTGCCTATTTGCTGGTTGCCATCTTCTCGCCTGCCACTCAGACGGCAGAGGATGTATTGCAGATGAAGGGTAAGGAGGTGAATCCGCAGAACTTGGCAACGGAGGTGCAGGAGGCAGCACAGGTGAAAGTGAAGGTGAAGAAGGCAAGTGACACCTCGGTGTGGGACATTTTCGTAGGCATCATCTCTTTGTGCCTGAGCACGTTGCTGACAATCGGCTTTATCGTGGCATTGTGCTTCTTCGTGGCGTTCTTGGTGGCGCACGAACTGATGGCTGGCGAATGGTGGGATGTCCATGATGCGGAGGAATTGCAGTCCATCACCCTTCCTGTGGTTCTCTGTGGCATTTTGTTGCTGGCATCGATAGGCATCCTGCTCTATTGCTCCATCCATGCGGCAGTGAGTTCGTTTGGCAAGACAAAGCCGATGAGTGGCAAACAACGTGTCATTTGGTTCCTCCTGTGGGTGGCATCGATGGTAGGATTTATCGGTAGTTGCGTATGGGCTGCGGGAAGGCTTGCTAATACACAGATGGGACATTGGAACACTCATCGGATGGTGACCGTTGCAGAATATGAGTCCGTCACCGATGAGCAGGGACATGTCTTCAGCAAGGAGGAGTGGGACTTCTTCCAGCAGAACGGTTGGGAGATGGTCACGGCTGAGAATGTGGACCGCTACACCTACATCGGCGAATACATGACGGGTGACAAGAATGTGCGTTATCTGGATGACTGCAATGACTACACCCCGCTTGTTTACACTGCCCGTAAACATGAGGACGATGTGGAGCCAGGCATCTATCGTCTCAGTGCTGTGGTGAAGGCAGACAACGAGAACAAGTTCATCTATCTGTATGGTGTGACCATTGACGAGCAGACAGGTGACTCGACGGTGATTGCCGACGAAGTGAAGGAGATTCCCAATTACGGTTTGGAGGGAGGCAATATCTGGGAAGCATTAGGTGGTGAGACAAAAGGTAAGGTGGTTACTAAGGAATCCAGTTCATTGACAGTAGGAGCCGTTACTGTTCCTCTCGGAAGTAAGGTGACTGTTGAGAAATCTGAACCGGTGAATGACCCTGTTCTGATGGATTATGTCAGTCAATTTACAGACAGAACGAAGCGCAGAATCCTTGGTGCTCATGACGGTAAGGGCTTTGGCTGGAGTTACATCTACATCGACAACATCAAGGTGGACAATCCGAACAACACCATCTTCTATGGCGTGACCACCGATGAGAGCATCACGGGCAAGCCTGCCACGACGGGCTGGTTCTCTGCCACTGACTTCAAGTTGGAGAAGATTGGCGAGGTGGAATGAATCGTCAGATAGAAATTGATAAATATAGTTAGTAAAAGGAATATTAAAACGAAACCGGTTGAATCCACATAGGGCTGTGAAGTCTTGTGTGGATTTTTCATTTTACAGCATGTTCCACCACCTCCAAACCGATGTCGACGACGTCGGTGAGGCGACCTCGACGACATCGGTTTAGGGATGGTGGAAGTCCTCTGAGGACACCTGTTCATTGCTGACTTTGAGGAAAGCGTTGCGCGGGTGCTTTCTTTTTGTCATGAGGTAACAAGAGTGAAAGAATTTGTTTCGATGTTTGAAATCCGTGTGGAGAAAAGGCGGTAATTTTGTGGTCGAAAACGAAACAGAACAAACAGAAACAATCTAAACTTCCTAATCTTCATGAAGAAGCAGAACTTATTGATGGCGCTCCTGCTGGGTGCCACATCGCTGAATGTGACGGCACAGGAGGTAGCATATCAGCAGGTGTGGAGTGCTGACCAAGGTGACGGCACGTATGTGAACCCTATTGTGAACGCAGACTTCCCCGACCCCGACGTGATTCGGGTAGGCGACACTTATTATTTGGCTTCCACCACGATGTATCATTTCCCAGGAGCCACCATTCTGAAGTCAAAGGACCTCGTGAATTGGGAATACTGTGCCAATCCCTTGGAGCAGATTCTCGACAACGATGCCTACGGCTTGAAGAATGGTGAGCACCACTATTCACAGGGCATGTGGGCATCGTCGCTCCAATACCACGACGGCAAATTCTATTACTATTTCCCTTGTTCGACGTGGTCGAAGGATTCGCAGAGCATCCTCCTCACTGCCGAAGACCCCGAGGGGGAATGGAAGGTGACTCGATTGTCGGAGGCTTTTCACGACCCGGGATGGCTCTTCGACGATGGCGAGAAGGGCGACGGCTACCTCTATGTGGCATGCGGCATTGGCGACATCTGGGTGAACAAGATGAATGCGAAGACCTTGCAGAAGATGGACAGCAAAAAGGTCATCAGTGTGGGCAACGGTTGCGAAGGCAGCCACATGTACCACATCGGCGACTACTACTACATCTATGCCACATACGGAGGCACCGAACGTAGCCAAACCATCTTCCGCTCGAAGAACCCGATGGGACCCTACGAGGAGCACCAAGGACGTGTGTTTGAGCATCAAAACATTCACCAAGGTGCATTGGTGCAGACTCAGGCGGGCGAATGGTGGACGGTTCTCTTCAGGGACATCTATGGTACAGGTGGTTCCATCGGTCGCATCCCTTGCTTGGAGCCTGTGAAGTGGGTCGATGGATGGCCCGTCATCGGTAACAATGGTGTGGATGTGTCGAAGAATGGGGCTGCCTATAAGAAGCCCGATGTGGGGCAGACGTATGAAAAGACTTACCTGCCCACGAACGATGCCTTTGTAGATGAGAAGTTGGGCATGCAGTGGGAGTGGAACCACAATCCCGACCCTTCGGCATGGTCGCTCACCGAGCGTCCCGGCTATCTGCGACTCTACACCGCCAATGTGACCTCCGACCTGAACACAGCACACAATTCGCTCTCGCAACGCATCTTGGGTTATTCGCCCAACGGCACTTCGTCCAGCAGTTACAAAAACTCCTACGGAACAGTGAAACTCGACCTTTCGGGCATGCAGGAAGGCGATGTGGCAGGTCTTGCCGTATTCCAGAACCCCTACTCTTTCCTCAGCGTGAAGATGGTGAACGGAAAGAAGAAACTCTATTCGGAGCGTTGCACCTTCAGTAGCCAGACACTGAAAAGGGCTGAAGTGAAGACGGGCGTAGAGGTGAAGGACGATGTCATCTATCTGCGCGCTGTGGTGAACTTCGGCAACAACACGTGCAAATACTATTACAGTTACGACAACAAGAAGTGGACCAACTGGGGTGTGAGCATGACAATGGGCTACACACTCGACTACTTTGTGGGTCAGCGGTTCTACCTCTTCAACTATGCCACCCAACATTTGGGCGGCTATGTGGATTTCGACTGGTTCACGACCGAGCAGGATTTCTCGGAAGAGAAGTTCGGCATTCAGAACCCGATGGATGCCTACACCGAGGATGACCTGAAGATGGCAACTCTGACGGCGGAGAAGACGGAAGTGAAGATGCTGGCAGGCAATGTGGAAGCACTCGAGGTGCTGTGTACAGCTCAATCGGGCTTGCAGCAGAATGTGGCATCGGAATGCACCTACGAAATCGGCAATGCGAATGTGGCAACGGTGGCTGGCGGACGCATCATCGCGAAAGGCGATGGCGAGACGGAGGTGAAGGCGATTTACCAGGACATGTATGGCAACACGGAAAGCGTGACCTTCCATGTGACGGTAGCAACCTTTGCCCTGAACAAAGAGTTGTTCAATCCTTCCATCATCGGCAAAGGCACGTTCTCCGCAGCCTCATCGTTTGCCTCGCTGACCACCGCAAAAGACGGTTTGGGCGGCTGGCGATTCGCATCGGGTGTCGATGTGTCGGCATACAAGTATCTGGTCATCCTGTTCATGCGCGCTCCCACTTGTTCGCCTTCGTTCCACATTTATGGGGAAGACAACACGAAGGCAACCCCTTACATTTTCGACATCGGGAAAGAGAAGACGGTTGTCATCGACCTGCACAACATGAAGAATGCCGACGGCAAGAACATCGACCCCGGCAGCATCTATCTGGCAGGTTTCAGTTCCAACGGCAGTGGCGGCATGTACATCACAAAGGTGTTCCTGTCGAATGATGGCGAGACCGATGCGACGAGCATCGAACGTGTTGCAACCACTGTGGACGAGCAACCCACCCTTGAAATCTACACCTTGGGCGGCAAACGGGTGGAGACCCTGCAACCGGGAGTCAACATCCTCAAAAAAACCTATTCTGACGGTTCTGTGGAGACAAAGAAGGTGTTGAAGTATCATAAGTGAAAGTTTGTGTTTCTTGAGTGACTTCACGTTTCGGGAAAAATGGCTACATTTGCAGCAAAATTACATAATCAGCGCTGTGCCTCAGCATAGTTAAAACAAGTTTTACTCTGCATCGGCTTGCAGCAAATTTCCTAATCTAAACAAAAAATTCCAAATCTTATTTTTCTTATATGAAACTAAAAACTACTTTAATCGCATGGGTTGCTGGATTGGTTTCACTCACAGCAACAGCACAGGTGGTGGCATACGACCAACTGCAGCCACTGCATGTAGATGGCAATTATCTGAAAGACCCCTACGGCAACAAGGTGGTGCTGCATGGAGTGATGGACACGCCCAACGCTTGGTTCAACGGCGGTCGTTGGGGCTGGTCGTACGACAGCAATGGTGTGGTGGGCTGCATCAACTACTTTGAGAAACTCTTCACCGCCATCACCGACTCCACAAGCGGAGCCTACTGCAACATCTTCCGCTTACACCTTGACCCCGCATGGACAAACGGAAACAGTGGGGCATGGAAGGTGGATGCCAAAGAGAAAGGCGATGGTGAGGCTGACATCAGCAAATACACAGGTACACGCTTGACATCCTATCTGAATTCTTTATACGTCCCCATTGCCCAAAGAGCCATGAAGCATGGTCTGTATGTGATTATGCGCCCCCCTGGGGTCTGCCCTGAATACATCCAAGTGGGAGGCAGTTACCAGAAGTTCCTGCTCGACGTGTGGGACAGAGTGAGCAAGAACTCACAAGTCAAGAAATATAGCGGACAAATCAGCATTGAACTTGCCAATGAGCCACGCAATGTGCTTGATGCTAATGGAAATTCCAGCGACCAAGCCCTGCATGATTTCTTCCAACCAATTGTGGATAAGATTCGTGCCAATGGTTTCACGGGTGTCATTTGGATTCCAGGTTCAGGTTGGCAATCCAACTATCGTCCATACGGCAAGTACCCCATCACAGGTGAAAACATCGGTTATGCTGTCCACAACTATGCAGGATGGTACAACAACAGCGACGAACACTGTGACCCAACAACTGCCATCAAGGAGTTTGGCAATTCTGTTCCTATCATTTACTCTCATCCAATTGTTATCACTGAGGTCGATTGGAGTCCTCAGAACACCTCAAAGGTGGATCATTACAACGAGTTCAATCAGCCTGTCTATAAGAACTACGGCACATGGGCAACGGCATCCACCTCTAAGTGGGGCAAAGCCTATAAAGCCATCCTCGACTACTATGGAAACATCTCCATGACGCTGACTGGTACAGGTGACTTTATCGACATTGACGACTACATCAACAAAAAGAAAGTTACACCTGCCTTCAAGACCGCGATGGAGAAGAATGGTGTTGACCCATACGAGGCTTGCGGTGTGGCATGTTTCCAATGGTATGCTGAGTACGCCAAGGTGAACTATCCATCCGACGAGCGTTATCAGCCTTTGCAGGAAGTGCCTGAGCGTCCATTTGAACTGAGCAAAAACTGGTTCAATCCTTCCATCATTCAGTCGGGAAGTGCCACTCATGCATCGACATTCTCTTCTCTGACCGTGAAGCAGAACGGTTGTGCAGGATGGTCATTTGAGGACTGCATCGACTTGTCGGACTATCAATACCTTGTGATTCACTTGGTGCGCAGTGCAGCAAAGAACACTTATCTCCGCATTTATGATGATGGCAACTTCAATGGCGATTATTACACACTGGACTTGTCAAGCACTCGGGACTTCAAGATTGACCTTCACGACCTGAAGACAGAATCGGGCAAAGTGCTCGACCCCAGTCATATCCGTGTGGTTGGTTTCGGTTCAGCCAGCGGTGACCAAACCCTCTACGTGAAGGAGATTTTCCTCTCTATAGATGGCGAGACCGAGGCAACGGCTATCCAGTCGCTTGATGCTGAAGGCACGGAAATGGTCAGTGCTGTTCATTATTCGATGGACGGTCGCATCATCCCCTCCAATCAGAAGGGTATCCACATTGTGAGATACAGCAATGGACAAGTGAAAAAAGTTTTTATTAAGTAAAACTTTCGCCCACTTGGGGTGCAGTGCTCGGCTGGTGGGAGGGCAACGAAGGAAGCCCGAGCCAGCAGACGTAAAGCACAAAGGTGGGCAAGTGAAGAAAGTGATGGTGAAATAATTGAATTTGATAATTGAAAATTGATCATTTATGAAACGTATATCTATTTTTCTCGTTTTCACGCTTTTCATTTCACTCTTTGCACATGCTTATAAGAAGGTAAGCATTGACATTAAGGTGAATGGACAAAGTCGTAACATGGTGGTGTTCACTCCCAATACGGTTTCAAAGAATATGCCGCTGATGATTGTTACTCACGGCATGAACCAGAGCCCAGAATACCAGTACGACGCCGACAAGTTCTACAACATCATCGACAACGAAAAGTTCATTGTTGCTTATCTGCGTAGCGATGGCAACACATGGGACACAGGCGGCACAAAAGACCAAAACTTTGTGCTCCAAACCATTGACGAGATGTACACCAAGTATGAAATCAACAAAAACCGTGTCTATTGGTCTGGTTTCTCGATGGGTTCCATGCTCATTTACCACTGCATTGCCAATATGCAGGAGAAGATTGCTGCCTTTGCCCCCACCAGCGGCATCCAGTTCAGCGAACAGCCCTGGACCAAATGCAAGAAGCCTGTCAACCTGATTCACTGCCATGCTTACGGCGACGATGTGTTCAACTACGAACAGTATGGCATCCACGACTATGTGGAGAATATGGCAAAGGTGAACGGCAGCACCAAACCCGTGGTGACAAAGAACTATAATCCTGGCAGTTGGTACAATGGCGACAAGGAGGTGTGGACTGGCACCAACGGAGGAATCGTAGAACTCTTCTCTTACAACAATGGTGGTCACTGGCCAATGGATGGCAATGCCAAAGAAATCTGGAACTTCTGCAAGCAGTTCAGTTTGCAGACACTGGAGGAGGAGTATGAAGCCATCTATCAGCAGGCAAATGACCTTATCATCGAGTGGAAAGACACTCCAGAGATGACTTCAAAATCTGTTTATACCACGCTGAAGAATGCACTGAACACTTATTCTGCTGAGCGTGTAACAACGGACTCCATGAGGGAGAAAGCCATCAAAAACCTTGGTACCTTTATCTCACTCTTTGAGAAGAGTAGTGCCAACGTTACAAAAATCAATAATGGCGGTGACATTGACCAGCCCGATGGTTTCGACCCCAACTTCCACATCTACCTCTGTTTCGGTCAGTCGAACATGGAGGGCAACGCGAAGATTGAGGCACAAGACCGTGTGGATGTTGACCCACGTTTCAAGATGATGGCTGCTGTTGATATGTCGTCGATGGGAAGAAAGAAGGGTGAGTGGTACACGGCTTATCCTCCTTTGTGCCGCGACTATACTGGATTGACCCCTGCTGACTACTTCGGTCGCACGATGGTGGCAAACCTGCCTGACAGCATTTCGGTGGGTGTCATCAATGTGGCTGTTGGTGGTGCCAAGATTGAACTTTTCGACCAAGATGAATGTGCTGCCTACATCAAAGGCGAGGCAGACTGGTTCAAAAACTACTGCAAAGAATACAACAACGACCCTTACAAGGAACTCATTGCACTTGCCAAGAATGCACAAAAAGTGGGTGTCATCAAGGGAATCCTGCTGCATCAGGGATGTTCTAACAATGGTCAGAAAGACTGGCCTGCAAAGGTGAAGCGCGTTTACGTCCGCATGTTACACGACCTCGGACTGAACGAGGCAGAAACTCCATTGCTCATTGGCGAACTGCTCGCTCAGCAGATGGGCGGCGTTTGCTGGGGACACAACAATGTCATTGCTGTCACACCGAACACCATTCCGAATGCCCATGTCGTTTCTTCAGCCAACTGTCCAGGTGCATCTGATGGTTTGCACTTCACAGCAGAGGGGTATCGCATGATTGGCAAACGCTATGCCGAGAAGATGCTCCAGTTATTGGACAAGACGGCAGAAATAGATTTCGACACCTCCGAAACTTACTTTCCACTGAAGAAAGAGGCATTCAACCCCTCTCTCTACTACCAAGGCACAATGAGTGCAGCGGCAAGTTTTATTTCTTTCACACCAGAAACAAATGGCGGCATCGGCGGTTGGCGTTACAGCAAGGGCATCGACCTGTCAGAGTATAATTATCTGGTGGTAAACTTGATGCGCACGGCTTCCTGCAAACCTGTTGTCAAGATTTATGATACCGACGATGTGCTCAATCCGTGCTACAGTTACGAGTTGACGTCGAAAGAGGCAGTCATTGACCTGCACAACATGAAGGATGCCAATGGCAAAACCATCGACCCTTCACACATTTATATGGTCGGATTCCAGACAACGGGGTCGCAAGCACTTTACATCAATAAGGTTTTCGTCAGTCTTGACGGTACAACTCCTGTTTCTACAAGCATTGAGGAAGTCACTAACGACAAGACCACAAACAACGGCATCTATTACGACCTGTCAGGTCGAAAGGTGCAGCGCCCCACCAAAGGAATCTATCTTATCAACGGAAAGAAAGTTCTTGTGAAATAACCTAAAAACCTTTAATCCAAGAGTTTTTTCAAGGCTTCTTGGTTCTCTTCCGCAGAATAATAGACAACGAACTCCTTAGGCGACATGCCGAAGTATTCATGGAATGAGGTGGTGAAATAAGAGTGGCTGGAGAAGCCCACCTTATAAGCCACCTCACTTACATTCACTTTGTGGTAGGCAAGCAGATAAGCGGCTTGCTTCAAACGGAAAGATTTGATGAAGATGTTTGGTGACACACCATAGCGTTCCTTCATCTTACGGTTGAGGTGAACACGACTGATGCCGACTTCTTCACTGAGTTGCTGTACGGAGAACTCGGAGTTGTCAAGATGGCTCTTGATGACTTCGTTGACACGAGTGAACATCTTTTCTTCAGCACTTTCAATCGTCATATTAGACATCTCGCTACCCATTTCAGAACGGTTCACCTTACTGCGCAGGTTCTCTCTCACAATCAACACCTGCTTGATGGCAGAACGCAACAGCATCATGTTGACAGGCTTCTCCAAATAGTGGTCAACCTGCAGGTTAAGACTGCGCAACTGCAACATCTCGTCACCTTCACCTGTCAGCATGATAACAGGGGTGTTGTTGGTTTCAGGATTGTCCTTGATGTGCTGGCACAGTTCCATACCGTTGCCATCGGGCATGTGGTAGTCGGTCACCACCACGTCAGGGCGCTGTGTGAGCACCTGCTTCCACGCACTATTGCCTGAGAAAGCGGTGATGATGCTGTAGTCTTTCTGAAGTTGGTTGCCAATATATTCAATCATTTCAGCATCATCATCAACGAGCAGCAAAGTTGTGTGCGCATCCTTCTCCGCCGTAGTTTGTGTGTTGAAATACGGGAAGTGCAGGATAAATTCCACCCCATCGGGAGCCATGTTCTTCGCATCAATGCTGCCGTGGTGCATCTTCACCAGTTCATAGACGAGGTTCAGCCCGATGCCAGAGCCGGAAGCCTCACTGCTGGCACTGCCTTGGTAGAAGCGTTCCCAAAGATGGCTCAGGTCTTCTTCATTGAAGTGGGAACCGCTGTTGTAGAAACGCAATTCCACCTTACCGCCAACAATCCCACTCTTCACAACGACTTTGCCGCCTTGAGGCGTGAACTTGAAGGCATTGGAAAGCAAGTTAGTGATGATTTTTTCGAAGTGGGTTACGTCTATCATCATGAGTAGTTCCTCCTCAGCATGCTCCACCACAAAATCAATTTCCTTTACAGTGGCAACTCCCTTGAACTGCTCAAACACACGTTCGCTATATTCCACATAGTCCTGTTCTTCGAGTTTCAGTGTCAACTGTCCCGAATCAATCTTGCGGATATCGGTGATTTGCTTGACGATGCCAAGCAGACGGTCACAATTGCGCTGCATCACCTTGTAAAGTGACTGGTGGTCTGCATTCTGGTCTTCTGCCATCAACTGCTTCAATGGCGACTCAATCATCGTGAGTGGCGAACGCAGTTCGTGGGTGATAGAAGTGAAAAGGTTTAGTTTTGCCTCTTTCATTCGGTCGCGCTCTGCCGTCTCTCTCATAAATTCTTTCTGCTTCTTGCGCGCCTTGACTTGCTGATAGATGAAATAAGCAATCACCAAAGCAATCAGCGTATAGACAAGGATTGCCCAAATAGTGGCGTACCATGGCGAAGCAACATGAATCTGAATGCTGTTTTCGATGTAGTCGGTCGGATTGTCCTCCAAATAAGCACGTACACGGAAAGTGTAGGTGCCAGCCGACAAGTCAGAATAGCAAGCATACGGAGTAGGGGCATCCGTGTGCCATTGACTTTCCAATCCCTCAAGAATGTATTCGTAGTGTATGCGTTCGGGGTCACCCAATTCTACAGAGGAGAACTCGATGGTGAAGGTGGCATTGTCGTTTTTCAGATAGATATTCTTTGCATAAAGAATATTGGCATCCAGTTCCTCGGTGTTCAGTGCAGTCTTGAAGTTGGTGAAATATACATGCTTGATTTCCGACGGACGGTTGCTGATGAGTTTAGGAGTGAAACAGATGATGCCGTTGTCACCACCAAAGAGGATGTAGCCAAACCCAGGTTTTACCGCTGAATTACGATGGAACTCACCTATCTGGTAACCGCTGAAAGAAGAGAAGTTCTTGACCTCATTCGTTTTCTTGTCGATAGAGGCAATGTTGAGGCGAGTGGCAAGCCAGATGTGTTCGGGAGTGGTGATGATAGAGCATACTGAAGGGCATGAAAGTCCCTGCTCCTTGGTTATCTGCTTCTGTTCCTGAGTCTTTATATTATATATAATGAGTCCTTCGTCGGAAGCGATGAGGATGTCGTCACCATCTTGCTGAATGGCGCAAGCATTGCAGATTTTGTCGCCCGATGCCGTGATTTCGCCATGTTTGCCAGTTTGTGAATTGTAGTAAATCAAACTATTGCTGGAGCCAATCCAGAGAGTCTGGTTGGAGTCGAGCAACAGACTGTTTATCCAACGATTGTAAGCAAAGGGTATATGAAGTGGCTCAACCGTTTTCTTTGCTGCATCAATACAGAAGATGCCATGCCCGTTCGTGCCGACCAGCAGTTGGTCCGTTTTTTCATCATAACACATGGTCATGGCAAGTTCTTGATTGAGAAGTGAAAGCCCTCGGTCTGTCCATCGTCCATTCTCCAGATACTGCACTCCCCCACCAAAACTGGAAGCCCAGACGGTACCGTGTTTATCTATTTTGATGTCCTGAATCAACATAGAATTCAGCCCATCGTTGACAGGATGTGCCGTGGCAAGTTTCATTCCATTGGTGGTGAACACACCGCAGCCATCGGTGCCGACCCAATAGTTTTTGTCTGCATCAATCGTAATGGAAGTCACACAGGTGGCGTTCTGTCCGTTGGCAACAGGTGAGATTGGATGGTAATGGAAGCAATCGCTCTGAGGCGGAATGACTACGATACCCTTCTGCAACAAAGCAGCGATGACATTGCCCTTCTGGTCTTCCTTCATGTCCATCACCTTACCATACGAAATGGCGAACCCTGCCATTTGTGCATAGATGTCTTTCAAGGTTGGAGCACCATTTTCAATGTCATATTCCCAAATGCCGCGTCCATCGGTACCGACGAGAATGCGGTTGTCGTGGGTGCGGATGATGGATTTGATGCACAGGTTGTTGTTAGGGAAATCTATCTTATCAACAAGGTTTTGTTTCAGATTGTACTTGAAAAGTCCATGATTCGTTCCAATCATCAGCCCCTCGTCTGTCTCGAGCAGGCTTGTCACTGTATAGCCATGAATGCCAGCAGCCGCAAGAGGAGAATAATTCAAGATCTTAGCCTTCATCGTCTTCAGGTCAACACATGCCAAAGGACCTGTTTGAGTGGCTAACCAAAGGTTGTTGTGCTTGTCTATCAAAGGTTTTGACGCAAAAAGGTCGCCAACCTCCGTGTTCAGTTGCTCTGACAACTTCTTATCCACTTGCAGGCTCTTTGCATCAAAGACAAAAGTGCCATATCCATCGGTGGTGACCAGTTTGTAGTTCTGTTTCGGATAGTCAATAATGTTGTTGCTGGCATACCCGTAAATACTATCCTCCTTCTCGTTCAGGAAGATATGCTGAAACTGCATGGTACGGGCATTGAGTAGGAAGAGTCCGTGGGAAGAACAGAGCCAATAGTGGTCATCTTCCGCCTCCTTCACCCTAAATGCCGTTTGAAACAAGGGACGTCCTTCGGCTGTCGTGGTGGGCAAATATTGGAAATGGGTGCCGTCAAAAAGTCCAAGTGACCCAGCCCCAGAGATCCAGACAAATCCTCTTGAGTCAATATCAACACCATGACAATTACTTGTTTTCAACCCATGTTGATTGGTGTATAACCGTGCAACTTGAGCCTGGATTTGGTATGTATATGGCGATAAAAATAGAATTGCAAAAAGAGTGACGATTCTTGTAATCGCAGAGATAAAAGACCTTTTCATTAGGTTTTTAATTAAGTTAGTTTTTATTTCAACATACAAAGGTACATCTTTTTCTGATAATTTGAACAATTATCTTACAAAAAAAATTCATTTTTACGAAACATAACCTTTTGTTTTTGAAACATCGGCATGTAAGCACCTAATTTTTATTTCAAAAAATGGAACAAGTTTTTTTGTTGTTGAAAATGCCTCTTGTACCATTGTTAAGAAGAACGTAATTTTGCAGCGTGTTTTCTAAACTATTTTTATCAATTCCTAATCTTAACTTATGAAGAAGATTTTACTTTTAGCGTCATGTCTTATAGGTATGACAACCGCTTCTGCTCAGGACGCGTCCCAGTGGAATGTGGGAGACGAGATTACCAACCAGATTGGGTGGGGTAACCTCAGTTTTGAAAGTGATCCGATGGATTACTGGAAGGTAGAGAACATCAACGGTAGCCCAACAAATACAGGCGGCTTGTTCGAGTCGTATGAAGGTGGCGATGCTGTTGACCTCTATCAGTATGTATATCTGCCCGCAGGTATGTACAAGGTGGAGTGCCAAGGTTACTACCGTAACGGTACTTCTTGGGATGCCGACCCCAAGGCATTCAACACCGACAACTGGAAGGACTACGCGATGCTGACCGTACAAAATGGTATTTACAACATCGACAGCGATGAGTTCACAGGCGGTCGTACCTTCTCCAACCCTCTGATGCCACGTCTGTTTGACTATCAGGACACAAAGATTTACGATATGGCTGAGGCTGGCGACGAAAGCAGTTGGGACATGAGTGACGGTGAATACGGTGAATTTGGATGGGGTCCAACCTCTGTACCCGGCACTCGCAAGTGGTTCCAGGCAGGTAAGTACCAGCCATACGATGAGGGTGGCGTGACCTACAACATGGTGAACTTCTTCTTGGTAGAAGATGGCTATGTAAAGGTTGGTGTGAAGAAAGTAGGCAGTATTTCTGCTGACTCTTTCTTTGCCACAAACTTCAAGATGTATTACATGGGTGAAGCAGGCGAGGCTGCTGAGTTGATGGCTCTGCAGGATGACATCGCTGACTACTACCACAAGGTGGAAGACATCAGAGATTCTTACGACGGCGGCTTGCTCTACACATTGCTGGGTGATGCTTTGATGGAAGAGTTCGATGATGCATTTGGCAGCATCTCGAATATGTCAAAGGAAGAATGTGAAGAGGCTCTTCCTGTGATTCAGGGTCTCTACACAAAGGCTCTCAAGGCTCAGGAGGCTCGCACAAAACTGGAAGATGTGATTGCCACGATGGATAATCTCTCTGAAAAGACAAATTACGCTGGCAAGGCTGCATTCACTGCTGCTTTGAACAAGGCTAAAGGCTTCATCGACCCAGACAACGAGGATGTTGAAGGTGACTTCGACTCATTCCAGGAGTCTTACGACGAACTGTTGGCTGCACGTGTTGTTTACTTGCAGACTCAGACAAAGGTGGATGGTGCATACGACTTCACTCCGCTGATTGCTTATCCTTGGTTCTGCAACCCAGAGTATGAACCATCTTGGGATGCTGACGCTAACTGGTGGGCTGCCAATCAGGCTTCTCTTGATGCTGGTTGGTCAGATTATGATGACGTTGATGGTACAGGTAAAGGCAGACACGATGATGGCAAGGCTGAGGCTACTCCTATTGCCGACAAGGTGGTGCTCTCAAGCAAGAGCGATGTTGTTGGTCAGTGGTACCAGGTGAACAATGGCCTTGTGATTTACTGGAACGACAATCTGCCTTGTGTGAAGAAGTGGGATATGCCACACTCTGACGCTGATGATTATCCACGCGACGTGGCACAGCGCATCACAGGTGTTCCTAACGGTTACTACAAACTGAGAGCACTTGCTCAGACTTGGATGAACGACTGGTCTGACTCTCAGCCTTGCAAGAACCGCATCTACATCCAGTCTGGCGACAACTATTCTGAGTCTGACTACCTGGAGCCAGGTGGCTGGTGGGGTAAGGACATCAGACAGTGGAAAGAACTGGAGACAGACATGATTCAGGTTACTGATGGTGAGATTGTCGTTGCACAACGTGACAATGGTTTCGCTGCCGTTACAGGTTTCCGTCTCTTCTACTATGGTGAAACTCCTGACTATGCAACACTTGTTCAGCCAGAAATCGAGGCTGCCAAGAATAGTGTTGACGGTCTGCAATGGGAAGGCGACAAGGCTGCTGCCAATGCTATCCTCGCCGAAATTCCTGCCACTATCAATGACGACGAAAGTTTCAAGTTGACCAAGTTGGTGATTGCTGAGGCTAAAGAATATGTGAACAATGCCAACAAGGCTATCAACGGTTATAAGGCTGACAAGACCTACACCACCCTTCTTGAGGAATATTCATCAGAAGATGTTCAATCCATCGTTTCTGTGGCATTTGAATACGCCATCATGCTCGGTACAGGCGAGAACGACACCTACGAACTCGTACAGCCAGCCAACGACGCCGCTGTTGCATACACAAGTTATCTGGCTACTTATGAGAAGGCTTTGGCTTACAATGACGCTACACTCAACGCCATCGTTGCCAAGCAGGTGGCTGAACTGAAGGCTGCTTACAAGGATGCCGAGACCATCGAAAAGTACATCAATGAACTTGCCACACCAATGACCATCAGCGAGTTCAATAAGATCGGTGCTGGCGAGGCTTCTGAGGCTAATCCTCTGAATGTAACCAACATGATTGTGAACCCAACCTTCGCCGACGGTCCTATTCGCGACATGATCAACAACACTTCACAGAACGGTGCTCCTGGTTGGAACTGCGAATTTACTGCAAGCATCAACGAGTACGGTCGTGAAAACGCTGAAATCTGGAATCAGGGTCCATTCACATTCTCTCAGAAGATTTCTGGTCTGCCTGCTGGTACATACGAACTCCGCGTCAAGGCAATCTACCGCGACGGTGGCAGCGTAGGCACTTCAAGAGTAGAAGCATACAGGGCTGCTGGTGGCGAAGAGGATTGGGACAACCACAATGCACAACTCTTTGCAAGAACAGGTGAAGATAATGACCAATTCACCTATGTGAAGGCTATCGAGTCTCTCGTAAGCACTGAAAACTCTTTCACTGAGGTTGTCACTCGCTATGACCAGGAAGAGGATATGCCAGAACCATTCCCAGTAAACATCTCTACACTGGCTCCAGCCGAGACTGGTGAGGATATCGAGACAGCAAGTTACACTCACGTGGCTGATGGTTCTTACCCATTCGATGAGAAGGCTACTGTAGGTGAGGAAACTTACTACTATCCTGCTTCTATGTACGGATTCTACATGTGGTGTGTGAACCATCCAGAGGATGTGACCAACAAGGTTCAAATCACCATCAACCCGGGCGACATCCTCGAAGTGGGTATCCGCAAGACTGATGCCATCGGTTCTGACTGGGTGATTATGGATGACTTCGAACTCTACTACCTCTCTGGCAACACCTTCAAGGAGGTTCTCACAGGCGTGAAGGACGTTACTGCTCCTGCTCAGAACAACGCCATCTACAACCTCGCTGGTCAGCGTGTAGATAAGAACTACAAGGGCATCATCATCCAGAACGGCGTGAAGAAGTACGCCAAGTAAGGTTCATCCCAAGAAAAAACAAATAAGCAATATAGTTTTGGTTAAAAAAGGAAAGGGCGAAAGCCCTGTCATCTAAGACGAAAGGTGGCAGTTACCGTAATGGTAATTGCCACCTTTTTTGTTTTGTGCCTTCTGTCAATTTGCTTTTGTTAACGTGAGTTCAGTATAAGAAAATGTGAAGTCAAATGTTTTTCACCTTCAGCGAATACCTTATACCGAAATACCGAACTCACGCTTCTTTGCTTCTCCACATAAGTGTACCCCTCGACTACGACACACCGTACCCCTCGGGTACACCATGCCGTACCCGAGGGGTACGCTTTTATAGACGATACTTTATCGTTTTTACTTGACTTCCACCGATGTTCGTTCGTTTTCCGCTTCGGCTTCGTTCCTTGCCTCGCGCAAAACTACTTCCATCCCAGCGTCAAGCAAAAACGATACTTAATCGTTTTTACTTGACGCTCCATTCAAAGACGCCTGCACTGTAGTCGCCTTGTACGATTTCCAGTTTCACGGCAGTGGTCTTCACGGGGTCGAAGTTCACGATGTTGGCGGCACCCTTCACGGTGCTGTATTCGGTAGGATTCTTCACCTCTGCCCACTCGCCAGCGTCGGTCTTGTAGTAGAGTTTCCATGCATCTGGCACACGGCAACCGCCCCAAGGACCATCGTCGAACCAATAGACGGTGGAAGTGCTGATGGTTTTTGGCTGCTTAAATTCGTAAGCAAGCCACTCGGTGGAGTTCTTGGCTGGCCACCAGTGAGTGTAAGGAACAGAACGGTCGGTGCCGTCAGCAGGCACGAGACGGTCGTTGATGGCTGAAAGGGCTGGGAGTCCACGTTTGCTGGCGCTAATCTTGCTCTCTGAAGCAATGGAAGCAGGGAGGGCTGGAGTGGTCGCATTGAGGTCTTGTGGAATCCAAACAGTCATCTTGCCAGGACCACGGTGTGCCCATGCGTAGTAAGGGATGAGCACGAGACGCTCTTCTTTGGTCTGCAGTTTGCCCTGCTTGTCGAAGTTAAGGGTCTGGGCATCTGTCGTGAGGGTCTGCACGTTGGTGTTCATGATTTCCTTGTTGCCAAGGGTGAACTGAGGCTCCTGATTGATGAGTACGGAGAGCACATCGCACTGGTTGTCAGGCCACTCTGCGCAATACACAATAGGACCACGCTCTACAGAAACACGTCCCTTGTCGGCAGCCACCTGTCCGTTAGCACGAACCACACGGGGTTCCATGTCGAAGTGGATTTCCACCTTGTCGCCCTTCTTCCACTGGCGGTCAATCACGAAGTAACCCTGCTGAAGTTCACTCTTCACTTCCTGACCGTTCACCTTGATAGTGTAGCCAAGACGCTTGCCATCAGCATAGGTGTAGAGGTTGCTGGGCACCACTTCACCCTTCACCCATCCTGGGATGCGGATGTTCAGTGCATATTTGCCAGCACCATTGTCAATCTTCAGTGCCACATCGCCATCCCAAGGATAGTTGGTCTGCTGGGAGAGAGTGACGGCAGTCTTGCCCACCTTCACATTCACGGTGTTGGAGTTGAAGAGGTTGATATAGAGACCGTTGTCCTTCACCGCATAGATATATTGTGGCAAGGAAGGAATGAAACGCGCTGCATTGGATGGGCAGCAAGCACAGCCGAACCAAGCCTGACGCTGGTGCTGACCCATGCTTTGAAGTGGGTTAGGATAGAAGAAACTGCCACCGTCGATGGAAATGCCCGAAATGACACCATTGTAAAGGCTGCGCTCAAGGGCATCATAGTATTTGCTGTCGCCATGCAGGAGGAAGAGGCGGTAGTTGAGATAGACCTGGGCAATCGCAGCACAAGTCTCGCAGTAAGCGCTCATGTTGGGCAATTCGTAGTTGGCACCAAATGCCTCACCGCTGGCTGTGGCACCTACACCACCTGTGATGTAGAACTTCTTGCCAACAATGTTGTCCCAAATGCGGTCGATGGCATCAATGTAACTCTTGTCGCCTGTGAGGGCTGCCACATCTGCCATACCTGCATACATGTAACCCGCACGAACGGCGTGACCGACAGCCTCATCCTGCTCCAGCACGGGTGCGTGGCTCTGGCTGTAGTCGCTCAAAGAGTGGAAGTAACCATCGGCATCGTAGAGTCCGCCGCGTGTCTGTTTCCATGCAGGGTCTTTCTTGCCGCGCTTGTCAAGGAAGAACTTGGCTTGGTCAAGATATTTCTTGTCGCCTGTAGCGATGTAGAGTTTTGCCAAACCCATCTCTGCAATCTGGTGACCGGGCACCACGCTTGCCTGACCTGGCTTGTTGCCCACTTCGCGGCACACGCAGTCAGCATACTTAATGGCTACGTTGAGGAAGTTTTTCTTGCCTGTGGCATAATAGTGAGCCACAGCAGCCTCGCAAAGGTGTCCGAGGTTGTAGAACTCATGGCTGAGGTCTTCCACACGCTCCCAACGCTTGCTTCCAGCCCACTCATGCGGACGCTCTGGATTCTGGGTACGGGAGGTGTAAAGATAACCGTCTGGCTCCTGACCCGAGGCAATCACGGCAATCACGCTATCCACATACTTGTCGAGACGACCACCCTTGAACTTGGCATTGGGGTAGGTCTGCAACAGATAACTGGCACCTTCGATGGTCTTGTAAGGGTCGGTGTCGTCAAAAGAGTAAGTGCCCCGTTTGATTTCAAACACTTTCGATGGGTCTTTCAGGTGCTCGGCAGCATTGCTGAAGTTGGTGTAACGTCCAGTCTCCTCACTCTTTGAGAAAGCGAGTGGAATCGTCACGTCCTGACTGGCTTGGAGACGCTGTCCCCAGAAGGTGTTCTGAGCAACTTTAACCTTCGTGAAAGGCACTTGAGTGATGGGGTAGCCACCATTCTTGTCTTGGGCTACCATGCTGACAGCCACGGTTGCAGCCATCGTCAAAGCAATAAGTCTTTTCATTGAATATAGGTTTTGAATTAGTTATAAAATGTCTGCGATGATGTTGCAAAGGTAGGAAAATAATGTGAAAGACAAAAACAATTGGACGATAAAGTCATTTTTGTGGACGTTTATGCTATTTTTTAGATGTTCGTTCGACGATGCACTACAAAAACTCCATTGTCAGCCTTTCGTATAGGCAAACAACGCTCACCCGTATCTTCCTCCTTCTCTCGCTCGTCATCTCCTCAACCTCATGCCCGTCGTCTCCCCACCCTCTCACCCGTTGTCTCCTCGCCCTCTCACCCGTCATCTCCCTGCCCTGTCACCCGTCATCTCCCTGTCCTGTCACTCGTCATCTCCTTGCTCCCTCACCCGTCATCTCCTTGCTCCCTCACCCGTCATCTCCTTGCTCCCTCATCCGTCATCTCCTTGCTCTCTCACTCGTCATCTCCTTGCTCTCTCACTCGTCATCTCCGAGGAAAAAACAGGTGGTAGCATTCCTTATTGACGGGTCTGTGGTCAAATACTTATGCTGCAATTTGGTCAGAATGAAAAGAAAGTGTAACTTTGCAGTCGCAAAGTGTCAGCAATTTGCGGTTTTCGCTAATAAAATGTGACTCCATCGGCACATTCTGTGCCTTGGACAAACGATAATTACCGATAATTGACGATAATTTGTTCCGATAATTTTTATATAAAAAGGATGATGACAAAAGAAGAGTATATGCGGATGTACGAACTTGTGGGTGCTGCGATGGAGGTGTACAACGAGTTAGGGTTCGGCATGGAAGAGCCACTCTACCAAGAGGCGATGGCAATAGAGTTGGAAGAGCGAGGCATCCCATACATTCGCGAGAAAGTGCTTTATACCTACTATAAGGGCAAACAAATGAAGAAGACTTATGTGGCAGATTTTTATAGTCAAGAGATGATTGTAGAATTTAAGTCCGTCAGCAAGGTTACGCCCGAGCACCGTGCTCAACTTTTCAACTACCTGCGCATCACAAAATTGCGATATGGAATATTGGTCAACTATGGTGAAGACCACTTTCATGCAGAACGGTATGTTTATGATGATGAAGAGAAGCACTATGTGTTGCTGTCAAAAGATAATCTTCACCTCTATGTGCTAAACTAAAAAATTATCGGAACAAATTATCGTCAATTATCGGTAATTATCGTTTGTCCAAGACACAGAATGTGTCGTAGGAGCAAAACAAAATATTAAAGAATAAAAATGATTGTTAAAAAATAAATTTATGGCAGAAAAATTGGAAGTGAAGGAACTCGCCGAAGTGGCGGTTCGTTTTTCAGGTGATTCTGGCGACGGCATGCAACTCGCCGGAAACATCTTCTCCACGGTGTCAGCCACCGTGGGTAACAGTATCAGTACTTTCCCAGACTATCCAGCCGACATCCGTGCCCCGCAAGGTTCGTTGACGGGCGTGAGCGGTTTTCAGGTACACATCGGTGCGGAGATGGTCTATACTCCAGGCGACAAGTGCGACGTGCTGGTGGCAATGAATGCCGCAGCACTCAAAACACAATATAAGTACGCGAAGCCAGGAGCCTCCATCATCATCGACACCGACTCGTTTCAGGCTGCCGACCTGAAGAAGGCGGCATTTGCCACCGACGACTATCTGGGCGAGATGGGCATCGACCCCGACCGTGTGATTGCTTGCCCCATCACCACAATGGTGAAGGACTGCTTGGCAGACAGCGGCATGGACGTGAAAGCCATGCTGAAATGCCGCAACATGTTCGCCCTCGGACTCGTCTGCTGGCTCTTCGACCGCGACCTCAACATCGCGTTCAACTTCCTCAAGGAGAAATTTGCCAAGAAGCCCGGTGTGGCAGAAGCCAACATCAAGGTGATTCAGGCGGGTTACGACTACGGACACAACACCCACAGCAGTGTGGCTAACGTCTATCGCATCGAGACGAAGAACAAGGTGCCCGGACGCTATATGGACATCACGGGTAACAAAGCCACAGCCTACGGTTTCATTGCCGCTGCCGAGAAGGCGGGCTTGAAACTCTACCTCGGTTCTTACCCCATCACCCCTGCCACCGACGTGCTACACGAACTCTCCAAGCACAAGTCTCTCGGTGTCACCACCGTGCAGTGCGAAGACGAAATCGCAGGTTGCGCCTCGGCTGTCGGTGCTTCGTTTGCAGGTGCTTTGGGTGTCACTTCCACTTCGGGTCCTGGCATCTGCTTGAAGAGCGAAGCCATGAACTTGGCAGTCATCATGGAGTTACCACTCGTGGTGCTCGACGTGCAGCGTGGCGGTCCTGCCACAGGTCTTCCTACGAAGTCAGAGCAGACCGACCTCTTGCAAGCCCTCTTCGGCAGAAACGGTGAAAGCCCGATGCCTGTGATTGCAGCCACATCGCCCACCGACTGCTTCGATGCAGCCTACGCTGCTGCCAAGATGGCGTTGGAGCACATGACTCCTGTCATCCTCATGACCGATGCTTACGTAGCCAACGGTTCGGCTGCCTTCAAACTGCCTAACCTCGCTGACTATCCAGCCATCAACCCACCTTACGTGCCAGAAGAACTGAAAGGCTCATGGGCACCTTATCTCCGCAATCCTGAAACAGGCGTACGCTACTGGGCAGTGCCTGGTCGTGAAGGCTTCCAGCACATCCTTGGTGGCTTGGAGAAGGACAACAAGACGGGTGCCATCTCCACCGACCCTGAGAACCACGACCTCATGACACGTCTCCGCAAGGAGAAAATCGACAAAATCCAAGTGCCCGACCTCGAAGTGCTGGGCGACAAGGACGATGCCGACCTCCTCATCGTAGGCTTCGGTGGCACTTACGGACACCTCCACGCCGCCATGGACGAACTCCGTGCCCAAGGCAAGAAGGTGGCACTGGCTCACTTCAAGTACATCAACCCACTGCCCAAGAACACAGCCGAAGTGCTGGGCAAGTACAAGAAAGTCGTCGTTGCCGAACAAAACATGGGTCAACTCGCTGCTTGGCTCCGCATGAAAGTGGACAACTTCACCCCCGAACAGTTCAATCAGGTGAAGGGACAACCCTTCGTGGTCAGCGAACTCGTAGCAGCATTTAATGAGATAATCAACAAGTAGTTTTGATAGTAACAACGAATTTATCGAATGATACGAATCTGAGTGTAAATGCCGCAAGCGGCGACGAATAGAATCGAATGGCAATGGAAACTCAACGAAGAGACTTGATATATCCTCAAGAAACCTACGAGATTATCGGGGCTGCAATGGCTGTGCATAATGCCCTTGGCAGGGGATTTACAGAAAAAGTGTATCAAGAGGCTTTGGCGATTGAGTTTCAAGAGAAAGGCATACCTTTCCAGCGCGAAGTAGAGATTCATGCTGTTTATAGAGGTAGTAACACTCTTTCAGCAACATTCGTTCCAGATTTTATCTGTTATGATAAAATCATCGTAGAACTGAAAGCGGTGAAAGAACTTGAAGATGCATATCGTGCTCAAGCACTTAACTACGCAAAGGTCGCTGGAATGAAATTAGCCCTCCTCATCAACTTCGGTGAATCCCGTTTAGTCGCAGAAAGGCTTCCCATTCTTACCTAACATCTTACATTCGTTTTTATTCGTTGTCGTCCACGACATTCCAAAAAACCGATTCGTAAAATTAGAAAAATTCGTTGTTCAAAAAATATCAAAGTCAAAATAATTTAAGTATATGGAATTCAAAGTACAAGATTATAAAAAAGGTCAGCCACGTTGGTGTCCTGGCTGTGGCGACCACTTCTTCCTTGCCTCCCTCCACAAAGCAATGGCAGAGATTGGTGTGGAACCTTGGAATACAGCCGTGATTAGCGGTATTGGTTGTTCATCGCGTCTGCCGCACTATATGGCAACCTATGGCATGAACACCATTCATGGTCGTGCTGCTGCCATCGCTACTGGTTGCAAGGTGGCAAACCCCGACCTGACCGTGTGGCAGGTGAGTGGCGACGGTGATGGTCTTGCCATCGGCGGTAACCACTTCATCCATGCGAACCGTCGCAACATCAACCTCAACATGATACTGCTCAACAACCGCATCTACGGTTTGACCAAGGGTCAGTACTCACCCACCTCTCCCCGTGGCTTCGTCTCGAAGTCCAGTCCTTACGGAACGGTGGAAGACCCGTTCCGTCCTGCCGAACTCTGCTTCGGCGCTCGTGGACACTTCTTTGCACGTGCCGTCGCTACCGATGCACCCGGCACCGTGGAAATCCTCAAGGCTGCCTACAACCACAAAGGTGCTGCCGTGTGCGAGATTCTGCAGAACTGCGTCATCTTCAACAACGGCACCCACGATGCTGTCTATAGCAAGGAAGGACGTGCCAAGAACGCCATCTACGTGGAGCATGGCAAGCCCCTCATCTTCGGCGAGAACCGTGAGTATGGTCTCATGCAAGAAGGCTTCGGCTTGAAGGTGGTGAAGATTGGCGAGAACGGCATCACAGAGAAGGACATCCTCATCCACGACGCACACTGCGAGGACAACACCCTCCAACTCAAACTCGCCCTCATGGGCAATGGCGACGGCTTCCCCGTGGCACTCGGTGTCATCCGCGATGTAGATGCTCCCACCTACGACGACTGCGTAACCGCCCAAATCGAGGAGGTGAAAGCACAGAAGAAGTATCACAACTTTGCCGAACTGCTCGAAACTAACGACATTTGGGAAGTAAAGTGATACAGTGATTTGAGTTAAAACTACAGATTTGGTTACGCCGAACTAAAGGTTTGCTACACAGATTTTAACTTCTGCAGGTTTTTTTAGAACAACGAATTTTACGAATGAGACTAATTTTTTCTTGCCATACCGCAAGCGGTGACGAATAAAAACGAACCTTTAGATCGACGTAGCCAATATCGTCGCGAGGCGAAGTGGCTATACCCTGCTGGTTTGTACGCCGTATGGCGAAGCCGTCCAAGGCTCCAATTCGTTTTTATTCGTCGTCGCCTCGCGACATGAAAAAAAGATTCGTCCCATTCGCAAAATTCGTTGTTCTAAGAACTTGCGAACTCTGTAGTTCCTGTATTATTCCGTGGTTCCTTTTTCTCCGTTTCCTACATCATGTACTGTGCCGTTATCTCCACCATCTTCCCCCTCGAAAGGGAGGCTGGCACGTCAATGATGCGTTGGTTCTCACTGCCTCGGAATCGCAGTTGGATGTTGCGTTGGGCAAGGATGAAAGGAGCATCGACCAGCACATCTATCTGTTGGAGAAGAGGAAGAAAACGGGGCATCTGAATGAGTTGCTCCCATCGGTAACCCGTGTAGCACCAGATGTTGCGGTGCTGCTCCTCTTTGATGCGTTGGGCGAGGTGAGCCACGGCTTCTGCCTGAAAGAAAGGGTCGCCACCCGAAAAGGTGACAGGAAAATCGTTGTAGGCAATGATGCGGAGCAGTTCATCTTCCGTCATCTCAGCACCCCCGTCGGGATTCCATGATTGTGGGTTCTGGCAACCTTCACAATGATGGGTGCAACCGGCAAAATAGATGGCGGTGCGGAGACCAGGACCATCAACAGAAGTACCTTCGGATATGTTGAGAACACGAAGCATCACGAACTCTTCTTGCAATGATGAATTGTCAATTGTGCATTAGATAATCGCAGTAAATGCGCACCGCTGTTTCCACCATGCGGATGCAGGGGCGCTTCTTGTAATATTCGTCAGTGCGGGCTTCGGGCGTGGCTACAATCTTGATTTCGGGAATGGTGCCGTCAGCACGTTTCTTGTTCAGCCCGAGGAGTTCCTTGCAGAGGAGGGAACCCGTTTCAGCCTTGAAGTCGGCAGCCAACCGCTGCACCACCTCATAGTTCCGTTTTTTCAGTTCCTGGTCGGGATAGTCACCCTTCACCTCAAGTCCTGCCAGCATGAACATGCCACATGCCGTGCCACACGTCTCTCTCATGCGACCGATGCCGCCACCGAAAGAGGCGGAGATATGGGCGGCAAAAGACTCGTCCAGTCCGTAGTAGTCGGCAAAAGCCAACACCACGGACTGGGAACAATTATAGCCTTGTTTGAAGTAAGCAACTGCTTTTTGGACTCGTTCTTCGGTGTTCATCGGTTTTTATACATGTCGTCGTAGTATTTCTCATACTCTCCGCTGGTGATGTTGTCCATCCACGCCTCGTTCTCGAGATACCATTTCACGGTCTTCTCAATACCCTCCTCAAACTGGAGGCTTGGCTCCCAACCCAGTTCCTTCTGCAACTTGCGGGAGTCGATGGCATAGCGGGCATCATGTCCGAGGCGGTCGGTCACGTAAGTGATGAGGTCGAGGTCGGCACCCTCAGGGCGACCCAGCAGGCGGTCAACCGTCTTGATGACCACCTTGATGATGTCGATGTTCTTCCACTCGTTGAAACCACCGATGTTATAGGTCTCGGCGATTTTTCCATTGTGGAAAATCGTGTCGATGGCACGGGCATGATCCACCACATACAGCCAGTCACGCACATTCTCACCCTTGCCATACACAGGCAGCGGCTTGCGGTGACGGATGTTGTTGATAAACAGCGGAATCAACTTCTCAGGGAACTGATAAGGCCCATAATTGTTCGAGCAGTTCGTCACGATAGTCGGCATGCCATACGTGTCGTGGTAAGCCCTCACAAAGTGGTCGCTGCTTGCCTTCGATGCGCTGTAAGGAGAGTGTGGATTGTACTTCGTCGTCTCCAAGAAGAAATCCTCACCGTAGGCAGCATGATGCTCACAACTGGATGCCGTCGTGGTGAACGGACTTTCCACCCCCTCGGGGCAAGTGAGTTTCAGCGCTCCATACACCTCGTCCGTCGAGATATGGTAAAAACGCTTGCCCTCATACCCTTCGGGCAGGCTCTCCCAATAGAGTTTGGCGGCTTGCAGCAACGAGAGAGTGCCCATCACGTTCGTGCGAGCAAAGGTGAACGGATCCTTGATGCTCCTATCCACGTGGCTTTCGGCAGCCAGATGGATGATGCCGTCGATGTGTTCGTCCTGCATCAACTGATAGAAGCCATCAAAATCGCAGATGTCCATCTTGACAAACTTGTAGTTAGGCTTGTCCTCGATGTCCTTTAGGTTGGCGAGGTTGCCCGCGTATGTCAACTTGTCGAGGTTGATGATTTTGTACTCTGGGTACTTGTTTACAAACAAGCGCACCACATGGCTGCCAATGAAACCAGCACCGCCAGTGATAACAATGTTCTTCTTGAATTCCATAAATGTTTGCACTATTCCTTTTTTCGTTTCGGCTGCAAAGGTACGATTAAGTGAGCACAATACAAAACGAAAAACATTTTTTTTCGTTTTTATTGTCGAGCGTGAGTACCTTCGGCGGAGCCAACGGTACGAATAAGTGAGGACAATACAAAAATAAAAACTCTTTTTTCATTTTTATTGTCGAACGCAAAAAAGAAAATAGGCAATGATTGGTGCGAACGCACCTTCGACGGAGTCAAAGGTACGATTAAGTGAGAGAAAAACAAAACTTCTTTACTCATTTTAGAACTAAAGCCATCAAAAATCGCATTTTGTTGCGAATTTTTAGTTCGATTGAAAAGATTTGCTTATCTTTGTAGCGAAATCGCAATATAATGAGATTATGACACAGCAAGAAATAGGAAATGCCATCAAAAAAAGGCGAAAGAAGTTGGGTATCAATCAACAGACGTTGGCTGATTTGGCAAGTGTGGCTGTAAACACCGTTGTGGCAATTGAACGCGGAGAGGGTAATCCACAGTTGGCAACCCTGCTGACAATCATTGACACGTTGGGTCTGCAAATGGATATCAACATCAAACAGTTGGATTATGAGGCAATGTAAGGTATTCATCCACGACAGAGAGGCTGGCATACTTCAAGAAACTGATGCCAGAGAATATGTGTTTACCTATGATGGGAATTATCAAGGCGAACCAGTCTGTTTGGCTATGCCCGTAAGAAAAGAGCCTTACCGTTCCAACCATCTCTTTCCTTATTTCTATAATATGTTGTCTGAAGGCTCCAATCGTCAGGTGCAATCCATGTTGCATCATATTGATGAAAACGATGATTTTGGTATTATGGTGGCAACTGCCCAGCACGACACCATTGGAGCCGTAACCGTAAAACCAATGTAAGTATGATAGAGATTAAAGTTTGCCCATCCACCTTGCAGGAGGGCTTTGACACATATTCTCCTGCAGCCCGGAAACAATTGTTTGACGGGAAGGTGGTTTCACATATCCTCGATTTTGACAGCCCGAATAACGACGGTGCTGACAACGAAGACTATCTGAAGAATGTTGGACGCATATCTTTATCAGGTGTACAACCAAAGGCGAGCATAGTGGTCAATGCAGACAATCAACTGGTAAAGCCAGCCGAGGGTGAACGTGGAACATACATTCTGAAACCTGCTCCAACATCATACGCCCTGCTCGACCGCAAGTATTGTCCTGCCAATGAGCATCTGACCATGCAACTGGCATCACAGGTCTATCACATAGAAACAGCGGCCAATGCCATCTGTTTCTTCAAGGACGGAGAAGCCGCCTATCTTTGTCGTCGGTTCGATGTCGGGTCCAATGGACAAAAGTATAGCCAAGAGGATTTTGCCTCGCTCTCTGGATTAACCAATGCTAATGGTGGCAGCGATTTCAAGTATAGTAATCTGAGTTATGAGGAATGCGCTGACATCATCCGCAAGTACGTCAAGGCGGCTCCTGTTGAAATTCTGAAGTTCTTCCGCATTGTTGTCTTCAACTATCTTACCCTCAACGATGACGCGCACCTGAAGAATTTCTCACTCATCAACCGAGGCGATGGCGAATATCATCTCGCTCCTGCATACGACCTCATCAACACCAGCCTGCATCTGAGTATGCCACGCATATTCGCCCTTGATAAAGGGTTGTTTAAGGAAGGGATGCAGTTGACCGATGCAAAAACCGTAAGCAGAAATGACTTTGAGGAGTTTGGGCGGCGTATTGGCTTGTCTGCAAGATTGGTGAAAAGGGAACTGGATTTCTTTGCAGCCGTGTACCCGTTGGCCAAAGAATTGATAGCCCGCTCCTTCTTGTCGGACTCGTTGAAACAAAGTTACTGGCTTTCCTACAACTATCGACGTGCGACGTTGACTTTTGTTTGATTGTCTCACTCCATCTTTTCCACTCCTTCCGCCATTCTCCTTCCGCATCCTTCACCCCCTTCCCTCCGCAGCCTCCACTCCATCCCTTCCACAATCTCTTACCTCTTTAGCCTGACTATACAAAAAGATTTGGCTTGAATACAACTTTTGATTTGGCTTGATTATACTGAAGTGTATTCAAGCCAAATTATTTTGTATACCTTAATTCCGCAACACTATAATTTAACTTTATTTATAAGTTCCTGAGCAACAAAAAGTTGCCCAGGATTTTGCCATGTCAGAATTTTCACTTATCTTAGTGTTGCAAAAAGAAAACAAGCAAAACTCTAATATGA